>BDEJ01000056.1 GCA_001653155.1 Porphyromonadaceae bacterium H1
TTGTTGGCGGGTTGTCTGTCGGGGCGGTTCTTCGGTTCTTTTTTCGTTTGATTTACTGTATTTTGTTTATGCCTGCCTTTGGCAGATATTTTTTGCCCCCCTTTTTGCCCGCTTTGCGGGCTGTTTTGTTGGTTTTTAGCGGGTTGTGAGTTTGCCGTGTGTCGTTGCGGGTGCTTGATTGGCAGCATTTTATCGGTTGTCGGGTCAGTCGGTTTTGTTTTTTGTTGATTATTCTTTGATTTACAGTATTGTATATTTTTTGTGTGTTCTCTGTTCTTGGGCTTTTGATTGGGTTCTGTGTCGGTATGTAGTTTGGGTTTGATTTTCAGCAATATATGTGTTTCTTTTTTCCGCCAAAGGCGGAACTGCCCCCCTTTTTTTGTATCCCGCAAAGCGGGATATTTATTTGATTTTTAATGTTTTGATTTACAGCATTTTTGCTCTGCTTGTGTCGGCTGTTTTGTTGATTATTAGCAGATTGTGGGTTTGCCGTGTGTCGTTGTGTATGCTTGATTGATAGCATTTTACGGTTGTCGG
>BDEJ01000057.1 GCA_001653155.1 Porphyromonadaceae bacterium H1
TTGTTGGCGGGTTGTCTGTCGGGGCGGTTCTTCGGTTCTTTTTTCGTTTGATTTACTGTGTTTTGTATTTTGTTTATGCCTGCCTTCGGCAGATATTTTTTGCCCCCCTTTTTTTGCCCGCTCTGCGGGCTGGTTTTATTGGTTATTAGCGGGTTGTGAGTTTGCCGTGTGTCGTTGCGTGTGCTTGGTTGGCAGCGTTTTATCGGTTGTCGGGGCGGTCGGGGTGCTTCGGGTTTTAGGTCGGCAGGTTTTGTTGGCGGGTTGTCTGTCGGGGGTGGCTCTTTGGTTCTTTTGTCGTTTGATTTACTGTATTTTATATTTTGTTTATGTCTGCCTTCGGCAGATATTTTTTGCCCCCCTTTTTTGCCCGCTTTGCGGGCTGTTTTTATTGGTTATAGATTGTTTTAGGGGTGTTCTACGGCTTGATTGGTATTGCTATCGGCTCGGCGGTTATCGGGGCGTTTTGTTTGTGGTTCTTCCTATTTTTTAGGGATGTTGTTGCGGGTCTGTTTTGCTACCTCTCTCCCCGCTCAAAAGCCTTTGGGAAAGGGGCGAGGGAAACAGGGAGGAAACACCGATAAATAAAGGGATTGACGGCAAAAAAGCGAATTGCCGATAAATTTCTTCAAAAACACAAAGATTTAAGAATATTTAACTATTTCCAAACCAAAAAGAGGGCAAAAAACGGACAAAAACAGGCAAAAAAGCCCCCGAAAAGAGAAACTTTCTTGCCGAAAAAGTCATTTTTTCTGTGGCGAAGCCACAAAAACCACTCCGCCAATGTTTCGCCAAAGGCGGAGAAAAAAGAAAAATAAGTAATCGCAACCTAAGGCAAATATTCTTTATTTCCAATTACTTTCATTCTGATTTTTGAAAAAATATCATCAATTTGATTTTGATTTATATTATATTGTTCAAAAACATTTCTTATTCCTTTTTCCATATAGCAGAGAAAGACGTTGTAAATATCTGTGTCTTTTTGAATTTCTTTATAAGGCATATAAATTACATACTCTACAATCTTATACCGTTTAGATATAGTTGGCTTTGTTACAAAAAAATCATTGCTTTCTCTTGCCGAATACAAAAAAACCAACGTGTAGTCTTTATGCACTTTGTTGTATTCATCTGATAAGTTGATTTCTTTCTCCAAATCATTCCAAATCAATTTTACAACTTTGTGAGAAATCTTAAAAGATATACCCACATCTGAAAATATTGCACCAATTCTAAATTTCATATTATCCACATCCTTTTTTAGGTTTAAAACTTTTTTTATTACCGTCAAGTATCTCACCTGTCTTATCATAATGAGCTTGTAATCGGGCAGTCTCTGCTGCTTTTGCTTCTGCTGTTGTTTTAAATCCTTTTTCTACGACTTCCCCTCTGATAACACTATTAGGGTGTAGTTCTTGTAATTTTCTCAATTGTTGATGTAGTCTTGTTGGTTGTCCTGATGATTTTGTAACACGTCCTAAATCAGCTTTCCCTATTTTATATAGTTTATCATCTATATAAATTTCATAAACTCCAAAATTACCTACGGCGTTATTTGAATTTAGATTTATAGAACTTAACCCCAATGGGTCTATCCAACTGTTAGAATCATGAACATAAGCATAAACATTTAACCCACCCGCAATAGAAATGGGGTCTTGGCTTAGGTATGTGCCTGTACTTGGGTCGTAGTATCTGTATTGCGTACATTTGTAGATTGATGAGCAAAATAATCAAAGCTTAAATAAATGTCCAGAAACCTATCAACCAATTTTTAGAAAAACTATTACCATGGACAAAATACGAGAAAACATGCATAAGAAACCTAAAAGAATATGTTTTAATTCTACGCATTCCCGTGCCTGTAAAAAGATCAGTATTGAAGGTAATAGCGCAGTTGGATGCATAAATCTCCCATTTGATGAAAGTATAAAGTTTTTTATTGAAAAAGAAACAGGATTAAGGGCAATGTTGTCCTAAATATTTTGATAAACATCAAAAAAAGAAGTAGAGCTAAGGAACA
>BDEJ01000058.1 GCA_001653155.1 Porphyromonadaceae bacterium H1
TTGCAGATTAATTTACTGAATATCAAACAATATGTGGTTTTTTAAGGGACGACTAAATAGCTAACTGTTATTTTATTTTATTACCTTTGCCCTAAAAAATATTTGAACTTATGAAGAATAATAAAATTTTACTCCTGGTAGCAGTAGCTTCCATCTTTCTGATGGGATGCGGAGGGCGACAGACGAAAGAGGCTGCCGTAGACAACAACGCTATGGCAGACACCGCAGAAGTTACCCGGTTGGCGGACCTCACCGAAGAACTCACCTTGAACGACTCCGACGAAGACATTCAGGTCTTTACGCTGAAAATCGGCAACGACCCTGAGAGAAGCCACCTCACCGCATCGTTTCCGGTTACGAAATACACCTTTATCAATGAATACGAGCGTGATTTCTCGCAGCGTTTTATCGACGAGTTCAAGAGCGAAGCTGCTAATTTCGGCAGCGATGCCACTTCGGCGGCGGATTTCAATCAGCATTTTGAGGTGAAACATCGTTCGGACGAGCTGGTAGTCTTCCTTTACACCCGCAGCAAGTCCTTGGGAAATAATTACGAAGATAGCTTTATTGCCTCTATGTTCGACCTCAAAAACGGGAAACGCATATCGGCTGCCGAACTTTTTGAGAGTCCGGAATCCTTCGAGGCTTTTGCCACGGATATGCGGGAGATGGCAGCAAAGGCCGTTCGCCAAAAGCTGAACGAAAGCGATGATTTTGCCAATCAGCAGGAGCGTGAAACGGTGTGGATGGAGATGCTGCCCGGCATTGACGAAGGCACAGCAGCAAACGAAGAGAATTACGACGCTCTCTTTTTCGACGAGAGCAAAGAGTGGTACGTTATCTTCGACAAATATCAGATTGCCAGCGGTGCGATGGGCTCATTTACCATAAAGATACCGCAGTCGGTTATCGGTAAATATCTGAATCGGAAGTTTGCGGCGCTCTTTGCTCAATCGAAACAGGCGGATGAAGTCCTTGCTCCAGTTGCTCCGGCAGCTCCTTCACGTCCGCAATCCAGCCCTGCGGTGCAAGACTCGCAGCCTCCCTGTGTAGCCCTTACCTTCGACGACGGTCCATCGGTTTATACTTCCCGCCTACTTGACATCCTTAGGGAAGAGAACGTAAAAGCGACCTTCTTCGTACTAGGCAAGTCGGCTGCCGTACAGAAACAAACCCTGCGGCGTATAGCCGAAGAGGGGCACAACATCGGCAACCATTCCTACGACCATAAGAATTTTGCCAAAATATCGCTCGACGAAGCCCGCCGCCAAATAACGCTCACCGACGACATCACTCAGGAGATTACGGGCAGCAAGCCGACCTATTTCCGCTTCCCGTACGGAGCCTTTACGAACGATAAACTGATGCTCGTCAATCGTCCCATTATCGGTTGGAACATCGACCCGCTCGACTGGAAATACCGCGATGCCGAAAAGGTGGCAGCCGAAATGTCGAAAGCATCGGCTAATGCCATTATTCTGGCGCACGACATCCATAAAACGACTGTCGAGGCCATCCCGCAAGTTATCCGCAACCTCAAAGCCAAAGGCTATCGCATCGTAACGCTCGACGAATTGTTTGCCGGCAAATCCGTCCAAAACAATAAGGTCTACAGTAGCGGAAAATAAGATTTGAGCAGCTGCTTTTTATCTTTTGGTAAGCCATTATTTTGCTTCGTTGAAGCTGCACAAAATGTTAAATTTTGCCTGACATTTGTTTGTAATTTGCTGAAAAAACGCTACCTTTGCCCACTAAGCACCGGTTGTTTTTTTTACCGGACTTTTATTTACAAACCAAAAATAAGATAGAATAGATTATGACTACTCAATTAGAAATTTTCAAAGGAGCCCTTGAACATCGTCACTCGCATTATGGGCTTCGACCCGAATGGGTTGCCCCGCGTCAAACTGTGGAAGAACTACTTGGTGGTGTCTTGCAGACAGTGCCTTCGGCTTTCAACTCTCAACCTGTACGTATGGTACTTCTCACCGGAGATGCCCACGCTTCGCACTGGAAGCTTGTAGAGAATGCCCTGATTTCACTGATGGGACAAGAGGCTTACGAAGCTAACACCGCCCCTAAGATTCGGCAGGCTTTTGCAAGTGGAATTGCCACTGTCCTGTTTTTTGACGTACCTTCCGTTACGGAGGGACTACAGGCATCATTCCCTACGTATGCGGCAAACTTTCCTATTTGGGCACAGCAAGTACAGGGTTCTCATCAACATGCAGTATGGATGGGGCTTGATATGCTTGGCTTCGGAGCAAGTCTTCAGCACTATATCGGTATGGTAGATGCCGATATTAAAGCATTGGCAGGTGTGGACGCTTCATGGGTATTGACAGCCCAGATGCCTTTTGGTGCACCTGTGGCAGAAGTTGCAGGCAAAGAGAAACTGCCTGTTTCCGAAACGCTCATTGTGAAGTAATACGCACACGCTTGCATATATCTAAATAAAACAGGAGGGTGCATCGAAACATTACGTTTTGCTGCACCCTCCTTCGTTATCTCTCTATTTACGCCTGCCAACGGTTAGTCCCACCTGTTGTTGTTCGACAGGGCGTATTTGCCTGCACCTGTAAAGAACAACGTTATAGCTGCAAAGAGGTAGAGTCCGGGTAATTCGGCTGCCCATCCTCCAAACCGGTCGAGGCTGAATATGGAATAGCCTCCGAACCACATAATAGCAAGGCAGTTGAGTGCAAATACAAGAGCCGACAGTCTGGTTCTATATCCGATAATGAGCAAAATCGGTGCTATAATCTCTCCCACAAATACGGCATAAGAAATAAATACCGGCAATCCTTTGTCTGCTACCATACTCTGAATGGGGGCTATACCTCCAAGCAGTTTTGCAATCCCATGCAGAAGCATCATTATACCTGTCGATAGACGCATTATCAAAAGCCCTAAGTCTCTGTTTTTCTCCATAATCTACTTTCTTTTAATCTGATGTTGTTGTCTGTTTCTCCTGGTTCAGAGGGTCATGGGTACTTCCATTAAAAGAATTTGTGTGTCGGGGCTTTCCGATACGATTGACAGACTCTCCACCTCCCAGATACCCAATCCGTCGCGGGTATCGAGCGAGTGCCCCGATATGTTAGCTTTACCACTGATGATGAAAGCATATACCCCATTTCCTTTGGCTTTGATTTTGTACTCCGATACGGCTTCCCGATCGAACTTGCCAAGATTAAACCATGCATTCTGATGTATCCACACACCATCATCATCCGCATTGGGCGAAAGAATTTGCTGGAAACGGTTTTCCATGCCCTCAATATTCATTGTCATCTGATCATATCGCGGTTCTACATTCCTGCGGTTAGGGAATATCCATATCTGCAGAAATTTAGTCAAACGGTCTGTATTCCTGTTGTATTCGCTATGCTCAATCCCTGTGCCGGCACTCATAACCTGAATGTCGCCCTGCTTGATAACTGCGACATTCCCAAGTGTGTCTCTGTGTTCAAGATCGCCCTCAAGAGGGATGCTGATAATTTCCATATTATCGTGAGGATGTTTGTCGAATCCTCGTCCTGCTGCCACTGTGTCGTCGTTGATTACCCGAAGAACGCCAAAATGCATGCGTTCGGGATTGTAATAATTGCCAAAACTGAATGTATGACACGACTGGAGCCATCCCCAGTCAACTTTGCCGCGCGTATCGGCTCGATGAATTACATAATTTGCCATGTTGATTAATTTTTTTTTAAAAATAATTCCAATAAATAACAGGGGGGCGTTCCATAAAATCGTACGTTTCCGGGCAGTAAGAAAACAGCTTTTGCGGTTCTTATATCTGTAGCCCGATACGGCGATAAATACCAAGCCTTCCCTGATGAATTTTATATGCAAAGTTACTACAATTTATTGTTTTGTAGCGTGTTTCTGCACAATAAATTTTTATTCGATATGTAGGTTTTCTTCTTTCACAAACCACATTTGGCAGGTAGTTCCGGAAGCGAAGGTAACGGGGCGAACAAATCGTAAGCCATGCTTTTGGGGTTTTATACCGTTGATCCAGCCCAAATCGATTCGGCAAATGAGGGGCTGAAGTTCCGTTTTGTTGAGATGTTTTAAGGTTTCATGAAAAAGGCACTTTTTGATGTGCAAAACATAGCCGAAATCATCATCAATGGGGCGTTCAAAGTCAAAACTGTCGCCAAAGTAGCTTTGTTCCCTCATTTTTGAAGATGCTACCAATGCTTCAAAGGGATTCGAGGCAGTGTCGAGTATTCGTTCCGTTCCCTCAGCCACGAAAGAATAGGTGGGAGCGTTGATGCTTTCTTCTGTCCACAGCAGGGCGGTTTTGTCGGAAAATCCGATTTCTAAAAAGGCTTCGTAGAGCGAAGCGACCAAAAGTACAAACGAAACATGTCCACGATCCAAATTATTCTTTATGAGTGATTCTACTTTGGGGAAATTAACGGCAAAACGCTTCTCGAAAATCACTCTACACTCTTCAAAGAGAGTTTCTCCCAGTTCGTTTTTAGCTTTTATATATTCAAACGCCCCGTTTTTTATCCATTCGAAGACATCCAAAGGCGAGAGGCTGTAACCCTCATAATAAATACTTTTGCTTTCCATATATTCACTTTAAAATTAGAATGCAAAAGTAAAAGTTTCTAATAATAAAAAAGTTGCGAAAAGGCAAGTTTATTTGTGAAAAAGGTCTATCTATATTACTTTCTACATTCTTTTATTAAGATAGAATCCATCATTGTGTTTATTTTTTTTCTATATATAGTTGTAATTTGTGGATTTTCTATTTCTATCCTTCTTTTTCTACTTAACTCTAAAAAGTCCTTCTCTTTATCGATGCCTACAAAATTTCTTCCGAAAAGATTTGCAGCAATGCCTGTGGTAGAACTTCCCGTAAATGGGTCGAGAATCCACGCATCGCAGTGGGTAGACGCTAAAATCAACCGTGTTAAAACCGAAAGAGGTTTTTGTGTAGGATGTTTACCACACGATTTTTCCCAAGAGGTAATGGCAGGTAGTCGCCAAACATCTTTCATCTGTTTGTCGTTGTTGAGTTGTTTCATTAGTTCGTAATTGAAATAATGCGGAATTTTCTCGTGTTTCCTCGCCCAAATGATTTGCTCCGTAGAATGCGTAAAGTAGCGACACGAAAAGTTAGGTGGCGGATTGGTTTTTTCCCAAGTAATGATATTGAGGGTTTTAAAACCCAATTCGATGAGGATTTGCCCTACCGAAAAAATATTGTGCATCGTTCCGCTAATCCAAATCGTGGCATCGTCTTTCATTTTATCGCGAATGAGAGAAAGCCACCTACGATTGAAATCATTGATAAATGCAAAGCCTTGTGATTTGTCCCACTTACCTTTATTTACGCTTACAATTTGTCCGTTTTGGACAGAAAGCCCATCATTAGACAAAAAATAAGGCGGGTCGGCAAATATCATATCAAACTGATGATTAATTTGAGGCAAAAGTTCCATTGTATCTCCGTGCAGAAGATAAAAGTCTTTATTGTTTGATATGTAGTAGGGGACGGGCATTATCAACTTTTATTGTTATAATAGTCTACAACACCATCATAATACCCTTGTGCATAAGCAGCGTGAGGACTTTTATGTCTTTGTGCTTTTGCTTGGCTTTCGTCAAGGGAATCTAATATTTGATCTAAATCAACATTTTCTTTTAAATTTCTGCCATCTTCAAATCCTTGTTCATATGCACAGGCAGCACATTTGTGTCGTCCTTTTCCTCCTTGATCGTAAGGTAAGTTTCTCATTTGATTTTGAATTTTTGAATGATCTTTTTTACAAGCCATAATTATAATTATTTAAATTTGAGTTACATTTTTATTTTTCACTTTCTCGACAAACTCAACAAGCGTAGTCAAATTATACACACTTGGGATGAGATTATAGGCTTCTTCCAACTTATTTTTTGCAGAAAGCCAACCTTGTCCGTCTGTAATCCAAACAAATTCGTATTGTGGATACTGATTGATTTTCATAGCAACATCGGAGTAAGCCCTTGCCACTTCATTGAGTTTTGAACCGCCTGTATTATAAAAATTAGTTTCGATTAAATAAGTTTTTGCGGGAGTTTTAATTACAAAATCAAAGCGTTTTACATCGGCTCCCAAACTCATAATTTCTGTAAATGCCGTATGGTTAACTTCCGTTCTGTATGAAATCCCTGCCTTATCAAAAATCAAAGAAACTGCTTTTGACATATTATCGCCTCCTCTGTTTTTTCGTGCATTGGTGTCTAACCCCACTTCAATACCAAAAACATAATCTACTAAATTGGTTACTTCTTTATTTCTAAAAATTTCTGCCAATCCTGTTTCTTCAATGTATTCTAAAATCAACTCTGGAGATGCAAAATAAGTGTTAATCAAAACTATTTCGCCCTTGTTATTAAAGGTTTTAGCGTTTTTGTTTTTACGGATTGCTATCAGAATATCCAAAACCTCAAAGACCTTGGGATTTTCTTCATAAAGTTCATTTATCGCTTCTTTCAAATTTTCTTTACCAATCAAGTAATTGAGTTGATTAAGCTTAATGGCTATTTTATTCACATTACCTTTTATTTTCTCAAAATCGGTAAAATAATCCAGTGTAGCATTTGTTTCCGAAAGTTGAGATAAGAATTTTTTAAATTGCTCCGACATATTTTTAGATATTTACTTGATTAGTAATTAATAATTCTGTTAGCTTTCCTCTTTTTTTATGATTGGCGTTGATGCTTCGTTTGGCATTTACTCTTTGGATTGAAAATTCAGCATAAAGGTCATCAAAAAAATTATCTTCTGCATTTTTTCCTTTTACATCCGAATTGCTCAAAATCCAAGTATGGTTTAAAGCATCTAATCTATTGCAAAAATCTCTCAAACGAATTTGTTCATCATCATTAAATTCGTCTTTTGCATACGAATTGAAACTCGAAGTTTCACTAAGCGGTTTATAGGGAGGATCGAAATAAAACAACGACTTTTCATCTGCATAAGATAGTGTTTGCTCAAAATCGCCACATAAAATTTCTACTTTCTGCAAAGCCTCACTTACCGCCAAAAGATTTTCTGTATCACAAATGGTTGGCTTTTTGTAGCTTCCCATCGGTACATTAAATTCATTTTTCCTATTGACACGATACAAGCCATTGAAACAAGTTCGGTTTAAGAAAATAAACAATGCCGAATGACTGGTTCTTTCTTCCTTTCGAGTATTGTACAAGGTTCTTTTGTCGTAATAATACTGTTTTTTCTTTTCGTCGTTTCCGTCTAAATCGTGGTACTCACTTTGTAAAATTTCGAGAATAGAAATCAACTCGTTCGGATTCGAAGCTATTGTTTTGTAGGTATTGATAAGGTCTTGGTTAATATCATTGATAACTACCTTTTTCAAATTCGGAAAATTGTTCAACATCCAAAACAAAACTGCCCCACTTCCTACAAACGGTTCAATATAGGTAAAATGAGAATGTCCAATATTAGGCAAGGATTTTTCAATCTCGACAATGAGTTGGGTCTTGCCTCCAGCCCATTTTAGAAAAGGCTTTGTATTTTTACTTCCTGTCATTTAATTCAACTATTTTGTTTCAATCCACAAGATTACAATATTTATGAGAGAGAGCTAAATAATTATAGACTTATAAATAAAATTGCTTTAACAATAAAATGTTTATACTTGAATCATCTATAAAAACTCTTCAATCTATTTGATTTACAAAAGTAGAAAAAACTTACTGATTTATACTCTCACTCCAATTTCTTCACTCTACTAATCGAATATTTACTCATTCCGAGCATCGAAGCAAGGTCTTTTTGCTTTACTTTCTTGATGAAATCGGGGTATTTGAAAAGTTCTTCGTAGCGGTCTTTGACGGAGTGGTTCTGGAACAGTTCTATTACTTTCGTCAAATTAAGAATCGTTTCTTGTTGATTATAGAACACGAATTTAGAAAACCAATCGTGTCTTTCAATCAGTAAATCTATATGATTTTTATGGATTTGCAGAATTTCGGTGGCTTCGGTGGCGACAATCTCATATCGCGAAGGCGTCCCACGCGTAAAGCTCTCCAATTCGCTAAAAAAATAGTCCTCAAATGCTATCCAACCGGTGCGTTCTTCAGCCGCTTCATTGAAATAATAAACTTTTAACACACCGTGATTTACATAATAATAATGTCTGCAAACAGTTCCCATTGACAGCAGTACATCGCCTTTTTTCAGAGATTTAGATATGCAAAACTCCTCTAAATCCGATTTCTCTATCCGGCGGTTGGGAACGGTTGATTGTATGTGATCGATAAACTTTTCCATAAAACAAAGGTAATCTTTTTCACATAGATCGAGTATATACACAATGAATTACGTATCTGCTTTATTTATGCTCCTCATATTATGCTCATATATCGTTGTTTTGTTGTGTGTTTCAGTAAGGAAAGCAAAATGCTTTTATTAATCTCATACCTTCTTTTGGGCATATTTTTCTTTTGCGTACTCGTATGCTTCTTGTATAAATGGTTTTAATTGTTCAAAGGTTTCTGCTCCCGGGTTTAGACAACATATCCAAGACATCCACGCATAAATGGGATGAGGTATGATTTTATCAATTTCGGCAAAGTCATATTCCATTGTTACTGTACAGCCTTTGGCCGGACGCTTGGGTACTTTGCCAAATAAATGGATAAAAGTACTTCTTCTAAGACCAATGTTCAGACGAAAAACACCTTCTCTATTCAAATTAGAACTGGCATCATTATCGCCATCTTTTTCTTTGATTGTCAACACATAGATACCTCGTTTAAGTTTATTGTCGGGGTTATAGAATATCCCTCGTTCTCCCCAACTGTCCACAACAATTATTCCTTCTAAATTGTCCTGACAGTATTTTATTATCTCATCGAGTTTCATAGAATCTGTTTATTTTCCCTTTTTATACATTGCGAAAATCACAGTCGATCAGATGGTCGTTGACCATTCCGACGGCTTGCATAAAGGCATATACAATGGTCGAACCTACGAACTTAAAGCCTCTTTTCTTCAAATCCTTGCTTATCTTGTCCGAAAGCTCCGTTTTTGCCGGCACTTCGCCTATTTCCTTCCACGAATTGACAATGGGTCGGTGATTGACAAATCCCCACAGATAATTACTGAACGAACCGAACTCCTCACAAACCTTGAAGTATGCCTTTGCATTGACGGAGACCGATTTTATCTTTAGGCGATTGCGAATAATTCCTTCGTTTCGCATCAGTTCAGTTTCTTTTTGCTCGTCATAATTGACGACAATCTCAGGACGAAAATCGTCGAAGGCTTCGCAAAACGCCTCCATTTTGTTTAGCACGGTTACCCAGCTTAGTCCGGCCTGCATACCTTCCAATATCAACATCTTGAACAACTCTCTGTCTTCGTAAACAGGAATTCCCCATTGCTTGTCGTGGTAGGCTTGTTCTGCCGGATGCCTTGTTGCCCAATCGCAACGTTTGATGTTTTCTTTATTTTTTATTTCCATAAAACAAAGGTAATCTTTTTTCCATAGCAAAATTTGCGGTTTATGTCCTTTTACTACAAGAAATTGCTATGCGTCTCTAATCCTTGCACATAATGCTTTTACATTGGATACATTAATACCTTAATCGACCTAAAGCTTCCGATAAAGAAGCTACAAAGTTTACTTGTTTACCTTTGTTACTTTCAGAAATGAAGTTTGTTAAGCTTTGGCTTTTGTACTTTGAAAAATCACCGATAATGACAAGCCGCATCCGGTAATTGGAGAATTTTTGAAGAATCTCGCCTGCTATCCTTGTTTTGAGGTCGAAAAAATCGGGAGTTATATTTCTTTCGTAGAGTATTATCCCATCGTATCCCTGATAATAGACATCGCCCAATACGTTTAATGCATCCTCGATATTGCCGATTATTAAACCGTCCGAATGAATTTCTGCAATTTTTGTATTGCCTGTATGGTGTGTATCGAATCTCATCGTTGTTTCACTTTCTGTTTTCCGGAAAAACAAAGGTAATCCTTTTTTCATATAATCCCGTAGAGGTGCAATTTTATCCTAACAATTTGCTCACGCTCGGCATAGCCCGAATAAATTCGGCTTTGCCTTCGCTTACTCGCAAAAGTCATTGTGTATCTACCCTAACGCCCAACACCTTTTTCATCACGTATCTACTATTTTACTACCTTTGTAACATGAAAAAAAGTTTTGCATGCTTTCTCTTGTTTCTATTCGGGTTGTCGTTGGTGGCACAAACCGATACTTCGGGCAGAAGCGACCTTTACCGGCATACGCCCGAAAAGCAGACCCGGCTGATACATACGTGTCTGAAAGTCGGGTTCGATTTCAGCAAGCGGATGATGGACGGCGAAGCCCGGATCACGGCTACTCCGCACTTCTATCCCACCGACCGCCTGACGCTCGATGCCAAAGCAATGCGGATACACGAGGTGGGTATTGTTCAGGAGAGCCAACCGAAACCGCTCCGCTATCTGTACCGGAACGACTCGCTGGAAATTCAGCTCGACAGAACCTACCGCCGCGACGAAGAGTATACCGTTTACATCCGCTACACGGCACAACCCGAAGAGGTCGCCGACAAAGGCAAACGCAGCTTTGTCGACACCAAAGGGCTTTATTTTATCGACCCCGACGGAGATGATCCCGAACGTCCCACACAGGTCTGGACGCAGGGAGAGACGGAATATGCCTCTTGCTGGTTCCCAACCATCGATAAGCCCAATCAGAAAAGCACACAGGAGATTTATATCACCGTGCCCGATCGTTACCAAACTCTCTCGAACGGTCTGCTGCAATCCTCCGAACAGCACGATGACGGCACCCGTACCGACCATTGGGTGATGAAACATCCACACGCCCCTTATCTCTTTTTTATGGCGGCAGGCGAGTTTGCCGTCGTCAGCGACACACCCTGGCGAGGTAAGGTGCCCATCGATTACTATGTGGAAAAAGGCGACGAAGCCCTCGCTAAAGAGGTCTTCGGCCTTACCTCGCAGATGATCGAGTTTTTCTCGCAGACCTTTTGCTACGACTTCCCGTGGGAGAAGTACGCTCAAATCGTGGTTCGCGATTTCGTTGCCGGTGGCATGGAAAATACCACCGCCGTAGTTCATTCCGAATCGGCTATGCAAAAAGCCGATGTGTTGGCCGACAACAATTATTGGGAGTTTGTCATCGCCCACGAAGCGGCTCACCACTGGTTCGGCAATCTGGTAACGGCCGAGAGCTGGGCGAATCTCATCGTCAACGAAGCCTTTGCCAACTATGCCGAATATCTATGGATCGAACACAAGCACGGACGTGATGATGCCGATTTTCATCTCATGGAAAGAGCATATGAATATCTTATTCGTCCGGAAGATTTCAACAAACAAGCCGTACGCTTCGGCTACGAAGACCGGGAGGATATGTTCGACAAGGTTTCCTACAACAAAGCGGGAGCTGTGCTGCACATGCTCCGCAATTATTTGGGCGACGAAGCCTTTTTCGAGTCGGTCGGGCTTTTTCTCCGTCGGCACGAGTTCGGCACCGCCGAAGCCCACGACCTTCGCCTCGCTTTCGAGGAAGTGAGCGGGAAAGACCTCAGCCGGTTTTTCAATCAGTGGTTCTTCGGCAACGGGCATCCTGTAGTAGAAGCATCGACCCGATACGATGCCGAAAGCCGAAACCTTTCCCTGCACATCCGTCAGATGCAGGACAGCAGCCTCCTCTTCGAGTTTCCGCTCGAAATAGACCTCTACCACGGCCACCGGCGCCAGCGCCACAGTGTATGGGTATCGGCAAGGAAAGAAAACATATTCACTTTCGCTATCGGGGAGCAGCCTTCGCTTACCGACATCGATCCGAGAGGAATCATCCTGATGGAGGAAAGAAACGGGAAAAGCTCCGCAGAATACCGCTTCCAGTACCGTTATGCAGAGGACTTTAAAAGCAGATACCAGGCTCTTGCCTTTGCCGTAGAGCATGCCGATAAACACCTCCTGCTTGCCGCCGCGCATGACCCCTGTTATCATCTGCGAATTAAAGCGCTGTCGGAACTTCCGGTCGAGCAGCTCAGCCGGAAGGAGCTGGACGCCGTAGCCAAAATCGCACGGTCCGACCCGAAGAACCTCGTCAGGTCGGCCGCGATGTGGACGCTGGCCGGTACGCGCGACAAACGCTACCTGCCCCTCTTCGAAAAGGGTTTGGAGACGCATTCGACCTCAGTCCGAAACGCAGCGCTGAACGGCATCGCCCAAACCGCACCCGAACGTGCCAAACGCTTCCTCATGCAAGCCAGACCCGAAGAACTTACGGCCGATCAGCTGATCGGCTTGCTTCCGGTCGTCATTCGTCATCGGATGGCAAAGTATCTGCCACAGTTGATAGGCTACCTGATATATTATCCTTTTAAAGAAGACAGCAATCCGGAGCAGGCTGCCCTCCTCCGCCGGGGCTACGAGTGGGCCATGTCGCTCGACGATGCGATACTGGTCGAGAAAGCCCTGCATCCGTTTCGTGAGGAAAAACCTTACCTCAGCGGAGATATAAGGACACGGAAGCTCATTCTCGAAGTCCTCGAAAACGGCCTGCGCATCAAGAAAGGGCTGCCCCAAACACCATCGGTACGGGAACAAACCGGCCTGCTCCTCCGAACAATTGAAGAAATGAAAGAATGATACCTGCGGAGAAATATGTAAAGAGCCTCGAGAAGGATTTTTCCACGATAAAAAATGGCTTTAAAGAGATAGAAGAACGGGCCTTGGCCGATTTTCGTTCGAAAGACAAGGCCGAAGTAGTTCATTTGGCCCGCTTGACCTATCGCTCGGAACTGCATCAGGTGAGGATGTACGCGGTTTTTCTGTTCGGGTATTTGTCGGACGACGCGACCATACTGAAGTTCCTGAAAGAGGAAGTTGCCAAGGACGACAACTGGCGTGTGCAGGAGATACTGGCCAAGGCTTTCGACGGATACTGCCGAAGAAGAGGCTACGGAAATTCGCTCGGCACGATAGACGATTGGTTGCAGTCCGGGCATCCGAATACGAGACGTGCCGTTACCGAAGGTTTGAGAATCTGGACAAGCCGCGACTTCTTTAGAGAACATCCCGAAGAGGCCATTGCGCGCCTCGCTTCGCTGAAGCAGGACGCAAGCGAGTATGTACGGAAATCGGTCGGAAACGCACTGAGAGACATCAGCAAAAAACATCCCGATGCACTTCGGCAGGAGCTGAGCCGATGGAACTTGGACAGCAAAGAAATTCGGCAGGTATATAAATTGGCAAGTAAATGTATCGATCTAAAAAACAAATAAGATGACCCCCGAAAGATTAGAAAACATCCGTCGGATGGAAGAAATCCTCAACCGTACCGAGAGTTTTTTGGAGGAAGCCAATCGCCTGTTGCAACGCTGGGAGGCGCTCCGTCCCGACACCCAACGCTTGGAGAAATACTACTACAGCAAGCAGTGGCGCAAAGACCACGAGGCGAGCAACCGTGGAGAGATTCCCGAGGGAATGCCCCACGGCATCCTGTCGGAAGATGCGATTTACAACCTGCTCGGCGACGAGCATTTCACGGCGTTGGCCTTTCTGAAGCACATCACGAAAGTCATTGCGCGCGAATGAGCGGGGAGATACATCCCCTCGTTTTCGCTTCGCCTCGTACCTTCCTCCGGCCTGAAAAGTCCGCTTATTTTGTCGGACAAAAAAACGGCTACTCCTGAAATAATCAGTATCTTTGCTGAAACGATAATTACCCGAAGGACAATCGCCTGCATCCGCACGGCGCCTCCTGCCGGTCGTAGGATCGACTCCTTCATCCCCGTTTGCAGTACAAAAAACAAACAGCAATGAAGAGCGTAAAAATATCCGTCCGTTTTTTTGAAGACCGGGAGGTGAGAGTCTTTAGGGACGAAGAGAAGATGCAATGGCGCTCACTCGGTAGAGGTGTGGCGGCTACCAACCGGCAAAGCGATTATACGAAAGCACGAAATTATTGACATTGTCTGAAACGCAGACGGATTGCCGAAAACAATCAACTTGTGAGTGCCTCTCACAAGTTCAAAACTCCTCCTTACCGATAGAATTTATCAAAATAAAAACGATACGCTATGATATACAGAATCAGAAAAATTGAAGAGAGCGAACAGGACTTGTTGAAAGATTTCCTTTATGAAGCGATTTTCATCCCCGAAGGGGTAACGCCGCCCGACAGGTCCATTGTCGAGCATCCCGACCTGCAAATCTATGTTCGCAACTTCGGTGCGTACGACCACGACCACGCACTGCTTGCCGAAGTAAACGGAACGGTCGTAGGTGCCGTATGGGTGCGTATCATGAACGATTACGGCCACGTCGACGACCAGACTCCCTCCCTCTCCATATCGCTTTATACGGAATACCGAAACCAAGGAATAGGGACGGCGATGATGCAGGAAATGCTTCGCTACCTCAAAGAAAAAGGCTATACGCACACCTCTCTTTCCGTGCAGAAAACTAATTATGCGGCAAGGTGGTACCAACAATTGGGCTTCACTGTCGTAAAAGAAAACAGCGAAGATTACGTCATGATAAAGCAATTGTAAGTGCGATTGCTTGGAGGCAAGCATCAGCCTCCTTGGGCAACATGTGCTTGAAAACGATTCACTGACAAGTTCGCAAAGAGATAAATAAGGAAGAACTTTGCATTCCTCGCAGTAAAAAGATTACATCACAGAAACAGAAAATAAATTAAACAATAACTTATAAGGAGAAAACAAAAATGGCAGTATTAGACAGTAAAATACAAGAGCAGGTAGATGCATTATCGAATGCAGCGTACGACAAATTGCAGGAGAAAGCAATCGAAGAAGGTTTGGCATTGTATGAGCAGGCGTGGAATACCTATCCCGCGCCTCAGAATAATTGGAATGAGGCATACAATACAGCAAAATATGCAGCTAAAAATTGCATGCGGTTGTCTGATTTCGAAAATGCGAAGAAGTGGCTTAATCGAATGATTGATGTAAATAATAATCTGCATCAAAGTAATGAGGAATTGAAATTCTATATCGGAATGTATCTATTTGAGACAGGCGATTTCAAAGAGGCATTGGATAAATTTCAGTTTGTTGTTAAAGAGGCGGGGATGAGGTATTTTTCAAGTGCCGATAAAAAATATCTTGACTTTTACAAACACCCCGAAAAATACATGAGCTAAGACTATAAGGATAAAAGTGATGATGAAGTTAATTAATCGGAAAGAGCAAATATGAACGAGATACAATTTCTTTTATACAATACGCCCGACGGAGGCGCAAATGTTCAGGTAGTGGTCAAGGACGAAACCATTTGGATGACACAAAAAGCTATGGCTCGGCTTTTTGACTGCAGTGCGGATAACATCGGACTGCATTTAAAGAATATCTTCCAAGAAGGTGAATTAACGGAACAGGCAACTACCGAGATTTTCTCGGTAGTTCAAAAAGAAGGTACGCGAAATGTTAATAGGGAACTGATTTTCTATAGTCTCGACGCCATAATATCCGTAGGATACCGCGTCAATTCCGCCAAAGCTACTAAGTTTAGGCAATGGGCAACAAACGTATTGAAAGAGTTTATTCGTAAAGGTTTTGTTTTGGACGACGACCGTTTAAAGCAGGGCAAAGCCGTTTTCGGTAAAGATTATTTCCGCGAACTGTTGGAACGTGTCCGTTCCATTAGGGCAAGTGAAAGGCGCATTTGGCAGCAAATTACCGATATATATGCGGAATGCAGTGTCGATTATGAAAGAGATTCGACAATTACGCGCGAGTTTTATGCCATGATTCAAAATCGCTTCCACTATGCCATAACCGGTTATACGGCAGCAGAAATCATTTATTCGAATGCCGACCATACCAAAGATAATATGGGATTGACAACGTGGAAAAATGCTCCCGATGGACGTGTTCTGAAATCGGATGTGTCCGTTGCAAAGAATTACCTGACAGAGAAACAAATACACCGCTTGGAAAGAGCCGTAACAGGTTTTTTCGACTATATAGAAGACCTTGTTGAGCGTGAGAACAGTTTTACAATGTCCGATTTTTCCAAAAGCGTAGACGCCTTTCTTACTTTCCGACAGTATGAGATTTTGCCTGACAAGAGGCGTATCTCCGCAACCGTCGCGAAGAAAAAAGCAGAACAGGAATACGATATATTCAATAAAACACAAAAAATAGATTCCGATTTTGATAAAGAGATACGGAAGCTGACAAACAATAAGGAGCATTAAAGATTATGGCAGAATTAGATGACAAACTATACGAACGTATCGAAGAGCTATCGGAAGAGGGCAACGAGTTTGCCGACGAAGAACGATATGCAGAGGCAAGGGCTAAATTCGAAGAAGCCCTCAGCCTTGTACCTGCACCTAAAACCGATTGGGAAGCCGCTTTGTGGCTGTATGCAAGTATCGGCGATATGAACTTTATGCTCGGCAATTACAAGGAATGCAGCGATAATATGTTCGATGCTCTCAACTGCCCGGACGCTCTTGCCAATCCATTTGTGCATATCCGTTTGGGGCAAGCCTTGTACGAACTCGGCAACACGGAAAGAGCGAAAGAACATTTACTGCGTGCCTATATGCTTGATGGTGAAGACATCTTCGAGGGACAGGACGAAAAGTATTTTGAGTTAATAAAAGCTATGGTTTAAATTAATTATGAATGCTTAATGAGGAATTAGGAATGTTTAATTATGAATCAGACCAATTTCTCATTACGAATTAAAAATTATAAATTGAAATTTAAACAATAAGGAGAAAAGAATTATGAGTAGAATATTTGAAGATTATTTTAGCGAATTGCAGGCGGATATGGTAAGTATCTGTCTGGAAAATGTGGAAGACAGAGCGGATACGGTGTACATATACTGCTCTTGTGAGGATAATGTTATCGCCTCCGCTTATTTTTACAAAATCAACGGAATTGTCGTGGACAGGCATAAGTTGAATGATGCTATCGCACAGGGCGAGGCGGAATATGATGTATCGGGCGAGAGGCAAAGAATGGTATTGGACGTGATAAACTCCGATATAAAACAACTTATGAAAATATGCAAAGAGCATAACAGAGATATGCCTACAGAGATGAAGCTGATTTATGATGTAAAGAGCAAGAGTCTAAAGGCAGACTATCGTTATGATTTGGTCTATACCAACGACCCTGTAAAAACGGCAAGCATAGTTTCCGATGACTGGTTTGAAGAAGTAAAAAAAGAAAACAGCAGGTAATTATCAAACGCCAATCGAATCAAATAAAAGGAGAAAAACAAATGGCAAAAACAAAAAAGATTAATACTGGCGATGTTTTTTCGGTTAAAGTTTCCGAAAACGAATTTATTTACGGACGCATACTGTTCGATGTAACAAAACAATATATAAAAACCTCATTCGAAAACGACAACAACTACCTGTCTTTCTTTAACAAGTGCTATTTGATAGAAACTTTTATCGGTGTAAGTGCCTCTTTTGCGAATATCGATATGAAGCGGAAAGCGGTTATCAGCGTATTTGTGCCGGATTTCTTTTTTTCCGAATATGAAGCAAATATCATTGACAACATCGAAATCGATGTAAAAGAGGTATCGTTCCCCGAAACCCTCTCTTCTGCCGACAAACGCTATTTCTCTGCTGGTGAATTATATCTGCCGGTTGATTTAAGCGATGACGAGTGCTACAAGATTAAAATATATCCCTCATTCGGCAGCGGTTTTCAGGCAATTACAGCCACGTTGGACTATTCGGGACGTACCGATTTAATAGAAGAAGGCGACAGGCAGGAAGCATATTTTAAATATTCGGACTTAAGAAACAACCCCGAACTAAGGCGGGAGATTTACGCCATGATAGGCGAAGACCCCAATCAAAGCTATTACGAACTGGCATTAAAACACGGCTTCGACTTAGCCCGTCTGTACGAACACTAAAAGGAGAAAAGCAATGTATCCGCAAGAGATTATGCCGAATGTTTACTGGGGCTTTTATGGAGGCAAGTATCGGACGTTGGAAGCGTTTATAGAGGAAGTGAAACGCTACAACGAAGATTTTGGAATCCGCTGGAACCCCGACGAAACTGTTTTCGAAGGGGCGGCACTTACCGTTCAATTTGCATATTGGGACGAAGAAGATGATGAAGAAACGGAAGAGGATTTTGACCTGCATGCGGATAAAGGAGCCTTTACGGCTGGCGAGTTGTTGTTTAAGATTCACAACCATGTTGTAGAAAAGTTGGAAGACGACGACCGTCATTTTTTCGAGGGGCTTACCCTATGGGAGGGTGAAGATTACGCTAACTCCAAGACGCCGCTCTATTTTTTGAACCAAGGCAGCTGAAAAATAAAAGGCATTGCTAATTAAATATATATTTGTATCTTTGTGCAAAAAAATATGAATTGCCCCAAGTGTTTATGTGAAGAAAGTGTCAGATCTGGCATAATAAAAGAAAAGCAGCGATACAAATGCAAGAATTGCGGTTGTAATTATACCGTAGAAATGAAGTCAACTGCGAAGCCGAAGTCAATGAAAAAGCAAGCGCTTCATCTATATCTTGAAGGATTAGG
>BDEJ01000059.1 GCA_001653155.1 Porphyromonadaceae bacterium H1
ACGCAGATATGGACTGCCCTAACAACAATGTTGCTACTCTGTTGGTTAAAGCATACTGCTCGTTACAAATGGGGGCTGGCAAACCTTGTCGTGTCGTTAAGGCTGAACACTTTTACCAAAATGGATCTTGAAAAGTGGCTTAACGAACCCTTCACACCGCCTCCGGATGATAATATTTAGGAATAAGGGGGGATCAAAACTCTTATTTTTTCGTTGGGCTTTATACCTCAACGGGCTATCCCTCGCTCATAATTTATTTAGGACAACATTGACTACAACCTTAATAAATAATAGAGTTATGAAAACACGTGAATTTTTATCAGAAGTAATGCAGCTTGCATGGCAATTTGTGAAGCGTAACGGTTACAGCATGAGCGAAGCTCTTAAAGTAGCATGGTCGAACTTGAGACTCAAAAAGGCAATGAGTAAAAAAATAGTGAAGTTTTATTTTCAGAAAGTAGATGGCTCGATACGTGAGGCATTCGGTACATTGTCAGATAATATTGTACCTGCCACATCAGGCGAAAACAGAAAGCGAAACGACACGGTGCAGACTTATTTCGACACCGAACGTCAAGAGTGGCGCTGTTTCAAAAAAGCTAATTTATTATCAATCAATTAAA
>BDEJ01000060.1 GCA_001653155.1 Porphyromonadaceae bacterium H1
CACCGAACGTCAAGAGTGGCGCTGTTTCAAAAAAGCTAATTTATTATCAATCAATTAAAAACCCTGTAAATCTACAAGAATATGAATACGCATAACATCACCCTATCGAACGAGACCGCTGAAATTATTTCCGCCATTCGTGCAACTAGTGCCGCTTTTGACAATATACGTCAATTGTTGAACAAGCATTACCCCGAGAGTGTCGCTGACAAATTACTTGAACCGATGTCGGCGGGTTTAACCCCCGTGTATGATGCTCTACGTGATTTGCTTGATATGATTATGTTTGAGAACATCTATTCATTGAAAGAAGCCATTTAATGCCGATGCAACCGCCCGCCGGCAAACAATTTACAGTCTGTCGGTGGGCATTCGACGCAAAATAAAAACATCTGTAAAAAATATAATTCAAAAACTTGCATATCACGAATTTATATCGTAAATTTGCGCTGTGCACAAAAACAAACACTATGGTACAACCAACATCAGAAAACACGCTTTATCTGCCAATCAAACAAAAGTATTTCGATGAAATACTGTCAGGTAAAAAGGACAAAGAATACCGGGAAATCAAAGATACCACTGCTTTGAAATATCTCGAATCTTGGTCTGAAAACGGCCAAAGAGGTCTATATTACATTGACACTCTTATTGACCAAGACCCGCTCGGAGAAATCTGCATCTATAACAATGGCGTTTACCCGTTTTCGCCAATACCTTATAAATTTTTACATTTGGCGGTAGGTTATGCCAAAGAGCGAGACGAGGCAGTTGTTGAGGTTACGAACATCACCTTTGAGCCTCTTAAAACCAAAGAGGGTAAAGATGCACGTTTTGACGTGGCAGGCGATGATTTTATACCGAACCCTGAAGGTTTCTTCTGCATTTGGCAGGTGGTATATCATCTGGGCAAAGTGGTAGAGACCAATCTCAAAAAGGACAAGTAAACTTTATACAAGAAAACCAAGCCAAAGGCTATCTCTATTGTTAGAGGTAGCCTTTTTTGTTTAAAACCCAGCGTTCGGGGTAGGTCGGCGCAAATTCAATCAGTTTTAATTTTTAGTAGAAAATGAAACGAAGAACAACTTATGCAACAAGTAACTACACAGGTGGCATGCGTGCTGCGAGCGTATCGTCCGGCGGTGTAGTTGGGCGAGGTGGTAAATTCATCAGTCGCCGGCAGCGCTATCGCGATATGCGTTTGGCGTTTGGCATGTCTGGCGGTTAGTCGTATGGATAAAATCGCAAAAACAAAAGAAGTATTGCACTCTGTGAGCCTCAAAACTCGCAGAGCAATACTTTTTTACTCTTGTGGTAAAGATAGTATTGTTGCTCTTGACCTAATGCACGAATATTTCGATGAAATAATCTGTGTCTTTATGTATTTTGTCAAAGACTTAAATCACATAAATAAGTGGTTGAACTGGTCAAGGGTGCGATACTCGAAAATAACTATTGTACAGGTTCCTCATTGGAATTTGACCTATATTTTGAGAGCCGGCATATTCTGCGTACCGAACCCAAAGGTAAAGGTATTTAAGGTGGCACACGTAGATGAGGCTATGAGATTGAAATACGGCATAAACTACACATTCTACGGAATGAAGAAAGCCGACAGCATGAATCGGAGATTGATGCTTAACACTTACAAAGATGGGATGAGCGAGACGAGCAAAGTCTACCCCCTCTCCGAATGGACAAATAAAGAGGTGATAGCGTATATGCGAGCTAATAAGCTCCCTGACCCTGTGAGGTATTCAAAAAATGCCAGTGGCGGCGTAGGTTTCAACATCGACTGCTATTTATGGATGAGAAATAACGAGCCGGGAGACCTCAAGAAGATGCTTGAATCATTCCCTGCAAGTGAAAAGATACTTTATGATTTTGACACATTCAAAAAGCTAAAAGAAAGGGAACTATCATGCCCCTTAACCGAAGACGAAGCACTAAAACTCTATAAAACGAAATAAACAATGGAAGAACTTAATAAATACTTTCAATCGGAAACAGTTGAGTTGTGGCGGTCGGAAATCAAGCCAAGCGACTACAACCCAAGAACCATATCCCCAGAGGCTCGAAAGCAACTCAAAAAGAGTGTAAAGAGATACGGCGTAGTTGGAGGTATGGTTGTGAACGCACAAACGCACAACACACTCGTATCGGGACACCAAAAACTATCCATTCTCGATGAACTAAACAAATACAACCCCGAAACACATGAGAATGATTATCGCCTTAAAGTGGAGTTAATCAACGTGGACTTGAAGACTGAAAAACAGTTAAATATAATGCTCAACAACCCAAACAGTCAAGGGACATGGGACTACGATGCTCTTCGTGAAATGATACCCGATATTGACTATAAAGATGCCGGATTGACAGATGAAGACTTGGCACTTATCGGAGTTGACTTCACAATGCAAACCGAGGGTGAAAGTTATTTGGCTGATGCACTCGAAGAACTATCTGCTCCAATTAATGATAAAAAGCAAATCGAAAAAGAAGCCCGGATGGAAGATGTAAGAGAGATGAAACAACAAATCAGAGATGAAGCGGAAAACAAAGCTAAAGATATGGGAAGTTACGTAATGGTAAACTTTCAATCTTATGCCGAAAAAGAAAACTTCATGCTCCGGTTTGGATACAATCCAGATGATAAATTCATACAAGGGGAATATCTCGTAAAACTAATTGACGAACTATCATAAATTATGGCAAAACCGAAATTTGATTACAGCGACCCGAAGTTTTATAAAGTCATCGAGGAAATGGCTCAAAAGGGTATGACAGACCGAAACATCGCTTGGGCTTTGGTTAAAGAGTTCGGGGAGGGATTGACACCTCAAAAATTCAGCGAGTACAAAAATGAAACCGACGAGGACGGTAGCCCTACAGAACGAGCAAAGCGAATTAGTGAAGCCTTAGCACGTGGAAGAGAAAAGATTAACCTGCTTGTTAGGGATACGTATCTCAAAGCTGCACTCGGAGGCAAGAAAGTAAAAACTATCGTGAAACGGTACGTGGATGTATCTTGCCGCTGTGGTGGAAATGATGAGATGTGTCCAATGTGTGGCGGTACGGGCAAGGTGCTATCCACACAAAAAGCCATTATGCAGGAAAGCGACATGGAGCTTCCCCCGAACATTCAAGCCCTATCCACATGGTTATTTAATCATGATGAAGAGTGGCGTAAGTCCATTATCGAGGGCAAGAAACTCGACATCACAACCAACGGCAAAGACATCAATCAAGTAACCATATTTGAGCTCCCCGACAATGGTAGGGACAGTGATAAATAAAATACGACCCCAAGATGGCTATCAGATGATGGCTTTATCTTCCTCTGCCGACATTGTAATTGGAGGTGGAGCTGCGGGAGTTGGTAAAACTTTCGCTTTACTTTTGGAGCCTTTGAGGCATAAAGATGTAAAAGGGTTCGGGACGGTGTTTTTCCGTCGTACATACACGCAGATAAAGAGCGAAGGTGGTCTTTGGGATGCTTCTACAAAGGTATATTCTCAAATAAAAGATGCTACGGCGAGAGGTAGTTCTTATGAGTGGTTTTTTGGCGACAAGTCGAAGATAAAATTTTCGCATTTGGAGTATGAAAAAAACGTATATGACTGGCAGGGGTCAGAGATTACATTGATATGTTTTGATGAGTTGACCCATTTCAGCAAGAATATGTTTTTTTATTTGCTGTCTCGCAATCGCTCAACTTGTGGTGTAAAGCCTTATGTTCGTGCAACCTGCAATCCCGACCCGGATAGTTGGGTGGCTGAATTTATAAGCTGGTGGATAGACCAAGATACAGGCTTCCCTATTCCCGATAGGCAAGGAGTTATCCGTTACTTTGTCCGTGATGGAGATTCGTTTATCTGGGGAGATAGCAAGCAGGAAGTAGCAGAAAAAGCGGCATACTATCTAAATCCGTTGATTGAGGGGTCGAATGGTTTAACTACATATGACCATTATATTAAGTCAGTAACGTTCATTGGCGGGTCTATATACGACAATCAGGAACTGTTGAAAATAAACCCGGATTATTTAGGTAACTTAGCTTCTCAATCAGAAGAAGAAAAAGCGCGCCTGTTAATGGGGAATTGGAAAGTCATTTTGAATGATAATGATGTATATGATTATTATTCGTTCCGTGATTTATTTACAAATAGTTTTGTACAACCTGGTGATAGGCGTATTATTGTCGATGTTGCGATGGAGGGCAGCAACTATTTGATTGCCGGATATTTTGAAGGTTATCGATGGGAAGATGTGGAAATATATCCTAAAAGCACAGGAAAAGATGTAATCGATTTGATTTTGGCTTTCAAAGAGAAACATCGTGTCCGAAACTCCAATATTTTGTATGATGCGGACGGAGTGGGTGCTTTTATCGGTGGAGAAACAAACGGATTTATCCAAGGCGCTATCCCTTTTCACAACGGTAGTAGTTC
Organism: Porphyromonadaceae bacterium H1; assembly: GCA_001653155.1. GTDB lineage: Bacteria > Bacteroidota > Bacteroidia > Bacteroidales > Paludibacteraceae > H1. The sequence goes on from BDEJ01000060.1 coordinate 4,455, forward strand.
GATTGATACAGGGGACAATCGTCTCTTTGCAAATCTGAAAACGCAATGCTACATTTATTCGGGTGAACGTGCATCACGAGGAGAAGCCTACATCTCTGAACAGGTCGCTGAGAAAATGTACGATGATAAAATGACCGTCCGCCAGCGGTTGATGTACGAGCGAAAGGCTATAAAAAAGCGAGCTAAGGCCGATGAGGAAGCTACTCGACTGATAGCAAAAGACGAGATGAAACAAAAATATTTGAATGGGAGTAGTCCCGATTTACTTGATATGTATATGATGAACGAATGGTTCTCACTAAAAAAACAACCTAAAAGCCAAGATATACGAGGCATATTTTATTAAGTTATGAAAATAGAAGAAATCAACCTGCTACCTATCCCCGAACGGATAGCCGAGCTGAAAAAGCGTAAAACCCCACTTCCCGACAGAGATGCGTTGTTAGCCGATTGGGATGCAGACCTTCATGATGTGATGAACATAGAGAAACGTCCCAAACGGAAAATCCAAATTGAGCCTGCTGTAACTGACCACAACGGAAAGGTGATAACTCCGGCACGGTATGAGTTCAAAGAGGTAAACCGTATCACTATCCCTCTTGAGCAAGACATCGTAAATGTGCAAACTGCTTTCACGGTAGGCAATGAGCCGAAGCTTATTTGCGAAACCGAAGACAAACGAGAGCTTGATATGCTTGATATTGTCCGAAGAATTTGCCGACAAAACAAAATCAAATATCTGAACAAACGCATCATGCGTTCGTGGCTGTCAGAAAAAGAGGTGGCCGAATATTGGTACACGGTAGAAGATAGTGGTTTTTGGCGTAAGATATTACGAAAGATTGCTCCTTCCGTATTCCCGAAGAAAAAAATGAAAGTGACTCTCTGGTCACCTTTCCGAGGCGATAAGCTATATCCCTATTTCGACGAATATGGCGACATGTTGGCTTTCTCACGTGAATACAAGGTAACAGAAAACGGCAAGCCGGTAGAAAAATTTATGGTTATCGACAGCTCAAACGTAACCATATATAGAGACAACCAGATAGAAAGCACTTTCAAGCACGGATTCATCAAGATACCTGTTAACTATATCTACCGCGACAAGCCCTATTGCCATAAAATCAGAACCATCCGTAATCGAATTGAAACGCTACTTTCTAACTTTGCCGATTGCTTGGATTACAATTTCTTCCCAAAGCTCACTGCAAAAGGAGAAGTAGTCGACATTCTCAATCGTGGTACTGGCTCTGAAATTGTGAAGCTTGAGAATGGAGCTGAAATTTCCTATCTCACATGGCAGCAATCTCCGGAGATGGCAAAGATGGAGCTCGACAACCTCACCGAAAGAGCCTACTCGCTAACAAATACGCCGAGAGTTAGCTTGGAGTACATGAAGAATACGGGCAACGCAGTAAGCGGCAAGGCTTTCCGATACGTATTTATGGGAGCGCACATGCAGGTAAGCAATCATGCTGAAGACCTCGAAGAATATCTACAACGTCGGGTGAACTTTCTTGTTTCGGCTGTCGGCGTACTGTATCCATCAATGAAAGATGTGAGCGAAACCATCGACATAGAGGTGGAGATTGTCCCATTTATGATTGACAACCGAAGCGAAAACATAAGCGATGCCGTAAATGCGGTGGGCGGTGGAATCGCCTCGCGAAAACAAGGTGTTATCCTCGCTGGGCTAACAGATGCAATTAACGACGAATTAGAGCTTATTGACCAGCAAAATACGATAGAAAAAGGAGAAGAATAGAGCTCATTGCTATGTTTTTGTGAAAGTATTCCACATTTAAGCTATTATGTGATTCTTTTGAAGTAAATTTGTAATAAAAACAATGAGGAAAGGCGGGATAAGTTATAATGGAATTGAGGATGAGATTAGATGCCCGAAATGCGGTTATTTTTTCACGTCTATTAGACCGGCTTTAAGTGTCGGGCAGAGAATCTTAGTACAATGTCGTAAATGTGAATGTAAAACGGAGGTAATGAAATTATCCGCTTCCGGTTAAAATGATTTGATAATTATACATATACAAACCAAGCCAAAGGCTATTCCTTTTATAGGAGTGGCCTTTTTTTATTCAAAAAGACAGGATTCTAATCGTACTATCGTAGAATTAAAATTGACAATAAAAAAACAATGAAAGAAAAAATCAAACAAAGTCTTACTAACAAGTACAAACACTTGGGATTAAGTACGGAAACAATCGAGGGGGTAGCAAATCAACTCGCTGTATTCGTAAAAGAAGAATCGGCAATCGAACCAGCCGTAAATGGGGCGGAAGAAATGCTAAAATCAATTCAAAGGTTCGCCGACAGTCGGGTAACTGCTTTCAAAAATGAGGCAGAAAGAAACAAGACTGAAATTGAGCAATTGAAAGCGAAATTAGCTGAATTGGAAGGGAAAGGAGAGCCTAATCCTCCCGCGAATACCGAAGATGCCATAAAAGTGATGATGGAAAGTTTCACCAAGCAAATTGAAACACTATCGAGCTCCATTGCGTCATTATCGAATGAGCGGAAGCATGAAACTCTATCCCAAAAATTCAAAGCATTAATCGGGTCGGACGTCCCCGAATCGTATTACAGCATCCCGCTGTCGGGTCGCCAATTCAAAGACGAAAACGAGGTATCTGAGTTTGTTCAAGCTATCAAGACCGGATATGAGACTTTCAAACAGGAGCTCGCAAATCAAGGGTTTGAACAGACGAAGAAGCCGGAGACGGGAAATGCGAAAAGCTACTCCGATAGTGAATGTCTTGATGGTTAAAAACATTTCAAATACGACACTGAAAATCGCCAAAGGTTCACTTGCTTATGTAGGGATATATTTAAGCACAGGAATCGCAGGTGCTACCATCTCGGCTATCAGTAAAGGGAATGCCGAATATGACACATTGACCCTCTCTGCTACTATTGCAGGAGTAAAGAAAGGAGATGTGCTCTTTGAGGCAGGCGCAGTTGGCGGTAGAACTGTAAAGAAAGAACAAAGCAAATACTTTGAACTTCGCTCGTACCAAAGTAGAGGAAGGCGCTACCGTGTCTGTTTTGGTACAAGCTTATGAAATCAAGGAATCCAAGCTCTATATGCCTGTATCTGAAAAATGCAGAATCACACATTGAGCCGGAAGAAGATGAAGTAATACGCACATTTAGATTGTATTGTGAATTGCATCTTGGATGTGTGTAAAATATGAATGTATAATCAATTAAATATTAAAAACTATGGCAGATCTTATTATGTCTTGGAGCGAATGCTCCATAAAAATCGGGAAAACCGCTGCATCTGATGCAATGTCAACAGCACTAACTTCCATCGGAACTATCAAGGATAAATCGACTTCTCTTGAGTCCGCTGAGGGAGAAAAAATGACCATGAAGCGCACCGGAGGGAAAGTTGTAGCACAAGAAGTGCAAGAGGGTGAAATCACGCTTAAAACCCGTGTTATTGAACCGGACTTCGCTTTCTTGGCTACTTTGATTGGTGCAACGCACGACACCGGGAAGAAAGAGCTGAAGGTTAAATCCCTTATCATAAACGACCCTTACAGCGTAGAGCTGACACCAAAGAATGTCGGTGCTACCGGTCTGAGAATCCGGAAGTCCAATGTAACCTATAAAGAGGGTTACAGCGAAGAAGAGGGGCATTACGCTGACCTTGAATTTGTAATTCTTGAGTGCTCCGATGGGGAACTTTACACCAAATTCAAGAAATCGTAGAGTTCGTGTTGAGAAATCAACTGACAAACGGAAAGACGTCCTGATGGTGGAGGTTAACCATAATAACAGCGGAGTGGAGCAGCTGGTAGCTCACAGGGTTCATATCCCGGAGGTCGTAAGTTCGAGTCTTACCTCCGCAACATATTTTAGAATATTATGAGCATAGAACAAAATACAGCAGATACAATACTTGAAAATCCTATAGTGGTACAAGTTGAGAATAAACAATATGAAGTTCCACCTGTCACCCTTGCCACTTTAATCGAGGTATCAAAGTATATTAGTACGTTGCCTCAATTAGCACTTTCTCGAGAAGATTTTACTATTCATTTAGGGTTGAAATATGCCAAAGAGTCGGAGTATTTGAGTGATATTATTTCTCTTTTAATTCTTGGCAAACGTAGAACGAGAGTGTCGGTATTCGGCATTACCTTATTCAATCGGCAAAAGAGACTGTCAAGAAGACTATCTCAACGTTGTACTCCAAAGCAGATTTTCGATATGATGTATAGTATTGTAAACACAATGGAGATAGGTTTTTTTTTAGAAACTATCATTTTCCTAAACGAGGTAAACATAACGAAGCAGACAAAAATGACAGCATCTGGGGATTAGTGATGGCCATGTGTAAAAATTACACGCTTACACCTAAATATGTATTGAACATGAGCTATGCTAATGTAATGATGTACAGCTCAGCGCTCCCGAGTTACGACTTGGACAAAAAGGACAATACACGTTTTGATAGTTCAAAAGATGCAAATATTCCCGGTAATTTCACAGAAGAAGTAATAAGGAGGTAATAAATGGCAAATTGGTTTAAGACAGGGTTAGATTTAGATAAGCTCCGAAAAGAAGCTTTAGAGGCTGAGCGATTGTTAGATGGAATTGGAAGAAAGCAGTTACATTCTCACAGAGGACTATTACCGAAAATTGATGTTCAGTCTGTGAAAAACTCATTTAAGCAGATTGGAGATTCTGTTGAAAACGAGGGAAGTAGAATAGATGGTTTTTTTAAAAAAATCGGAGCTGAGACTAGCATAACATTTACTTTCTCAAAAGCGACTCAGTTTGTCAGAGATATTGCTCGAGTGCGTGGAGAGTTTCAACAATTAGAGATTGCATTTGAGACGATGCTTGGAAGCAAGCAAAAGGCAGATGCTTTAATGTCTCAACTTGTTAAGACGGCCGCAATTACTCCTTTTGATTTAAAGGGAGTAACAGAGGGAGCAAAGCAGCTTCTTGCATATGGTATATCAGCCGATAATGTAAATCAAACACTGACAAAACTTGGGGATATAGCGGCGGGACTGTCTATACCTCTTAATGACCTCGTCTATCTCTATGGCACTACGATGGTCCAAGGTCGCATGTTTACTCAAGACCTTAGGCAGTTCATGGGGAGAGGTATCCCTATTGCAGAGGAATTGGCTAAGCAATTCGGAGTTGCAAAAAAAGAAGTCGGGGAGCTCGTTTCTTCTGGTAGAGTTGGAGCGAAAGAGTTCAATGAAGCTATCATGAGCATGGCGGATGGCAAGTTTGCCAACTTAATGGAGAAACAATCAAAATCGATTACCGGTCAAATATCTAACCTGAAAGACTCCTTTAATGTAATGCTCAACGAGATGGGGCAGAAGTCAGAGGGGGCTATCAGTGCAGGAATTGAGGGCGCTAATTATCTGGTGGATAATTATAAGAAAATAGGCCGTGAAATAGGAGGTTTGGTTGTTGCTTATGGAAGCTACAAAGCGGCTTTAATGGCTGTTGCCGCATTCCAACGAATGAATATGGCTGTAATGAGAGAAGCTGTTCTTGTAAAACAAGCATATGCTGCTCAATCAATAAAAATCACTACTGCTGAAGCTATTCAGCAGGCGCATACCAATTTATTGACCATTGCCAAGATTCGACTGATAGGGGTACAAAAGACCCTAAATAAAGTTATTATGAGTAACCCTTATGTTCTTGCTGCTGCCGCTGTAGCTGGTCTTGTGTATGGCATTTATCGTCTTATTACCGCTGAGAGTTCCGTTGAGAAAGCTCAGCGTCTTCATAATGAATCATTAGAGAAAGCCCGTGAGAAGAAAGATAATCTTATATCGAAAACCAATCAACTTATTTCTGTAATAACCGACGAAACGAGCACGATCTATCAGCAGGTGGCAGCATGGCAGGAGTTAAAAAAAGAGATGCCTGAGTCATTTAAAAATATTTCTTTCTCTGAGTTCAAGAATATGAGCAGCGGCGAAAGAGATAAGCTCATTAACAAAGCTGTTGACGAGAAGGAGCTACAGGATTTCAATAAATCTCTTGCAGATGCTGAGAAAAGAGTAACAGCGATAAAGGCTCAAATTGAGGCTACCTATAACACTCCGAATAATAGCGGAATGGCATTGTATTTATCAAAGCAACTTTCGGAGGCACAAGAGCTATTGCGTTTGAAGAAAGAAGAGAAAGTCAAACGAGAAGAGCTGGCCCGAATAGCTGAATTTGAAAGTAAATCCGATAAAGAAAAGAAGATTTACTATAAAGAACAATTAGAGCTGTTAAAAGGACAGTATCAAGAATTAGAAAAGCAAGTTCCTGAAAATGCGAGAATAGCCGACAGTACAAAACTCACAAAAACATCTTTACTTAATGTAAAAGACGGACTTCTGGAAATAAATACAGAATGGGAGGGTTTTGATTGGCAAACGCAGCAAAACATTTTGAAGCTAAACAGTCTTAATTCTCAGATTAGCCAGATAAGAAATAATATTGCTTCGCTTGAATCTAAACCGGAGCAGTCATACTCCGATGCAAAAAAACAAGCAAAAAGAGAATACGAAGAGGCGAAAAAAGAGCTTGCTCGGATAAAGAAAGAGGGCACAAAGCGTGAATATCTTGAACAAAAGAATATACTTGAAGCCAAAGAGAAAGCTTATAAGGATTTGGGGGGAAACATAAGTTCTCCATCAAAAAAGACAGACTATACTTCCCAACTCGAAAAACAGAAAAGAGAAGCCGAGCGAGCCGCAAAAGACCTCGAACTTCAAAAAGCGCAATCTGAAATTGATGCTAAAAACGAGGGTCTTGTAAAAATATTGGCACAAAATGAACTGAACTACGAAAAAGAGAAGGAGCAGCTGAAACGTCAAGCTGAAGATTTGCTCGCTGCCAAGCAAGAGCATGAACGCTCCATCTGGGAGAGCAAAGGCGGTAAAGGAAAATTCAAGCCTACTATTACTTCACTGACAGAAGAGGAGACGAGCGCCTTTGCCGACATGTCGAAAGATGCAGAATCAAAACTAAAAATAGAAAATCTAAAAGCAGAAGAGGCTGCGCTTAAAAGTCTGGAAGAGATAAATGAAAAAGTAGCAGGTGTTGTTGAAAATTCGGAGAAACGCAAACAGGCAGCAATAAAGAATACTTATGCAGAGATGCGCAAGGCTGTGAATAAAATGCTTGAGGGCGGTAGCATTACGAAAAAACAATATGATGAGCTTGTTCCAAAAATCGACAAAGCCGAAATCAAAGCTCAGACAGAGCAAATCCTTGAAGGAGTACGAGATTATCAGTCTGAACTTGACGAATTAAATGCTGTATGGCAGGAAAAACTCGAATACGACGCAAAACACAATGGCGGGAAGCTTTCAAAGGCCATAGAAAAGGGACATCAAGAGGCCGTCGGGGCATTGGATGTTGATTTTCTGAAAAAATCTGATGAGTGGGTACAGTTATTTGGAAACCTCGAAAGATTGAGCGTCAGAGAGCTGAAGCGTCTTAGGGATATTATAAAAGACAAGGTCAAGGATATGAAACTTGACCCTGCAATCATGAAAGAAATAAATGATGGTTTTAAAGAAGTAGATAAACAGATAGCTTCAAAGAACCCATTCGAGGCCTTAGCTGATTCTATAAAGAAATATAACAAGGAATCAGATGAAGCGGCCAAGAAAGATGCTGCTAAAGGTATTGTTGCCTCTGCAGGGGCTATTGTTCAAATGGTTGAGGGCATGTTTCATCAGTTGAAAGATGGGCTTAAATCCTTAGGGATTGAAATGGACGAAGAGACGGAGGAACTTACTAATGGTATTGTAGAAATGACATCCGGTGCTGCACAGTTAGCAGCTGGAATCTTTGCAACAAACAACCCTGCTGATATTATAGCCGGCTCCATAAAGCTACTAACATCTTCAGTAAAAGTGTTTGACACAAAAACTCGCGATGCGAACAAGGCTATAAAAGCAAACAAAGCCGAGCTTGAGCAGTTAGACAAAGCTTACAAAAAGCTTGAAAAGTCTATTGATGATGTATATGCTTCCGACAAGGTACAACATGTTGAGCAACTCAAGAGGATGAAAGAGCGGCAAGCTGAGCTTATAAAAGCAAATATTGAAGCCGAAAAAAGCAAAAAAAATAAGGATGACAAGAAAATTAAAGAGTATGAGAACAAGCTTGATGTTATAAATGACGACATCAAAAAACTGGGAGAAACTGCTGCGGAAGCTATCATGGGTAAAAGCGTGAAAAGCGCTATCGATGAATTCGCAGATGCTTATGTAAACGCATGGGCAGCTGGAGAAGATAGAGCCAATGCGGTGAAAGATGTTGTCAAAAAGATGATTAAATCTGCAGTCGTTGAATTATCTAAAAGTAAATTGAAGGATTCGGTTTCCGAACTTTACAACACAATTAAATCTGCTATGTCTGATGGGATTATCACTACATACGAAGAAAATCTTATTGCTCAAGCTGAGGCTATGGTTAATTCCGCAGGAGAGGAATTGGAGCGGAGTGGTCTTGGGAAATACATATCAGACAAGAGCGGAGAGAAACAAGGCGCAGCATCTTATGGAGCATATGAAAAGATAACTCAAGACCAAGCCGCTGCAATTGACGGCCGTTTGACCGGGATACATACTGCCTGTATTGAGAATACCGGTATTCTTAAGGCTCTTAACTCTACTATAACGCTGAACCTCCCGAAGCTATCAACTGATATTGCGGAGATGCGAACACTTGCGATAGATGCTTGGAGTGAACTAAACGAGATTAATAAAAACACGAAATTAATACGAGACACTAACACAAAGTTAGATGTTCTCATTAATAATACAAACAGGCTATAATGTACGAAGTAATAAATAAAGCCATCGAATTAGGGGCTTGTTCCAATTCTTTGCATGCTGACAATGAGCGAAAATTGGCTCATCTGTTTTTTTCTCCGCAAGGTGTCGAGTTTTGTTTGGGAAACAACTTTCCTCCCTTAGAAACATTCAGAGACTTTGAATTTGCAGAAAAATATGGTGTCTATGTCGATAAACAGGATATATATGTATCGAACCGAGATGTAGCCCTTATTAATTCTAATGCTGTATTAAGTTTCTCCGGCACAGAAAGGAGTTATAAAGTAATACTCATGCACGGAGCAAAGGCAGATATACACTTGGAAAATTACGCTGTTGTGCGTATTGAAGGGGATGGAGCGAAAGTGACAAACGATGGGACAGGAGTAATATTGTTATGAATGGGAATTTATTTATAAATGGGTATGATGCTTACGAAACGTGGGGTGTCGTACTTGACGAGAACGGATATGCTAATCTTTTGGGAGGAGAGACTATGAAGCCATACACGACAAACGAGAGTCGGGCTGTGGACGGTGTTCAGGTGTTAATTAAAAATCCCCGGGTGTCGGCCAGAAACATTACTCTGACATTTTGTTTTGTAAACTCTTCGGTGTCTCTTGTAACCCGATTAAAAGCTTTCTTCTCGGAACTGAAAAAGGGGTTAGTGCTTTTAAAAGTACCCGATTTAAATGCTACCTACAGGCTCATATACGAAGCAAATACAAGTTTTATGCAGTCAAACCTTAAAATAGCCAAGGTGACAATTAAATTTCAAGAGGCAAATCCTAAAAATAGAGCTATTGATTAATCATGAAAATATTTAGAGATAACATATCCATATCCGATGTCCCTGTTTCTGATAGAGCTACAGAACGCAGAGAGATAATGGTAGAGCACTGTATTACTATTGACTTTGAGCTATCCGATATTCTATATCTTGAAAAAGGCGATTACATTGTATATTCGGAAAAGAAGTTTTATCTGAATCGGGATTACTCTCCTGTTGTTAATAGAAGTACAGGAGGATTTAAGTATAATCTTACATTCTATGATGAAACCGAGCGTTTTAAGGACTTCAAGTTAAAATATTCCAATCAAGGGATGGATGAGCTTGATTTTCATTTAACTGCACCGGGTGATAAGTTCCTCGAGATAGTAATAAACAACATCAACAATGCTATAGGAGGCGGTTTTGTGCCGGGTCTCTGTCCGAGTGAAGTAAAGGAGTTGCATTTTCAAAATCTGGACATATTTTCAGCCCTAAACACAATAGCAAGCGCTTATCAATGTGAGTGGTGGATAGATGCAGATACTATAAACATTGCCACATTTGAGATAAATACAGAGGTCGAGCTTAGATATGATTATGAGTTAGATTCTATTGACTTGAATTTATCCGGTGACCGTCCTGTTACTCGGCTGTACCCTTTCGGTTCTACCCGGAATATACCATTTACATATCGCTCTTATTCGGGAGCTGTAGATAATATTGCCGAACGTAGGCTTAGAATACCCCCTTATACAGGGGGATATGTGGATTTATTCCCTAATTTGCCGAATCATAAAATTGTAGAAGAGGTGCATATATTCGAGGATATATATCCTCGTCAAAAAAACAAAATAAGTAGCGTAAGTAAAGTTACTTATTCCGGAGACGGTTCTACGACACAAGATACAGTGGCTTTTGTTATCCAGGGTGATTCTCCTTTCTATATAGGAGAAAGCAACATTATGCCGGGGATGCCTTTGATGATTGCATTTAATACTGGTTTTTTGGCTGGCCGTGAGTTCGAGGTTATCGTAAAAGATTCTCCGAATACATATGAAATCCGGCACACGCAGGATGAGAACTATGTCCCGAATGAAACCCTGTGTCCGAGAATCGGAGATGAGTTCTTTTTCTTTAACTTCAATCCCGAGGGGGCGATGCCACATATTATACCCGAAGCCGAGATGGAGCTGGAACAAGCCGCTCGCAGCTTTATGGATAAGCTCGGTTCTGAAAGCGTTTGGACAGTTCGCACACGTTCTATCTATTGCGCTGAGCGTGGGCTTGATTTCTCGCTTGGTCAAAAGGTGTGGCTAAAGGGAGATGTACTTGGAGAAAATGGCATTCATTCCCGGATAAGGGCATATGAAAAGAACCTATCGAATCACTTCGAGGCAACTTATACTATTGGAGGTAGCCCTCGCTATTCTCGCTTAGCAGCCATTGAAAAGAAAGCAGAAGAAAACAAAGAAGAGGTAAAAAAGGAGCTAAAACGCAAAACAAGGTCTATCGAGCAATATAGTGAAAGACGTTGGCGCGATGTCCGGGAAACAATGGACATGCTCTCATCTTCAATTCTTAATTTCTCGAAAGGCATTAATCCGATAACGATTAACACAATGCAAGCTCTTGTAGGGGATGAGAGTCTTCAATTCCGTTTCGTCGATAGTAATGTGTACCCCGAACCGGTTATCGTTACATTTAATTACAACAAGTTTTCTAAGCAGTTGCATTCTTCGAGGGATTCTTATTTGCAACACATGACACTCGGTATAAAGAATATATCGACAAATCACGATTCAAACACATATAGATATTGGCTTATTCACCAATTTTCATCGGATGTGTTGGAGGATGCTTCGACGGCCTATTACCTGTATGCTGCCTGTGATAAAACAAGTGATTCGGGGTCATTGATGTTGTCTGAAACCCCCATCAAGATGGATAGTGACGACAAGCCCGGGTATTATTTCTTCTTAGTAGGTATTTTAAACAGCGAAAATAACGGCGACCGCTCTTTTACACAGCTGTACGGTTTTACCGAGATACTTCCGGGGCGTATAACAACAGACCGGATTGTCTCTTCAGACGGCAACACCTATTTCGACCTGACCCGAAACGAAATCGGCGGGAACATACGCTTCCGGGCCACAGACGGAAGTATGAAAAACATAGAGGAGGGGATCGACAGCGCGGTATCCACCCTCGACGGGCTAAAAAACATGCTTAAAAATTCCTCCTCGCTCGATGCGTGGGATAAGGAGAATAACGTAACCGTTACCCGCTTTGAGGACGGATTTTTTAGGATAAATGTTACGGGGGGCGGCGGACACTACGGTATTTATCAGGACGTTGTCGTGGAACGCAATACGGACTATACGCTTAGTTTCAAAAGCGACGAAACGGAGCTCGCGCGCGTCGGCGTGGGGAGCGAGAACAGTACTTGGTGGGGTATAATAAGTCAATACGCTGTCGATTCTGCATCGGATGTTGTTGTTCATTTTAACTCAGGAGCAAACAGCAGAGTACGTATATACCTCTGCGCACGGGGGGCGGGATCCTTCTTCGACGTAAAAGACGTAATGCTCGAAAAAGGCAACAAAGCACACGCTTACCGACCGCATCCCGAGGACGCCCCACCCTCGGTTAAGTACCTCACCGATGCGATACAGAAAGGAGCTACGGATATTGCCGGTGGACTGCTCCTGTCGAGTGTTATTGGTGCACGCAGTGTCGACGGTAAAGTTAAAACATACATCAGCGGAATGGATAACAACCCAAGCGCTTTTGCGGCCGGAGTCGAAAATTTCGGCACGGATCAGGAGACGAAAAGCATAGAGCTGAAACACGACGGAACCGCCATTCTTGCCGGAGGGAGTTTTGTGGCAAATAGCGATAAAACGGGCAAATTGGGGGGCGTCGAATACAACCAAGACGGCATGTTCATGATTGGTGAGAGCTCAATGAGTGTTATTAAAAACCTCCCTCTTTCGGACATTGTAAATTCATCAAGCCAAACGGGAAATCTTACAAGGGGAACGAGTGTTTCCCTTCCGAGAGGTACCTATGTCATAAAAATGAAAGGAACTGTGGCCAGGCGCTTTCAAGCCTCAATGCATGTCGTTGCCTCAGAACCTCGCGTTTATCCTAAAGCAAGTGTATACGTGCTTGTGAATGGGGCGGCGGTATATTCATTAGTGGCCCATAGGACTATGGCGACACTTCAGGGAGGCAGCCACCCGGATTATAATATTTCGGCAATCTCCTCTTTCCCCGTCGATAAATCGATCAGTATAACCCTGCCCAATACAATGAATAGCGTGCAATTGCTTAGCGATGTTGGATATGACATAGAGGGAGGGGCGGCTTCCGTGTCGGCCTCAGTGAACGAAATAAGCACCCCGAATGCCTCCTATAACAACTCGATTTCGATACTTGCGATAGCTCGAAACGGAATATTTCTGTCCGCCTTTGGGTCTAAGTTCATGGTAGAGATGACAAACAGCGGGTTTAATATGGATATACCCGGAGTCCTCGCCGCGGGGAGTGTGTCGGGCAATGGAGCGCAATACAATGTGTGGGGTGCAAAGTCAAGCCAGAATAGTGCCGAGCCTATATCGGGAGGGTTTCGAGTGCCACTCGCCGGGCTAAGCCATAATCAGTATGTAATTCAAATAACCCCGAATAATAATGTAACGTTCCGGGTAGGAGCAAAAACGGCAACCCATTTTGTGGTTTACGGTTCGGGTGGTTTCGATTACGTGGTTATCGGCAGAAACTAATGCAATAAAAAAGCCCCGAAGTCAATCGGGGCTTTCAAATACGTTCTTTGATAAAACTACAACGGCCGGAAGGTAAATGCTTCGTCGAACAGCCGGTACACTTCGGTGTAATTGCTGTCGTTATAAGCGGCTTCGATTAGCGGACGCGCCGCATTGATTACCTCATCAGGAATGCAGGCAATCGTATCTACCTTATGCCCATCCGTAACCTTGACGATATACACATTTTTTGAATAAGTCAAATCGCGAAAATATTTTCCATCGTAGGTTATTACATCAAGGCTAAGCATTTTCAGCGCAGGGGTGGTAAAATCTTTCATATCCTCGCGAAAACCTCGTCTGAGACTAACCAGCTCTTCATGGTACCGGTTGTCGGCATAATGCGATTGATAATGTATGGATGTCGCCTGTTGCACCACCTCCAGTGCCGTAAGTCCGGTGGCTTTGGAACGAGTCTGCACACCAAAGCTTTGCTTCCGTATCTGCACCCCTTTGGCGGGGCGTATGGTTATCGTAGCGTTTGGGTCGAGCTTCCCGATAGGCTTTTTCGGTTCTTCGGGTGCGTTTTGCGGCTTACAAGCCAGCAGCGAAGCAGCTGCTAAAAAAAGAAGTAGTTTTTTCATAATGGTAAAAATATAATTAGTTAATAATTTTAGTGTAAAGATAGTATAAATTTAATTGAAGAGCAAATAAAAATGGATTTGAACTGGATACCTACTCTTGTGAGTGCTGTAGGGACTATTGTGGCGGCTTATTTTGCGTATAATCAATATGCGAAAAATAAACTTACAGATTTGAAAATCGAAAAATGGAAGAAAGAGGAAGAGGATAAGAACGCCGAACGTTCGTCGCACATCGCACGGATATACGGCGAACTATGGGAGTTACTTCATTACCTGAAAGCCGACAGAGTGTATATCCTACAGCCACATCCGCTTGTAAATTCGATGTTCATTTCCATTTCGCTGGAGGTAAAACGGAACGGTATTGCCGGCATGAAAGAGGTAATACACAACCTGCCGATGTCCAATTTCGCCGGCTTCATCGGTGATATATCCACTCGCGATTTCATCTTTTACAAATCTGTAGAAACAGACATGAGCGACAAGCGAGCAAAGGCTTACGCCATGATGCATGGAACGAAGTCGATAATGATAAAATCGCTGTCGGATGACGGTAAACGCTGGATAGGAAGTATATTTCTCGATTTTACAACAGAATTGACAAACGTAAATATAGATTACATTAAAAGTGAAATTAACGAGGCGGCAATCAACATTCAGTATGTGTTGCCCGAATTAAAAAAAGATGAATTATGATAACAAGCAGACATTTCAAGGAAAAGGAGTTTAACGCTTGTACTCCGTCTTGTTCGTTGCAAGACATGAAACAAAGCACGATGAACAGATTAGACACCTTGCGCGATTTAGCAGGTATCCCTCTTGTGATTAATTCTGCATTTCGTTCGCCGGAACACGACCGGAGCAAAGGCCGGAGCGGAACCGGAGCGCACACGCTCGGGCAGGCTGTAGATATTCGGTGCAGCACAAGCGAGAATCGTTTTAAGATAGTGCAAGCAGCCATCAAAGCCGGTTTTACCCGCATCGGGATAGATAAATCATTTGTTCACGTTGACGACAGCACGAGGCATCCTCAGAGTGTGGTGTGGCTGTATTGATACTACTAATTGATATTATGTGTATAAAGGTTCGGGCAGAACCATTCTTTTTTATTATCAAAAATGATAATAAATATAATGTTAAAAAATTAGCTCGATGAGGAAAATATTACTACTTTTGTGGCGTAAAGTTATCAATTGATGAAGATTTTATTTGAAGACCCCGCACTAAAAGAGCTGTTTGAGCTTGGAAGAACGAAGCGCAAGCCGTATTCCAAGCTCCCCTCGAGTGTAATTAAGCAGTATGTTAGGACGGTAAATAAAATAAGGTATGCTGAGAGAATAGAGAGTCTATATCTGCAAAAAAGTCTTCATTATGAAAAGAAAGTGGGGGATATGCGAGGCTGTGAAGTTGTATGGATTAATGAGCAATATCGACTACATTTTACAAGCTACAAAGACAACGAGACACTATTAATATCCACAGTGGGATTAGAGAAGATAACGAAGCACTATGGAGATTGACAATTAGGAAAACAATAAACAAAAAATACCAACATGATACCCTACATTGCAACCCATCCTGGAGAGATAATTAAGGATGAGCTGATAGCTCGAAATATGAAGCAAAAAGAACTATCAAGTTTAATTAGTTTGCCTGCGCCTGTTTTAAACGATATTATAAAAGGGAAGCGCTCTATAAATGCTGAGATAGCCCTATTATTAGAGTATGCCTTAGAAATCCCAGCCACCTACTGGTTGAACGCTCAAAATCAATACAATATTGACAAGGCAAACATCAACAAAAAAATAGTTGAAACAAAAAAGAATATCGAACTTTGGACGATTATTTCCCAATACATTCCAATAAAGATATTTAAAAAATTGGGATATATCAATGATGATATATCGGATAGTATTGTTGTGTTGAAAGATATATTCCAATTTTCAGACATTGAAGAACTTGTGGAAAACTACTCCGCTCAAAGGCTTACTGTGCTTTATCGGAAATCATTCAATTCACAAGTTGATGAAATGAATCTATTTGGTTGGAGATATTTAGCGAAGTGGTTATCTGGGAAAAACACAATAAACACCAAATTTTCAAAGGAAACCGAGCAGGAGCTTGTGAGAAAAGTGAATGCTTTATTGTATGAGAACACAAATACAATATCTCGTTTAGAGAGCTTATTGAACGAATATGGTATCAAGTTTTTCATCCTGTCCAAATTTGATAAGACACCGGTAGATGGTATATCATTTTGGGATGGGGACAATCCTACGATTGTGTTATCTTTACGATATAACAGACTTGACAATTTGGCGTTTAGTCTTATGCACGAGATAGCTCATGTGTATAGGCATCACAGCAAAGGAGAAGGCCGATATCTAATCAATACAGACATTAATGAGGAAACCGATTTAGAACTAGAGGCTAATAATCTGGCACAGGGTTACTTGATAAACAATGTAGAATGGAATAAGCTGATGCGGTCTATTGTGATATACAACAGACGAGTAATAGATGATGCGATTATAAAGTTTTCAAAAGAACAGAAAATACACCCTTCTATTTCCCTTGGCAGGTATAAAAATGATTTAAAACGATATGCTATAAAATCTAACATTGATTTTACAATCAATTAATTAAGGCCCGAATAATATCGGGCTTTTTTGTTGTACAAGTGACTTATCCTAAAAACACTTTATTGAGATGATATAATAAGTATATTTGCATCTCTCAAGTAAAATTATGAAGATGGATTTATTAATAGGTATCATCATTGCGATTGTGAGCTTCGGGGGCGGAGCCCTCACAGGTGTGCACTATACTAACAAAACGAAGAACAATGAGCTGCATGCTAAAATAGACTTGCAACGCGCAGAGCTCATTGAAGCAAACGCAAAGCTCGATAGTTTACAGCATCTCCCGGCAAAGATAGATACAGTAGAAAAAATAATTGTCAAAACAGAAATAAAAATAGACACATTGATTTTGACAAATAAGCGCATTTTAGACAATACAGAAGAAATAAAGAAAGATGTGAAAACGCTTATAAAGCGTACAAGTTTTTGAATTGTAATTTTATATGGAGTGGTGATGTGAAAGCCGCCCTCTATTTCAAGGGCGGCGCAATAGAAAAAGAATAGCAGGTGTTGAATCAGTAATCTTATAGTTCTATTGCAAGTAGCTCCTTGCCGAGATGGTGCAAACCTTCTTCTATTTTCTTTCGCTGCTGAGCTCTTGGCTTTTTCAATCCCGTAGAATATTGATGTATCAATTTTTGATTGATTCCGGTAATACGCTCAATAGCTGGATTTGATAAGATGCCTTTGTAGTATTGCAAAAGACTTTCTGTGTCAAATTTATAGGATAGTTTGTATTCGCCTTTTAGCGCATTGGGTATTTGGGCATCATCAAAGGATTTTACCGTTTCTATAGCATCCAAGATGGATTGTTTGCATTCGTGAACAGTATCTCCAGCACCATAAATGCCTTGTACATTTTCCGCATATGCTCCGTATGAATCGGAGCTTTTTTCTATTACTATCTGTATCGTTTTCATTGTTTCTATTTCTTTTGAAGTGGAATTTTCTAAAATCCCATTTCTTTTTTTAGACTTCTTTCTAATCCTACAGGTATCTCTTTTGTTCCGTGATTTGGGATAGCTACTGTTTTGCCGTCTTTCTCCCAAATTTCGTGGCTGCCTTTTCCCTGCCGAAGAAATCGCCAGCCGTTTTTCTTTGCCAATTTTAGAAATTCACTGTATTTCATTTTTTTTATTACTGATTCAACGACACAAAGGTATATAATTGTATGCTTATATGCAAGTTTTTGAATTATATTTTTTACAGATGTTTTTATTTTGCGTCGAATGCCCACCGACAGACTGTAAATTGTTTGCCGGCGGGCGGTTGCATCGGCATTAAATGGCTTCTTTCAATGAATAGATGTTTTCAAACATAATCATATCAAGCAAATCACGTAGAGCATCATACACGGGGGTTAAACCCGCCGACATCGGTTCAAGTAATTTGTCTGCGACACTCTCGGGGTAATGCTTGTTCAACAATTGACGTATATTGTCAAAATTGGCACTGGTTGCACGAATGGCGGAAATAATTTCAGCAGTCTCGTTCGATAGGGTGATGTTATGCGTATTCATATTCTTGTAGATTTACAGGGTTGTTTAATTGATTGATAATAAATTAGCTTTTTTGAAACAGCGCCACTCTTGACGTTCGGTG
>BDEJ01000061.1 GCA_001653155.1 Porphyromonadaceae bacterium H1
GCTTATAAGCGATGGATTGAAGGCTTTATCTCGGCCACTTCGGGTAAACATATTTGCATTGATGGCAAGACAATGCGGGGAGTGAAGAAACTCTCTTTCGATACCCAATCCCATGTCGTCTCTGCCTTTTCACCACAAGATATGTGCAGTCTTGCCCAACTCTACATCGACCGAAAAACAAACGAAATACCGGCTATACATCAACTTCTTGATTTGCTGGACTTGAACGGGACTGTTGTCTCCATTGATGCCATAGGCACACAAACTGCCATTGCCGAACAAATCATCGATAAGGGCGGAGACTATGTATTGTGTGTTAAGGCGAATCAAAGTTTGAGTCTGCAAGAGATAGAAGGCTATTTCTGCCCCCTTTTTCAGAAACATATCCTCCTTGACGAGCAGACGGAACTATCTCACGGACGCATAGAAACACGTCGCTATGAAAGTATTCTCAATCCCTTGGAGATAGAAGCCAACGAGGTATTAACTCGCTGGAAAGGCTTGAGGTCGATACACAAAGTTGTACGCAAACGAAGGGATAAAAAGAGCGACAAAACGAGCGAAGAAGTGGCCTACTACATTTCGTCATTAACAGATCTTTCTTCATTGAAACAGGCTATTCGTGGGCATTGGGCGATAGAGAATAAGTTACACCACTGTTTGGATGTCTATTTCGGACACGATGCCTCTCACAAGAGAACGAGGAATGTGGCGCAGATTATGGATATCATTCAAAAGATCAATTTACTCATTATAGAGCGACTAAAAACGAATATGAAGTCTTCAATCCCTCGTATTCAAAAGAAACTGGCTCGAATGAAGCCACAACAACTAATCACAATACAATTTTAATGCGTCAACCC
>BDEJ01000062.1 GCA_001653155.1 Porphyromonadaceae bacterium H1
ATACTTTTGCTGATGCATCATCGCAACGGAAGTCTATATATACTTAGTTAGCAATTCCGTCTGAGAAAAGGCCCTTGACACTTGTTTGCCGTGTCAGGGGTTTTTTTGTTGGTTTTCTTCTATCTCCCGTATTTCTTTGATGCCTTCGCGATTGAGGAGTATGCGGAATTTACGGTAGTGGATGTTGCTGCGGCTCTCGCAGCGTATGATGAGGTGGAGGGCATAGACGCGTTCGCCTTGAAAGGCTTCGTATCCGTGTTGGGGGTGAGGGATGTGCAAGGGAACGAAGGCATTGTCCATTTTGCGGATGAAGTTGACGAGGTTGTAGCGTGTGATGTCGTTGACACCGACAAAAGGATAGCCTTTATAGCCATCTATTTGCTCGTAGAACAGGTTGACGAGTTTGCGGTGGAGGATTATTTTCTCGTGAAAGACTTTGTTTTCGGCTTCTACAAGCGGTGTGCGTTTCCGGAGACCCATTACTTTCTCGGGTATCTTGGATTCGGATACAAAGTCGAAGCTTTCTTTCGTCCAGCCGATTTCCTGTTTTTGTATTTCGAGTTTGCGTTTAGCGTCGAAGTATTTCTTGCCGAGCTGCGAGCTGAGGTAGTAGCGCATGGTTTCTTTGATGCGGTCTTTGAAAGCATAGCTAATTACCAGGGCAATAAATAGAGGTAGGGTGAAGTTGCCGTAATAGTGCTGTGCACTGAAGGCGATGATGGTGGCAAAAATCATGGATAATGAGGCTGCCACGGCATAACCCAGCTGCTCGGCCCAGGCTCCGTCCTTCGACTTCTTGGTGTCGAGAAATAGATCACTTTCAATGAATTTTTTCAAGATATTGCGCCGCATCACCACGAGGTAGTTGTTTGTGGAGTCTTCGCGATCGAGGGTGGAATAAGCCTGTGCTTTCTTGTAATTCTCTTCGTCTTTTACAAAGCGATAGAGCTGCGGTTTCAGGTCTTCGTAGGCAGGTGTCGTCTCGAAGCTGCGCATGAGTTTGTAGCCGTATTGTTCGGTGGTATTCCCGATGAACATATCCCCGAAGGAGAAGTGCTCGGCTGCATCTTTGGGGAGCTCTTTGTTTTCGATGAGCCGGGGCCAGAGGGATCGGTACTGCTTTTTTATGTCTTCGCAGGTGGCCAGGAAGCTACCTGTCTCTTTGCAGAGCTCCTGCCGGCTTAGTTTGACTTCCATCAGCGAGGTGGCTTTGTCACGCGTGGCGCTTTTAAAGATAGAAGCAAACATGCGTATCTGGAAGCTGAAATCATCAAGCAGGAGGCCGTCGTGAGCCTGCCGGGCAAGGGCCTCGAGGCTGTCGCGGAGCTTTGTGAAGGGGCTGTTGTCTTTAGCACAAATGCTCTCCAGCGAGAAAACCGGGGTGACAAGGCGTACGTTTGAGCGGGTGTCGCGGTAGAATTGCTTTTTGCTGTAAGTGACCCGGTTTATGTCGAGGCTGTTGGGCAAAAAGAGCCACGTACTTATGCCAAACTCGTTTCCTTCTCTTGCACGCTCCTGTGGCGATGCGATGAAAGAGGTCTTCATCTCGAAGGAGAACTTATCGTGTATCTCTACCTTTAGGTCTATCATAGGCCTGTATGTCCGAAGCCACCGCTGCCCCGTTGGGTTTGATCGATTTGTTCGACTTCGACCCATTCCGCCTGTTCGTGCCGGGCTATTACCATCTGGCAAATGCGTTCGCCGTCCTCGATGATAAAGTCGTCGTTCGACAGGTTGATGAGTATGATTCCGATTTCGCCGCGATAGTCGGCATCTATGGTTCCGGGGCTGTTCAAAACACTGATGCCGTGTTTTAGCGCCAATCCGCTTCGAGGACGTATTTGCGCTTCGTATCCGGGAGGTAGCTCGATAAACAGGCCGGTTGGTATCAGACAGCGTTGCATCGGTTTGAGTACACGCTTCTCTTCGATGTTGGCACGCAGATCCATGCCTGCCGAAAGCGGGGTCGCATACTCGGGTAGAGGATGCTTGGAACGGTTTATTATATTGATTCTCATCTTGAAAAATAATCTCGTATATTTTGAACTCTTGTTAATGAGCTATACAGCTATGTGGCTATGCGCAGGCGCTGTAAATCAGAATTCCAAGGACAGTCAGAAGAAAAACCAGGGCAGGATATATTCCCAGTCTTTTTATGGCCGGTCTTGTCTCGCGCTGGAGCGATACGGCAATAGGCTGGCGCACAAAAAGGAGGAGGACATAAGGAATAAGAGCCGAAAAACAGCCAACGATAACGCCTCCGATAATGTCCAAGGGATAATGTACGCCCAGATAAATGCGCGAGTAGCAGTTGAATGCAGCCCAGATAAAGATAAGCCAGGTGTAAAATTTGTGCTTGAAAAGCAAGGACGTGAAAAGTGCAAGGGCTATGGTATTGGCCGCGTGTGAGGAAACAAAGCTGTAGCCGCCACCCTTGTAGTGTACGATGTGCACCAAGCCCTCCAATACTTTTTCGTTGGAAGGTCGTGGGCGCTGTATCCATTCCTTAAGCAGGCCGGAAGATATCTGGTCGGCGAATACTATAGCCAATGCCAGCGCGGGAATGATCCAGAATGCTTCTTTCTTCCAGCGGCGGATTATGACGTACATTATGGACAGGTAGAGGGGGATCCAAATGAGTTTTTCGCTGAATAGGAACATTACCTGATCGAAAAATGGCGTGTGCATCCCGTTGAGCCATAAAAATAGCTTGCTGTCTTGGGTGATGAGATAGGTGATCGTGTCCATAAGTCTGTGTTTTTATGTTTTTCGGCCCCGCAAGGACAGTTGTCTTTTGTTGTTAAGGCTCTTTATATTAGAAGAAAGACCCGAGCAATTTCTTGTCCAGGTCTCTCCATGATTACCGGAAAGAATTATTTTTTCCGTTTTTTCCGAATAGCGTTCTTTACGCCGGATGAATCGCATCCGAGGGACATACTTCCGCACAACTTCCGCAATCGGTACAGGCCTCCGGGTCAATAACGTAAATATCACCTTCGGAGATTGCTTCAACCGGACATTCGTCGATGCAGGTCCCACATGCAATGCAATCGTCAATAATTACATGAGCCATTTTATTTGTATTTAGTTAGTAAAAAATTAGTTAGTCCGACAAAAATAGGAATTTTTTCACTTCGGCAAAAATCCTTCTTCCTTTTTTGTGTTTTTCACACTTTCTCTCCGAAGGCGAGGTCTCCCGCATCTCCAAGTCCCGGGACGATATAGGAATGGTCGTTCAGTCCCGGGTCGATGGCAGCGACCCAAAGACTTATGTTTTCTTGAGGGAGGTGTTTGGCTACGTAGTCGACAGCCTGTTGGCTGGCAATGATGGTGGCGATATGTACCTTGGCCGGTTTACCTTTGGTGAGCAGGGCGCCGTAAGTCAACTCCATGGAGCTGCCGGTAGCCAACATCGGGTCGTTTATGATCAGTGTTTTTCCGTTCAGATCCGGAGAGGCTATATACTCGATGAAGATGTCGAATTTCAGGGCATCTTTATACTTGCGATAAGCTGAAACAAAGGCGTTTCCAGCCCGGTCGAAGTAGTTGAGGAAGCCGTTGTGGAAAGGCAGGCCGGCACGTAGAATGGTCGAGATAACCACTTGATCGGATACTTGTGGGATGCTTGAGAAACCTAAAGGAGTTTCTACTTCTTCACTTTGGTAATCAAGTGTTTTACTTATTTCATAAGCCATGATTTCACCAATCCGTTCGAGATTTCGGCGGAAGCGCATCGAGTCTTTTTGCCATTCGACCGAGCGGATTTCTTTTAAATAATGGTTGAGGATGGAGTTTTGCTCCGAAAGGTTGATAATGTCCATGAATTTATCTTATTTTTTCGACAAAAGTAGTGAAAATTTTTGAGTTGAATTTCGAGTCTTTTCCCGGGTGGTTTTGCTTCTCTTTTCCGCTCTTTTATTGTCGATTGTCCGTAAATTTATCTATTTTTGTCGTGTGAATTTTTAGTTTTGCATCGAATTCGTTTCCTTTCCGCAGCTGTCGGATCAGGGAAACTTTCGGTGTCAATGCGGAATAAGGATGAAAACAGAGACAGGGAATATTGATCAAGAACGGGCAGTATTGGTAGGGCTTATTACCGCCTCTCAAAATGAAAATAAAGCCCGGGAATACCTCGACGAGTTGGCTTTTCTGGCTGAGACGGCAGGGGCAGTGCCCGAAAAGAAATTTTTGCAGCGGCTGGATTTTGCCAATCCCAAGACCTTTGTTGGCCCCGGGAAACTGACCGAGATAAAAAACTACCTCGATGAATCGGGAGCCGGGCTGGTTATTTTCGATGACGAGCTCTCGCCTAAGCAACTTCGCAACATCGAAGGAGCGTTGAAGGTGAAAATTATAGATCGCACCAATTTGATTCTCGATATTTTTGCCAAGCGTGCCCAGACGGCCCATGCCAAAACGCAGGTAGAGCTTGCTCAGTATCAATACATGCTGCCTCGCCTGACCCGTTTGTGGACTCACCTTGAACGGCAGCGAGGGGGGATTGGTATGCGCGGACCGGGTGAGACCCAGATAGAAACCGACCGTCGTATCATCCTTAACCGTATCGCCCTATTGAAAACCAAACTCAAGGATATCGACCGGCAGATGGCTACCCAGCGAGAAAACCGTGGCAAGATGGTTCGGGTGGCTTTGGTGGGTTATACCAATGTCGGGAAATCGACCCTTATGAATTTGTTGAGCAAATCGGAGGTTTTTGCCGAGAACAAGCTGTTTGCAACTCTGGATACTACTGTCCGCAAGGTCATAATAGGGAATTTACCTTTTTTGCTTTCCGATACGGTGGGTTTTATCCGTAAGCTGCCTCATCACTTGGTGGAGTCCTTCAAATCCACTCTGGATGAAGTGCGTGAAGCCGATCTGCTCTTGCATGTTGCCGATATTTCGCATCCCAACTTCGAAGAGCAGCTGGAGGTTGTGGCTCAAACCTTGAAAGAGATCGACCCGCTTGAAAAGCCTGTCATACTGCTTTTTAATAAAATAGATGCTTTTAGCTATACTCCTAAAGAGGAAGATGATCTTTCGCCTCGGACGAGAGAAAACATCAGCCTTGAAGAGCTGCGCAAAACCTGGATGGCCAAGATGCAGGACGATTGCGTTTTTTTGTCGGCAAAGGAGAAAAAAAACATCGACGAGCTGAAAGATCGCCTTTATCGAGCCGTAAAAGAAATACATGTCCGGCGCTATCCGTATAACGATTTTCTGTACCAAACCTACGAGGATTAAAGCGGAGGAAGTCCTCCTCTCGAGAAAAAATGAAAAAGGAATTTAACTATAAATTGATATTGAGGCTGCAGGGAAGTCTCCTGCTGGTGGAGAGTGTTTTGCTGCTGCTTTCGGCCTTCGTATCCTTTTTTTACCGTGAGCCGGATGGTTTGTATTTCCTTTTGTCCGCAGCCGTAGCCCTTGTTTTGGGCTTCCTCGGTATTTTTGTGGGGCGTGAAGCTGCTCCGGGTATCGGCAAGCGCGAGGGTTCGGTGGTGGTTACTTCTACCTGGGTGCTTTTTACCCTTGTTGGGCTTTTGCCTTTTTGGTTGAGCGGCAATATCGTATCCTTCACCGATGCTTTTTTTGAGACGATTTCGGGCTTTACCACCACGGGAGCATCCATTGTACGTGATGTGGAGCTTATGCCTCACGGTATGCTGTTTTGGCGCAGCTTGACGCATTGGATTGGCGGTTTGGGGATTATCGTTATCTCCATGGCCTTATTGCCTATTTTCGGTTTTTCGAGTGTGCAGATTTATTCCGCTGAATCCACCGGGCCAAGCAAAGAAAAGCTCCATCCTAAATTCAGCGGAACGGCCAAGCGCCTCTTGGCTATTTATATTTTTCTTACTCTCGCAGCGGCTTTGTTGCTTTATTTGGCAGGCATGTCGGTTTTTGATGCTGTGTGCCACGCTTTTTCTACGATCGGTACCGGAGGCTTTTCTACGAAGAATGCGAGTATCGGTCACTGGAACTCCTCGGTCATCGATATTGTGGTGATTGTGTTCATGATTCTGGCTGCTATTAATTTCCGCCTCTACTATTTTCTGTTTGTCGGGAAGTTTCATAAGGTATTTCGCAACGAGGAGTTACACTACTATCTCATTATCCTCTTGGTCTTTACTTTGGTTATTACTGCTACTTTGCTCGATTTCTCGGCGCTTAGCTGGCAGTCTTTTGCAGACTCTTTCCGGAATAGCCTGTTTACCGTTAGCTCATTGCTTTCTACTACGGGTTTCTACTCGGTAGACTATTCCTCTTGGGATCCTTTGGCCAGTATTCTGCTGTTGAGCCTGATGCTTATCGGCGGTTCGGCAGGTTCCACAGCAGGTGGTATCCGTATTATTCGAGTGTTACTGGTGTTTAAATATTGCTATTACGAGTTTAAGCGGATGATACACCCCAAGGCTATTTTCCCGGTGAAATACTGCGGAGAAGTCGTTCGTGACGAGATTATTACGCGGGTATTGGCCTATGTGCTGCTGTATTGTATACTGGTACTTATCGGTTCTCTTGTACTGACGCTTTCCGGTTTGGGCTTTGAAGAGGCTGTCAGCAGTATGATTGCCTGTATTGGCGATGTCGGTCCCGGTTTGGGTAAGCTCGGTCCCATCGAGACCTACGCCGATATCCCCGTTTTCAGCAAGTGGTTTTTGGCCTTTGTGATGCTTGTCGGACGTCTCGATCTTTTCACTGCTTTGGTCATTTTCACCCCGGTTTTCTGGAGAAAGTGAGGATGCTCAGTTAATCTTGTTTTGGATTGATTTTGTGCGAATGGGTCTTCTCTCTTACAAAGCACTCACATTCTTTGTGAATTTTAAAATAATTTTTACATCTTTAGATGCCTGCTTAGGAGGCGAAGAAAGCCCCATTCGATCGAAATTTATCCCCTATAATGGATAAAATCGGGGTAAAATCACAATGCAGCGATTTTATCGGGCTTGCTCTAAATTTCTCTTTTGAAGTTAGAAAGCCTCTTTTATTTCTGAGCTGTATGGACTGCCTATTTTCTGTGTTCTTTGAGTAAGCGAACACCGCCCTTCATCGAACGAATTTTACGTATTGAGGAGTGGAGGGGGTGTAGCTTTCGTCGTCCCAAAGCGAGCTGGTAATCATCAAATCGGCACTGTATCGGTTGCAGGCGATGGGTACGTTGTGTACGCGGCATTGGCGCAACAGCATTTGGATGTCCGCTTCGTGAGGTTGTGCACTCAAATCGTCGATGAGGAAAACGGCTAAATCGATTTGTTGCCTTACTACCAAAGCGGCAATTTCCGCGTCACCACCCATGGGACCCGAATTCATGCAGGTTATATCGGCTTCGATACCTCGATTTTTTAAGGCTTCGCGAATAAGACCTCCCGTGGTTCCGGTACAAATCAGACGGTGCTGTGAGAGCATATCGGCATTATGCAAGACCCATTCTACCATATCGGCTTTACGCTGATCGTGAGCTACTAAGGCTACTCGGAGTTGTTTTTTCATCTTTTTCTTCGTTTTTATCTTTGTTTGCGTATGATTATCTT
Organism: Porphyromonadaceae bacterium H1; assembly: GCA_001653155.1. Lineage (GTDB taxonomy): Bacteria > Bacteroidota > Bacteroidia > Bacteroidales > Paludibacteraceae > H1. The sequence continues at coordinate 7,533 of BDEJ01000062.1, forward strand.
AACTGAGGCTGTACGTTCTCCATTTTTCTATTAGTTGTTGCATGTCGGCAGGCAGCTCGCTATCGAAATGCATGCTTTCCCCCGTGCGCGGGTGGATAAAGCCTAAGGTCTTGGCATGCAGCGCCTGCCGGGGGCAAAGCTCGAAACAGTTTTTTACAAACTGTCGGTATTTGCCGCTGTCGTTGCCTCGTAATACCTGATTGCCTCCGTAGCGGTCGTCGTTGAAAAGGGTATGTCCGATGTGTTTCATGTGTACCCGTATCTGGTGGGTACGGCCTGTTTCGAGACGGCATTCTACTAAGCTGGTATAGGCAAAGCGTTCTATGACACGGTAATGGGTAACGGCGTGTTTGGCTATCGGATTCTCTCCTTCGGGAAATACGGTAAAGAGCATGCGATCCCGTGGGTCGCGTGCCATATCGCCGCGGATGCTCCCTTCGTCTTCTTTTAGACGGCCCCATACGAGAGCCTGATAGCGTCTCTGCGTGGTTTTATCGAAAAACTGTTTGCCCAGATGGGTCTTGGCTTCGGGCGTTTTAGCCAATAAAATCAAACCTGAGGTGTCTTTGTCGATGCGGTGCACCAAGCCTACCCGTGTATCGTTGGGGTCGAATCCGGGCGTATCTTTCAGGTGATAGGCCACAGCATTGAGTAAGGTGCCTTCGAAGTTGCCGAATCCCGGATGTACAACTAATCCGGGTTGTTTGTTTATCAGCAATATGTCTGCATCTTCGTACACGATATCGATGGGAATGTCCTGAGGCAGAATGTTTATCTCAAGGGGAGGCTGTTCCATGACGACCGTGATGGTATCGCCCGGTTTTACCTTGTAGTTGGATTTGACCGCTTTACCGTTGACCAATACGCTCCCTGCTTCGGCGGCATCTTGGATTCGGTTACGCGATACATTTCCGCCAATGTGGATGCTCAGGTATTTATCAATACGTAGAGCGGTCTGTCCTTTGTCCACTATGAAGCGATAGTGCTCGAATACTTCCCGCAGGTTGTCCTCCTCCACAGCTTCGGCCAAGCAAGGCTTAAGGTCCTTCATGAAATAATGCTGCTGGGGGAGAATTAAAAAAATTGTTCATCTTCGCCGGAATTCGACTTGGCAGGCTTGCGTTCCAGCAGTTTCCGGTCACGAGAGAGCCACAGGTCAATCGGGCTCCCCTCACGTAAGTAAGCTCCGGCCTCGGGGTGTTGACGGTAAATGAAATACTCGCTTTCGTTTCCCGAAGGTGCTATGTCGAAATGAGTCTCGCCCAGCGTGAAAGAGGCTGCCATAATTTGTTGTTCGGCATCCTCGAGTGCGAGGCCTTTGAGCGCAGGGAGCATCATTTCCCGGTTTCCCGTTTCGGATTGCCCCACAATGAGAGTTACTGCTGTTCCTTCCGGAAGCCGGGTGCCGGGTTCGATATCCGATCCTTTATGCGTTACGGACAAGACCAAGTTGTTGTATTCGGAAGGCGTATAGCTTATCGAAGCTATTTGTAAGCCAATGGATTTGAGGGTTGCCTGAGCTTGTCTGAGCGATATTTCATTGACATCAGGCAGAGGAATTTGGCGGCGTTGTCTGGAGTTGATGATGAGGTAAACGGGCCTGTTTCGTTTCACGGTAGCAAGGGGAGGAGGGGTTTGCTCGATAATGGAACCCAAGGGTTTTCCCGATAGATACATCGAGTCGATTATACGAGGGTATAAGCTTGACTGGCGGAGCATGGCTTCAGCTTCTTCTACATACATACCGCGCAAATCGGGGACTTTTTCCGTTTCACCGTGATGGGTATAGTGCCCTATGGCCCATAGAGCAATCCAAAAAATGATTAGTAGGATGATGATGGCGGCAATCAGATTCTTGATGAAGAAGCCGATTGGGTTATCGTTCATAAATGCTTTGAAGTTCATGTCCTTTCAGAAGTTAAAATTAGGAAGGTGTTTCTGTTTTTGATTCTTGCAAGGAGTTCCAACCTTGTGCTTTCAGTTCGATTTCTTCTCCTTGTCGTCCTACCAGATAGAGTCCGAGTTCCGGCTTGGTTATGTAGCCGACGATTCCGACATGTTCCATGCTGAGTATTTTGTCGTAGTCGTCGAGCGATACGGTGAAGAGCAGTTCGTAATCTTCGCCTCCGTTGAGAGCCGCAGTAACGATATTCATGTTCAACTCCTCAGCCATGCTTGCAGCTTCGTAATGGATGGGTATTTTGTCCTCATACACACGGCAGCCGGTGTTGCTCTGTGAGCAGATGTGCATCAATTCTGATGAAAGTCCGTCGGATATATCCATCATGGCTGTAGGGCGTATGCCTCTTTTGTGGAGCTCTTCTATAATATCTTTCCGGGCTTCGGGTTTCAGTTGTCTTTGCAGAATGTAGCTTTTCCCTTCAAAGTCGGGTTGTACGTTTTCGTTGCCTGCAAAAACCGCCTTTTCACGTTCCAGAAGTTGCAGACCCATGTAGGCCGCTCCTAAATTTCCGGATACGCAGATGATGTCGTTTTCTTTTGCTCCGTTTCGATAGACGATATCCTCCTTTTTTGCTTCGCCTATGCAGGTAATGCTGATGCTTAATCCGGTGAGTGATGCTGAGGTGTCACCTCCTATCAAATCGACTCCGTAGTGTTCGCAGGCAAGTTGTATGCCACTGTAAAGGGCTTCGAGATCTTCTACCGAAAAGCGTTTAGAGATACCGAGCGATACGGTAATTTGTTTCGGCGCCCCATTCATGGCATAAATGTCCGAAAAGTTAACCACGGCCGATTTATAACCCAAGTGTTTGAGAGGGGTATAAACCAAGTCGAAATGGATGCCCTCCAACAGTAAGTCCGTGGTAATTAAAATCTTATTTGTGCTGTAATCCAGAACCGCCGCATCGTCTCCAATGGCTTTCAGCGTAGAGGCATTTCGGGTTGAGAATTTTTCCGTCAGGTGCCGTATCAGTCCGAATTCACCGTAGTGTGATATCTCTGTTCGTGCCATATTCTTAGCAACTTATTTTGTTTACCCTCCGCTCGTGTCTGCCTCCTTCGAAGTCGGTCCTGAAGAAAATATCCAGCATCTCGAAGGCTTCCTCAGTGTTTATAAAGCGTGCGGGCAGTGAAATGACGTTTGCGTTATTATGCAGTCGTGCCAATTCCGCCAGTTCCGGTTTCCAGCAGAGGGCGGCGCGGATACCCTGATGTTTGTTGACCGTCATGCTGATACCGTTTCCGCTTCCGCAGATGGCTATGCCGAAGTCGAAAAGGCCATTTTCCAGCTCTTGAGCCATCGGGTGGGCTACATCCGGATAATCGGAACTCTCGGGAGAAAAAGTGCCGAAATCCTGTAGCTTGCTCGGATCTTTCTCTTTTAAATATTCAATGATTTTCCGCTTGAGCTCATAACCTGCATGATCGCTGCAAATGGCTATTTTTAAGTCCTTTATATTTTTCATAATGCTTTTTTTATGCGAAGCTTTTCACGTCTTCGGGGGTTACTTTCGATCCGGACAAGATGATGAGGCGCTCTACAATGTTCCGTAATTCTCGTACATTGCCCGGCCAGGGACGTTCCTGAAGCATGGTTACCGCTTTTTTATCAAAGGCCTTTGTCTGAATGCCTTGCTCGGAGCAAATGATTTTGCAAAAATGCTCGATAAGGAGGGGGATGTCCTCCTTGCGCTCGTCGAGAGGGGGCACATGAATCGGAATTACATTGAGTCGGTGATACAAGTCCTCCCGGAAATTGCCTTTTTCAATTTCTTCTTGCAAGTCTTTATTGGTAGCGGCAAATACCCGCACATTGACTTTTACGGGCGTGTCGCTCCCCACACGGGTAAGCTCGTTTTCCTGAAGGACACGAAGTACTTTCGTTTGTGCCGAGAGGCTCATGTCTCCTATTTCGTCGAGGAAAATAGTTCCACCGTCTGCTTGTTCAAATTTTCCTATGCGTTGCTTGATGGCCGAGGTAAAAGAGCCTTTTTCGTGTCCGAAGAGTTCGCTTTCGATTAATTCGGAGGGTATGGCGGCGCAGTTTACCTCCACAAAAGGAGCTGAGGAGCGGTTGCTGTATTCAAAAAGGAGGCGTGCAACGACTTCTTTCCCCGTTCCGTTCGATCCGGTTATCAATACCCGGGCATCGGTAGGCGCTACCCGTTGTATCATCTCGTGCAGTTTTTCTATTTTCGGGGAGGCTCCTATCATTTGATGCTTGTTGGCAATTTTCTTCTTCAGGGTCTTTGTTTCGGACTTCAAGCTGTGTTTGTCCAATGCGTTACGCAAAGTGACCAGCAAGCGGTTCAGGTCGATGGGTTTCTCGATGAAGTCGAAAGCTCCGAGTTTGAGGCATTCCACTGCTGTTTCAATGTTGCCGTGTCCTGAGAGCATGATTACCGGCACTTCGATGTCGGAGGTTTTTAAGTGGTTGAGGAGCTCGATACCATCCATCTTGGGCATTTTTATGTCGGAGAAGACGACATCGAAAAGTTTGTTTTCAAGGATTTCCAATCCTTTTTTTCCGTCTTCGGCAGCTACGACTTTATGTCCTTCAAATTCCAAGATATCTACCAGTGTGTTGCGGATATTCCTTTCGTCGTCGATGATAAGTATTTTTGCCATATCCGATTTGAGCTTAGTTGTTTGAAGATTATATCGTAATAATTGCTTACAAGTCGAAACCGATGTCGCTTCGGAAGTACTTCTTATCGAAATGTATCGACCGTGCGTTCTTTAAAGAACGTTCGAGAGCCTCTTTTCGTGTGTCTCCATAGGAGCTTATGGCTAATACCCTTCCTCCGGAGCTTAGTAGTTGCCCCTCGTTTCGGTAGGTCCCTGCGTGGAATACGATGCTGTCCTTTATGTCTTCGATACCCTTGATTACTTTCCCTTTTTCGTAGGTTTCGGGGTAACCGCCCGATACGAGCATGATAGTGACAGCTGTTCGGGGGTCTGTTTCGATTTGTTGCTTTTCCAGCTTACCTTCAGCTACCGCCTGGAAGAGCTCTACGAGGTCTGATTTTAAGCGAAGCATCACGACTTCCGTTTCGGGATCCCCCATTCGAGCATTGTATTCGATGAGGTAGGGTGCGTCGTTTACGCGTATCAATCCAAAGAAGATGAATCCTTTATACCGGATTCCCTCGCTCTTAAGGCCTTCGATAGTGGGACGAATGATTCGTTCTTCGACTTGCTGCATGAAATTCGGGTCGGCAAAAGTTACGGGAGAAACAGCTCCCATGCCTCCTGTGTTCAAACCGGTATCACCCTCGCCGATGCGTTTGTAATCTTTCGCTTCCGGCAGTATGCGGTAGCTTTTCCCGTCAGTAAGAACAAAAACGGAGCATTCGATTCCGGAAAGGAATTCTTCGATTACCACTGTTTGGCTGGCAGCTCCGAACTTGCCCTCGAGCATGTTGCGGAGTTCGCTTAGCGCCTGATCGCGTGTTTCTACAATCAGTACGCCTTTTCCTGCAGCCAGTCCGTCGGCTTTCAGTACGTAGGGCGCGTGCAGGCTGCCTAAAAACTCAATGCCCTCTTGTATGTTGCTTGCCGTTACGCTGCGATAGCGCGCCGTCGGAATGTTGTGCCGCATCATGAATTGTTTGGAAAAGCGCTTACTCCCTTCCAGACGAGCACCCGAAGCATCCGGGCCTATTACGGGTATCTGAGCTAAATCGGCATCCTTACGAAAAAAATCGACGATTCCTTTCACCAGAGGATCCTCCGGACCCACCACAACCATGTCAATTGCATATTTAACCACCGCTTGCTTTATTGCAGGGAAGTCATCGGCAGCCAATGCCAGATTTTTTCCCAGATTTTCCGTCCCGGCATTTCCGGGTGCGATGTAGAGTTGTGTCAGTTGGGGACTTTGGGCCAGTTTCCATGCCAAGGCATGTTCACGTCCGCCCGATCCGAGGAGGAGGATGTTCATGATGTCTGTTGTATTGCCTAATGGGTTTTACGAGGCACAAAAATACACTATTTAGCCTGCTTGAACAAATATCCTTCCGCCGGCAGGGAAAAATAAGTTGGGCTTCGTTCTTTCCGCCTTGTTTTTCCTCTCGCCCTTATGTCTCCGTGTTTGTTAAATAGCTTGTTGTTCAGTTCTTTTCTGAGCTTTTCTGCTTGCCGCTTTGCTGTATGGACAGGGGCTTTCCGAAGAAGTGTTAGAATGGGAGCAAAGGGTATTACTCTTTGGAAAATCTGTTTTTTGTCTTGCGTTCTTAGTCCTTGACAGCAATGTGTATTTTTTATGCTTGAAACCGGCTTTTCGAACCAGGGCTGACGCATTAAAAGGACTTTCTGTATATTTTTGTAGTCGTTAAATAAATAAG
>BDEJ01000063.1 GCA_001653155.1 Porphyromonadaceae bacterium H1
CGTCGTTGTCCTCGTTGAAGTCGCCGTTGTCCTCGTTGAGGTCGTCGTTGTCCTCGTTGAGGTCGGAGTGCAAGGCCGGGACAAATATAATAATCTATTTTGAAATTTGGCTTATAAATCTTGCGATTTAGGGCCCGAAATGTTAAAAAAAAGACTTGCGCACGTGCGCAGGCAAAAAAGTTTTTTGTTTTTTTAGCATTTGAGGCTTGTGAAAAGAGGCGGTTTTCGGGGGATTTTTTCCGTCCGGCAGGGGAAAAATACCGGATTTTCATCTTGATTTTTTTGTTTTTTGGAGGAAAAATTCGGATGCTGTTCTTAAATTTTCTCTTCCAAATAATGTCCCCTTATGCTTAAGGGGACGAGAGCGCAGCCCGGAGGGGTTAGACTGTAATTCGTGCTTTTCCGCAAACCCCTCCCCGCTGCGCGGTACTCCCGGTTGGCTAAAGGGGAGATTTGTAGGGAGGAGCTCGGAGGAATGAGGTCAATTATTTTACAACCTACTTAATTTCCTCTTCCCAATAATGTCCCCTTATGCTTAAGGGGACGAGGGCGCAAGCCCGGAGGGGTTAGACAGTAATTCATGCTTTTCCCCAAACCCCTCCCCGCTGCGCGGTACTCCCCTTTGGCTAAAGGGGAGATTTGTAGGGAGGAGCTCGGAGGAATGAGGTCAATTATTTTACAACCTACTTAATTTCCTCTTCCCAATAATGTCCCCTTATGCTTAAGGGGACGAGAGCGCAGCTCGGAGGGGTTAGTAGCTAATTCGCGCTTTCCCCCAAACCCCTCCCCGCTGCGCGGTACTCCCCTTTGGCTAAAGGGGAGATTTGTAGGGAGGAGCTCGGAGGCATGAGGTCAATTATTTTACAACCTACTTAATTTCCTCTTCCAAATAATTTCCCCTTATGCTTAAGGGGACGAGAGCGAAGCCCGGAGGGGTTAGTAGCTAATTCGCGCTTTTCCCCAAACCCCTCCCCGCTGCGCGGTACTCCCGGTTAGCTAAAGGGGAGATTTGTAGGGAGGAGTTCGGAGGGCTCTTCGGACAATTTCCGCCATTCTGTCAGTTTTCATCGCCTGGCATTTTTTTTGCCGACTCTGCTTCCGTTATTTTTTATGACCGGCTAACTAAATTGATTGAAATATGAAAGAACAGACAAAAAAAGGAAGTATCGGGGTTACGAGTGAGAACATATTCCCGGTAATCAAAAAATTCCTCTACAGCGATCATGAGATTTTCCTGCGCGAATTAGTATCGAATGCTGTTGATGCCACGCAAAAACTCAAAACTCTGTCATCGGTGGGAGAGTTCAAAGGAGAGTTGGGCGACCTGACCGTGCGTGTAAGTGTAGATAAGAAGAAAAAGACCCTCCGCATCAGCGACCGGGGTATCGGTATGACCTCCGAAGAAATCGAACGCTACATCAATCAGATCGCTTTTTCGGGAGCTGAAGAGTTTGTCGAAAAATACAAGAACGACGCTCAGGCCATCATCGGTCATTTCGGATTGGGATTCTATTCATCCTTCATGGTGGCTAAGAAAGTGGAGATATTCACCCGCTCCTACCGTGAGGGGGCTCAGGCCATGCATTGGTCCTGTCAGGGCGATCCGGAATTTGTACTGGAAGAAACGACAAAAGAAGACCGGGGCACCGAAATCGTGTTGCACATCGATGATGAAAATGTCGAATTTCTGGAGGAAAGCCGCATCAGTGGCCTGCTACGCAAATACTGCCGCTACCTGCCGGTGGAAATCGCCTTCGGCAAGAAAAAGGAATGGAAAGACGGCAAGGAGGAGGAAACGGACGAAGATCTTATTGTAAACGAAACGCAGCCTCTTTGGACGCGTAAACCCGCGGATCTTAAGGAGGAAGACTACGATACTTTCTACCGCGAGCTCTATCCCATGAGCGAAGATCCGCTCTTCCACATCCATCTCAACGTGGATTATCCCTTCAACCTGACAGGCGTGTTGTATTTTCCGAGAATAAAGAATACGATCGACTTGCAGCGGAATAAAATACAGCTTTACTGCAATCAGGTCTTCGTTACCGACTCGGTGGAAAATATCGTTCCCGACTACCTCTCCTTGCTGCATGGGGTGATCGATTCGCCGGACATCCCCCTGAATGTATCGCGGAGCTACCTGCAAAGCGACGGGAATGTCAAAAAAATATCCGGGCACATCACCAAAAAAGTAGCCGACAGGCTGCATGAGATTTTCAAACAAGACCGCCCAAGCTTCGAAGGTAAATGGGATGATTTGAAAATCTTCGTACAGTACGGTATGTTGAGCGATGAAAAATTCTATGAGCGAGCCGAGAAATTCGCCTTGCTAAAAAATGTGGATGGAAAATACTTCACGCTCGAAGAATACAAAACCCTTGTCGGAGAAAACCAAAAAGATAAAAACGGTGATTTGATATACCTCTATGCCACCGATACCGAAGCACAATACAGCTACATCGAAAGCGCCAAAGAAAAAGCCTACGACGTACTGCTGATGAACGGGCAACTGGATGTACATGCCATAAGCCAATTGGAGCAAAAGCTGGAAAAAGTACGCTTCGTCCGCGTGGATAGCGAAACGGTTGACAAACTGATACAAAAACAAGAGGCGAAAGCGGTAGAACTTAGTGAGGAGCAACGAAACGCGCTCACGGCCATTTTCGAATCACAGCTTCCTTCCATGGAGAAAACGAATTTTATCGTTAGCTTCGAGCATCTTAGCCCTTCGGCAAACCCACTTTTCATTACCCGGAGTGAGTTCATGCGCCGGATGAAGGAGATGTCGGCCATGCAAGGCGGCATGATGGCTTTTTACGGAGAAATGCCCGATAGCTACAACTTGGTGGTGAATACGACGCATCCTCTTGTGGAGCGTTTGCTCAAACAAGCCGAATCCGACTGTGCGGCCGACCTGCGTCCCATACAAGAGGAGCGGGCCGCCGCCGAAGAGGAACGCTCGACGGCTGAAAAGGCCGCCAAAGACGCCAAGGACGATACCGCTTCCAAGGAAGCTCTCGAGGCCGCAAAACAAAAGATCGACGAACTCAGAAACCGCGAGAAAGAGCGCTACAAAGCTTTTGCCGAAACAAATCCGCAAGTCCGACAGTTGGTGGACCTGGCTTTGCTTGCCAACAATATGCTGACGGGCGAAGCCCTGGCCAAGTTTGTAAAGCGCAGCGTCGAACTGCTCTGAACCATTCAAACTTTCCCCCTCGGGGAAGCATCAAAAAGCCGAACATAGAAAAATGTCCGGCTTTTTTAATGCGAATGAGGGAGCAGCCCATCTTTTCGACAGCCGCAGTAAGTCTCGAATGAAAAGAATTCCGTACTTTTGTCTTTCGAAAAACAGCAAAAGCAATACGGAAGAGATGAAATATATCATTATCCTTGGCGATGGTATGGCCGATGAGCCTATTGAGGCCTTGGGAGGCAAAACTCCTTTACAAGCGGCACACAAACCCAATATGGACTATTTGGCAGCTGCGGGCCGTTGCGGGATGCTGCATACCGTGCCTCCGGGTTTTCATCCCGGCAGCGAGATTGCGAACCTCAGTGTAATGGGCTACGATGTGTCCAAAGTTTTTGAAGGGCGGGGATCTCTTGAGGCCGCCAGTATGGGAGTCCCTATCGAAAATGGCGAAATGGCCATGCGCTGCAATCTTATCTGCATCGAAAACGGCAAAATAAAAAACCATTCTGCCGGACACATCAGCGATGCCGAAGCCCACGAGTTGATTGCTTTCTTACAGCAGGAACTGGGTAGCGAGGAGCTTCGTTTCTTTCCGGGTGTATCGTATCGTCATTTGTTGAAGCTCCGCGGAGCCAGCAAGCACTTGCACTGCACGCCTCCTCACGACGTTCCCGGTCAGGATTTCGAAGCAATGCTGATACGGCCCGCCACTCCGGAAGCCACAGCCACTGCCCGACGCCTGAACGAAGTCATCCTGCGTTCGCAGGAACTGCTTGAAAAGCATCCTGTGAATTTGCAGCGCGCTGCTCGAGGCCAGGACAAAGCCAACAGCATCTGGCCCTGGTCGCCGGGCTATAAACCCGAGATGAAAACATTAATCGACACTTATGGATTTCGTAGCGGAGCTGTCATATCGGCTGTCGATCTGATACGGGGTATCGGGGTCTATGCCGGCCTGGAGGTGATACCGGTCGAGGGTATAACGGGGCTTTACAACACAAACTATGAGGGGAAGGCAAAAGCAGCCATCAAGGCTTTGCGCTCTCACGATTTCGTGTATTTGCATGTGGAAGCAAGCGACGAAGCCGGACACGAAGGCGATGTGGCTCTCAAAGTGAAAACCATCGAATACCTCGACCAACGCATTGTTCGACCGATATGGGAGGCCCTTTCTACTTGGGACGAAGCCGTTACCATAGCCTTATTGCCCGATCATCCCACGCCTTGCAGCTTACGTACACATACCTCTCAACCCGTTCCCTTCCTTATTTACCGTCCCGGACAGGAACCGGATGACGTATCTGTTTACGATGAATTTTCCTGCAGGGAAGGATATTACTCCCTCCTGCAGGGTAAAGAGTTTATAGAAGCCCTTTTGAATTAATAACCACGTTTAATAAAAACAGTATGAAGCTACAACTCAACACCAATCATTACGTCGGTCTCGGAATTGTATGTATTTATGCCCTACTAACTTATTTTTGTGCGGAAAACGTATTCTTTTGGGATACGATACAGCAGATTTCACGTGAAGCACACTGGTACTATGAAAGTAATTTCTCCTCCCTCCTGCTTGCCCCCTTCTCATCGGGGCTCGAGACAACGGGAACAGGCTATCATCCCCCTCTTATGGGATTGATGACGGCAGCTCTTTGGAAACTTTTCGGGCAGGAGCTTTGGGTATCCCATCTGTTTGCTGCTTTTTGGGCCTGCATCCTGATTCTACAAACAGGAAAACTACTGCGTCTTCTTTTCCCCGAAAAGTATGTCCCCTGGCTACTTCCTCTGCTCCTGCTCGAATCGACGGTATTGGCGCAATTTGCTATCGCATCTCCCGATTTCATTCTATTAACTGCTTTTGTAATGACAGTCCGCGGAATTTTGGAGGAAAAACGCAATTTGATTCTTATCGGTTTTTTCTTCCTGTGTGCCATAAATATGCGTGGTTTTTTTGCCGGAATAATCTTGCTGGCTTCACACATGCTGATCTACTTCAAGGGGGAAAAAAAGACTTCATTCTTTAGTACCTTTATGCCCTATTTGCCGGCTCTGCTTATCCTTGCCTCGTACTTCACATACTATTTCTCCGTCCGAGGGTGGTTCTTCTCGGATTCAGCCTATACGGAGCATTATAGTCTCCCCAAAGGAGGATTCCCTCAAATTGCCAAGCAGATATTCGCTTTCATCTTGCGTTCCGTCGAGAACGGCCGGTTTTTCATTTATTTCTTGGGGCTATTTCTGCTTGTCAAAATCATGAAAAACAAGCAAGCAGGGCGAATAGACAATACTTCACTTTTTCTTCTTTCTGCTTTTTTATTGCTATCAGGCATGTATTTCTTGTTCTGCATCATTTCTCAAATGCCTTTTTCCGGACGTTATTTCATGTCTCAGTTTTTCTTACTGAGTCTCCTTGTATTCCGAGGACTTATATCCTATCTTTCTCCCCGTAAACTGCAAATTGCTTTTGCCCTGTCCTTAGTTTTTTTCCTCACGGGGCATTGCTGGATTTACCCGGAAAAGATATCAAAATCATGGGACAGTACTTTGGCACACCTGCCTTACTATCAACTCAGGAAAGACTGTTTCGATTATATCGAAAAGGGAGGAATAAGTTACGAAGAAGTTTCGGCCGGATTCTGTCTCTCAGGTGACCGCCGTTTTGCCGAATTGGAGCATGCCGGGAAAAAAGTAGGAAGTGAGTTGGATCGCAGCTACTTTATCTATTCAAATATTTCCAACTTACCCGATGATCAGGTGGATAAGTTTAAAAATGAGGAAGACTGGGAGCTTGTACAAAAGTTTTACAAGTGGCCTGTTTTTATAGCAATTTATAAGAATCGAACAAAGCTCAATCAAAATAATAATGTACAGTGAGAGGTTAAAGGCGCTTATTCGGAGCCGTATTGTTTGGCTGGGGATTATTGCAGGAAGTATTATTACAAAAATACTTATGTTTCCGGTAGCAACGGGAGATTTCTTATCTTTCCTGCAACCTTGGGTGGAGTTCATCAAAGCCAACGGCTACATGTCGGCCTTGCAGTATGATTTCTATAATTATACCCCGGCTTATGCCTATATATTGATTGCCATTGCAAAAGCCGGCATCAATCCTCTTTTTGGAATAAAAGCCGTTTCGGTAGCTTTTGAGTTCTTCGGAGCTTATTTTGCCGGAAAGATACTTCATTTGAAGTATAAAAACCTACCCATAGTGCTTATCGCTATGGCTGTGTTTCCTTGGATACCTTCGGTGATGCTGAACAGTTCCTATTTGTCGCAATGCGATTCGATTTACAGTTCTTTCGCTATAGGAAGTATCTATTTTTTATTGAAAAATAAAAATGGGCTTTCTGTTCTCTTTTTGGGGCTTGCATTTGTTTTTAAGCTACAGACAGCTTTTCTGTTGCCTGTATTTTTTGTCGCTATACTGCAGAGCAAAATACCTTGGTACTATTTTTTTATGATTCCTGCTGTTTATATACTTAGTGTGCTTCCGGCTTATGCTTCCGGCCGGCCTTTAGGCGAGCTTCTAAGCATATATCTTATGCAGTCAAACTATGATCATGAACTTACTTTGAATTTTCCTAATTTATATATTTGGATTGACAACATCTACTACAATCCGGTAAAACTTATCGGAATAATATTTACTGTCGTCCTCACCTTATGTTCGGGTATTTTACTGCGGAAGTACCGTTTCTCCTACGAGATGTGGATTCGTTTCTCGTTACTTAGCTCGGTTCTGATTCCTTTTATCCTACCGGGTATGCATGAACGTTACTTATATTTGGGCGACATTATGAGTCTTCTATACTTTATGGTTTTCCGGAAGCAGTTCTTTGTTCCCGGAACTATACTTTCCTTTTCTTTGTATTCCTACGCACGTTGCTCACGCTACAACTACCTGCTCCCGATGTGGCCAGTTTTTTTTCTCTATCTTTTTTTCATCGTGTTCTTATGTATCGATTTTCTTTCAAAACTGCGTAACGAACCTGTTGCCTTGGAAAGAAAAGAAGTTTAGTACTTGTTTCCAGCAATGAAAGCACCAAAAATCTGCAAAAAAACAGAGGAATCAAAACTCCCCGTAACTCTGCTTCAACTGATTAAATTCTGTTTGGTAGGGGCTTCGAATACATTAATAACGGCTGGAGTTATTTTCCTCATGCTGCGTCTTCTGAAATGCTCAGACCTTATTTCAAATATAGTTGGCTACATTGCCGGCTTGCTGAATAGCTTTGTGTGGAATCGGTGGTGGACTTTTAGCAGTAAGCTTCCGGTAAGAAAAACTGTGTTGAAATTTATCCTTACTTTTGCAGTATCGTACGCACTGCAACTTATCGCCTTGACACTTCTATTAAAACATACGGGCATTGATTCGTATTACTGTCAATTGCTGGCTATGCTTGTGTACACAGCGGTTAATTTTGGATTAAATAAGTTTTATACATTCAAAGAAGCATCCGAATGAAAGAATCTTTAAGCATCATTGTTCCTTGTTTTAACGAAGAACATGTTATTCCGGAATTTTACAGAAGGCTCCATGCTGTGCTGGAAACAATGACTTGCTCTTCGCAAATTATCTTCATTAACGACGGGAGCCGCGATACAAGCTATACGTTGCTTCAGGATATAGCACGAAAAGATTTATCCGTCAAACTAATATCTTTCTCTCGAAACTTCGGTCATCAGAAAGCCGTAACCGCAGGAATTAATTACTGCACCACGGACTTCGCCCTTATCATTGATGCGGATTTGCAAGATCCACCGGAACTAATTCCCCAAATACTTGAAACTCTGAAACGCGAGGAAGCTCAGGTCGTATATTGCATCAGAACAGACCGACAGGGAGAAACTCCTTTCAAAAAGTGGTCTGCCAAAATGTTTTACCGCTGTCTGAACTTTTTCTCGGAAATCGATCTTCCGGTCGATACGGGCGATTTTCGCTTAATTGACCGAAGCGTAATCCGTGAGTTCAATCGCTTGCAGGAAAAAGGGAAGTACATCAGGGGATTGGTGCCTTGGATTGGATTCAAACAAGTACCCTTTTACTACGAGCGAGAACCTCGCTTTGCGGGCGAAACAAAATATCCTCTGTCAAAAATGGTTAAGCTGGCAAGCACTTCCATGTCTTACTTTTCTAAAAAACCCTTGACATTGGCCACGTCCTTAGGCTTTTTCTCGGTGGGTTTGGCTCTGGTTTATGGATTGTGGTCTTTGCTGGGAAAACTTTTCGGATTTACCCATGCTGATTCCGGTTGGACTTCTCTCGTTCTGCTTATTGTTTTCTTTGGAGGTATTCAATTAATTACTATCGGAATTATGGGTACTTACATCGGAAATCTGTTCGATGAAGTAAAAAACCGCCCCGAATACATTGTAGAAGAAACGGTAAACTTCAGCGATTCGGAGCAAGAGGATATGGAAAAACCCCGACAGGGCACTAAGAGAAACAGAAGAAAAAGCTACTTATTATGAAGTATTACAGTACACATAACGGACAGGAGGGTGTTGCTTTGCAGGATGCTGTTATAAAAGGCTTGGCGGCAGATAAAGGCCTCTTTATGCCGGAAAGAATCGAACAATTACCATCGGATTTTTTTGAGCATATCGAAGAGCTTTCCTTCTTCGAAATAGCCTATCGCGTGGCACAGGCCTTCTTCGGCGACGACGTGGAAGCCTCCGCCTTGGAGGGAATCGTAAGAGAAAGCTTCGATTTTGATCTGCCTCTGGTAAAAGTACAGGATAACATTTACAGCCTTGAGCTCTTCCACGGGCCTACCTTAGCCTTTAAAGATGTAGGCGCCCGCTTTATGTCTCGCCTGCTGGCTTACTTCATAGGCAGGGAGGGTATGCAGCAAGAAGTCAATGTCTTGGTTGCTACTTCGGGAGATACAGGAAGCGCAGTGGCCAATGGTTTCCTCGGCGTAGAAGGCATTCGGGTCTATGTCCTTTATCCTAAGGGCCTGGTTAGCCCCATTCAGGAATCTCAGTTTACGACACTGGGACAGAATATCACAGCTCTTGAAGTAAGCGGTAATTTCGACGACTGTCAGGCTCTTGTAAAGGAGGCCTTTGCCGATGTAGAACTCAACAAACGAATGAAGCTTACATCAGCCAACTCCATTAATGTAGCTCGCTTTCTTCCTCAGGCTTTTTACTACTTCTACGCCTATGCGCAACTGAAAAAACAATATCCTCAAGGCTGTAAAGAACTCGTGTTTTGTGTACCAAGTGGGAACTTCGGCAATCTGACGGCCGGTTTGTTTGCAAAGAGGATGGGCTTAGCTGTGAAGCGTTTTATTGCGGCCAATAACCGCAACGATGTGTTTTTTGAATTTCTTCGTACGGGTGTTTACCGTCCCCGACCCTCGATTCCGACGATTGCCAATGCAATGGATGTGGGAGACCCGAGTAATTTTGCACGGATGTGGGACTTATACGGAAGGTCCTATGAGAATATCCGTTCCGAGATTAGTGCAACCCGTTATACGGACGAAGAGATTGCTGCGAGCTTAGCCGAATGTTTTCGTCGAACGGGCTACCTGCTCGACCCTCACGGGGCTTGTGCCTATCGGGCCTTGACGGAAGAACTGCAAAGGGGAGAGTGCGGTGTGTTTTTGGAAACCGCACATCCGGCCAAGTTTAAGGAGAGCGTGGAGGCTATCATCGACTCGTCTTTGGAACTACCCGAGAAGCTAAAAGCCTTCGTTGCAGGAAGCAAGCAAACCTACCCGATGAGCAGAAACTTTACGGATTTTCGGAATTTTCTTTTATCACAATAGCAACCAACATCTTTCATCAAACATGCCGCAATACCTCAGTCTCTCCGAATTACACGCAGACATTCGTCAAGCAATGGCCGAACGTTTCGATGCTCCGCTGTGGATTCGTGCCGAAATAAGTGAGCTGAAAGAGAACCGTAGCGGGCATTGCTATTGGGAGCTGGTGGAGAAAGACCCGCAGTCCGACAATCTATTGGCAAAAGCCCGTGCAAACTGCTGGGCTTCTACTTACCGCATGTTAAAGCCGTATTTCGAGCAGGAAACGGGGGAGAGTCTCCGCCCCGGTCTTCTTGTGCTGATTGCCGTAAACGTTGAATTTCACGAACTCTACGGTTTCAGTCTTAGCATTTGCGATATCGACCCGGTATTTACCGTGGGAGAGCTGGCCGCACGCCGGGCACAAATCATTCAGCGCTTGGAAGAGGAGGGCGTTGCTCAGATGAACCGGCAATTGCCCTTCCCGGAATTTCCGCAGCGTGTTGCGATTATTTCTTCGGAAACAGCCGCAGGTTACGGCGATTTTTGCAACCAACTGCACAACAACCGGTCGGGACATGTTTTTTACACAAAGCTCTTCCCGGCTCTGATGCAAGGCGAACAGGCCGAAACATCCATTATAGAGGCTCTGGATAAAGTCTATAGCCACATGGAGTGTTTCGATTTGCTTGTGATCATCCGGGGGGGAGGAGCCGTTACCGATTTGGCCTGCTTCGACTCCTACAACCTGGCTCTCAACTGTGCACAGTTTCCTTTGCCCATCGTGAGCGGTATTGGGCATCAGCGCGACGTCTCCATACTCGACCGGGTGGCGCACAGTCCCGTAAAAACTCCCACGGCGGCTGCCGAGTTGCTCATACAAAGTTTAGAAAGAGCCGAAGAGCATATACTGGGAAGCTTCAAGGCAATTTGCCGGCATGTGTCGAATTGCTTGAGCGAAGAGCGCAACAGCCTCCTCGATCTGAAAATGCGCTTCCACATGCACTTCACCTCATCCGTCTCCCTGCAGAAACAGAGCCTTGAACATCGGAAGATGCGCCTCGTCGTGGCAGCCCGTCAATGCCTCCTCACAGAAAAGAACCGGATTGATCGCATGGAAAAAGAAATAGAGCTGCTTTCGCCTTTTAAACTTTTTGAGAGGGGATACAGCCGGACTTTTATAAACGGAGAAGTTTTGTGTTCGCTGAAACAGCTGCATCCGGGCGACCGCATCACAACATGTGTGAGTGACGGTAGCTTTGAAAGCCGCATAACGAACTTGTCTCCCCAGCAAGAAAAGGAATAGAAAAACAGAGAAGAAAAAATTTATGGCACGAATAACACTCGAAGACATGGAGTTTTATGCCTATCACGGCTGTTTGGAACACGAAAAAAAGATCGGAGGACGTTTCCTCGTTTCGGTCTCTTTCGAGCTTGATACGGATGTTGCCGCCGAATCCGACGACTTGGCCGACACCCTCAACTATCAGGAGGTCTACGATGTGATTCGATGCGAGATGGAGCAGAATTCCCGCCTTATAGAACACTTGGCTGCACGTATCCTTCGGAGCCTGTCAGAAGGTTTTCCTCAAGTAAAAGAGCTCTCTGTCAAGCTAAGCAAGTTAAACCCTCCTTTGGGAGGCAAAACAGCCGCTGTCAGCATCGAAGTAAAAAAATAAACTCATCTGAAAACGCTGTTAGACAAGGCATAAGATAGATATCCATTGCTTTCGGAGCAGGAGGTATTTGATTTGTGATAAAAATACTATCTTTGCGCGGTCATTTTTTTTACGAGAAATTAAAGTATGAGTCTTTTAAGCCAATCCTTAGGGCGGTATCGTGAACCGCAGAAATTTATGGAAATGGGAGTTTATCCTTATTTCCGCGCCATTGAGTCCGATCAGGATACCGTAGTGAAAATTAACGGCAAAGATGTTTTAATGTTCGGCTCAAACAGTTACTTAGGTTTAACAAACCACCCGAAACTGAAAGAAGCGGCTATTGATGCCATAAAAAAATACGGAACCGGTTGTGCCGGTTCGCGCTTTTTAAACGGCACCCTTGACATCCACCTGCAACTCGAAGAAGCCCTTGCCAAGCTGGTTGGCAAAGAGGCTGCCTTGGTATATGCTACGGGATTCACCGCTAACTCCGGAACCGTGTCCTGCGTTACCGGACGTGAAGATTATCTCATTTTCGATGAGTTTAACCACGCTTCTATCATGGAAGGCAAGCGCCTTTCTTTCTCCAAGCAGCTGAAATACAAGCACAACGACATGGATGACCTGGAGCGGGTACTCAGTCGCTGCGAGCCGGATAAAGTCAAATTTATTGTTGCCGACGGGGTCTTCAGTATGGAGGGTGATGTGGTAAAATTGCCCGAAATGATTGCCCTCGCCAAGAAGTACAACGCCTCCATCATGATTGACGAGGCGCATTCCCTGGGGGTATTCGGCAAAACCGGAGCAGGCGTATGCGAACATTTCGCTGCAACGAACGATGTGGATATCATCATGGGTACTTTCAGCAAGTCACTGGGTACTATCGGAGGTTTTATCGCTGCCGACAACAACATCATCAACTACCTGAAGCATAATTCAAGGACACTCATTTTCAGCGCCTCGATCACACCGGCTTCCACCGGCTGCGTGCTGGCTGCTTTGGAAGTAATGGCTGAAGAAACTTGGCGTAAGGATGCCCTCTGGGCAAATACCGAACGAGCAAAACAGGGCTTTCTGCAGGCTGGTTTTGAAATCGGGCCTACCGCTTCGCCTATTATCCCGCTTTACGTACGCGACAACGAAAAAACTTTCAAGCTTACGCGCATCTTGATGGATGAAGGATTGTTCATCAACCCCGTCGTATCGCCCGCCGTTCGTTCGGAGGACACCTTGATACGCTACTCGCTGATGGCCACGCACACACCCAGTCAGATCGACGAATCCATCGAAAAAATTACCATTGCCGCAAAAACATTAGGAATTATCTAATCATCAAAATATCTAAGCACACAAGAGCCGCTTTTAACAAAGCGGCTCTTGTTGTATATCGCAAATTCGCTGTTAAAGCTGCCTTCTCGGAGAGGCTCCGCTGAGATATTGCGAGGGAGTTATTCCGCAGGCCTGTTTGAAAGCGCGTACGAAATTCGAATAATCTCCGAAACCGGTCTGTGTGGCCACATCAGCGAGGCTCAGCTGCGGCTGATTGTCGAGCAATTGTTTTGCTTTGCGTATTTTGATGCTTTGGATGTAGGCAACAGGCGTGCTGCCGGTGAGCGCCATGATTTTGCGGTGAAACTGCCGGCTACTCATGCACATCTGCGTAGCTACAAGGTTAACGCTCACTTCTTGCTCGCTGTTCAATTGCAAATAAATATAGTCCACCACCCTCACTAAAAAGCGCCGGTCGATGTCGCGCTGCGGCGCTTCGTTCTTTTCTTCTTCCGCCGTCTCCAAAGCCGTCTGCGAATACTTCTGCTGCAATAATTTCCGTTGCTCCAACAGTTTCTCCACGCGAATGGACAATTCATCGCTACTGAAAGGTTTGGATAAATAGGCATCGGCGCCGGCTTCCAGCCCTTTTACGCGGTCGGTCTCGCTTACTTTGGCCGTAACCACAATAATGGGAATATGACTTATGATCTCGTTGCTGCGCACCCTCCGGCAGAGTTCCAAACCGTCCATGAGCGGCATCATCAGGTCGGTGACAATGAGGTCGGGAACCGTCTCCTCCGCTTTCTTCAACCCCTCTTTACCGTTAGGGGCGTAGGTTATCGCATAGCGTCCGGCAAGCTGATTGCCGATGTAACGGGCTACGTCGGGGTTATCTTCGATGATAAGCAACTGCGGAGAGTTGCCTTTACCCTCCGGCCGGCTGTCGCTGACTGCGAAGGAATCCTCGGGAAGCAGCGGCCTGTTGATGCACTCATCCGGGCTATCGGCTATTCGTGTTGAACTCTCGTGGCGAATCGGGAAGCTAAGGAAGAAAGTCGTCCCTTTGCCCGGCGCACTATCCACGCGGATGCTGCCGTCCAAGGCATCCACGAGCTGTTTTACCAGTGCCAGCCCCACGCCCGTACCGCCTTGAGTATCGGGTTTTACCTGATAAAAGGCTTCGAAGATATGCCCCAGGCTCTCCTTGTCGATACCGATGCCCGTGTCGGCAACGCATATTTGCAGTTTATCCTTCTCTTGGCCTACGCTTACCGATATGCTTCCGTTTTCCGGTGTAAATTTAAAGGCATTGGACAACAGGTTATTCATCACCTTGTTTACGTAATCGGGTACGAAATCGGTTTCCACGTCGGCTTCGGGCAGAAAACGGAGATCGACGCTCCGTTCATGGGCATAGCCCTGATAGCTTTCCACAATCATAGCCAGATAGGCCGTGATGTTGGCTCGCTGAGCTTCGGGAATATCGGGAGCCGACTTTAGTTTTGCGATGTCGAGCAACTGGTTGATCAGAGTAAGCAGGCTGTTTCCTTGCCGTTCGATGTCGCGCCCCATGTCGCTTGCCTGACTGTTGCTGACGGGAGTTCGTTGCAGGTTACGGCTCAGTCCGAGGATGATGGTAAGCGGCGTACGGAATTCGTGGGTGATGTTGGTAAAGAAGTTTTCGCGCATGTCGCTCATTTGTTTCAGCAGGCGGTGGTTTCGGCGGCGTATGTGAATCGAATAGAGCAAAAAGGCGACGAAGGAAATCAGCAGGGCCACTATCAGCAGAGCCGCATAGAAGATGCCGAGTTTCTGGGTACGTTCCTGTTCGCGCTGGAGGGCCAGCTCGTCGGTTTTGTATTTCACGTTGTAGCGGCTCACGGCCTGCTCCGTATCGCGCAGGTAGATGGAGTCTTTCAGTTGAGCATAGCGCAGCAGGTGTTGGGCGGCGCGGGCGGGATCGATTTCTTTCAAGGCTTCGTAAAGCCCTTTTTGCGAACGGCTTTCGTTGTACATGTCGCCTCGTTGGGCGAATATGGCGGCTGCCTCTTCGAAACAGTTCAGGGCCTCGGCCTGTGCCTGCCGCCGGTTGAGCGCCTCGCCCAGCTGGTTGTTGCAGATGCCGAGCGACTGCCGGTTGCCTGCTTCGCGGAGGAGAGGTATGGCACGACGGAGGGTCTTTTCGGCCGCTGCATCGCGTCCGAGTGCCATCTCAGCCGCCGCCATTTGCGAAAGGCGGATGCCCGTTTTGGCGCGGTTGCCTCTTATCGAATCGAGCCGGTAGGCGCGGTGGGCATAATCGAGGGCCTGTTCGTCGCGGTTCATGGCGTGGTATATCTCCGAGGCCATGCCGTATTGTATGGCCATCCGGTTGGAGTCCCGTTCGGCGCTGCTGTATCGGAGGGCCTCAAGGATGTACTTTTCGCCCTCTTCGAACTGCTTGCTTGTAAGGCAAATTCCGGCCAGCACGTTGAGCGAACTGCTGACACGTAATTTGTCGCCGCTCCGGCGATCCAGTTCCAAGGCTTTTTGGATGTGTTCGATGGCCGAGGCATAATCCGAGCGGCGAAAGTGGAGTACACCGATCAGCTGCTCGCAGTCGGCGCTAAGCCCCCGATGCTTGCCCCGGTAAGTGAGGGGCAAAGCCAAGGAAGCATAGTGCAGACTCGCTTCGTAGTCCTGCCGGGCGTAAAGATACTCGCCCGCCCAATACCAAACGAGCATATTCAAGCTGTCGGGATGGATGTTGCCGGCCGCCGCGATGGGTTTTTCGACGAAGGCTTCCTCTTGGAGGCGGCCGAAGACGGCAGCGGCCGCTGCCCGGCGTTTGTTCCCCGACTGCCGTTCGTAGTGCTGTACCAGTTGCTTTATTGTGAGTGCTTCCTCAGCCTGGGCTCCTTGTGTGATGAAGAAGCACAAGCCGGTAAGCAAAAGAAGTTTCCCATTCATACACCCGATGATTTAATCGTCGGCAAAGTTACGACAATATTACTACAGAAAATCCTTCGTCCGCCCGATTTTACCCTAAAAATGTCCGATTTTGCAATAATTATGTCCGATTTTGCAATGTATTTCCTCCCGCAGTCCTCTTATTTTTGCACAGTGTTTAGACAACGATAGCGTTTTAAGCAAAATCTCCTTCTCATGTCCACGCAAGGAAGAAAGACCATAAGGAAAGACCCGACCGGGTACGACGACCTGATCGACGAGCGTCTGGAGTTGCTCGACACCATCGAGGCGCTCGTAAAGCAGGAAGTGGACAGGCGTTTGCCAACAAAGGCAAAGCCTCCCCGAGGGGGAAGCGGCAAGGCCGCCTCCTGTCTCAGGCGCTTATACCGATGGATAGAGAAGCGGATCTGACAGTAGTTTATATCGTTTGTAGTAAAAGTGAATAAAAGTCTCGCGCTGCTCGTACCCCTCCCCTTGAGCGAAAGGGAAGCGCCGCGCAGCGG
Source organism: Porphyromonadaceae bacterium H1 (assembly GCA_001653155.1). Classification (GTDB taxonomy): domain Bacteria; phylum Bacteroidota; class Bacteroidia; order Bacteroidales; family Paludibacteraceae; genus H1. The sequence goes on from BDEJ01000063.1 coordinate 16,334, forward strand.
GGAGGGGTTGGGGACGGGAATTATAAATTAGACGGAAGGTTGCAGTAAATAGTAAGAATAGGTTGTACGCCGGCAACAATTCGTAATTCCTGATCGACTCCACCCCTCTCCGGACTCCGCCCATCCCCTTAAGCACAAGGGGATATGGGAGGGAGGGTGCGAAACCTAAGGACGCTTGTTTTACTTACTTGCTTTTACAAACAAACCTCCGACTACAAATCGGAGGAAAGAGGTAAAACCTTAAACATTATCCTAAATTTTCTAACTTAACAAGGGAGAAGCCAATAGCCCGAAAGTGGAGGCATTAATAATATTAATTATACTAACAATGAAAAAAGTTATTTTTTTAGTACTGGGTATACTAAGCGTATTTATTCTTACACAGTGTGGTGATGAGCCTAAAAATCAACCGGAGATACCCCAACTGACCATCGACGGTAAAACCGAGCAAAGCATCACCATGGAGGAGGATGAATTCAAACACATGACCCTCACCGGCAGTGGCGACTACAGCATCGAAGTAGAGGGCGGCAAGCTTACAGCAGATATTAAGGCAGGAAAGCTGGTCATTACCGCCAAAGAAAAGGGCGAGAGCAAGGTTATCCTTCGCGACAAAAAAAGCAACAATACGGCCACCGTAAATGTAACCGTCAATGCCAAACAAAGCTACGGTGATACCCGCTTCGTTATTGACGGAGTAGTACAGGATGAAGCGACGATGGACTTGCCCATGTTAGCCATCGGCAAACAAATAGAGCTCAGTTTTCGGGGAGGAAGCAACTCGTTTATCGCTGAAGTAACAGGAGGCCACGTGACGGCCGAGTTCAAAGGAAGAAAACTGACCATCGCTGCCAAAGCAGTAGGCGAGGGCCATGTAACGGTTACCGATACCAAAACGCATAGATCAATCAAACTGAAAATTGCCGTATTTAAAGGAAAGGCCGTGGAGAAAGTAGAAATATCCGGGCCTGAAATACGCTACCTTCAGGTAGGTAAAAGTATCGATTTTGAGGCAACCGTAAAACCGGACGATGCGGCGGTTAAAGACCTGACGTGGAAAGTGTATTACCCCTATGAGAGGAAGCTTAAAGACGGGGCGAAGCTCGAACTTATCGAAGGAACGAACAAAGTCAGAGTAACCGGAACGGTCATCGAACAAGAGCGTGACTATGCAGACGAACTGCCGCATATTTGGCTCGCTGCCGAACCGAAAGAGAATCCAGATGAAAAAAGAGCCATGACCACCATCTATGTATATCAACCTTTAGACCGTAATTTAGAGCCCCTAAAAAATTATTTCAGGGTGAAAGAAAATGAAGAAATTAACTACACTTTCGCTCTGTACATTAAAAGACACGAGACTCGGGGGAGTGTGAAAGCAAGTGAAATACAGAGCGAAGAACTTACGATGGACGGATATTTTTCCCCAATTCCCGTCCAATTCAAAAAATATAACACGGGTGATATCCATCGCGTCTATACTATAACGAGCAAAAAACCTAAAAACTGCACTTTCAACATAAAAGTTACGTTTAAATCCGGAGATGTGTTTGAGAAAAAGTTTCAAATAGAAATCGTCAAGTGAGGCTATAACACCCAATGAGAACTTTCCCCCTCCTCCCTCCCCTTGAGCGAAAGGGAGAGGGTGGGGAGGGGAATTACGAATTACGAATTACGAGTTACGAATTAGCAATTACGAATTATAGTCTCCACCCCTCCGGGCTCCGCCCATCCCCTTAAGCACAAGGCGACACATGGGAAGAGAAAGTTAAGAAGGCTGTAAAAACAATTCGTAATCACCTCATTCCCGCAATTTGCACGAAGCTTCCGTCTGTAGTAGGAAAGCTCCCGCAACTTGCACGAGGCTTCCGTCTGTAGTAGGAATGCTCCCGCAACTTGCGCGAAGCCTCCGTCTGTAGTAGGAAAGCTCCCACAACTTGCACGAGGCCTCCGTCTGTAGTAGGAATGCTCCCGCAACTTGCGCGAAGCTTCCGTCTGTAGTAGGAAAGCTCCCGCAACTTGCGCGAGCAGAAGAATAATACAATAAAAAAAATAGCAGTTTCCTTGTTGCATATCTTAAAAAAAAAGCTATCTTGCACCCGAATATGTCTAATAATCATTAAAATTAAGAGATCATGAAAATCAACAGTTCACGCCTCAGCACAAAAAATCTGGCCGCACTCGTGCAGCGCATCATCGCGCTCTGCCACAGCGGTAAGTATCCCGTAGTAAAAAACCACGCCCTCGTAGCAGCCCTCGAAGAGGAATACCAGGCCTACGACGCGGTGTACACCAAGCAGACCACCAGCGGCAAGGGCCCACTGATTGCCTCCGCCGACGAAGCGCGCGACCGGGCATTCGCCTCGCTGAAAGGCTATCTGAAGGGATACGCCGGCCTGCTGACCCTCCCCAACGCCGCCGATGCCGAACTGCTCTACGGCATTTTCGAGGAGTTCGGGCTCGACATCGACCGCCTCAACTATGCCGAAGAAAGTGCGCAGATGCTTAAACTGCTCGAAGCCCTCGAAACGGCCGAGCATCAGACCCGCCTCGAAAAACTGCATGCCAAAACCGCCTTCGAAGAGCTGAAAGCAGCGCAAATGGCCTTCGAATCGCTCTACGCCGAGCAGACGGCCGCCAACGCCGAGCTGCGCAACCAACCCTCGGCATCGGGCCTGCGCCGGCGCCTCGAACGGACACTGCGCGCCTTCATCGACCTGCTCGGTGCCATGCGCAACGTCAACGGATGGGAGCTCCTCTACGCCGACGTCAACGAAACGGTGAAAGCCGCTACCATAACCTACAAAAACGACCCCAAGAAGAAAGACAAAACGGCCGCCCATGATGAATAATAATATAATTCATGACGTACGGGCGAACCCGCGTGTTCGCCTGATGAAACAGGGCGACCACAAGGGGTCGCCCCAACACATAAAAATATGACCGTAAATACAAAATATAATCCCGACAAACATCACCGCCGTTCGATACGTCTGTGCGGATACGATTATGCACAGGAAGGACTGTATTTTGTTACCATTTGTTGTCAGGACAGGGTGTGTTTGTTCGGCGAAATCGTCAACGGCGAAATGGCGTTGAACGATGCGGGACGGATGGTTGAACAATGTTGGTTGGCAATGCCGGAGCGTTATCAAAATGTGATTTTACACGAATATGTCGTAATGCCGAACCATTTCCACGCAATTTTACAAATTGACACCGTAGGGGCAACCCTTGTGGTTGCCCCTGATGAAATGGTTGCCCCTGATGAAATGGTCGCCCCTGATGAAATGGTTGCCCCTGATGAAATGGTTGCCCCTGATGAAATGGTTGCCCCTGATGAAATGGTTGCCCCTGATGAAATAGGGCGACCACAAGGGTCGCCCCTACGGGGGAAAACCGTTGGGCAAATGGTTGGTGCGTTTAAATCCATTACCACCAACGAATACATTCGCGGGGTCGAAAAATACGATTGGATACCCTTCAATCGAAAATTGTGGCAACGCAATTATTACGAACACATCATCCGCAATGCCGAATCGTACGCAAACATTGCGGAATACATTACCAACAACCCTGCCGCTTGGCAGAATGATAACGTACGGGCGAACCCACGTGTTCGCCCCGAATAAAACGGGATGTTGGGGCGAACCCACGTGTTCGCCCCTACGCACCCAAACCAACGAAACAACAAACAAAATATCAATAATCAAATTTAAAATTCACTGAAAATGAAAAACGTATTACAACGAACACTGACGACCCTCGCCCTCATCGTGGCGATGATGACCGCTGCCGCCACCGTGAAGGCACAGCAGGTAAACATGAGCAAATACATCACCTTAGACGTGCAGAGCGGACAGCAGATAAAGCTCAACTTTAAGGCAGCCGCCCCAAATACCCCCGTACGTATCGTCAGCGGCTCCAATACTCAGGATATCACAGTCGGTACCTCATGGTACGACGGTAATACCCCCGGCCCCAGTAACTTTACTGTTACCTCCGACGGCACTACCATGACCGTATACGGCAATATTACCGGATTTGACTGCTTCTACAACCAAGACAGGCTCGCGGCTATCGATGTAAGCAACAATACGGAGTTAAAAGAATTGATTTGCAGTGGCAACAGCATTAGCTCCTTAGATGTAAGCAAGAATACGAAGTTGGAAAAATTGAAATGCAGCTTCAACAAGTTTAGCTCCATCGATGTAAGCAAGAATACGGAGTTGAAACTATTGGAATGCACCGACAGCAATTTAACCTCCATCGACCTAAGCAAGAATACGGAGTTGGAAGATTTGGAGTTATACTACAACAAGCTTAGCTCCTTAGAAGTAAGCAACAATAGGAAGTTGAAATTCTTGAGGTGCGACGCAAACCGGCTTACTTCCTTAGATGTAAGTAAGAATACGGAGTTGGTAAAATTGGTTTGCAGATACAACAAGCTTATCTCATTAGATGTAAGCAAGAATACGGAGTTGGGAAGATTGGATTGCTCCAACAACAATCTTAGCTCCTTAGATGTAAGCAACAATCCGAAGTTGGAAGATTTGTATTGCTACCACAACTCCTTCAGCACCGTTGCCCTCGACCGCCTCTACTGCTCCCTGCCCGACAACAAAGGGTCTTCAATCAACGCAGCTATCTATCCGGCATATAACTACTACGACCCGCAGCATGACGTCGTACTGGCTTCGTCCGGTAAGATAGCCACCGACAAAAACTGGTATGTGTTGTATGGTGGCCTGAGCTCTCTCAGCATCCACACCACCGGCACAAGAACCTGCGGTCAACTGCCGACTTTAGTCCGCTACGGCATCCGGGTAGCCGGCACCGAGCTTAGCTCCGACAATAAAGACGCTATCGACAACGCCAACTTCCCTCGCCTTAGTATTTCGCGCGGCTCCATCACCTTCGACCACGCCACCAAAACCCTTACGCTCCGCAACCTAAAAGCCGAAGTAAACGAGGCTACTTTCTTGGACTTTATCAGCCTCGAGGGGGGGTACAAGATACACCTTGTGGGTAGCAACGAGATACAGGTATCCGGTAATGGCTACAGTGGTATCGAACTGTATAATAACCTTACTATAACAGGTTCTTCGGAATCTTCGCTAAAAATCGAATCTCAAATTCCTGTTTTTGTGGATATACAAAGCACACTTACCATCAAAAATGCGACTGTGGAACTCTTCTCTTCCGGGAATTATGGTATTACAGGGCGTTATGGCGACGACGGCGAAAAACTCATTATCGACAACTCCACCGTAAAAGCCTTCGGAGCGAAGGGTTCAATTGCCTACTTGGAGGATATCACCCTTAAAAGCTGCCATATAGCCGCCCCCGCCGGAGCAGCCATAGCTACCAACGGAAGCAAAGGAAAGGCAGTGATGAAAAACGGACAGGTAGTAAAAGAGCAGGTAGTGATACAGCCCGACGGCACCGGCATCGACAATCCGCTCGCCGCCGCCCTTACACTCTATCCCAACCCGGTGGAGAGCATCCTGCACATAGAGGCAGAGGGCGAAGTCCGCAGCATACGTATATATAATACCTATGGCACGGAGGTAGCCACCGCCACCAAGCAAATCGACCTCTCTCACCTGCCCGCCGGCGTCTATGCCCTTCGTGTAGAGACCGAGCGAGGTGTCGCCACGCAACGCGTAGTGAAGAAATAATAATTGTTGGGGCGAACCCACGTGTTGGAGCGAACCCACGTGTTCGCCCCTACGCACCCAAACCAACGAAACAACAAACAAAATATCAATAATCAAATTTAAAATTCAATGAAAATGAAAAACGTATTACAACGAACAATGACGACCATCGCCCTCATCGTGGCGATGATGACCGCTGCCGCCACCGTGCAGGCACAGAATGTAGAGTATTACAACCTCTGGGTAGGAAGAAAACAGGTAACCTCCGAAAACTGCACCAACATCTCGGCTTCGGGAGGATTCAAGTGGGTGACGAGCGGCAAAGCAAGCTACGACCCCAATACCAAAACCCTCATACTAGAAAACGCCAAGATAGAATTTAATATTGAGTCTTATATCGACAACCTTAAAATCCTAGTGTATGGCATGCGTTGTAGCGTGGATTGGGACATCATATTCCATAGAAAGGGAGCGATTATTCAAGGAGACGGAAAGTTGCTTGTGAAAAGAGGGATTGTAGCCGACGATGATCTTCGTATTGAGAAACTGCCGAATCGTCATTTTACGGTTGACGTCAGAGGCCATGATTTCTCTGGTCGGTACATGGGTCTTAAGGCAAACTATCTCAGGATAAGCGGTACCACCGTAAACTTAGATGTTAATGTGCCTAGCGGATTCAAAAAAGGATTAGGTGTATTATCAACCAACAGCCTAGAGCTCAATGACTGCGGCTTAAAGTCGCCTAAGGAAGCTTTCTTTGATTTCACTTTGGGCACTATAGTCAACAAAAAAGGCAATCCGTTAAAAAGAGTAACCTTTGCCCCCGGCGGATCCAAGTTTCCCTCCACCTCCTACATTCCGCTGGCTATTAACGGCGTGCAGGTAACGCCCGACAACTGCAGCAACATCACCGGACCCGGTATCTCAGGCTCGGTAAGTTTCGACCCCAGCGGCAACACCCTTACCCTGCGCAATGCCACTATCGACTTTACCAATTATTCGACATCTCTTGATCTTAACCCTTTCACTGATTTTGGCAATAATTATTCCATACATTGCATCAAAACAGCGCTATACCAATTAAGGATAAATATCGAGGGAGTTTGTAATATAGTTTCAGACGGAAATCGACACACAAATAATATCTTCTTCTACGAACCTATTAGTGGTATAAGTGCATGGGGCAACGTAAGAATTAATACCGCCGCCGGCGCCACACTCAATATAAAGAACTTTGTGGCAGGCATTAGTCTCACAGGTGTTGGGCGAGCCCTCGAAACATTCGGTGACGGCACGATCAATATCGAATCAAAATCTCGCAATAATTCTAAGGTGGCGACAGGCATTCTGCTCCGCCACGACAACCGCCTAAGCATAGGGTCTAACCTCAATATCAAAAACAGAGACAGCCAAGCAGTAGGCATTAGAGGAGATAAAACATACAAATGGGATGAGGAGGGGTACGGGTTTAGCGAGGGAAGTTCGTATCATGATAACGAAGCAGAAATCTTCATGAATATAAGCGCTCATCATGTCATTACCATAGATGCCGGTAATCGACTTGCTGTCGAGAGACTCGGCAAACTCTCTCTGCGTGGCAGATATATGACAGACCCCATCGGCGGTAAATTATCACCATGGGGGACGATAATAGATATTAACGGAAAGGACGCCAACAAAGTGCGTATTACAGGCGGCTACGATATAAAAAAATACGAGCTCTATATAAACGGCACACAGATAGACGATAACAATTGCCGCGACCTCAGAATGATACCCGGCGTAACGGTTGGCTCAGGCGACTTAGCATGCTACCGCCCCGGCAGCAAGACACTGCATCTCGCAAATACCGGCATGGAATCAGAACAACACTCCTGTATCCACAACAAAGGCATCGACAACTTAGAGATATTTTTTAAGGGCAAAAACTATATCTCAGCGACTGGCAAATACCGTTCCGGTATACTTCTCGAAGCCCCTACCGTCATCTCCGGCAGCTCTCATGAAGATTTTCTAAAAATCAAAGGCAAGTCGGAAGGTATTTATGTTGATGCTACCACCCTCACCATCAAACCAAACACCCAAGTACATACCAAAGGAGTCAACGGCATAACAGGCAGCCCGGGCGGCGATAAATCAGTCCTTGTGGTGGAAGCCGGCAAATACCGCTCTTTGCATGCAGAGGGTACCTACAACGCCATTACCGAAATGCGCAGGGTATCCCTCGAAGCGGGTGCGGGCTTTATCGAACCCGCGGGAACGGTATGGAACGAGTGGGAAAATGGCTTGACAGATGTGAGGGGCGCATTCGTTAAGCGTGCTGTAGTAGGTCCCGTTACCGACTTCGGGCTGGTTATCGGGCATACACGCCTCCACTCGAGCAACTACTACGCCCTGAACCTCTTCCCCAGAGTGCATGGAGACGTATCCTACAACCCCGCCACCAATACCCTCCACTTGAAAAACGGCCAGATCAGCTTGGAAGAATGCGGTGTCAGAAGCGAGAAGGATGATTTGAAGATAAATATCGAAGGCGACTTCGATATCTATGCACACCGGGAGCCGGCGCTCTTTATCGGCGGGAAGGCTACCGTGTCGGGCAAAGGCACGCTCGTCCTGAAGAGCGGCGAGGAAGCGGATGCGGCGGGCGTTGTCATCGGAAAAAATGCTAAGCTCTTCCTCGAAGGCGACTGCAACGTCAAGGTAGAAAGTTTATCAGAAAATGCGAAAGGGATTACCGGCTACAATAATGGCAACAGCGGGGAGATGCTCTCCATACGCAAAGCCACGCTACACGCCAAAGGAAAAGCGGGCTCTATCGGCGGCTTGACGCTCGACCTCGCCTCCGACCGTTCGGTGCTGGCACCGGTAGGTGCCGTGTGGAATAAGGAGAAAAAAGCCGTAGTCGATGCACAGGGCAAAATCGTTACCGAGCAGGTAACCATCGGCAAGACAGGCACCAGCAGCATCGGCGAAGTATCCGCCGTCGCCCTTACGCTCTACCCCAACCCGGTGGAGAGCATCCTGCACATAGAGGCAGAGGGCGAAGTCCGCAGCATACGTATATATAATATCTATGGCACGGAGGTAGCCACCGCCACCGCCACCAAGCAAATCGACCTCTCTCACCTCCCCGCCGGCGTCTATGCCCTTCGTGTAGAGACCGAGCGAGGTGTCGCCACGCAACGCGTAGTGAAGAAATAATAATTGTTGGGGCGAACCCACGTGTTCGCCCCTACGCACCCAAACCAACGAGACAACAAATAAACATAATAATCAATTTTAATAAAATGAAAAACGTATTACAACAAACACTGACGACCCTAGCCCTCATTGTGGCGATGATGACCGCTGCCGCCACCGTGCAGGCACAGAACACGGAGGGACCACCTTCCATCGTCCTCGATGTACTTCTTGGGCAAAAGATATACCTCAAATTTAAGGCTGCCCAAGAAGGTACGTTGATAAGAGTAGTTAACGGTATTGAAACTGATGTTTTCACCGCAGACACCTCGTGGACTTCCCGTTCATATACAACCAGAAAAACTGCAGTGTTTGTATATGGCGATGTTATAGGATTTAATTGCAAGGAAAATTATGGAAAAATTACCTCTGTTCATACGAAAAAAAGTTTGGAAGAATTGATTTGCAGCCAGAACAGCTTCACTAACCTTGATCTGAGCAATAATACAGCTTTGACATATTTAAATTGTAACGAAAATAACCTCATCAACCTTGATCTGAGTAATAATACTGCTTTGACTTATTTAAGTTGTGCCGGCAACAAACTCACCAACCTTGATCTGAGTAATAATACGGCTTTGACTTATTTAGGTTGCTCAGGCAATAAGCTTACTGCCATCAATATAAGTAACAACGAGGCTTTGAAGGATTTAAGTTTGGGTGGTAACAAGCTCACAAACCTCGATGTAAGTCATATTCCGGATTTGAAGGTGTTGGATTGCAACAACAACCAGCTCGCTACACTCAATCTGAGTAACAATAGAGCTTTGACCCAATTGTATTGCGATTACAACAAGCTTACTTCCCTTGATGTAAGTCGTAATACGACATTGACCTATTTGGGTTGCTCAGGCAATAAGCTTACTACCCTTAATGTAAGCAACAACACGGCTTTGAAGGAGTTGGTATGCAGTAACAACGAGTTTACGACTGCCGTTATTGATGACATCTACTGCTCCTTGCCCGACCGTAGCGGAATAGAAGCGGGAACGATACAGCCCGTCTCCGATATGTATTCACCCAAACTCGCTATCGTACGGGCTACCACCAAAGGCAATGCTACAGCCAAAAACTGGGAGGTGCAGTATTCAGGCGACCAAACGGATATCCCTGCCACTACCGGCAACTACGACTGCTCGGCTACTTCCGGCATCGACAACCCGCTCGCCGCCGCCCTCACGCTCTACCCCAACCCGGTGGAGAGCATCCTGCACATAGAGGCAGAGGGCGAAGTCCGCAGCATACGTATATATAATATCTATGGCACGGAGGTAGCCACCGCCGCAGGCACCAAGCAAATCGACCTCTCTCACCTCCCCGCCGGCGTCTATGCCCTTCGTGTAGAGACCGAGCAAGGTGTCGCCACGCAACGCGTAGTGAAGAAATAATAATTGTTGGGGCGAACCTATGTCGGGGCGAACCCACGTGTTCGCCCCGAATAAAACGGTTACCCAAATAAAACGGAACGCAAGGGCAACCGCAAAGGACACCGCTCCCGCCGGTGGGTAATCGGTGGGATACATAAGGGCAGATCGGAGGAAGAAATTAAGAACAGAATGCTGTAATATAATTCGTAATTTTTAATTACTTTCGTATTTTCAGAACAAATTAAACAAACATCAACATTTAAAAATTAGAAACACATGAAAAAAGCAGTAACAATTATTTTTGCCCTTGCGGCAATAGTATGGAGTACATCATTGCATGCACAGGAAGGACCCTATTGTATTATTACGCCGGGTAAACTTACCTTAGGTACCGTTACCCGAACCTCCATCGCCCTCTCATGGACGGCGGCAACATTTGATGAGAACAGCAGTTGCAGTTGGGATAAAGCCTATTGGGTACAATGGAAGAAGAAAGGAGATGCGATACATAGCTATCAAAAACTCCCTCTGACTACCCTATCCTACACCATTACCGGATTGGAACCCCATACAGAATATGAAATCTTGCTGGAAGTAACCGATGGAGGAGTAATCAATGCCGTGTCATACAATGATATAGGCATTGTTACCACTGCTGATTACTACGGCATCCGGGTAGCCGGCGTCGAGCTTAGCTCCGACAATAAAGACGCTATCGACAAGGCCAACTTCCCCCGCCTTAGTATTTCGCGCGGCTCCATCACCTTCGACCACGCCACCAAAACCTTTACGCTCCGCGACCTAAAAGCCGAAGTAAACGAGGCTACTTTCTTGGACTTTATCAGCCTCGAGGGAGGGTACAAGATACACCTTGTGGGCAGCAACGAGATACAGGTATCCGGTAATCGCTACAGTGGTATCGAACTGTATAATAACCTTACTATAACAGGTTCTTCGGAATCTTCGCTAAAAATCGAATCTCAAATTCCTGTTTTTGTGGATATACAAAGCACACTTACCATCAAAAATGCGACTGTGGAACTCACCTCATACGGAGATTATGGTATTACAGGGCGTTATGGCGACGACGGCGAAAAACTCATTATCGACAACTCCACCGTAAAAGCCTTCGGAGCGAAGGGTTCAATTGCCAACTTGGAGGATATCACCCTTAAAAGCTGCCATATAGCCTACCCCGCCGGAGCAGCCATAGCTACCAACGGAAGCAAAGGAAAGGCAGTGATGAAAAACGGACAGGTAGTAAAAGAGCAGGTAGTGATACAGCCCGACGGCACCGGCATCGACAATCCGCTCGCCGCCGCCCTTACGCTCTACCCCAACCCGGTGGAGAGCATCCTGCACATAGAGGCAGAGGGCGAAGTCCGCAGCATACGTATATATAATACCTATGGCACGGAGGTAGCCACCGCCACCGCCACCAAGCAAATCGACCTCTCTCACCTGCCCGCCGGCGTCTATGCCCTTCGTGTGGAGACCGAGCGAGGTGTCGCCACGCAACGCGTAGTGAAGAGGTAGGTGCTGGGGAGCGAGTTAAGAGTTAAGAATTAAGAGTTATTTTGCTGTATGCTGCGGAGCGTTTCGCTTCTATATAAAGAACGGAACGCTCCGCTTTGCAGAGCAGCGAAAGATTCCGTCGGAGAACGAAAAAAATCGTCGAGACCTTTTGGGAAACTTGTCGAGAGGAAAAAAATCTGTCGACGAGGAGATACCGGGCGATCCTTGCGGTCGTCTTGGAAGATGAATGGGAAAAAGGATAAAAGCACTTTACTTGTTATTCAAATAATTATTCTTATCTTTGCGGCTCTTTTTAAAACCATACAAAATAAATTCAAATTTTTAAACCTAAAACAGTTATGTTGAACCATTATGAAACCGTTTTCATTTTGACTCCCGTTTTATCTGACGTACAGATGAAGGAAGCGGTAGAAAAGGTTAAGTCCGTTTTGACGGAAAACGGAGCAACCATTACCAACGAGGAGAATTGGGGCTTACGCAAACTGGCCTACCCCATCCTTAAGAAGTCCACGGGATTTTACTCATTGCTTCAGTTTGATGCAGAAGCTTCCGTTGTCGCTACTCTGGAAACACACTTCCGCCGCGACGAACGTATTATTCGTTTCCTGACTTTCCGTTTGGATAAGTACGCCTACGAATACGCCGAAAAAAGAAAAAACAAAGTAAAAGAAACAGTAAAGGAGAACTAAGACATGGCAAACGAAGATATCAGATATTTGACCCCTCCCACCGTGGACGTTAAAAAGAAAAAATACTGCCGTTTCAAAAAAAGCGGTATTAAGTATATTGATTACAAAGATCCCGAATTTCTGAAGAAATTCTTGAACGAGCAAGGAAAAATCCTTCCGCGTCGTCTTACGGGAACCTCGCTGAAATATCAACGCAAAGTATCCCAAGCCGTAAAAAGAGCCCGCCATTTGGCCTTGCTCCCCTACGTAACAGACATGTTGAAATAAAAAAAGGAGGATTACAGAATGGAAATTATATTAAAAGAAGATGTTGTAAACCTGGGCTATAAAGGCGACATCGTAAAAGTAAAATCCGGATACGGCCGCAACTACCTTATCCCCACACAAAAAGCTGTTTTGGCAACCGAATCGGCAAAAAAAATGCTGGCCGAGGACAACCGCCAACAGGCTCACAAACTGGAACGTATTAAAAACGAGGCTTTGGAATTAGCCGAAAAGCTAAAAGACATCGCCCTGACAGTAGGAGCCAAAACCAGCACCACGGGAAAAATATTCGGTGCCGTAGGTCCCATTCAGATAGCCGAAGCTTTGGAAAAAGCCGGACACACAGTGGACAGACGCGTCATCGTACTGAAAGAACCCGTAAAAGAAATCGGACAGTACAAAGCCACTCTAAAACTTCACAAAGAAGTTAGTGTGGAGATTGCCTTCGAGGTAGTTTCGGAATAAGACTTTTGCACAAGTATTTACAAAAAACAGCCGGAGCATATAATGTTCCAGCTGTTTTTTTATTGGCCGCTTTTATCTTTTTTCAAAATCAAAAGTGTATATTTGTAAATCTTTTAGGCGGAGTACCATAAGCGCCAATTTGCGTCGTTACTTTGGAGGATGCAAACTCGGTCTCCCGTTTCACCGGTATGTTCCCTCGACAGCCCGTAGTTTGGCCCTTATCGAAAATGTATATTTTAAAGTCTGGCTTAAAAAGTCGAATCAATCACATACAAACTCATCAAAAAACCGGCAAATCTATGGAAGTAAAACGTATCTTCGACCTTTTGGACCATTACTTGGAACAATACCCCCATCAGGAGGCTGCTGTAGCAGCTAAGCGAAACGCCTCGTGGAGAAAATTCAGCATACAGGAATATGTCGAATCATGCAATGCAATCAGCTACGGACTCCTGAAACTGGGCATCAAAGCGGGAGACAAAATCGGTATTGTAGGCAGCAATTGCCCCGAATGGAATATGCTGGATTTTGCCGTTATGCAAATAGGGGCCATCTCGGTACCTATTTATCCGACCATCAGCCAGCAGGACTACAAGCACATACTGAGCCATGCGGAAATGCACATGATCGTTTTCGAGGGGAAATCGCTGAGCACAAAGCTAAAAAGCATATTCGACGAGACCCCCTCCCTTACCCTCATCTACACTTTTTTCGAACAGGGCGACACATATCCGACACTCAAAGACCTCATGGAATTGGGAAGAAGCAACCCGAATCCGGAGGAGCTGGACAAGCTGAAAGAAGAAGTGAAGGAAACGGACTTGGCCAGTATTATCTACACCTCAGGCACCACAGGTAAACCCAAGGGCGTCATGCTGTCGCACAGCAACATCGTGAACAACTTCAAAAATGTGGCGATGACACCGGCGCCATGGAGTAAAACTGCTCTCAGCTTCCTTCCCCTCTGCCACGCCTACGAACGAATGCTCGTGTACCTCTACCACTACTTGGGGATGTCGGTGTACTACGCAGAGAGTCTTTCGACGATAGCAGAAAATATCAAAGAGGTGAATCCCACTATGATGACTTGCGTCCCCCGCCTATTGGAGAAAATCTACGACAAACTCTTCCTGAGCGGGAAAAACCTGCCTTACCTCCAAAAGAAAATATACTATTGGGCTTTCAAGCTCGCAAGCCGCTATCAGCTGGAGGGGAAAAGCCTTGTTTACAAGCTGCAGCACCGGCTGGCCGACCGTCTTATCTATTCGAAATGGCGTGCAGCGATAGGCGGTAATTTCGACATCGTCGTATCGGGAGGCTCGGCCATCCAATCGCATATTGCATCTTTCTTCTCGGCTATAGGCATGCCTGTTTTCGAAGGCTACGGACTTAGCGAGACTTCACCGGTAATAGCCGTAAGCCAACGCGGGAAACACGGGCGCAAATTCGGAACCGTAGGACGGCCCCTGCCGGGAGTAGAAGTAAAAATCGGAGCACAAAACGAAATCATTTGCCGCGGCCACAACGTGATGATGGGTTACTACAAAGACCCGGAGTTGACCGCTCAGGTTATCGACTCAGAAGGATGGTTCCATACGGGCGATATCGGCAAATTTACTCCCGAAGGACAATTGATGGTAACCGGACGCTTAAAAAGCCTATTCAAAACCTCATTCGGGAAGTACGTAAACCCCCAAGCCATCGAATCGAAGTTTACGGAGTCCCCCTTGATCGAAAACATGATTGTGCTGGGTGAAAACAAGAAGTTTGCAGCAGCGCTGATCGTACCCGACTTTACATACCTCAAATCCTGGTGTCAAAGCCGCAACATTCCTTACACAACAAACGAAGAGGCCATTGTCCGTCCCGAAGTTGTGCAGCGTTTTCAAGAGGAAGTGAAAAAGTTCAACGAATTTTTCGGCGATTACGAAAAAGTCAAACGCTACGAGCTCCTTGCCGAAGAATGGACGCAGGGCAACGACTGCCTTTCGCCTACCTTGAAAATCAAACGCAAGGTCATTCAGGAACGTTATGCCGAGCGCATAGAAAAACTCTTTGCCTGAAAAATGCAGCGCTACTTCCTTTATTGCTCTTATAAAGGGAGCAACTACCACGGCTGGCAGATACAGCCTAACGGTATCTCGGTACAGGAAAAGCTGACGCATTGCCTGCAGACTGTTCTGCGCTGCAAGCACCTCGAAGCGGTCGGTGCCGGCCGTACCGACGCCGGAGTACATGCCGAAGAGATGGTCGTTCATTTCGATTTGGAAGACAGATTGGCACAAAGCGAGGCTCTGGTCGAAAAGCTGAACGCCTTTTTGCCTCCAGACATCGCTGTAAGCAAAATCCTTCGAGTGAAATCCGATGCCCACGCCCGATTCGATGCGCTGCTGCGCCGCTACGAATATCGCGTCACGACCCGGAAAGATGTCTTCGGAAACGAGGCTAAGCTTCGCGTAAAATCCACAATAGACTTCAAAAAAATGAACGAGGCAGCGCAGCTTCTACTAAAAGTTGAGGATTTCACCAGTTTCAGCAAATTGCATACGGACGTAAAAACAAACAACTGCCGCGTGAGTAAAGCCTGCTGGGAAGCTCGCGGAACATACGACTGGAGTTTTACCATTGAAGCCGACCGCTTCCTCCGCAACATGGTGCGTGCCATCGTGGGCACCCTGCTCGAGGTGGGGAAAGGGCGGATGAGCCTCACCGACTTCCAACAAGTCATCGAGGCCAAGGACCGCAGTCGTGCTGCCTCATCGGCTCCGGCCAAAGCGCTCTTTCTTATGGAAGTGCAATACCCCGCCTCCATCTTCGAGAGCGAGCTTTAAAACCCGTCTTATAACAAAAAACGACAATCCATGGACGAACAACTGGAAAGTTACATCACGGCACATTCGGATGCCGAACCCGACTACCTGCAACGCATCAATAGAGCTACCCACTTGCGCCTGATTAATCCTCGAATGCTTTCGGGGCATCTGCAAGGACGTTTTTTAAGCATGCTTTGCCGGATTCTTCAGCCCAAACGCATACTCGAACTCGGATGCTATTCGGGTTATTCCGCCTTGTGCATGGCCGAAGCATTACCCGAAGACGGAGAGCTCCACAGCATTGAGATAGACGACGAGTTGGAAGACTTCATCCGCGAGAACTTGGCCTCCGTATCTTTCGGAAAAAAAGTAAAGCTACACATAGGTGACGCCCTCGAAGTTATCAAGAAACTGGAGCCTTCCTTCGACTTGGCATTTATCGATGCCGACAAGCGCCAATACAGCGAATACTACGAACTGATATTGCCCAAGCTCAGGCCGGGAGGCATTATACTGGCCGACAACACCCTTTGGGACGGAAAAGTAGCAGTGCCTGCCGCAGACAAAGATCAGCAGACAAAAAGCCTGCAAAACTTCAACGAATTTGTGGCCAAAGACGAAAGGGTTGAAAAAATTATCCTACCTTTGCGCGACGGATTAACCATTATAAGAAAGAAATAAAGAATTATGTACACTTACGAACTGGATTTTAAAGTACGCGATTACGAATGTGATCTACAAGGAATTGTAAACAACTCGGTATATCAGAACTACCTCGAACATACCCGCCACGAATTTCTGCTCGACAGCAAAGTGAGCTTCTCCGACCTGCACGATCAGGGAGTCGACGCCGTGGTGGCCCGCGTAGATATCGCTTACAAGACATCCCTCCGCCCCGGCGACAGCTTCATATCGAAACTGGGCGTAAAAAAAGAAGGAGCCAAATACGTATTTCACCAGATTATCCTCCGGAAACCCGACATGGCCGTGTGCATCAAAGCAAAGATAGAAACCGTTGTAGTGATAAACGGGAGGTTGGCCAAAGGTTATCCGGTATTCGACAAGCTGGTAGGCCTCGACGAAAGCAACACAAAATAGAAATCATGGAAAAAACGAATTTCTTGGAGAAGGAAGAGCAAATCGTACGGATGCTGCGCACGGTATTCGACCCGGAGATACCGGTAAACATCTACGATTTAGGCTTGATTTACAGCATCGACCTGTCCGACGAGGGGCTGCTGAATATCGACATGACCCTTACAGCCCCCAACTGCCCGGCTGCCGACTTCATCATGGAAGACGTAAAGATGAAAACCCAATCCGTTCCGGGAGTGAAAGAGGTGCAGGTAAATCTCGTTTTCGAGCCGGCATGGGATAAAGACATGATGAGCGAGGAGGCTAAACTCGAACTCGGCTTTCTGTAAATGAAACAGCTCCCCGAAGACAAAAAAGTTTACTTCCTCTCGGATGCCCATTTGGGTTCGCGTCTGGTAGAAAATCCCCGTGAGCACGAAGCCAAAATCCTGCGTTGGCTCGACAGTGTAAAGGCAGATGCCTCTGCCATTTACCTGCTGGGCGACATGTTCGATTTTTGGTTCGAATACGGGAGCGTAGTACCGCGGGGACATGTCCGCTTTCTCGGGAAGCTTGCCGAACTGACGGATTCGGGCATCGAAATCCACTTCTTCACAGGCAATCACGATCTTTGGACCTTTGGCTACCTCGAAGAGGAAGTGGGGCTCATCGTCCACCGCGAAGCCAAAGACCTGTACATCGGCAACAAACGCTTTTATCTCGCGCACGGAGACGGTCTGATGCTTGAAAGCGAGAAGGCTTTCAGACTGATACGGGCCATCTTCCACAGCCCCTTCTGCCAAAGGCTCTTCCGCTGGATTCCTCCGCAAATCGGACAGGAACTCGGCTTCCGCTGGTCGATGAAAAACCGCGAAGCCATAAGGGGAATCGAAAACAAGTTTTTGGGCGAGGAGCACGAACATGCCGTGCTTTTTGCAAAAAAATACGCCGAAACGGAGGATGTGGACTTCTTTATTTTCGGACACCGGCACATCCTGCTCAACTTGCAACTGCCCAAGAAATCGCGAGTAATCATTCTCGGCGACTTCATTTCCATCTTTTCCTACGCCGTTTTCGACGGAGAAAACCTGTCCATCGAAATATTTGAATAAAAGCCCATCCTCCGGACAAGCAACAGAGCGACACGCTCTCTTTTTCCGTCTCTTGTAAGAGCATGGAAAAAAACACGCTTCTTTTTCTCGAAAAAGAAGCGTGTTTTTTATCGGGATAAGGCGTTTTCTGCTTTTCGCCCTCCTCTTTGTCAAGGACAAGCTTGAATTTCAATATGAATGTCCCGCTTCATCGAGTTCTTCGATGTCCATCGGTTTACGCTCCAACACACGCCAAGCATAAAAGATATAGGCCAGAACTACCGGAACGAGCAAGGATACATAGGCCATTACCTTCAGCGTAAAAGGACTCGACGAAGAATTATATATCGTCAGAGAGCTTTGCAGATCGGCCGTAGAAGGATAATAAGCCGTGTGGTTGTAACCCGCCAAGAGGAACAAACAGCATACGGTAACAACAACTCCCACGCCCGAAAACCAGATGCCTTTGCGAAAGGCGGGCTTCAGCAAGGTCAGGGAGATGCCGGCCAGCACAGCCCCCACACCGAGAACGAAAGCAACAAACAAAGCTGGCATTTCAAGGAGATTTACGAAGTACTTGTAAGGCATCAGATAGACTTTAGCGCTTTCGGGATCGACGGCAAAACCCTCAGACAAGAAAGTCCAGATAACAAAAACGAGGAAAAACAGGACAAAGGGCAAGGCATTATAAGCTAAAAATTTCCGCGAACGGGCTTCGAGCACCGGATGCTTCAGACGATTGATGAAGAAGAGCAGGGCCAGCGTGCGTGCAAGGAAAAACACGGCCAGACCGAAGCTCAGATTACGCAGTTTGGCCAAGGCCTCCAGACCATGCCAAGCCGTGCCCCAGGAGCTGATAACAGGAGCCGACAAACGGGTTAGGTTTGCCTTATTCACCGTAAAATCCGAGCCTGTAAAGAAGGTAGCCACAGCCACGCCAATCACAAAAGTACCTATCAAACCGTTGGCAAAAAGAAAGGCTCGATAGCTCGTTTTACCCAAGAGGTTGTTGGGTTTCGAGTGAAATTCGTAGGCAACGGCTTGCAACACAAAACTGAAAAGAATGAGAATCCAAACCCAATAGGCTCCACCGAAACTCGTCGAATAAAATAAGGGAAAGGAAGCGAAGAAAGCTCCACCGAAAGTTACCAGAGTGGTAAAGGTGTAGTGCCATTTACGTCCAAAAACATTTACCAGCAAGCGTTTTTCTTCTTCGGTTTTGGAAAGGGAGAATACCAAAGACTGTCCACCCTGCACGAACAGCAAAAAACTCAAAAAACCGCCGAGAAGCGAAATGACAAACCACCAATAATGCTGCAAAATTTCGTAAGTCATAATCACATTATTTTAAATTATCTTGTTGAAATAAACCCTTAATTTTCGGCCTCAGGCCCTTTTTTTATCTGCCTGACCATAATCATCACTTCGGCTACAAGCAAGACTGTAAACAAACTTAGAAAGAGGAAAAAAGTAAGTTTGACGGATGCCACGGGAATATCGGAGACAGCCGCTTGAACGGGGAGCACATCTTGGATGGCCCAAGGCTGCCGCCCCACTTCGGCTACAATCCAACCCGCCTGACTGGCAAGATAAGCCAAGGGGATACTGAGGATTCCAAGCCAGTGCAACCAAGTTTGAGCTTCGAGCTTCCTCCGGTAAAAGAATAACATCACGATAAAAAGAGCAATGAAAAACAAGCCCAATACCACCATAATACGGAAGGAGTAAAACACCAAAGGCACATTGGGAATGAGCGACTCCGGCCCTTCAAGATAACCGTAACCGAAATAGGCATAGCTCTCGTAAAGTTGAGCTTTATGCATTTCTGCAGCAGGCTGATCGCCTGCCTCACGAGCTCCCCGGTAGGCTTCGAGAGCTTTCATGGCCTCCAGTCCACGCGATTTCTTCTCGTCAAAAGACAAGGCTTTATTTCCATCCGGAAGGTAATAACCTCCGTCGATAATATCTTTCACTCCGGGCAC
The DNA here is from genome assembly GCA_001653155.1 of Porphyromonadaceae bacterium H1. GTDB lineage: Bacteria > Bacteroidota > Bacteroidia > Bacteroidales > Paludibacteraceae > H1. Next base: position 36,518 of record BDEJ01000063.1, read on the forward strand.
AAAGGCATCCGCATCCTCATGAGCCAGTAAAGAAAGGAAACCGGGTATGGGAACAGCTACCGGCATCAAGAGCGGCGCAATGCTGTCGGCATAGTGCTTCTTCGCCGGATTCACGATACCAAAAGCCAAGAGGTCGGCCTGCTTCTTCCCCTCGTAAAGCCCCTCCATAGCAGCGAGCTTCATGGGTTGACGCTGTGCCACGTGAAAAGCGGATCCATGTCCGGTGCTAAGGAGCAAGAACGAAGCGATGAGCCCAAAAACAGAAGCCACAAGAATGCTCCGGCGAGCAAAATCCTGCACCCGCTTTTTCAAGAGATACCAGGCACTCACTCCGATAACGAAAACACTGCCAAGCACCCAAGCGGATGTAACGGTATGGAAAAACTTATTCACCGCCACAGGCGAAAGCAAAATGCTCCAGAAATCAATCATCTCATTCCGTACGCTATCGGGGTTGAAAAGCGTCCCGGCAGGGTATTGCATCCAGGCATTGGCAACTAAAATCCAAAGAGCCGAGAGTGTAGCGCCGATTACCGTGAGCCAGGTAGAAGCAAGGTGCATACCCTTACTCACCTTCTTCCAGCCAAAAAACATGATCGAGATAAAAGTAGCTTCCATAAAAAATGCCAAAATTCCCTCGATGGCTAAGGGCGCACCAAAGATATCACCCACAAACCAGCTGTAGTTTGACCAGTTGGTTCCGAACTCAAATTCCAGAATGATTCCGGTTGCAACACCGATGGCAAAGTTGATTCCGAATACCGTCATCCAAAATTTGGCAGCTTGCTTCCAAGCCTCCTTACCGGTTTTTACGTATAACGTCTCCATAACAGCCATGATGACTCCCAAACCGAGGGTAAGAGGCACAAAAAGCCAGTGGTACATGGCCGTCATGGCAAATTGCGCCCGCGACCAATCGACTAAATTCACATTTAATAAATCCATAATGATAAGTTGTATTAAATTATCTGAGAGTTTATTTTATCGGGTGCGTTCGATCAGTTCTTTGCCCACATAATCGGAACGGCTTTTATCGTCTTCAAAATTTGTTTTTAGAAAATTGGGGAAGAAGAAGAGCTTCAATACGGCAAACATAATGAACAGCTTCAACAGTGCAATAGTCCAAAGGGTTTTCCCTACGGTCATCTGCGAAAAACCATCCCGATAAAATTCGTAGAGTTTTTTCATCCAAAGAGGGAGGGATATACGCTTCATAATCCTTTGTATTAAGGGTTTCGGGTCAATAACGTTCGATATTCTTTCTCACACGTTTCAGATATTCCTGCATAGCCGAAGCATCCTTACGCTCCACAATGTCAAGCAGCGCGCTGAGTTCGGCACGGATCTCTTCGAGGCGAGGAGAAGTGTAGGGGTTAAAGAGTATTTCCGAGAGCAGATAGTCATCCTCCGAGAGCAGCCCCTTGGCAATGTCCATGTGACGTTTGAAGGTGGTACCCGGAGCTTCGATTGCCTTCATAGTCGAAGTAAAGACGAGAGTCGAAGCAAAAGGCACCGACAGGGAATAGGCAATCGTCTGATCGTGTTCTTCGAAACTATATTCGAAAATACTAAGCCCCAAGGAACGGTAAAGCTCCTTGAAGAATGCCTTCCCGAATGGATCCGATTCGGATATTACAATCGCATTTTGCCGGCTCAGGTCGTCAAGCGAAGCAAAAGTAGGGCCGAACATCGGGTGCGTGGAAACAAAACGAAAACCGCTCGAAAGGTAAAAATCACGCAGACCTGTTTTCACCGAAGCGATGTCGGAGACAATACAGGTCGCAGGCAAGAAGGGCTGTACGCTGCAAAAAGCTTCAACGGTATGCTTCAGCGTTACACAGTTGATGAGGAGATCGGGAGCAAAATCACGAATTTCTTCGTAGCGTGTCATACGCAGGGTATTAAACGCAAAGCGAAGCCGCAAGGCATCCGTATCGAAAAGCGCTACATCGTGTGCCATGCACAACACATCCGTAAAGAAAGCGCCCATCTTACCGGCTCCCAAAATCAGAATTTTCATAAACCTACAATTTCCTGCAAAAATAAAAAAATTATGCAGAACTAAAGTTCGAAAAGCCGGGTTGACGCATTAAAATTGTATTGTGATTAGTTGTTGTGGCTTCATTCGAGCCAGTTT
>BDEJ01000064.1 GCA_001653155.1 Porphyromonadaceae bacterium H1
TTGTTCCTTAGCTCTACTTCTTTTTTTGATGTTTATCAAAATATTTAGGACAACATTGCTTTGAGGCATCCTCTTTTTACGAAATTTGGCTGCTTTACAGGTTTTTCGTATCTTCGCTTGCTCAAAAATTTAATGTCCTATTGCGGTCCCAATACCATAAGCTTATGGAAATAGATTTTCAGAAAGGAGGCGGACTTGTCCCTGCCATCATTCAAGATTGCTACAGCTCCAAGGTTCTTATGCTCGGTTTTATGAACGAAGAAGCTTTGCAAAAGACCCTCGAGACGAAGCGAGTTACCTTCTACAGTCGCAGTAAGAAACGCTTGTGGACAAAAGGCGAGGAGAGTGGGCATTACCTTGAACTGCAATCCCTTCAGGCCGATTGCGACAAGGATACTCTACTGGTCAAAGTAAAGCCGCTCGGTCCGGTATGCCACACGGGAAGCGATACCTGCTGGGGCGAAAGCAACAGCGACGGGCTGGCTTTTTTGGCCTATCTGCAGGATTTTATCAAGATGCGGCATGAGACGATGCCCGAAGCTTCGTATACAACTTCCCTTTTTCGGAAAGGAGTTAACCGGATGGCACAAAAAGTGGGCGAAGAGGCTGTAGAAACCGTTATTGAGGCCACAAATGGAAGTGACGAAGGCTTTATCTACGAAGCATCCGACTTGCTCTATCACCTCATCGTACTGCTCCGCTCGAAAGGCTATTCGCTCAGCGATTTGGGAGAAGAATTAAAAAAGCGACATAAACCGTGATGAATTATATGGAAAAAAACGCATTGATCGAATATAACAATGTCAATATCCTCCAGCAGGGCCTGTCCGTTTTGGATGATGTTTGTCTGGAGATTTACAAGGGAGAGTTTATTTACTTACTCGGGAAGGTGGGAAGTGGAAAAAGCTCCCTGCTCAAATCAATGTATGCCGAATTGCCTATTGTAGAAGGAGAAGCCCATGTTTTGGGATATAACCTGCGTAATATCAGACGTAAAGAAGTAGCCAGTTTGAGAAGAAAACTGGGTATTGTGTTTCAAGATTTCCAACTTCTTACCGACCGCAATGCGCACGACAACTTGGCTTTTGTTTTACGTGCCACGGGCTGGAAACACAAAGCCGAAATCCAGAGACAAATAGAGGAAGTGCTCGAAAAAGTGGGGATGAGTAAAAAAGCATACAAGATGTCGCACCAACTTTCGGGTGGCGAACAGCAGCGCATAGGCATTGCCCGCGCTTTGCTTAATACTCCCGAACTTATCCTTGCCGATGAACCTACCGGTAATCTCGATCCGGAAACCGGTCGGGATTTGGTTGACCTGCTCTACCGTATCAGCAAAGAGGGGACAACTGTTATCATGGCCACACACAACCTCAATTGGATTGAACAATTCCCCGGACGGGTCATTCGCATTCAGGACGAACAGTTGGTAGAAAATGAGAATGGATATTAAAAAAAGCCGGCTTAGGCTTCATTTTCTATAAAAGAACACCCAAGTATCTTCGAAACGCTTATCCGTTTGGCGCAACTTTCGCATATACTCAACAGCCGCTTCCACATCCGGACATGACCGGATGATAACCAAGCAGGTTTTATTCGGGCGAATGATGCCGGATTCCCTGAAGCCTTCCTCTTGCAACTGCCTGCAAAGAGCCTCGGCAGCTATCAAGTTGCTCGTTTCGGATACCACTACATGGAAGTTCTTCGGCTCATCGATACTCGGAGAGACTTCTTCTCCGACTAAAGCCTTATCTTCTTGTTGTTGCAGAAAGTTTTGGGAGGTTTTCAGCAAATCCGCATAATCGGCTTGTCTGAGGGCCTCCGGTGACTCGGGCGAAGGCATAAGCAGCAAGCCCAATAACAAGATAACAGCGGCAGCATAACGTCGCATGTTTTGTGCGGATATACGCAGGTGTACATTATGCATAGGGCCTGTCTGTTTGTTCTCGTAGAGGCTCAACGGAATTTCGGACAGGGCAAAATTATCCGGAAGAAAATCGGCTTGCCGATTCGGAAAAAATTCAAGGCGGCCATCCGGCATTCGAGTCATACTCCCCATTCTCCCCACAGGCACGTACTCCGAAATTGTCAATTTGACACAGAGGTATTCAACATGTTGACGTATATAATTCTGTGCCGATTGCAAAGTGATGCATTCATTCCGGGCTATTTCCGCAGCCAAGACTCCATCGTCGTATTGCAGCTGAGGATTGAAGCCGGGCATTCGTCCGGGAGGCATAAATACTCCTCCGGCTATCGTAGCTGGTCGGTACTGGAGGACAAATCCACCCAAACCGGGTACAACCACATAGTTGTAACGAATAAGTAAAGACTCGATATGATCGGAGAACTTTTTCACGATGCAAAGATAGCGGCTACACGGCAGAGCGCTTTTCTCTTTTCATGGGAAGTTATTAACAAGTTATTAGAATTTCTTATCTTTGTCATCCCATCGAAGACTGAAATACACATATGAAAAAAACAATTTTAATTACCGGAGGAGCCGGTTTTATAGGTTCGCACGTGGTGCGTTTGTTTGTTCGCCAATATCCCGAATATCAAATTGTTAATTTGGATGCACTGACCTATGCCGGGAACCTCGAAAACCTGAAAGACATTGCTCAATATCCCAACTATACATTCGTAAAGGCTGATATTACGGACGAAGTCTTCATCCCGGAACTTTTCCGAAATTACAAATTCGACGGAGTAATACACCTGGCGGCCGAATCGCACGTAGATCGCTCTATTTCAGATCCTATGGCCTTCATCCGGACTAATGTTTTCGGGACTGTGAATCTGTTGAATGCCGCTCGAGCAGCATGGAAGGAGCATGTGGAGGGGAAACGTTTCTACCACGTATCGACGGACGAAGTATACGGAGCTCTCGATTTCGACGGAAAACTTTTTACCGAAGCAAGCCGTTACGATCCGCATTCCCCTTATTCAGCCAGCAAAGCTTCATCCGACCATTTCGTACGTACCTACCACGATACTTATGGCATGCCGGTGGTGATTTCAAACTGTTCGAATAACTACGGAGCCAATCACTTCCCGGAAAAACTCATACCCCTTTCCATAAACAACATTAAAAACAAGAAACCCATCCCCATATACGGAAAAGGCGAAAACGTACGAGACTGGCTTTGGGTAGAGGATCATGCCCGGGCTATCGATCTTATATTTCACCGTGGTAAATCGGGTGAAACTTACAACATCGGGGGCAATAACGAATGGACAAATATTGATCTCATCCGTTTGCTTTGCAGGATAATGGATAAAAAACTCGGACGTCGCGAAGGTGAGTCGGAAACGTTAATTACCTTTGTGAAAGATCGTTCGGGACACGATCTGCGCTATGCCATCGACTCTACAAAGCTGAAAACGGAATTAGGATGGGAGCCTTCGCTTCAATTTGAAGAGGGATTGGAAAAAACAGTCGACTGGTACCTTGAGAATCAAGACTGGCTGGAACGCGTCATAAACGGAGCTTATCGGGATTATTACGAAAAACAATACGGTCACAAAGTTTGACGCATGAGGGTAGGACTGTATTTCGGATCTTTCAACCCCATCCATACCGGACATTTGGGTTTGGCAAACTACCTGCTCAACAACGGCCTGACGGATGAGTTGTGGTTTGTTGTTTCGCCCCATAATCCCTTGAAAAATGAGGTGGACTTGCTCGACGAGAAAGAACGCTTGGCCATGGTCCAATTGGCAGTTGCTAAACAAAAGGGGCTCCGTGCTTCGGACGTCGAGTTTCAGCTTCCTCGCCCGTCTTACACCATAGACACCCTTCGTTGCCTGTCGAAGCAGTATTCCCAGCATAGTTTCTCACTGCTCATCGGTAGCGATAATGCTCTGTTGTTCAATCAATGGAAAGAATACAAGAGCATTCTGGCCGATTATGAAATCCGGGTATATCCACGGGAGGAATTTTGTTTTGCGAATATCGCAAAGGAATATCCTCAAATGCAGTTATTGGAGGAGGCTCCGCGCTACAATGTGTCTTCTACGGAAATACGGCGCTTATTGAAAAAAGGGAAAAATCCGGGAAAGATGCTTACAGATGAGGTTTATGCCTACATCCTGAAAAACAGGCTTTACGAAGCTTATGCCTCTACAAAAAAGGATTGAAGCGTTTTTCTGCTCCGATCGTTGTTTCCGGACCATGCCCGCTGTAAACCACTGTTTCATCGGGTAGACTGAAGAGCTTTTCTCGAATGGCTCGGATCAGAGTCGCATAATCTCCCTGAGCCAAATCCGTTCTTCCGATGGAGGACTGAAAAAGCGCATCACCCGAAAACACCACTCCGTCTTTAGCGCTATAGAAGGCCAAGCTGCCCGGCGAATGTCCCGGGACCGATAAAACGGTAAATGTGATATTTCCAATTTTTATCTCTTGATTTTCAGTTAAATATTTCCCAATAGCTTGAGCCTGCCCCATTCCGGGTGCTAAGCCGAAGGCCTGCATGCTTTGCGGGAAAGCATCGAGCCAAAATTCATCTTCGCGAGCTGCCTCCGGAGCTAGGCCATAGGTATCGAACAGAAACTTATTTCCAAAAATATGATCCAAATGCAGGTGGGTGTTCAATACACGTTTGAGGATTAAACCCTGTTGCTCAATAAATTTCTTAAGTTCCTGCCGCTCTTCTTCGAACAAACATCCCGCATCAATAACAGCAGCCTCGCCATTCTCGTCGTATACTACATAGGTGTTTTCTTGAAAAGGATTGAAAACAAAGGTTTTTATTGTCATTTTTACAGGAGAATTAAAGTGGAACGTAAAGTATCTTTTTACTTTGGAAATATTCTTCTTTGAAGTATTCGCTTATATCGTAGCTTGTTGCAAGCTTCCTGAATTTCTGAATTTCGTGTTGCAGTTCACCGCCTTTCAGACATATAAGTCCGTTCGGCAAAGCATTACAGGGACGGGGAGCTATATTTTTACGCACCAAAGCCACCAAATCGGGCAAAGGCATGACAGCCCGACTGACAACAAAATCGAACTTATCTTTTTCATCCTGAATGCGAAGATGTTTTGTCTGAACATTTTTCAGTCCGATAGCTTTCGCTATTTCGGTAGCGACTTTTATCTTCTTCCCGATCGAATCCAACAATACAAATTCCACTTCCGGGAAAAGAATGGCCAGAGGAATCCCGGGGAATCCTCCGCCTGTGCCCACATCCAAAATTCTACTGCCCGGTCGGAAAGAAATTATCTGGGCTATCGACATGGAATGCAATACATGATGCTCGTATAAGTTTTCAATATCTTTCCGAGAAATAACATTTATTTTCGAGTTCCAATCGATATACAAATCATAAAGAGCTGCTATTTGCTTTTTCTGCTCCGGACTCAGATTGGGAAAGTAACGCGTTATCAGTTCCATACTTTACAGCTTACAACAAAGAGGGGAGCAAAGGTATGTATTTTTGACGAAAAGGCCATATTTCAATACAATTCACCTCGCGTCATTTACTCAAGACCCCCTCAAAGAGCCCCAAGCGGGCTGTAACAATTCCTTTTTTTAACGTTTGGATAAGCATTTACTAATCACAGACTTCTTATTTAGAATACAGGATTAGCCCGAAATAAGCCTCTTTAAACTTTTATTTTTACTACCTTTGCGCTTAAGTTTTAGAAAAATCAATCAGAAATTCACGTTAAAAATTCTTGAAAATTTTATGAAAGCATTTGTTTTTCCCGGTCAAGGAGCACAATTCGTTGGAATGGGAAAGGATTTGTATGAAGAATCGGCTTTAGCCAAAGAATATTTTGAAAAAGCCAACAGTATTTTAGGTTTCCGCATAACAGATTTGATGTTCGAAGGAAACCCTGAAGACCTGCGTCAAACGAAAGTAACCCAACCTGCTGTTTTTCTCCATTCGGTCATCTCGGCCTATGCATTGGGAAATAACTTTAAGCCCGACATGGTGGCCGGGCACTCCTTAGGCGAATTTTCGGCCTTGGTAGCTTCCGGAGCACTTACTTTTGAAGACGGCCTGCGTCTTGTCTCCAAACGGGCACAAGCCATGCAGAAAGCCTGTGAATTGGAGGCTTCTACCATGGCTGCCATCATCGGTTTGGAGGATGAGACCGTCGAAGAAGTCTGCGAGTCCATTACCGATCTTGTAGTAGTTCCGGCCAATTACAACTGCCCGGGCCAAATTGTTATCTCCGGATCCATAGAAGGGATTGATAGAGCCTGCGAATTGTTAAAGGAAAAAGGAGCTAAGCGAGCTTTGAAGTTGAGCGTAAGCGGGGCTTTTCACTCTCCTTTGATGCAGCCTGCCAGCGAAGAACTGCAAGCCGCTATCCACGCTACAACATTTAACTGTCCGATTTGTCCGGTGTATCAAAATGTAAACGCATATCCGCAAACCGACCCACAAGCCATCAAAGAAAATCTGATTGCTCAGCTGACGGAACCCGTACGCTGGACACAAACCATCAAAAACATGCTGACCGATGGCGCTACCGACTTCTTTGAACTGGGCCCTGGAGATGTTTTAAAAGGATTGATCCGAAAAATAAATCCGGAAGCAAAAGTTAATTAAGATATTTTTTTGTTTTAATAAAAAAAAGAATATCTTTGCCATGTTAACTTTCCACCGGATGCAGGTGGGGCGGTAATTCCTGAAAAGCCAAATAGAGTAAGGAGAAAATCAATCAAAACTAATTATTATTATGATTAAAAAATTTTCAAGCTTCATCGCCATGTGCGCTGTTATAGCTCTTATGTCGAGCTGTGCGTTGACTTTACCCGTTAATGCAACCGGTAATGCCATTGGGTCGAAAGTAGGAACAGCTAAAGCAACCGGCTTCTTCTACACCTTGTTCTTCAATGCGGATGCAAGCATCCAAACAGCCGCTAAAAATGGTGGTATCAAAAAAATCTCTACTGTTGATGTGAAGCATACCAGTATCTTAGGTATCATCACCACTTACGAAACCATCGTTACCGGTGAATAATTAAAATAAAATATTCATATCGACGTTAAGGAAGAATGTGAGGAAGTTGCATTCTTCCTTAATTTGTTTTTGTACATTCAATTTTTGAGAAAATGAAATACACCCCCTTATTGCTTTTTTGTTTTGTCCTGCTGATTTCGTGTTCTTCGGGAGGGAGCAAACAGATCGAGCTTTTCAACCATATCTCTTATAACCTCTCGGAAAATGAGGAAAACAGAGAAATAACCGAAGTCATAAAAAACGAATACAAAAACTGGACTCGGAATGCTTCGCCCAATATGCAACTTCCTTTGTTCCGCTTCGTACAATCGCCCGGATACAAAACTTTTATCGCATTACCTTACAAAACTTCTATGGCCGATCTGCGCGACTCTTTTTTCCTGCTACATCCCGATAGCTGCATCGTGGAGACGGAAACAAACACGCCTTGGGGATTTTACAGAAGCTACCAAAAAGGAAGCGAATTTATAGCAACACAAGCTCTATCAGTGAACGACAATACTTTATATGTCATCCTGATAAGCGATACGGCTGTCGCACGCAGCCAAGGGATCGATAAAAACTTTATTCTAAATAAAATAAACATCGATGAATAAAGCAGCCGGATTAAGCAATGCAATACTTTGCCTTAGCTTTCTTATACTCTTTTCGTCCTGTCTGACAATTCGCCCCGGAAGCAGTAAATCCGGAAAAAATCTGTATGAGACATTTTACGTAGGGGAGGAGGGAATGATGTACTTTATCAAACCCTTGGACTTTCGTAACAGGCAGAACGAAGAAAATCTCGCTGTTGATTTTACCTTTAAATACAAAGATCAGGTAAAGGATTCGGCTACCGTCAATTTTACGATTACCGCTCCTAAAAACATAAAGCGAATAGAAGGCATGAACTTTGTGGCGGGATCCATTATAGTGCATAGCAAAAAACCTGATATGCTTTTCAACGAAAGTAAAGCGGACATATTTGTATCTCGATTTACAGCTAAACTTCCTCTAAACGAACTTCTTTCTGTTTTTGATAGCCCGACAGCTTTCTCGATTCAAATCAGGACTCCCTCTACTGGTGAAAAAAGCTTTGAGCCAACACCTCAAACAATCAAGAAAATAAGGAAACTTAACAGTAGTATTGGGGCTGTATTAAAAGATTAAATACGACACTTCGAAAAACAATAATAAATTAACTAAAAAGATTAATTATAATTATGAGAAGACCTAAGATCATTTTGGCAGCTTTGTGTTGCCTCGCTTTCGTAGCGAGTTCCTGTGTAAAACTTTCGCACGTGCATCCTAAAGGGCCGGTACGAAGCAATACCATAAGCCTGGGAAATTTCGACCGGATATCGGCAAGCGGTGATATCGACTTGTATATCAGCAACGGCATACAGAAAGTAGAGGTCCAGGCTCCCGAAAATATCCACGAATTCTTAGTGATTGAAGTAAAAGGAGGGGAGCTCTCTATCTATCCGCGACCGGGAGTCAGCTTTTGGGGCGACCCGGACATAAAGCTTAACTTAAGTATCGATCACCTGCGCAGTATTCACCTTTCGGGTAGCGGCGATTGTCATCTCAGCAACTACCAAACGGAAGAGCTCAGCATCAAAGCTTCCGGGAGCAGTGATGCGGAAGGATCCATCAAAGCGACAAGTATCAAGTTCGATACTTCGGGTAGTACGGATTGTGACCTCAATATCGATTGTGATAAGCTCGAAACACGAAGCTCCGGCAGCGGTCAGATGGAATTCAAAGGAAGAGCCGATGTGCATTATGCAAATTTTTCAGGTAGCGTTCGCATGAAAGCGCTTCCTTTACAAACCAAGAGTCTGAACCTGAAAGCATCAGGAAGTTTTTGGGGTGAGGTTTCGGTAAGCGACCGGATTGATGTGGATTTATCCGGCAGTGGAGAGCTTAGATACCGTGGAAATCCCGAAGTTCAAAGCAAGCTAACAGGCTTCAGTTCTGTTAAGAAAATTCCTTGAGCCTAAAACTCTCACAACTACCATAAAAAAGAAAGGCAGCGAAGGGAGTCTCCCTTCGCTGCCTTTGCTTTATCCGCAGGATATTTATTCTCCTTTTCCTTCAAAAAGAGCCTGTACAACATTGATTACATAATCGCCAAGTTTTTCACATTCGGATACAATGTCCATGTAATGCACCGCATCGGAGTAACTGTAGGCTTTTTCGCGAATGTCATCAAAGTTTTTATCCTTGAGTAAGTCGCGATAGGAGTTGATCTCCAGCTCAATGTCATAAGCTTGAGTAAGATCTTCATCGCGTGCTTCGGGTTTATCCAGTAAGCTGTTCATGTGTTTGATAGCCTTATCGGCCAATTCAAACATGTGCTGTACATTCCGGTCTTGTTGTTCGGTAAATACCGATTTATCGTCATTGCGTCGTTTGATGGCTCGTCCGAGGTTTTTACAAGAGTCGGCTATACTTTCTATTTCCGATACGGCACGCAGCATGATGCGAATGTCCTGTTTCCCTTCGTTACTGAGGCGCCCTTCGAGTACTCGAGTTAGGTAATTGGCAATTTCGACCTCCATGCGATCACTTATTTTTTCGTACTTCTCAATCCGGTTGAGAATACTCAGAAACTTCTCTTCATCCTTCTCCTGATACAGGTCTTTCACCATGCCCAACATCCGGTAAATACGGGTTCCGTAAAGAGCCATCTCCTTTCTGGCCTGCATGAGCGAAAGCTCCGAGGTAGAAAGCATGCCCGCTGAAATATAACGCAATTTGAATTCCTCCTCTTCGTTCTGGTGCGGCTGTTTTATCAAAGAGGAGCAAATGCGCACATAGATCTGAGTGAACCAAATCATTATCGACACATTAATGATATTGAACAGGGTATGGAAAAGCGAAAGGCCATAAGAAACGGAAACTTGTAAGGAGTTGAGACGCTCCTGTAAAGCCAGTAGGGAGGGATCGGTCATTTCTTCGCCTGAGGTAATCCGTTTAACTGTTTCGGCATCCAGGGAATGGATAAAAGAAGTCAGTTCGTGCGGATCGCCGGGACCGTAATGGGTTACCACCCACGAAACCAAATTCGTAAAGGGGTAAAACAGAATCATACACCACAGCACTCCGAAAAGATTAAACATCAAGTGCGAGAAAGCAGCTCGCTTGGCCATGGTATTAGCCGAAAGCGCAGCAATGTTGGCCGTAATGGTGGTACCGATGTTTTCACCCAGCACCATAGCAATAGCTATTTCGAAAGGTATCCAACCTTGCGTACACATGATCAGCGTGATGGCTATCGTAGCACTGGACGACTGCACAATCACGGTAAGCGCCGTACCGATAAATAAGAAGATAAAAATAGAGCCGTAACCCAGCGAAGTATAATTCTGAATAAAAGCCAGTGCTTCGGGATTGTTCTGCAAGTCGGGAACCGAGGCTTTAAGGAAAGACAGACCGAGAAAGAGTAAGGCGAAGCCCATTATAAATTCTCCCCAGGACTTCCTGCGACTTTTGCTGGAGAACAACAGCGGAATACTCAAACCGATAAGCGGCAAAGCCATGACGCTGATATCCACCTTAAAGCCAAGGATGGAAATAATCCAAGCCGTGATGGTAGTACCCACGTTAGCCCCCATAATAACACTGATGGATTGCGCCAGCGAAAGTAAGCCCGCATTTACGAAGCTGACCACCATAACGGTAGTGGCACTCGATGACTGAATAAGCGCCGTGATGAGTAAACCTGTGAAAACGCCCGCCAAGCGATTCGAAGTCATGGCCGAAAGAATGCTTCGGAGCTTATCGCCCGCCACCTTTTGAAGTCCTTCGCTCATAATCTTCATCCCATAAAGGAACATACCCAGGGACCCTAAGAGTCTCAGAAAGTCAAGAATAGAATAATCCATTGAGAATAAATTTGATGATAGAGTAGATTTGTTTTATCGACAACAAAAATACAAATTAATGTGAAAAAGGAAAATAGCTCTAAGAAATCCGGAAAACTTTTTTGCTCTCCCAAATTACAATTGCTAATTGAAATTACGCCGACGAATCTTAGCCTCAAAATTTGTTGAATCATAGCATTATTCCTACTTTTGTGCGTTTTTCGCAGTTTAAGTATGAAATTATCCGACTTTTTTACAAAATACCGCTCTTATTTATATGTGCTACTATCCTTTCTCTGCCTGACACCTTGGGTGAGTCCTCCGATAGCCTTACTCACGGGGCTCATTTTTGCCCTGACTTTGGGCAGTGCTTTTCCTGTTTTTAATAAAAAAGCATCCAAATACCTGCTTCAAATTTCAATTGTAGGCTTGGGTTTCGGTATGAATTTGCAAGACTCGCTTCGGAGTGGCGCAGAAGGCATTTATTTTACAATATGCTCTGTAGTAGCTGTAATGCTGGTAGGAGTCTTGCTGGGACGCTTTTTGAAAGTTGAGGAAAAAACGGCCTATCTCATATCGAGCGGAACAGCCATTTGCGGAGGGAGTGCCATTGCTGCAACAGCTCCTCTGGCTAAAGCTAACGACGCAGAAATATCCGTCTCCTTGGCCATTGTGTTTATGCTGAATGCTCTTGCTTTGTTTATTTTTCCGGTATTGGGTCATTATTTGAATTTGAGCGAACAGGAATTCGGGACTTGGGCCGCCATTGCAATACACGATACCAGTTCGGTAGTGGGAGCCGGAGCCGCTTATGGTGAAGAGGCCTTGCAAGTCGCAACCACAGTGAAACTTACACGAGCTTTGTGGATTATTCCTTTATCTCTGTTCACGGCATTCTTTTTTAAAACCAAAAGTGAGAAACTGCATATCCCTTGGTTTATTCTTTTTTTTGTATTGGCTATGGTAATAAGTAGCTATGCCGACATACCGAAGGAAGTTACCAAAAGTCTCACAAGCGTGGCCCGGCAGGCGTTGACCCTTACCCTGTTTTTTATCGGTGCGGGCCTCTCGCGCCAAGCAATCAAATCCGTTGGATTCAGACCCTTTATACAAGGATTTCTCCTTTGGGTATTTATCGGAATAATAAGTTTTTGTTTTGTCTGTTTTTTCTGAGAGGACATATACGACAGCTTTTTCTGAAAAACCGAACAATTGAATTTTGATGATTGCCTTCTGATTTGATAGAAACAATGGCCAATGGCACAAAGAAGTAATATGATTAGAAAAAACTTTAACGACTCTTCCATAGTTAATTGCTACTATACCTTATAACTTAGTAACTTTTTCATGAAACAAAGAATATTGCTGCTTGCTCTCTTTCTCCCTGTTAGCTTGCTTTCGGCGCAGAGCCTAAAGATAAGAGGATCGGTGTCGGACGGGCAAACAGAGCGAGAGCTCGAAGGCGTTACGATAGAGTTGCTTGCAGCAAAGGACAGTTCGCTTATTACAAGAACGGTTTCTACGAAAGGCAAAACGATTCCGTCTCTGGATGTTGTATTTAGGTTCAACTACGAACTGGAGGTGCTGAGAGACAGCAGCTATATTCTTTGTTACTCGATGCTGGGCCGCAAAACGCAGTACAAAAACATCAGCGTTCGCTTGCCCAAGAATATGGATGTGTGGATGCTTGACGACGTGCTGATGGCCGAAGACGATGTCAAAGCCTTGCGGGAAGTGGTGGTTGAGGCCACCCGCATCAAGATGGTGATGCGGGGCGATACGCTGGTGTACAACGCAAATGCCTTCAGCCTGAGCGAGGGTTCCATGCTCGACGAACTGATCCGGCAACTGCCCGGCGCCCGGCTGAAAGGCGGTGTGATCACGATCAACGGCCGCCGTGTGTCGTCCCTCTTAGTGGACGGCCGCCGGTTTTTCAGCGGCGATCCGAAGTTGGCCTTGCAACGCCTCCCGGCCTACACGGTAGACAAGGTGAAGGTCTACGACCATGCCGGCGAAGCCAGCCGGTTGATGGGCCGCGACATGGGCGACGCAGAATACGTGGTGGACGTGAACCTGAAAAAACAATACAAGCAGGGCCTAAGCGGCGCTGCAGACCTGGCGGGCGGTACCCACGACAGGCATTTCGAGAACTTGGAGCTATTGGGCTTCGACAAGAAAAATAAATTCCTTCTGAGAGGGAGTTTCGGCAATACAGGGCGTAGCAGGCTTGCCGATCTCACGAACTCCAATTCCGACTTTTCAGGCAAAGGAGAGCCGCGCGACGGACAAATTGAGGGGGCTTATCAGCGGCAAGGCAAGACATTCGACGACAGATTTTCGGCAAACTTTGGGCTGCAACACAACGAGCTACACAAGCAAATACGCACGAGCCGGCAGACTTTTCTGACGGGAGGCGACACATACGGTTTGAGCAATAGCGACCAGCATGAAAAGAACACCGGCATCAATGGCCATATAACTTGGGGCAAACGGCTGAGCAAACACATATTGGGCGCAACATTAAGATACGGCAACAGTCGTGGAGAAGCCCACGACCTTTCACGCTCGGCCCTTTTTGGAGCCAATCCCGACTGGGCCGATGATTTGCTCGACAGCCTCTTTCAAACCCGGATAGGGAAGCGGCTCCGCGACATCAGCATCAATAGGGTCGGCCGCGAGCTGCTCAACCGAAGTCAGACAAACACCTGGCAACTCTTTTTCCGTGACCGTATCGGTATAGGAAAGGGTAACAGCAACTTCGGGAACATGCTGACAATCAGCGCCGATATGAGTCATACGAGCAGCAAATCCTTCGGCTACGGACTCAATCGCTACGACTTTTTTTCGGGCGGAAACAGGCAAGATCATCGCAACGAATACCGCGAGCAGCCCGATAAAACCAATCAATTGGAAATCAATGCGTCCTACGGCCGCCGGCTGACAAAAAAGGACGACCTGCGTAACTCACTTTTCATAAATTTCGATTATGACTTGATGCATCGCCATCAAACGAACGAAAATTCCCTCTTCAGGCTCGATCAGCTGGCTGCTTATGACGAAGACCGCTACCCCTTGGGCCATCTGCCCTCTTCGCGCGATGAGCTTAAAGCGGTGCTCGATGCCGGCAACAGCGACCGTTCGCTCAGCCGTACAACTCGAAATCGATTCGTATTGCGGCCCAAATACCTACGCTCGAAGGGGAAAAATTCCCCGAAGATTACGCTCGAAGCGCATTTGCCTCTTAACTTCATCTATGAAAAGCTCGATTTTTTCAGGCAAAAACCACATGAAAAGAGCCGTAACAGCCTGCTGTTCAACCCGATATTGACCGCTGAAATATCCCGGATCGATTCTACCGGGACGAGGAGGTTGAAATTTTCTTACATAGGAAGTCAGAACCAACCCCACTTGAAGAGCCTGCTGGACATACGCAGCGATGCCGATCCGCTTTACATCAAGCAGGGCAATCCCAAGCTGAAGAAGGCTTTTAGCCACAAATTCGACTTACAATATATTACGACAAGCATGAGGGTGTATCACCCCTCCTTATCAATCACTGCCTCCTACAGACTGGACAGGGATGCCTTGGTAACCGTCCTGAGCTACGACAAGGCCAGCGGTGTGACCACCTCGCAACCCGGGAACATCAATGGCAATTGGAATGCGGATGTGAATATCCAGTATTCGCAATCTTTGGACCGGAACGACAGGTTCATGTTATCGAGTGTGTTGCTATCTTCCTACCGGAATAGCGTAGATTTGACGCGTGTCGCGGGAGAGCCTGCACAGCTGCAAAGCAGGGTGGGGAGCTTCGATAATTCCTTGATAGCTTTGTTGCTGTGGCAACCCACACTGAATGTCAGTTTTTCGTTTACAAGCATGGCCTATAACCGGATTGCCAAGGGCAATCGCAAGGATTTCACGACGGTAAATGCCTGGGAATTCGATCAGAGCTTGTCGGTGATGGCCCAACTGCCCTGGGGCTTGGAATTGAAATCCTATTTCTCCTACCTTAAACGCATGGGCTACAACGACGCACGGATGAATACCGGACAGCGAATGCTGAATGCCGGCATCAGCAAAACGCTGCTGAAGAAAAAGCTGAGCATAGCCCTGCGGGCTTACGACCTGCTCAACGACGTGAATCCCGTGGTCTTCACGCTCGACGAGCAGGGACGAAGCGAGCAATGGACCAACTCCATTCCCCGCTTCGTGATGCTTCATGTGACTTATAAATTCACAGGAGGCATGAAGCAACAAAGCTACAGATAGGTCGGCGCTTGTCCCTTTCTCGGGAGAAGAAAAAGCCTC
Source organism: Porphyromonadaceae bacterium H1 (assembly GCA_001653155.1). Classification (GTDB taxonomy): domain Bacteria; phylum Bacteroidota; class Bacteroidia; order Bacteroidales; family Paludibacteraceae; genus H1. The sequence continues at coordinate 15,139 of BDEJ01000064.1, forward strand.
AAAGAGCCGCGTTTTTCATAATTTCCGTATAGCCTCGTAGATTTCGCGCAGGAACATACAGGGCGCTAAACTCCTTTTTGTCTGCGAGCGGAAAAAAGTAATGTAAGTATAGTGAAAAATGATTACCTTTGCGGCAAGAAAAACAACTCAAAACCTTATGAAAAAGCATTTCTTTATACTTCTCATTCTTGCTTCAAGTTTCTTCCTGAGTAGTTGTGCGACGCTTTTCAGCGGTACAACCGACTATGTTCGTCTGAACTCAACTCCCGAAGGAGCTACGGTTTACATCAACGGCATCGAGGCCTGTAAAACTCCCTGCGACGCCATTATCGGACGCAGCATAGGCAACACATACGCTGAGTTTCGTTTGGATGGTTACAAAACCAAATTAATTGTTTTACAAAAGACATTCAACCCTGTTTCTATTCTCAATCTGACCTCACCCGTCGGCTGGGCTGTCGATCTGGCCACCGGAGCCGTGATGAGATACGACCCAAGACCTTATAATATCGAATTGGAAAAAGAGAACAGCATTCTATCGGATGTTAAACCCGAAAAAATATGCATTGACACCGAGAAGAAAACAGTGGAAATTTATACAAGAGCTGCTCTAACAGCTCAATAATTAAAATACATACAGCAATTACCAAGCAAGGAATTAGCGCTCTTAAGTTTTAGGGGGCTGTTCCTTGTTTCGCAAAATAACGATATACAAATTTCAGAAACAATGTTTAGAACACACACTTGCGGCGAACTTAGAATCGCCCATGCAGGACAGGAAGTTACTTTGGCGGGTTGGGTACAGCGCGTACGTAAAATGGGAGGAATGACTTTCATCGATTTGCGTGACCGTTTTGGAATTACACAACTCACCTTCAATCAGGAGAAAAATGCCGACTTGTGCGAAAAAGCCAATAAACTGGGGCGTGAATTTGTTATTCAGGTAATCGGCAAAGTAACCGAACGCAGTAATAAAAACACGCAACTCCCAACCGGGGCTATCGAGATTCTGGTAAACAGCCTGAATGTTTTGAACGAGTCTCAGATTCCTCCCTTTACCATCGAGGATAATACCGATGGAGGCGACGATATCCGCATGAAATACCGTTACTTGGATTTACGTCGTACACTGGTGCGCGAAAACCTCGAGTTGCGGCATAAAATAGCTTTCGAAACGCGACGCTACCTCGATCAACTGGGTTTCTTGGAAGTGGAGACTCCGGTGCTTATCGGATCTACTCCCGAAGGGGCTCGCGACTTTGTCGTTCCTTCGCGCATGAATCCCGGAGAGTTTTACGCCTTACCGCAATCGCCTCAAACACTCAAACAACTGCTGATGGTGTCCGGTTTCGACCGCTATTTCCAAATAGCCAAGTGCTTTCGAGACGAAGACCTGCGTGCCGACCGTCAGCCCGAATTCACACAAATCGACTGCGAAATGTCTTTCGTCGAACAGGAAGATGTACTGCAAACTTTCGAGGGGATGATGAAACATCTTTTCCGTTTTGTCAAAAATATCGATTTTACCGAAGATTTTTTACGTATGACTTGGCAGGATGCCATGAAGTATTACGGCTCCGACAAGCCGGATATCCGCTTCGATATGAGGCTGGTAGAGCTGAAAGAGGCTGTCGGCGGTCACAATTTTGTAGTTTTCGACTCGGCCGAGTACGTCGGAGGTATTTCCGCATCGGGCTGCGCATCCTATACCCGTAAGCAGATCGATGAGCTTACAGACTTTGTGAAACGCCCCCAGATAGCTGCCAAAGGACTGGTTTATATCCGCTGCGAAGAAAATGGAAGCTTCAAATCGTCGATAGATAAATTCTACACGCAAGAAGATTTGGCCGGCATTGCAAGCCTCTTCAACGCAAAGTCGGGTGACTTGATCCTGATACTGGCCGGAGACAAGACAAAAACACAAAAAGCTCTGTGTGAATTGCGTTTGGAAATGGGAGAACGACTTGGCCTGCGCGATAAAAATGTCTATGCCCCTCTTTGGATAATAGACTTCCCGCTTTTTGAATGGGACGAGGAAACACAGCGTTATTTTGCCATGCACCACCCCTTCACATCTCCCAAACCGGAAGATATTCCTTTGCTCGACAAAGATCCCGGAGCAGTACGCGCTAACGCTTACGACTTGGTTGTGAATGGTGTTGAGCTGGGAGGCGGCTCAATCCGTATCTTCGACAGTGCCCTGCAAAACAAAATGTTTGAAAAGCTCGGTTTTAGCCCCCAAAAAGCAGAAGCTCAATTTGGCTTTTTGATGAATGCCTTTAAATACGGCGCGCCCCCCCACGGAGGTTTGGCCTTTGGCTTGGATCGCTTAGTAGCTCTCTTTGCGGGATTAGACAGCATCCGAGACTGCATTGCCTTCCCCAAAAACAATTCCGGACGCGATGTAATGCTGGATGCCCCTTCGACAATCGACTCGGCGCAACTCGATGAATTGAACTTAAGAATAGATCTGCAAACAACCTGATTACCTTAGAGCGGGGAAGGCTCTCGGAAGCGAAACAGAAAACAACTCTGTTTCACTTCCGTTTTTTCTCTTGAATATTAAAAGCTTTCGATGAAAGTAAACCCATTGGCATTAAACCCGGAACGCTATCTTAATTACAACGACGTACTGAGGAGAAAATTCTCAAATCGTGTACAAAAAATATCGATCAATGCGGGGTTTACTTGTCCCAACCGAGATGGAAGCAAGGGCTGGGGAGGCTGTACGTATTGTAACAATCAATCCTTTAGCCCCGATTATTGCCGGCCGACAAAAAATATCCGGCAGCAAGTGGAAGAGGGAATCGGATTTTTCAACAAGGCGAAATACGAAAATCAACTCTACCTTGCTTATTTCCAATCTTATACCAATACCTACGACAGCATCGAGAAGCTACGAAGACTCTACGAAGAAGCCCTTGCTCACCCCAAAGTAGCCGGAATAATCGTAGGAACCCGACCGGATTGCGTAAACGATGAACTATTGGATTATTTTGCGGAATTGTCGGGCAGGTATTATGTAATGATCGAATACGGAGTGGAGTCGACAAACGACGATACATTACGCTTTATCAATCGAGGACACGACTATGCCTGCGCCGAAACAGCCATACGCAATACAGCTCAGCGAGGAATCTATACCGGAGCACACCTCATATTGGGCCTGCCGGGCGAGAGTCGGGAGCTGATTTTATCCCACGCCGATACAATTTCGCAGCTGCCTCTCTCTGCCATAAAATTGCACCAATTGCAGTTAATAAAAGGTACTCAAATGCTGCGGCAATACGAAGAAAATCCCGGTATTTTCAAGCTCTATACAGTAGATGAATATGTTGATTTATTGATCGATTTTATCGAAAGAATGAATCCCTCCATAGCCATCGAACGCTTTGTTTCACAGTCCCCGGCGGCTTTACTCTTTGCTCCGGATTGGAAGTTGAAAAACTTCGAGTTTGTAGATAAAGTAAAAAAAGAACTTCAAGCAAGAAATACCTATCAAGGAGCCAGATACATCTCAGGAAGGCAATAAGTTTTAGAGCGTGGAAGGAATTACAAACATACCGGGAGAAAGAAGACTTTGGACGCTTAGCTTCATACTCGCTTGTACCGGCAATTTTTTATTATTCTTTGCCTTTTATTTGCTCCTGCCCATTTTACCGCTTTATCTCATTGAAGTATTTTCCGCCAACCGTTTTACTGTCGGACTGTTGTTAGCATCCTACACCTTGGCGGCTCTTTTGCTTCGTCCATTATCTGCTTTTATACTGGATGCTCTCAGCCGGAAACCGATTTACCTTATTGCTTACCTCTGTTTTGTTCTTTGTTTTGCAGGGTATATCTATGCCTCTCTGATTGCGGTTTTTCTTCTTGTACGCATCTTACACGGAGCCGCTTTCGGCCTGGTAACTACAGCAGGGAATACCTTGGTAGTGGATATCATGCCGGCGTCGAGGCGGGGAGAAGGTTTGGGATTTTTTGGTGTAGCCAATAATTTGGCTATGGCTATCGGCCCTATGATCAGCCTGTTTCTGAACGAATATTATGGTTTCGAAACGCTTTTTTATATCGCCATTTCATCCGGTCTTATCGGGCTTTTATTCGCTTCGGGCATACGGCATGAGAAAAAGATCGAAAAGAGCAGAAAGGCCCCCATATCTCTGGATCGCTTCTTCCTACCAAGAGGTATTTGGGCCGGAATCACATTATCCTTAATGTCTATCCCTTACGGCATGCTTACTTCTTACATTGCCATTTACGGAAAAGAATTAGGTGTATCAAGCGGGATGGGGTTGTTTTTTTCGTTAATGGCTGCGGGAATGATTTTTTCCCGTCTTTTTTCAGGGAAGCTGGTTGACCGGGGAAAACTAACGCAGGTCATCCTCGGAGGAAGTTTCATCTGTTTGATTGCTTTTATACTCCTGTCTTCTCTTAGTTTAATGGAAAAGCAAGCCGGCACCGGCCTCCTCACTTTGCTTCTTTGGGGCGTCGCTTTGATGTTAGGAACAGGATACGGAATGATGTTTCCGGCATACAATACACTCTTTGTCAACTTAGCACCGCACAACCGGCGGGCTACTGCCAGTTCAACTTATCTTACGACTTGGGATGTAGGAATCGGAATCGGTTTGATTCTCGGCGGGCGTATTGCTGATACACAAGGAGGTTTGTCGCAGTCTTTCTTGCTTGGAGCTTTTTCGGCCATGCTTTCCGTAGTGCTCTTTAGAGCTCTGGTCCAAGCACACTACGAAAAGCATAAGCTAAATTAGATAAGAAGCGTTTTACTTCTTGTCCAGCTGACGGAACACACGATCTAAAATTGAATTAACGCGTGAATTGGCATCCGTTCTGATTTTCTTCTCCTCTTCCGCTATTTTTACGAATAAAGCATCCAAGGCCTTTTCGGTAACATATTTATCCAGATTGACATTTATCGAGCCCGTGAACATTCCTATGCTACCGTTGTAGACTGTAGCTATTTGCTCCCAAATCTTCGTTGTAGACATACCTCCCACTAAGGGTTTGGCCAGCGATTGGGCTATTTGAGGAGCTAAGGCTTTGATCAGGGCTGCTTGAGAAGTTTTCTTCAGATACTGGCTAGCAGCATCTTCCGCCCCAAATAAGATCCCTGCGGCATCGGTAATAGTCATTCCCTTAATAGCATTTGCCAAGATAGGTAAAGCGTCTTTTACGGCATCTTCGGCAGAACGATTGATACCGAGGTCAAGTTGATCCAACAGGTTTGATACGCCGGGAAAGCCTTGAATACCGGGAATAATTTCTTGGATTTGATCCGGGAAAGGTATTTTAAAAGCCGGATTCTTCAAGAAACCATTTTCTACCCCTAAAAATCCAACTGCTTTTTGAGCCCCTATATTCAAAGCCGACTTCAAACCTTCAGCGTTTTCAGCATTCGTAAGATCCGAAATGGTTTTCAATACATCCTTGCAGGAGCTAAGAAGCAGGATGCTGAAGATAAATGCATAAATCTTTTTCATTTGTCTTGTCTTTTTGGGTTCGTGTTAAAATTCGTGTTTTTTCGGTGCTTTTTACGCAAGTTCATTGAGCCGAAGCGCTTAACAAAGTATTGCTGCCGTACTAAATACATAAAAGCCCTTTGCAAAAGTACGATAATTTATTTTAAGTTAGCATATTTTTGAGAAACTTTCATACTTGGAAATTTGTTCGGACCAAATATAATTGTTTTATTTGCAAAATAATTTACAGTAGCAAATATTTCTAATGGAACTGATTTGTAAACTGAAAGACCTCTATAAAGTTTTATATACTTACGAGAAGTTTTTCTCGGAGGAAACGGGCTTAACCATCAACGAGGCGGCCTTGCTCTGTTGTTTGAAGGACGGAATACCTAAATCGGCTAACGAGCTTTGCCACTTTATCGGTTTATCCGGATCGCGTGTATCGCGTATCATTCCTTCGATGGAGCGTAAAGGATTTATTTCGCGCGAGATGGGTAGCTCGGACAAAAGGCAAATGATTTTTTCACTCACCGAAAGCGGAAAAAAGAAAGCATCCGATATGCAGTCTCATAAAATCGATTTGAGTGAATTACTTCAGCAAATCAATCCTGTTATCGAAGAACTAAATACATCTATCAAAAAATAAACTTATAAAATGAACAAATTAATTCAAATTTTAAAAAAGTCTTGGCTGCACCTCGTAGGTCTGCTGGCGGGGAGTATAGGAGGTTACCTTTACTGGTATTACATAGGTTGTTCCAGCGGTCAATGTCCTCTGACCTCGTCGGTGTACAGCAGTATGTTATTCGGAGCCATTTTCGGCTTTATACTCTTCGGAATTTTTGACAAGAAAGAGAAATAAACAAAACGTATGAAATCATGATTAGGAACTTATGGATACTTACCGCTTTTGTCTTCCTGGCAGCCTGCTCCTCAGAGACAAAAAAGACAGAAGAAAAAGAACAAAACATTGAAAATAATAAAGAAGTTAGCATGAAAACAATCCAATTGACAAAAGCTGAATTTACGAAAAAAATTGTTGATTACGAAAAAAATCCTTCTACATGGAATTATTTGGGTGACAAACCGGCTATTGTAGATTTCTACGCCGACTGGTGTGGCCCTTGTAAGGCTATAGCTCCTGTATTGGAAGAGTTGGCTAAGGAATACAGCTCGGAAATCTACATTTACAAAGTAAACACCGAATCCGAACCGGAATTATCAGCCTTATTCGGTATCAGAAGCATTCCTTCCTTGCTTTTTATCCCTATGGGCGAGAATCCTCAAATGTTGCAAGGCGCTTTACCTAAGAATGAGCTGAAACGCGTCATCGATGAAGTACTGCTAAAAAAATAAAAATTACCCGAGCTCAAAGGAAAGACAGGCAAGACACCGCATTCCGGTACTTGCCTGTCTTTCTTTTACATGCAAGCTAAAGATGGCTTTACTTTGTTGGATGAAAATTTATTTCCTTAAAATTCTCCGATTAAAGTTTTTCATCCTATGCGCTTTTTAATATCTTTGCGAGAATTTTAAATTTAAACATAGAAACCATGGAATTATTGACGATTAACTGGTCGGACACTTTGGCAATTGTTGTTCTCGGTTTTACAATGGTACTCGTGATTCTGACATCGCTTGTATTGCTCCTCTTAATATTCGATAAAATTCTATCAATCACAGAGAAAAGAAAGAATGCAGCAAGCCAAAAGATTGTATCGGCTAAAGTAAATACGGACAATCTGCTGCAGGCCGAACATGTTTTGGAACAGGAACTTGCTGCTATATCGGCCGCTATTTTTCTTTATTTCGACGAAGTACACGACAAGGAAAGTAACGTAATACGAATCAAGCGGATAGAGCGTCGTTACTCACCGTGGAGTTCGAAAATATACGGTGTAAGCCCACTTAAATAGCATAAATAAGCATTTAACTCTCACGAGATATTCAACTTTATAAAATAACACATACACTTGTATGAAAACAAGAATATACCTATTGCTCATCATCCTTTTTTCTGCTTTTTCACTAACACTGTCAGCGCAAGAAAACATCACTTCGGATATTGCAAACTCAGGTAGCCAACAGATATCAGTAATAGATAGTTTTATCGAATTCATGAGTGGAACCGGCTTTGCCAGTATGACATGGAAGACAATCGTGATGCTTATTGTCTCGCTGGTTCTAATGTTTTTAGCCATCGTCAAAGGTTTCGAGCCTCTTTTACTACTTCCCATTGCCTTCGGGATGCTGCTGACGAATCTTCCGGGAGCCGGACTTTTCAATTCCGAGCTGTTTGCCGAAGGGCATGTACATTGGGATAAATTTGCTGAAGGAGCAGGATTACTCGATTATTTATACTTGGGTGTAAAACTTGGAATTTATCCTTGTATCATCTTCATCGGCATTGGAGCCATGACTGATTTCGGTCCATTGCTTGCCAACCCGAAAAGTTTGCTACTGGGTGCCGCCGCACAAGTTGGTATTTTTATGACTTATGTAGCTGCCGTTTTATTTGATTTTACACCGGCCGAAGCCGGTTCCATCGGTATAATCGGTGGAGCGGATGGCCCCACGGCTATTTTTCTTACGACCAAGTTAGCCCCTCACTTGCTTGGCCCCATCGCCGTAGCAGCCTACTCTTATATGGCATTGGTGCCGGTTATACAACCGCCCATAATGAAGTTGCTGACTACTGAGAAGGAACGAAAAATACGGATGCAACAACTGCGCAGTGTGTCCAAAACGGAAAAGATTCTTTTTCCTATTATTGTAACCATCATTGTTTCTTTATTGCTCCCGGCCGCAGCAACACTCATTGGCTGCTTGATGTTAGGGAATCTTATGCGTGAAAGCGGCGTGGTGGAACGTCTCAGTAAAACGGTGCAAAACGAACTGATGAATATTACTACCATATTTTTAGGTATAAGCGTTGGAGCTACTACAACGGCAGATGCTTTTTTAAATGGGCAAACCATTGTGATTTTATGCGTTGGTATCATTGCTTTTGGTATGGGAAGCGCCGGAGGCGTTTTACTTGCCAAGTTAATCAACCTTTTCTCCAAAAATAAAATTAATCCTCTCATCGGTTCGGCAGGTGTTTCAGCTGTGCCTATGGCTGCGCGAGTTTCGCAAACAGAAGGACTCAAAGCTGATCCCAAAAACTTTCTACTGATGCACGCCATGGGACCCAATGTTGCCGGTGTAATCGGATCGGCTGTAGCCGCTGGAATTTTACTTAGCATGTTAGGATAGAAGGATTTTCAATCTAAATTTAAAAAGGCGAGGAAGCGTATTCCCCTCCTTTTTTGTTCGGATTATCTGATCGCGAACAAAAAAGGAGGAGTACACATCAATGTAGCTCCTCCGCTTTTTGTCTAAAGTTTTCTTTATTATTTCCGGATTCGAGTTACACGATTCGGCCTCTTAACTGCTTTATGAGCAGCCTCTTGTGCTATGGCCACATCCTCAGCTGACATTCCTTGAGGAAAAGCAGTGTTAGCAACCGGACTAATTCCGGTTAATTTCTCGAACCAAGTACAAGCAGCGGTATAACGCCCTATCTTCAGGTCGAGGTGAAAACCGTCGCGACAGAGGCTGTCTCCTTTGGAGCTGCTTCGGGCATTCTGTATGGCTGTGCCTACAGGCACGATAAAAGCAATATCCTTCAATTGGCAGGCTACTTTATGAGTCGTTTTCACGATGGAACGGAACATCGCATTCTGATCCTTGTTGTAGTTGGCAAATCCTCCGTGATTCGAATCTTTTGCATAAGCCCAGGTACGGTGTAAAACAAAAGTAGCCTTGGGATTTTTCAGGTGCTGTTTTACATAAGCCATCAATTCGGGCAGGTAGGGGAAGTAGCTCGCATAAACACCTGAAAGCTGGCTCACTTGTTGGAAACTCACATAATCCCAAGCTTCATCCTCTATGCAATAAGCCAGCGAAGTCTGCTTGCGCTCTGTTTTTCTCCCTTGCTGTATCTTACGGTAGGCATAATCCGCTTTATCTTGCTGGGCGTTATTGTAATGCCTCTCGAGCGAACAGCCTCCGATATATGCATTTCCGATGATGAAATCGATGTTTTCAGCCGCTCCCAGTTCGTAGAGGTAGTTTTCCACCGCATCCTCGGAAAAACTGTTGCCAATAGTCAGTATGCGTATTGTCCGAAGTTCTTGGGCCGATAGGGCAACTCCAGCCCCGAAAAGCAGAGCAAATAAAAGCGCAGTTAATTTTAAGAATCTCATTTTCATTTCTATTTTTTTTACTTATCGTTCATCCATTTCAGTTTATCAAACAAGGCAAAGAGGAGGGAGAGCACAACACCGACAACGGCAGCAAAAGCCATTCCTTTTAACTGTACTGAGCCGATGGATACGGAAGCGCCACTAACTCCGATGATGAAAGTTACAGCTCCAAGTACCATGTTTCGATTGCGACTGAAATCGACCCTTTGCTCTACGAACATGCGCAAGCCTTGAACAGCAATCACACCGTAAAGCAGGATGGTAATACCTCCCATCACAGCGGTAGGGATGGTAGAAATAGCTGCAGAGATTTTACCGATAAAGGAAAAAGCAATGGCCAGTAAGGCGGCTCCACGTATGATCCAAACCGAATATACACGCGTAATCGCCATTACACCGATATTTTCACCGTAAGTAGTATTGGGAGGCGACCCAACAAAACCTGAGATAAGATTGCTGATACCATCCCCTAGTAGAGAACGGTGCAAGCCCGGTTTTTTCATTAAATCCTCACCGGTAACTTTACTGGTCACGATAAGGTGACTGATGTGTTCGGCAAAAACAACGATACAAGCGGGAATAATGATCAGAATGGCATGAGGATTATAGCTCGGAATATGAAATTGCGGAAGACCGACCCAAGGTGCTGCGGCAATAGCATCGGTATTTACCATGCCCATTATTAGAGCTAATAAATATCCGGCCACTACGGCAAAAAGGATGGGTATTATTTTGAGGAAACCACGAAACAGAACAGTACCGAAAATACCCACTCCCAAAGTAAACAGCGAGACGATGAGGGTATTGGGATCTATAACAAAAGGCTCCACAGCTTGACCTACCTGAGGCGGCCAGGGAGCTAAACCGGCTTGCTGTACGGCAACAGGGGCAAGCTCCAAACCAATAACCGCTACAACAGACCCCATTACAGCAGGAGGCATGGCCGTATCTATCCAGGCAATACCCCACTTACGAACCACCAATGACATGACAATAAAAAAGATACCAAAAAAAATGAAACCCGACTGAGCTTGCGAAAATCCTCCATAAGTAGCCGCAATAAGCAGAATGGGAGATATAAAAGCAAAGCTAGATCCGAGGTAAGCCGGGATCCCTCCACGGGTAACCCAAGTATAAATGAGTGTACCGATTCCATTCATCAACAAAGCGATGGCCGGATCGACTCCAACCAGAATGGGAACCAGGATTGTGGCTCCAAACATGGCCGTAAGATGTTGTAAACTGAGGGGAATGCTTTCCCAGAAAGGCAATTTTTCGTGAATACCGATGCTGCGTTTTTCCATGTGTTTTATTTTTACAAAAAAGATATAATGTAATATAACGGCCTCCGAAAAAAATGGAAAAGCCGCGCAAAATTAGTTTTTTTATCTGTGTTTTTGTGCAGATGGCGGATAAAAATTTAGAAAGCCTCTTTTGTTTGCCGGAAAATAGCTAATATTGCAAGTTGAAAGGAAAATAGCTGCTTTTCTTCATACAAAATGACGAGCTAAAAACATCAGAAAAACAACAAGCAATGAAGGTACTAAAGTTTGGAGGAAGTTCCGTAGGTTCCGCCGAAGGCATCCGCAGTCTCAAGCGAATCGTAGAGTCGCAGCAAGAAGCCGTTATTGTTGTAGTATCGGCCTTATCCGGTATCACGGATCAACTCTACAAAGCGGCAGAATTAGCCGTAGCTGCCGATGAGGCCTATCGCATTGAATACGAAATGATGCTTACACGGCACCTCAATTTAATTGAGGATGTTGTGCTTGATCAGCAAAAAGAACGTGTTACAGAAGAAGTTAAGGCCCTGTTCTTCGACCTGAAAAACATCCTGCATGGCATATCCCTTATAAAAGACGTATCGTCGAGAATAACCGACACCCTCGTTGCTTACGGAGAGATGCTCTCCTCTCTCATTGTTGCCGGGGCTATAGAAGGAGCGGAACACTTTGATTCGAAGGGCTTCATCAAAACGCATGAGCAGTTCGGCAAGCAGGTGGTGGATTTCCCGACTTCCAATCGCCTTATCCGGGAAAGTTTTTCGAAAGAACCTGCTATAGCGGTCTGCGGAGGATTTATCTCGTCGGACAGTCACAGCGCTAAGGTTACCAACCTCGGCCGGGGCGGATCGGATTATACGGCGGCCATTCTTGCAGCCGCTCTCGGAGCTTCCTGCCTCGAAATATGGACGGATGTGGACGGATTTATGACTGCCGACCCCCGCATCATCGATACAGCCTACGTTATCGAACAGCTCAGTTTCAGCGAAGCTATGGAGCTCTGTAATTTTGGAGCTAAGGTTATTTATCCGCCTACCATCTTTCCCGTTTTCCATAAAAATATCCCTTTGCGCATCAAAAACACTTTTAACCCGGAAGCTCCCGGAACTTGTATATCAGACGAAGGAAAGCTTCGGTCAGGAGGAAAAGCCATCAAAGGCATCTCATCGGTCAACGACACCTCACTTATCACCGTACAAGGCTTGGGTATGGTAGGCGTAATCGGGGTGAATTACCGCATATTCCGGGCATTGGCACAAAATAGCATCAGTGTTTTTATGGTTTCACAAGCCTCTTCAGAAAACACCACATCCATAGCTGTAAAGAATGCCGACAGTTTAAAAGCTGTCACGGCTCTTCGCGAAGAATTCGAAGAAGAAATGGCACAGGGTGAGATAAGCCGTATTTTTTCGGAAGACGACTTAGCTACCATAGCTATTGTGGGCGACAACATGAAACGCACTCCCGGTATTGCAGGGAAACTATTCGGAACACTCGGTCGTAACGGTATTAACGTCGTAGCTTGTGCACAGGGAGCCTCGGAAACCAATATCTCCTTTGTTACCGACCGGGTTTCGCTGCGTAAAGCTCTGAATGTCATACACGACTCCTTCTTCCTCTCCGAGTATCAGGCTCTCAACCTCTTTGTGGTAGGTGTAGGGACGGTAGGAGGGAGCCTGCTCGAGCAAATCAAGAAGCAACAACCCAAACTCATGAAACAAAACGGTCTCAAACTCGAAGTCGTTGGAATAGCATCGAGTAAAAAATGTTGTTTCGCCCGGGAAGGCATCGACCTCGAAAATTACCGGCAAGCCTTGGAAGAAGGTGCTGCAGCCAGTGCTGAAAATATCTGTCGTGAAATACTCCAGATGAATATATTCAACTCCGTATTTGTAGATTGTACTGCCAGCAAAGAAGTAGCAGCTCTTTACCAAATCCTGCTTGACAACAACGTATCGGTGGTTACAGCCAACAAACTGGCTGCTTCGTCGGCCTACGAAAACTACAGTCGGCTCAAGGAAAGCGCCCGTCGACGGGGTGTAAAGTTCCTTTTCGAAACCAATGTGGGAGCCGGGCTACCGATTATCAGTACTATCAATAGTCTGATAAACAGTGGAGACCATATTCTGCGCCTCGAAGCCGTACTCTCCGGCACTCTCAACTTCATTTTCAACAGCATCAGTCCGGAAGTAAGCCTGAGCCAAGCCATAAGAATGGCCCAGCAGGCCGGATATTCGGAGCCCGATCCCCGCATCGATCTCAGTGGGCAGGACGTCATACGCAAGCTCGTTATATTGGCTCGCGAGGCCGGCTATTGCGTAGAACAGGATGAGGTAGAAAGACAACTTTTCATCCCGGAAACACTCTTTAGGGGCAGCGTGGAGGATTTTTGGCAAAATATCAGCAGCCTCGACAAAGACTTTGAAAGCAAACGCCGCGAACTCGATGCCCAAGGCAAACGCTGGCGTTTCGTAGCCAGTATGGAAGCCGGAAAATGCCGCGTAGGACTACAAGCCGTTGACCGCAAACACCCTTTCTTCGACTTGCAGGGAAGCAACAACATCGTACTGATTACCACCGAACGATACAACGAATACCCGATGATAATAAAAGGATACGGCGCCGGCGCCGGAGTAACCGCAGCCGGGGTGTTCTCCGACATCATCAGCATTGCTAACGTAAGATAAACAGAACTAAAAACTCAAAGAAAAATGACTATAGACGAAATTCAAAATCAAATCATCGGCGAATTCGAAATATTCGACGACTGGATGGATCGCTACTCCCTCCTTATCGACCTTGGAAAAGACCTTGCCCCCCTGCCCGAGACGGAGAAAACACCTCAGAATCTGATCGAAGGCTGCCAAAGCCGTGTATGGCTCAGTGCCCGTTACGAAAACGGACGCATCCTATTCCAAGCCGAGAGCGACGCACTGCTCGTAAAAGGCATCGTAGCCCTGCTCATACGCATCTTCTCCGGTCAAAGCCCCGACGACATCATCAATGCCGACTTGCGCTTTGTCGAAGCCATTGGCCTCAGCAGCCATTTATCACCCACACGTTCCAACGGATTACTGGCCATGATACGGCAAATGAAATACTACGCGATGGCTTTTAAAGCCAAAGAAAAATAAATACGGCATTCCTCGATAAAATATATTTTTACCAGTCCTTTGTATCCAGATTTCATCAAAAAGTAAATTAAACAGTAAACTAAAAATTTATGAAGAACAAAAATTTTATGAAAAAACTCTTCATCTCGGCTTTAGCGGTTTTACTTGTATTTACAGCCTGCGACGACGCCCCAAAGCCCGAAGAAACTACCGTCGTTTACGACGTGTACGCAGCCGGAATAATCAGTAGTATGACCAGTCCGGATAAAATGGCAGTATTTTGGAAAAACGGTGAAATGCAGAAGCTGAGTAAGGGAACAAATCAAGCAGAAGCAAAGACGGTCTTTGTCACCGACAAACACGTATATGTAGGCGGATACGAAAACAACAGTGAAAACAAAAAAGTAGCCGTAGTTTGGAAAGACGGTCAGACTCAGCAGCTAAGCGATGGAAAAGGAGACGCTGAAATTCAATCGATATTCGTATCGGGTAACGATGTGTACGCAACCGGCTACAGTACCCAAGACGGCAGTGGACGAATGGCTGCCTTTTGGAAGAATGGAGAGCTGCGCTACATAAGCAAGACCTATTCCGAAGGATATTCCATATTCGTTTCTAATGACGGCGATGTATATATAGCAGGTTACGAGGAGAATAGCAATATGAAGCGTATAGCCACTCTTTGGAAAAATGAAGAAACCCAAAAATTGGATGACAGTGAAAATACAACATTTGCTTATTCGGTATTTGTTTCGGCTAAGGATGTATATGTAGCGGGCGACGAGCATATGGAATCAAGCACGCGCTGTAAGCTCTGGAAAAACGGCCAGGTTCAGGACCTCGAACAGGAAGGCTTGAGCAACTGCGCAGCCTTGTCGGTGACCGTATCGGGCAAGGATGTATATGTAATCGGATCTGAACGCCTGGATATGGGATTAGTCCAACCTTTACTGTGGAAAAACGGTCGTCTAAAAAAACTCGAAACAAAAGAGAACACACTTACAGGAATCATGGGTTTATATAGTTCCGGAGAAGATATATACATCTCAGGAGTAGAAGCTAACATGACGGAAGGAAAAGCCGTTATTTGGAAAAACGATAAAGCCCAATACCTGAATAACGATCAATCGAAATTTGCTATAGCCAATTCGGTATTTGTACATAAAAGGGAAGAAAAAAAGTAAGTTTTTACCGACAATAATATTATACTCCCAGCATCAACAGCGATTGTAAAAGGTCGCTGTTGTTTTTTATTCAAAAACTCTAAATCTCCCGGTTGATAGAAAGCTGTTCTTCCAATATGAATCCCCACAAAAACCGAAAAAGGGATATTAATTTTAGACACTTTATTGTTTTTTTATATCAATCTATTTGTTTCCTATGGTATTAAATCAATAAATTTGCAGAAAAACGCAGTAGACGCAAATTCACTTGGATCCATTGTTTAGCTTTCTCGGGATGCTTTAGTAGTCCTGAGAACAGCTTGGAAAGCATTCCTTTATGCCGAAATCTCAGGAAAAAAACAAGTCCATCAAACGAGTTGGCTACATAGGACCATGGGCTTATCATAATCACACACAATCGTTAAACTATAAAATTTAATCGTATGAAAAATTTAATTTTCGGATTTTGTCTGTGTATATCAAGCTCCCTTATCTGTGCTCAGACAAGAATTTCATATCCTGAGTCCTACGACTCGTTTGCGAATCCTGAAAGAGGTTTTCAGAAGTATTCCATTACAAATGCACAGTATAACAATACGGTAAATTACAGCAATCTGAGTCAAAGCACATTGAGAGGATGGAGAAACGGCAACGACAAGGTAAGCGTAATTTTCAGGTATTTCTTATTGAATAACTTTCTTTATTCGAATATCTCCCAAACTTATCTTGATAATATGCAAAAGGATTTTAATGTAATTCGGAGTGCGGGACTTAAGTGCATCGTACGCTTCTCATACAGCAACAGCCGATCCTCCTCGGCACAACAGCCCGAAAAATCGCGTATAATTGCACATATCAAGCAGCTTAAAAAATTGCTGGAGAAGAATAAAGATATCATCTATACCTACCAGGCGGGCTTTATAGGAACATGGGGCGAGTGGCACTATACCAATTCAAGCGAATTTGGTACGGAAGATTATATAAATGCGGCTCAATGGGCTAATCGAAAAGAAATAATCGACGCCATGCTGACTACAACGCCGCCGGAAATCCCGATTCAGGTACGTTATCCCAAAATCAAAAAGATAATGTACGGAACGACCCAATTGACCGCATCAACAGCCTATCAAAATACCCCTCGGGCGAGAATCGGATTTTTCAACGACGCTTTTTTAAACGCTTGGGGAGATATGGGAACTTATAGCAATGTCGGACAATGGGAGTATCCTGCAGGCTCCGAAGATTATCTATACGTATCGAATGAAACGAAATATACCCCCATGAGCGGGGAGACTAATGGAATGAACCCTCCTCGTAGCAACATAGATAATGCCATAACAGAAATGGATGCGACCAATTGGTCGACACTAAACAGGGATTATCACGAAGAAGTTATTAGCAACTGGATGGACAACCCGAATCGTTTTTCAGAAATGAAGAGGCAACTCGGATATCGGTTTGTACTGAAAAAAGGTAGCTTTAGCTTAAATCAGAACACCTTATCCGTCAGCCTCAGCATCGAAAACGTCGGATTTGCACGCCTGTTCAAACCCAGGAAGGCCGTACTTGTACTTTTAAATACAAATGACAACAAGCGCTATACATTCATCCTCAATACCGACCCGAGAACTTGGGAAGGAAAAGTAAACATTTCTCAAAACATCAACATAAGTGCATTACCTACAGGAAATTATTCCGTTCATTTACAATTGCCCGATATCAATCCGGGGTTAGCTAAGCGTCCGGAATACAGCATCCGATTCGCCAACACCAACATCTGGGATAACACACAGGGATACAACAATCTGAGATACACCTTCAATAAAACTCCCGTTCTGGATTGTCCGTCGGTTGATATTGTTGTGGATGGAGACGATAGCGAATGGTCACCCGTTAGCGTTTTTTCTCAAAAAAACGGCGAAACTCTTAAAGTATACAACAACAGTGAATATGTATATTTTCAATTTAACGGAAATAACTTTGTTAATTATCAGATATACATCGACACCAAGAACGGAATCAGCGGCTACAGCAACTACAACTGGCCTGAGCTTTCCGCTAATTTCATGATAGAAAATAGCCGGCTGTATCGCTATACCGGAACCGGAGCAACTTGGGATTGGAGCCAGATCGAAGAAGGAAATATAGCTTCCGTGAAAAACAACGGAGTGGTGGAAGTCAGGATGGATATAAACCTTTTTCAAAACAACAGTTTTAAAATCGGATTCAAGACACTTAATTCTTCTTGGCAAACCATCAGGGCATTACCCGACCGGGATGAAAATACCGAATATCTATTCTGCCCAATGAAGAGGAATAACAACGGATTAAACCAAGTCCGAGTTATGAGCGGGCTGCCTTCAAGGCCGGGAAAAGACGAAGTGATAATATTCCCGAACCCCGTTGGAAATAGGCTAAACATTAGCTACAAAGGATCCGATACTCCCCTTGATGCTGCTATTTTTTCAATCGAAGGCCGCCTGCTTAAAAGCGAAAACTATGATAAAGTGAATACTTATACCGGATCGATAGATATTTCTTCTTTACCTGCCGGAATTTATCTGCTGAAAATAAATACTAAGGAAAAAACAAAAATAGTGAGATTTCAAAAAAGATTGTAAAGAAACGAATCGGCGTACCGTAGCCCTAAAATACCGTCATAAAACAACAGCGACTGTAAAAGGTCGCTGTTGTTTTATCATCCAAAGCAAGAGGATTTTTGTGCCTGAAAAACACACATAAAAGCTCTAAGGCATGGCATTGCTAACTAAGTATATAAGGCATTAAATCTTCGGCATTGCTAACTAAGTATATATAGACTTCCGTTGCGATGATGCATCAGCAAAAGTATG
>BDEJ01000065.1 GCA_001653155.1 Porphyromonadaceae bacterium H1
CTTTTGCTGATGCATCATCGCAACGGAAGTCTATATATACTTAGTTAGCAATTCCGAAAAAAGTAAGTTTTACACAAACTAAGCATTATCATCTCTTCGTAATGCTACTTCCGGTAATTCTGTTTGACTTTGCATACAAGGTTAATGCACAAGAAAAGAAAGCGACCTTCGGTATTAAAGCCGGTTTGAATATTAGCACAATGAGCGCTCACGCCGGACAAGCTAAAGTGAACAATATCGACCCAACTGCCGGTTTCCATACCGGATTAACCCTCGATTTTCTTGTCGCTCCACAGGTTTATATATTTACCGGAGCGGAATACAGTATTAAAGGATTCGTGATAAACGAAAGTCAGGATACTGATGTGACAGCCTCCTATTTCCAAATACCTCTAACCGTTGGTACTAAGTTGAAAATGGAGAATTGGGGGATTGTCTTGAATACGGGACCTTATTTTGCCTACGGATTGGGAGGAAAAGCCAACAAAGGAAGCAGAGAATGGGATACTTTCAGTGAAAAACTTTTGAGGAATTTTGATTTTGGCTTCCTTTTGGGGCTGGGTATAGAGCGTGGTAAATGGAATTTTGGGCTAAATAATGAGGTCGGAATTATTAATGCCCTTAGGAAAAATGCAGAAGATATTACGATGAATAATTTCAACGTTGCTCTTTCTGCTGGCTATAAGTTTTAATGCATAAGGATGATGCGAATGCTTGCAATGAGCCTCCGGAGCGCTCTGTTCGCCGCCCCGACGATGAGACCGGAGTATAGAGAACACATGCAAGCAATAACCCATGTTGGAAGGTTGAGTAACTTTTGAGTATCATGTTGAAAGCGATGTCCTCGACCATCATACCGCAAAATCGGTATTTGTTGCCGGTTACGAGACGGACAGGCAAGAAACACAATCTCCTGCCGCTGTTTGGAAGAACGGGACGCAAATCTTGTTGGGCAATTCGAAATCCGTGGCTCGTTGCGTCTTCGTGAAGAAATAAACAGGCATAATTCATATCTCTTGCTGATGCGCTTCTTTTGCGAGCATATTGCTAACTCTTCCCAAACCCACGAGGGTTTTGTCGAAAAGGGTCGAGGGTTTCGGGTAAAACGCATAACCCTTTCGAGGGCGACCGGCAGAAGAGCCGAAAATAACAGATTCAATAACCCTTTAAAAACAAAAGATTATGGCAAACAGACCTTTGGCTTATACGCTCAGCGAGCGTAAGGCAACTGTTGGCAAACTGGCCGGCAAGACCGTAATTCAGGCAAGTCCCACAGGACGTAAGCGGGTGGATCACCGAACATTCTGCGAAGAGGTGGCACGTGCCACCACCTTCACCGGCGTAGAAGTGGAAGCCGTGCTGCGCCTCGCTGCCGAAGTGGCTAAGAAGCACGTGGAAAACGGCGACATTGTGGATTTTGGCGACATCGGTTCGCTCCGCCCTTCGTTTGAGAGCAAACTCGTGGAGAAAGGCAAGGAGGAGTTTAACGCCGCGCTGCACATCACCAAACCGGTGGTGAAACTCATCCCTTCGCAACGTTACTTCAGTCTCACGGGCGTAACCTACGAAAGGGTGGAGGCTCCGGCTAAGAAACCATGACGGAGGCGGAGGCTGGGAGGAACCGCAGGGCGATTACCGGACAAACAGGGCTTCGCCCTGCGGCTCCTTTTACAAATAGCATGTTCAATCCGTTTCCGACGTGCGGAGGCGAAGGCTCCGCCTCCGTTAGGGTTTCGGTGGAAGCCAATCCCGACACCAAGCAACGGCGCGGATAGATCGGATTCTCCTTCAGCGACCTGCTCGAAGTGATGCAAAGCGGGAGGTAACGGGCTGTGGCACAAAAAGAGGGAAAATCAGAAATATATGAACGTGGCTTAGAAAAATATGAAAAGATTACATTTGATTTTAAAGCTTGTACTTTTCGAAATCCTTTTTTCGAAGTGCTTCCCTATTCAAGAGAAGAGGCTGGGGAAATTCCCCTAATTTTGCAAGTGGTATTTTACTTCGTCGGTATTTTACTTTGGATATTTATATACATATCTATTAGACAATGGCTAAAAACGCAGGGAGAAAAGATCGACCGGAAATTAGGGAAAAAAATAGATAGAATTGTAGAAAGGATGTTCTCTAAGAAAGAAGGTGCGGAGCATAATAAAGAAAAGGATGTAATCAAAAACCAGAAAGAAATCCTACAACCTTTGAATTCCATCGAGTCGGAATGCCAACACGATTGGTTTTGCGGAACATGCCGAATATGCGGGGAAACGGAAACACGCTATGATATATACGGTCATGATACCGTTTGTGGGAAATGTCGTCGCTGTGGGAAAAAACCTCATTTTATATACGACATTCTCGACAGTCATAAATTGCTTCAGTGTAAATGCACTGTATGTGGTCTTGAAGTGCATAATTGGGAACTTGTTTGTGTATCCAATTCGCGGGAAGAATTTCGATGCAAGGCATGTGGTAAAGAAAAGAGAAGATTGTAGAAGTCGATTACATAAAATATTATGGAGGGGCAAGAGAAGATTAATCATATACTCCATACTGGTCGGAATATTCGTAACCATATCTCTAAGAGCTGAAAAACAATCTCTTACAGACAAATTCAGTCGTTGAACTTTCCGGCCGGTTGGAAAAATATGAGTTTGCTGTGCAGGATGGCGCATGCAGTACAATATCATGTGCAGGGCGGTATTTTTGATAAAAAGAATGTCGTGTGGCATTGACAAATTTAGTATTAACCCGCCTCCGGCAGCGGGGGCATAAAAAAGTAAGAATATGTTGTTTTTTTGGTGGAAAAAGTACGAGGGCGCATGGTGGGCGTCGCAAATATCATTCTTCGGAACAGTATTGGTAACAGTTACGGCCATAATGACGGTACCTTTGGTGAATATAAATTTTCCTTTTGTCCCGGAATGGATTCTCATTGTTATAGCAGTGTCCACTTTCAGTATTTTGAAATATTTGCTGAACAGGTTGACGGACAGAATAGCCGTCCGAACGCTCGAAAAGAAAGAGAACAGGCTAAAACGACGGACTACTGTAGCCCAAGCTCCTTTGCAGACGCCCGCTACATTGACAATAATCCGCGACTCAAGTCTTGTAGCGGCGCTTGTGCCTACAATTATATACCTGAACAACATAGAGGTTGCATCCATAAAAAATGGAGAATCCGTAACCATACCTCTAAAGATGAAAAACAACCTTTTACAGACAAATTCAACCGTCGGGCTTTCCGGCCGGTTGGAAAAATATGAATTTGTCGTACAGGACGGTGCACGTGTCACCATTCATGTGAAGGGCGGTATTTTTGATAAAAAGAATGTCGTGTGGCATTGACAAACCTGACATTAACCTGCCTCCGGCAACGGAAGCATAAAACAGAAAAAAATATGAAACGGATTTATCTTATCGCCCTGATGGGCATCGTACTTACAGGCCTTGTCTCCTGCGATGGAGACAAAGAAGAAATGAAGAACTATTATACCGTGACCTTCGACGCGGATGGTGGAACGCCGGTTCCCGAAGCTCAGCGGATAGAAACAGGGAAAACGGCCGTAGCACCAACAACCGCTCCTTCGAAACAGGGATATCTGTTCGTGTGCTGGTCGGCCGACGGCACAAAGGCCTACGATTTCCTGACCCCCGTCACACGCGACCTCACCCTGCGCGCGAAATGGGAAGAGAACGGAGGAACGGTTACAGAAAGTCCGAAAATCGGAGATTATTATTACAGCGACGGTAGTTTTTCCAAAGAGCTGAACAGCGGGAAGACTTGTATGGGAATCGTATTTCGCGAGAAAACCGCTCAACAGAAAGGCCTCGTTGTTTCGCACGATGTGAAAGATGCAGGCGGATGGTGGATGCCGGTAACTGCAACAGGCTTCGTTTATAAACTCACGAATGCCAAAGATGAGAACGATGGCGCTAAAAATCTGGAAAAGATTAAGAAATGGAGAGATTGGGAGAAATGGTATCCCGCCTTTTCATGGTGTACCCAAAAGGGCGACGGTTGGTATCTGCCTGCCATTAATGAATTGAAGGCACTTTGCGATGTGTTGTTTGAAAACAGCACGCTCAATGCAAGGCTCAGAGCAATTCCCGGAGGCAAAGCGTTGACATTGCCTCAATACTGGTCATCGACGGAAAAATCAGATCGCACGGCGTTCGTTTATGTTCCTCAATTGAAATCCGTAGTAGCAAGGAACAAAACTTATGCTCAATCAAGCAACGTGTCTACCCGTGCTATTCGTGCTTTTTAAACTTAAACTCATGAAGAGATGATGATACAATTTTGAATTTGTATAAAAATTGTTGGAAATTTCAGTGTGCTACGGGCACAGCATGAGCTGAATACGGGAAGAATGGAGATTGTGCTGAAAAATCTCAGAATTGTTCGTTTCATTGCCATCAGCGTAGAGAAATACACTTGTAGCGTTATTTTATAGAAAAATGAGTTCCATCTGTAAACCCCAACACATCCCCCGAAAGAAATTTCTTTCGGGGGATGTGTTTATCTTTCATTTCCATCTTCTGATACATATATTTTAAACTTTGAAAAAAGAAGAACTTTCAAACGAAAATTTGTACCTTTGTCGGCAATTTATCGAGACACATAACAAACACTCAAAAAATAAAAAATAATGAGCAGAACAAGCATTGCCCAAGCTCTTAAAAGCTCCGATTTCGGAAGCTCCGTTACGGTAAAGGGTTGGGTAAGAACCCGCCGAGGTAACAAGCATCTTAGTTTTATTGCCCTCAACGACGGAACAAGTATTAACAGCATACAGGTAGTGGCCGACGGAAGCCGCTTTACGGAAGAGTTTTTGAAGCCGGTAACCACGGGAGCCTGCCTCTGTGTGGAAGGTAAATTGGTGGAGTCGCAAGGCAAAGGGCAGAGCGTCGAAATACAGGCCGAGAATATTCGGATATACGGTACGGCCGATCCGGAGACGTATCCCTTACAGAAAAAAGGACACAGTCTTGAATTTCTACGTGAGATAGCCCACTTACGGCCGCGTACCAACACCTTCGGTGCCATCTTCCGTATTCGCCATCATATGGCTATAGCCATCCATCGCTTTTTCCACGAGCGAGGCTTTTATTACGTGCATACCCCCATTATTACGGGATCCGATGCGGAGGGAGCGGGACAGATGTTTCAAGTAACCACCCTCGACTTGGATAATTTGAAGAAGACTCCCGAAGGAAAAGTTGATTTTTCTGAGGACTTCTTTGGTCGACCTACCAACCTCACTGTTTCCGGACAGTTGGAAGGTGAGCTGGCAGCTTTGGCACTGGGCGCTATTTACACTTTCGGACCCACTTTCCGTGCGGAAA
The DNA here is from genome assembly GCA_001653155.1 of Porphyromonadaceae bacterium H1. Lineage (GTDB taxonomy): Bacteria > Bacteroidota > Bacteroidia > Bacteroidales > Paludibacteraceae > H1. The sequence continues at coordinate 5,347 of BDEJ01000065.1, forward strand.
ACTCCAACACCCCGCGTCACCTCTCCGAATTTTGGATGATCGAGCCCGAAGTTGCCTTCAACGAAATAGAAGAAAACATGCAGCTGGCGCAGGATTTCATCCAATACTGCGTACGTTGGGCCTTGGATAATTGCATGGATGATCTTAATTTCCTCTGTCAGATGTACGACAAAGAATTGATTGATCGTCTGAAGTTTGTTGTTGAAAACGACTTCGTTCGCCTTACTTACAGCGAAGGGATTCGCATACTGGAAGAAGCTGTAGCCCGCGGGCATAAGTTTGAGTATCGGATAGGATGGGGTAGCGATTTGCAATCCGAGCACGAGCGCTATCTGGTGGAAGAGCATTTCAAGAAACCGGTAATCCTTACCGACTATCCCGCCGAAATCAAGGCTTTCTACATGAAACAGAACGACGACGGAAAAACCGTGCGTGCGATGGATGTCCTCTTCCCGAAAATCGGAGAGATAATCGGAGGCTCGGAGCGTGAGGAAGACTACGAGAAACTTAAGAAACGTGCCGAAGCCATGGGCGTACCCGAAAAGGACATTTGGTGGTACCTTGATACGCGTCGTTTCGGGACTGCGCCTCATTCGGGCTTTGGCTTGGGATTCGAGCGCTTGTTACTTTTCGTAACCGGTATGGCTAATATCCGAGACGTGATTCCTTTTCCACGTACCCCGAAGAATGCACAATTCTGATTTGAAACGATTTACAATTAAGAAAAAACTAACACAACACACAAATCAATACCAAATGGACAGCAATCGATACAAGCAGATGGAGCATGTGGTTATCCGTTTCTCGGGCGACTCGGGGGATGGTATGCAGCTCACCGGGACGCTATTCTCGAACATTTCTGCCGTTTTAGGAAACGAAATCTCTACTTTCCCCGATTTTCCCGCCGAAATACGTGCCCCTCAAGGTACCTTGAGCGGAGTGTCGGGCTTTCAGGTACATCTGGGCTCGGAGCGTATCAATACGCCCGGTGATGAAGCCGATGTGCTCATTGCCATGAATCCCGCAGCGCTCAAGGTAAATGCCAAGGGGGTGAAGCGTGACGGCGTTATTATTTTCGATACCGATTCTTTTGAAAAATCCGACTTGGAAAAAGCGCTTTTCAAGACAACGGATCCTTTTGAGGAGCTCGGCATTCCACAAAGTGTACAACTCATCCCGATAGCTCTTTCGAAGCTGACAAAGGACAGCCTCGAAGGATTTGGATTGGACAATAAATCCGTGCTGCGCAGCAAAAATATGTTTGCATTAGGCGTTATTTGCTGGCTCTTCAACAAGCCCGTCGACTGGGCCTTACACTTTCTGGAAAACAAATTCAAAAAGAAAGAAAGCCTGCTGCATGCAAATGCCAAAGTGCTTACCGACGGTTACAACTACGGACACAATCTTCATTTGGCCGTTTCTACCTATCGGGTTGAACACTCGGATAACCTACCCGCTGGAACCTATACCAGCATCAACGGCAACAAAGCCACTGCCTGGGGCTTGATTGCTGCAGCCGAAAAAGCAGGACTGGAGCTCTTTTTGGGTAGTTATCCCATTACACCTGCTTCGGATATTATGCACGAACTGGCACTCCGCAAGGATGTCGGAGTAAAGGTGATGCAAGCCGAAGACGAAATCGCCGGTATATCCACCGCCATAGGAGCTTCTTTTGCCGGAGCCTTGGCTGCTACTTCGACTTCGGGTCCGGGATTGGCACTTAAGGCCGAAGCCATCGGTTTGGCTGTTATGGCTGAGCTTCCGTTGGTCATTGTGGATGTGATGCGCGGAGGACCTTCGACGGGATTACCTACCAAAACCGAACAGACCGACCTTAATCAGGCCCTTTATGGGCGAAATGGTGAAAGTCCCCTCGTTGTTATGGCTGCCGACACGCCTGCCAGCTGTTTCCACTATGCCTTTATGGCTGCTAAAATAGCTCTCGAGCACATGACGCCCGTTATTCTGTTGACGGATTCCTTCATTGGTAACGGAACCTCTCTATGGAAACTTCCCAAGATTAAGGACTTACCCGAAATAAAACCGCACTATGCTGGCTCAGAACTCAAGGGAGCTTATCACGTGATGAAGCGCAACGAAGAGACAAAAATACGCTATTGGAGTATACCCGGTAACGAAGGCTTCGAGCACCGTAACGGAGGTTTGGAAAAAGACTACAACAGCGGAGCTATATCCACCGATCCGACCAACCACGGTAAAATGGTAGAAACCCGGAGACAGAAAGTGGAAAATATCGCTGACTCCCTGCCTTTGCTCGAAGTAGAGGGTAATCCCGATGCGGATGTTCTGCTGGTAGGCTGGGGTAGTGTTTACGGACACTTGATCGATGCTGCCGCCCGCGCCAATAAGAAAGGGTTTAAGGTTGCCCTGCTACATTTCAACTACATCCAACCTTTGCCTTGTAATACACAGCAAATACTGGAGACCTACAAAGCCAAGAAGATTGTCGTTTGTGAATTGAACAACGGGCAGTTTGCCGCATATTTGAAATCCAAAACCCGAGGAATCGACTTTATGCAGTACAACAAGGTAGAAGGCCAGCCTTTTACCGTAAGCGAAATTGTGGATTACATCGAAAAAATAAGTTGATTACGTTAACCGAGAGATATAAATTAAAGCCTTATGGAAGAATTAAGCACAGCATACAGCGCTAAAGATTTTAAAAGCGACCAGTACGTTCGTTGGTGTCCCGGTTGCGGAGACCACTCCATTGTAAACGCCCTGCAGAAAGCCATGGCGGAGATAGCTATACCCCCGCATCGTGTTGCCGTTATTTCGGGTATCGGCTGCTCCTCGCGCTTGCCTTATTATATGAAGTCCTATGGTTTCCATACCATACACGGGCGCGGAGCTGCGATAGCTACCGGAGTAAAAGTAGCCAAACCCGAATTATGTGTGTGGCAGATTACCGGAGACGGCGACTGCTTGGCCATTGGAGGAAACCATTTTATACACAGTGTACGCCGCAACATCGATATCAATGTCTTGCTCTTCAACAATCGCATTTACGGGTTGACAAAAGGACAGTATTCGCCTACCACGCAGCAGGGAGCCATTACCAAATCCTCGCCTTTTGGCACCATTGAGCGTCCATTCCGTCCTGCGGAGCTTGCTTTTGGTGCCCGCGGAAGCTTCTTTGCCCGTGCCTTGGATGTGGATATGAAAAGCGCACAAGCAGTGATGACGGCTGCAGCTCGCCACAAAGGAACTTCGGTGGTGGAGATGCTCGTGAATTGTGTTATTTTCAACAACGGTACTCACAATTGGATTTCGGAAAAAGAGTTCCGATCGGAGCGGAGCATTCTGCTGGAAGACGGCAAACCCATGATTTTCGGTAAGGACCGCGACCGAGGCCTCGTACTCGACGGGCTTAAGTTGAGAGCAGTCAGACTAGGCGAAGGGGGAGTTAGTGAGAAAGACCTGCTCGTACACGACGCCCGTTGCGAAGACTCGACTTTGCATCGGATGCTGGCTATGATGGAAGGCCCCGATTTACCGATTGCTTTTGGTGTTATCCGGAGTGTGGAAACCGAGTCCTACGACGAAGCCCTCGTGAAGCAAATCGCCGAGGTACAAAGCCGTACTTCGATTCGAAACTTCGACGCGCTGGTGGATAGTTGCGAACACTGGGAACTCTAAGCCTCAAAAGTAAATAAAAACAGGAAAAACGAAGCCTTCAGAGCATACGGAGGGCTTCGTTTTCTTTTTGGCGCATCTCAGCGGCTTCTATCTCGGACTTGTCGCCCTGCCCGCAGAGATGGAGTACGCCGTGGATGATAACCCGCAGCAGTTCCTCGTCGAAGTTTGTACCGAAAAGTAAGGCATTGCTGCGTACCGTTTCGGGACTGATGTAAATATCGCCCGCAATGAAATTGCGCTCGCTGTAGTCGAAGGTGATGATGTCGGTATAATAATCGTGTTGGAGGAAGCTTCTGTTTACTTCCAGTATCTTCGCTTCGCTGCAAAAGAGGTAGTTGATTTGGCCTACGGCATATCCTTGCCGGGCAGCTACAGTTTCGATCCAAACACTCAGCTGAGCAGGGTCGATGGGAGGTAGGGGAGTATCTTCGGCCTGAAAGCGAATCATGGGCATATTTGTTTTAGCTTGCAAAGATAAAGTTTTTGAGCTAATTATACTATTCTCCGCTTTTACTCCGAAACCTTTCGCAGCAGCGAATATCGAAAAAAAACGTCTTTCGGATTGTTTTTTTGCTCACTATTTGATACTTTTGCAAACCTTTAGCGGGCGAGAGAAGCCATCGCCCATATTTGACAACACAAGATAGAAACTAATTAGTATGGGAAGAGCATTTGAATACAGAAAAGCAACCAAACTGAAACGTTGGGGCAATATGGCCCGCGTATTTACCAAATTGGGCAAACAGATTACCATTGCCGTAAAGGAAGGTGGAGCCGACCCCGATACCAATCCACGCTTGCGGGTACTGATACAACAGGCCAAGAAGGAAAACATGCCCAAGGAGAACGTCGAACGAGCCATCAAAAAAGCCACTTCCAAGGACGAAGCCGATTACAAAGAAATGGTTTACGAAGGCTATGGACCCAACGGCATTGCCATCGTGGTGGAAACTGCCACCGATAATCCCACCCGTACCGTGGCCAATGTTCGCAGTTATTTCAATAAATTCGGAGGCTCACTCGGAACCAGCGGCTCGCTCCAGTTCATATTCGACCACAAGTGCGTATTTAAAATAGCCCCGAAAGACGGAGTTGCCCTTGACGATCTCGAACTCGAACTTATCGACTACGGCGTGGATGAAGTAGCCGAAGACGACGATGCGATCATTCTTTACGGCGATTTTGCCTCTTATGCCAGCATACAGAAGCACCTTGAGGAGGGTGGATTTGAAATCTTCAGCGCCGAATTCGAACGCATCCCCCACGATCTGAAAACCCTCGACGAGGAACAGCGTGCACAGGTGAGCAAGCTACTCGAAAAAATCGAAGACGACGAAGACGTACAAAACGTCTTTCACAACATGCTGGAGGACTGAGAATCTCCCGGCCTTGCTCCCAAAATCTCCTGCACAGAGCCTGTAAGTTTCTTGTGGACTGTTTTACTTTTGTCGGGAAATCCTTCTCAAGTCTTGAAAGCCAGGTCCGGGCTCTATCAAGAATTACGTGTTTAGACTGCTATCGCAGCTATAGCCCTATACTTATATGCATAAGAAAAACAGCGCAAGACAAAGTATCCTGCGCTGTTTTTGTATGTGTTTTGCTTGATTGATGTGGGTCGATTCCTTTTTTAAGGTATTATTATTTTTTGTCGTTGAAGATTTTGTCCTTTGCTTACTTCCAGTATATATACTCCTGCGGGTAGAGATCCGAGTCTCAGACTGCGAGTATGGCTGGCTTCGATGCAGAGATTTCCGTCCATACGGTAGAGTTTCAGTGAGGCAACAAGCTCAGGCAATTGCAAGTTGCGATCCAAACTTATCCAAGCCATCGGGGCGGCCGGAGCGACAGTTTCCAATCCCGTTTGCATAGACGGATGCCAGTAGATTACTTCTCCCAAAGGGAGTTTTGTGGTAGTCTTCAGGTCCTTGTCATTCGCATGGAATACGACGCTTTCGATACTGGCAGAGTCCTGTGCGGCTACGTTCCAAACGTTTCCCTGTGCATACATCTTGTGAGGCGTGTTGTTATAGAGATCGTAGTTTATACCGTTGTTTCCGTTGTTTTTGAGTACATTGCCTCCTTCGTTGTAGAGAGGGTCACTTTTAGGCAGATCTAAGCGTCCGATGTTTACATGGCTTTCAGCGGGCTTCGTGCTTTTCGTGTCGATAACGGTGATACCCCAAAGATTGTCTTCGATGTGGTTGCGAGTTATTTTCACTGTTGTTGAATTATTCGGTGAAGCGATACTGATGCCGCTACCGCCTGTTAAGGGATTGGGGTCGTATTTGTTCTCGACAATGCGATTATCGGCGATTAGTCCATTGAGGCTTCCGTTGAGTGTGATGCCGTAGCGATTCTTTGTCACATAGTTCTTACTGATGATTACTTTGTTCCTTCCTCCACTCCCGAGCATGTTTGCGACAGCTATACCACCCACTTTTGTGTTTTTGGGGTCTCCGATTACGATATTTTCACTGATGACAGTGCTGTTTTCACCCGGAGCTCCCATATTTATCTGAGGCCTGTTTCCGTTTTCGGTGGAGTTGTGATAGAGGTAGTTGTAGCGGAATATTACCCCCGCTTGCGTGTTGGCTCCGCTGCTAATGGCTGCTCGTCCGTTGCTGATAAAGGCACAGTGCTCCACGACGCTTTTTCCGCTGAGCAGGTCTATGGCTCCACTGGCGAGTTTCCCGTTTGCCAGCGTAAAGGTACAGTGTTTCACATCTATGCCTTTTCCACTGGCTTTCAACGATGCATATTCGAAGCGTAGTTTTTTAAACGCGCCGGCAGCACTGTCTCCCGTCAACTGGATGCCTTTGGGTTCTGTTCCATCCACGCGGGTAATCAATGCCGTATCTTTCGGACAGAAGTCGGCATAACCTTCTATACGTATCGTTATTTTATTATCCAGACGGACGATGCAGTTGTTGTCCAATCGCAAGGTGTCTGTCTCGGAAATCGTGAAATCGGCTGCGACCTTAAATTCGTTTTCTGCCGTCTTTGTTACCCCCGATTCGGCTATAGCGCTGAGCCCATCCAAACTATAAACTGTTTTGTTGCCTGCTGTTTTGAATTTCTCGGCATGCAGACTTGTTGCCTCCGTGAATAAGCAGGCTGCTGCAATCAAAAAATAAATTTTCTTCATAATGTCGCTGATTTAATGGATTAGTAAAATGTGTGTTTAGTGAGTGTCAGTTTTCATAAGGCCAGTTTATCTTTTCAGCCTTTAATACGATGCTGTTTTTTTCTTCCGCCGTGTCGCTTAGTTTAATCCACGAAGGTTTTTTTATATTGTCGGTCGTTAGCGTAAATGTTCTTTTGTCCTTTGATGAGATGGGATGCAGTAGGTTTATGAATTTCGCTTCTTTATAGTAGGTCTGTGCAGTACTCGATCCCAATCCGGTAAACTCGTAGCTTATTTTGTCGCTGTCGATTAGTTCGTACTTGTAGATAAATATCCCGTGGTAGATGCCTCCGGTTTCGTCCGTGCAGGCAAAGTTCAATCCGTAGGAATTGCTCTCGTTTTCTCCCATGTAGGCGTAATAGAGTCGTTCCGGTCCTTCGGGCATTTTCTCCAAGCCTTCTTCTTTCACGTGCTTCCAGTAGGCTTGCCCGAAAGATCCCAGTCCACTGAATGTAAAATGCCACGAACCCGACACCAATTGTTCGTTTATCGGCGGATAGTTTACCTGCAGCTTGACTGCTGCTCCGTTACTTGCTACGAAATACTCCGAATCGCCCTCTACAACAAGATTGAACTCCGTTACGCTGACCCCTTTGATGTTGAGTGCTTCGTATAACTTGTATCCGCTGACGGTTTGTATGTAGGGAGTGATCAGGTTGACGGACTCTCCGGATTCATTTTGATAGTCGAATTGCAACCTCCGGTGTTTTGTTGCTCTGGCTTGGATTACATCGCCTCCCACTTGATACTCGAAACGCTCGAAACGCATTTTTCCGGCTGCCTCTTGTATCTGTTTCAGGTAATCGGCCCAGTTTACAGTTTCCGGAAAGCGGGTCATGATGATTTTGTTGGCCGTTTTCTTTCCTTTGAGAACGACGGAATCGGCTGTGCTTTTCAATACTAAAAACTCGAAATCCCCCCCCATGCCTGTGCCGTTTTTTCCTTCGCCCGAGATGCTGCTGTTGGGATTGGAAAAGTAGTGGAAGTTTTTGTTGTAAGTGTCGATGCTGAGTATCGGGCCGGCACTTTGTTTGAGACTGTATTTGCTTGTCGAATATTCGTCGAAGCCGGCTATCTCTCCGGCAACTTTCACTTCGTCGGCTGTGAAAGCGAGCAGCAGGTTATATCCTCCGAAGCTTTGCTTCGAATCGGGATAATATTCCATAAGCCATCCATTTTTTGATCCCGTCAGGACTTCCCGGATTTCTTTCAGGTTTGTTGCCATCCTTTGAGCCGAGGAGCTATCGAATACTTTGCTCTCTTCCGTTGGAGCGCAAGAGTATATCAGTACTGCCGCGAGTACTTGTATCATGTATTTCATCATATCCCTTGTTTTCATTTATGCGTATTGCTTATCTAATTTTTTATTGCAGGCTTTTCAGATCCAATCCCACGACCTCCTGAGAGCGGCGCTGTACAATGCTTCGCAGTTTGTCGAGGTCGATATTCCAGTTTGTCGACAGATAACTTTTTACAATATCAAGTTTCTGTTTCAGCTTGGCCGATCCGTTTTCTCCGGCCTGACTCAACAAGCCTTTCCAGTGTTCTTCGCTGTTGGTAACGTACACGGCAATAATTTCTACAAAATCTTCCTGCGTCTCGGAACTGCCATACTTGGAAACAAAGCCCATTTTTAATGCTTCCTTTTCACTTAAGTTTACCCAACTTCCTGATTGGTAGTCGGATGCTGAAATCAGGTTGAACTCGGGAGGATAGTTCTTCGTTTGATGCAGGATGTGAGCGAATTCGTGATGTATGGTTTTAAAGTACCAATAGTTAAGCTCTTGGACGTTGATGTGTTCCGTATTGATCATGTTTACGTTGAAGAGCGTGATTTTAAGTCCACCTTCGGCCGTTCCCAGTACTATCGAACCTTGTGTATTATAGGCCGGAGAGCCGATGAGGTGGAAGATACGCGGACTGTACTGACGGAGAAAATCTTCGCCCAGCAGTTCGCTGTAAACATCCGTCCACAGAAATTGCACCAGTTTGGCTAAAGCTACGGATTTTGTGTAATCGGCCGGAACCAGATTGTAGGTATTGTCCGACTCTTTATCCTCGAAACGGTATTTAAACTCGATGTTATAGCGTTCCGTGTAGTTTTTGTGCAGCCAGAGGTCAAACTCGTTTTTCTCCCTGGTATCACTTCCGAAAATACTGTTCGGATCCAGTTTCGGCTCTCCGCACGAGAACAATACGAGGGAGGCAAAGGCTAAAATTCGTAGTAATTTTATAAGTTTCATAACTACATGTGTATTTATAAATTAGTTTCTGGGGTTGGGAGTTAATCCGGCGCTTCTGACATCCTGAGGAATTTGTATGGCCCGTCTTGGGTCGTCCTTTCGCAGTATGTCGTCGGTGAGTTCGTCCCGATTGTGTGAGATTTCGATTCCGTATCGTTTTATGTCGTACCAGCGGCCTCCTTCGTGAACGCTTTCTATTCTTCTCAGATGAAGGATGCAGTGAATGAGGTTCTCTTGAACACCTTGGCTGACACTAAAGCCTTGCGGATTGATGTGTTTCTTGATGCTGCGCTCTTCATCCTTTTCAACCTGTAAAGGCATGAAGGGTATTTTTTCGTAGAAATCCACCAAGTCTTCTTGGCTTTTGAGGCTTGTTGTCGGTGTGCAATTGCCTTTTATCCAGGTATTGATATCCGCCACTCCTTCTGCAAATTTCGATTGCAGGATGTAAGCCTCGGCTCGACACAACAAGGTTTCGCCCGCTGTAAAGGGAACCGTAACCGAATGTAGATAACCTATCCCGGCTGCTTTGTCGGTATATTCGAAGTAGGGGCCTATTTTAGTAACCAGCAACTTTTGTTCCAAGCCCCATACCGAATTGGCTATGTATAAGTTTCGCATGCTTCCCCAGGGCCCGTTAGCTCTGACGGATTCTTTCTCAAATATGCTCTGGTGATGTCCATAGCGTTCTGCAATGCGATAAGGCCCGTGCACGTAAGGCCAGCTCGAATAGCAGGGCATGAGGATGAAGTTGCCTGCTTCGTCTGCCGATATGTAAGCATCCGAGCGAACTTTGAAATTGCTGGCCATGGAGGCTATACGTGCCCATCTGCTTATTAATGCTTCGGGATTCGAACCCAAGGCTTCTGTGGCGTATTGGATGCATTTGTCGTATTTATGATAGAACAGGTAAAAGCGCGCAGCAAACGCACAGGCAGCCGCTTTGTTGAAATGATATTTGGGAACCGAGTAAATCTCATCTTTTATCAAAGGGAGGCCGGCTTCGATGTCTTTATCAATATGGGCATAAAATTCCTCCATGTTCCCTCGGCTGTACATAATCTTTACTTTGGTTTCCGGCTTGTTGGAGTAGGGGAGCCCCATATCGCTGTTTGCCGTTTGAGGGTTGTATGGCAGGCAGAATACGTTTGCTAAAGCAAAATGGGCATAAGCACGTGCAATGAGGGCTTCCCCTTTTTGGCCTTCCAAGTCTGCCGGATTTTTCATTTTGTCTATGGCATCAATAGCCGCATTAGCTGCGGCAATAGCGGCGTAATGACCTTCCCAAACGGCTTTTGTGGCATCGTTACCTGTGCTGGTAATTTCTTTCCATAAGTAGGCATCTTCCTGTTCGCGGTTATACGGACTGTATAAGCTCCCATTATCACGGGCATTGTCCGAAGACAGTTCGGCTATTAGTGCTGCGCTGTTTTTGGGATATGCAGAAACAAGCAGTTGAGTAATCTTTTCTTTCGTGTTGATTTCCACCCGGTTGTCGGGCATGGTGTCCAGAAAATCATCACAGGAGAAAAAAACGACAGCCGCAATAACTGTGAATATGTATGTGTTTATTTTTTTCATTTTCAATGTTTTATTAAGTTTACACCTGTTTCTCAATCATGAATGACTCATCTTTTTTATAAGCTGAACTTTAAAGTAGCCGTAAATTGTTTCGGTACGGGAGCTGCCACCCCTCCGGCATTGAAAAATTCCGGATCTTGTCCGTTCAGTTTCTTGTCCGCATAGATGAGAAATAAATTTGTGGCTTGTAGCTTAATCGACAAGTCTGTCATCTTGAACAAGGAGCTTATCGACTGAGGGAAGCTGTATGATAACGAGATTTCTTTCATTCGGATAAAGTCCCCTTTGGCCACGCGCACTGTAGAGTAATTATAGGCGTTGTAAGCATAGTTCAACTTGTTGTAGCGGTTGTTTAGTCGTTTGTCCGGAATAACGGGAATAGTGGTTACATGCTCGTCTCCCGGTAAAGTCCAACGGTTTTTAAATTCTTTGGGCATTGAGTTTAAGTCCGAGTATTTGTTACTGAATACCGGATCGAGTCGTATCACATTCCCGAAAGAGTAGGTCATGAAGATGTTCAGTCTGAAATTCTTATAGTTCAAGATATTCCCGAAACTACCGGTTATGGTTGGATCCGTCGGACCTTCGTATATCAGATGAGATTTTATTTTTCTCTCCTGAAAATTGATATCCGAAACAGTTGTTTCGTTTTTCTCATTTGTAAAAGTGGGTAATCCCTCATTCGTCAAACCACGGAAATTCATTGAAAATAGCGAGCGAACTGGATAGCCTTTCATCGTAAAGCCGGTTCCGGTAATCATTTCGATGATTCGAGTATCCGACTCCAATTCGGTGACTTCATTTTCAGCTTGTGAGAAGATAAAGTTGCTGCTCCATTGAAAATCCTTCGTTTGTATGTTTTTGGTTGAAAGCGTGAGTTCAATTCCGTGAGATTTCATGGAGGCGACATTAGCCAGCTTCACGCTCTTCCCGTCTATCCCGATGGTATTGATCAAGCCGATGAGATCGAAGTTATTTCGTTTGTAAACATCCACAGCCAAATTGATTCTGTTATTCAGGAAGCCAAGCTCCAAGCCTGCATTCAATTCGTGCTTTTTCTCGTAAGTCAATTCGCTGTTTTCCGAATCGATGATTCGTAAGCCCGATTCCTTTACTCCCGTGAAAGGCCTCCAAGGATTGTAGCTCTCTACGATAATATGTGAATTTGTTACCGAACTTGGACCTCTGTCGGCTGTCAACGAGTACGAGGACTTTAATGTCAGATTGGAGAGTGTCGGGCGTAGATTTTCGAAAAACTTTTCTTCGTGTGCATTCCATGCTCCCGATATATTCCAGGTGGGTAGCCAGCGCGCCGACCTGCTTCTTCCCAATTTGTTGGAACCTTCGTACCGAGTGGTCGCATTCAGGGTGTAGCGTCCTTTGTAAGAATAGGTCCCTGTCGCGAAGAAGGAGACTTGACGCCCGCGTGTTACAGCAACGCTATAGTATTGAGCATTTTCTTGACTTAGCTGTTTGAAATAATGAAAATCAAAGGCCGGTAGAAAACCCATTTCGTATTGCATGGCTACTCCATCGAAGCTGCTGCTTTTACGATCCACTGCATTTACCTCCATGCCTCCAAACAGATTTACAATATGGTCGTAGGCATATACATCGCTGTAGCTTAAAGTGCTCCTCAGGTCATAGCTGTTCATTGAGTATTTTGTTTCATTATAAAATCCTCCCTTGGGCATCACGGTTATGGGGAGGGAGTTGGGTTTTTCCGGATCGGTGTATAACCACGGATTTGCATCCCGCATGCTGGCATCGTCCATGGCTCTATAGGCCATTGCCTGATTGGAATAATCCCGTATTTGATGAGCCTGATAGGTCGATGAATGCTTATAGGCATACAATACGGAGGCCTCCAGTTTTCTTATTGGCTTCCATTTCAGCTCTCCTTGAAATCTTAAATCGATTACATCCAAATCGATAAAGTTGTTGTTAAGTTCGTGGATGATGTTGAAAGCTGCATAGTTACGTATGTATTTCTCGGAAGGATTCAAGGTTCGGGAAGTATTGAGGGCGTAGGAATAGGGATTTATGTCAAAATCACGTTTTACTTGTCCGCTGACAATGTCGATATTTTGGCTGAGTGTCCCGGGGGCTTTTTGTTTTCGATAACTCCCATTCCCGATCAGATTTAACGAAAGATTGTCAAATATCCGATATAAGGCATTCAGGTTCATCGTGTATCTGTTTACGGAACTTTGCTTGGTCCATCCCGGATCGTGCATGACGCTCATGGAAGTATAGTAGGAGGCTTTCTCGGTCCCGCTTGACATACTGATGGCATGGTTTTGGGATACATTGTTGTTGAATAACAAATCGAACCAGTTCGTGTTTCGATATTCAGCCTCTCTCAAATAAGCATTGCGGGCTTCAAGTGTATTCGGCAGGCCGAATTTTCCACTCGTCTTATCATATGTATTGATCAGATGAAACATTTTTCCGTACACACCGCTGCTGGCAGCCCGGTAGGTCTCTGCAAGATTTAAATAGCCATTTGCTTCCAGTTCTTTATAAACTCCCATCTGCTCTTGCGAATTCATAATATTGAAATTCCGATAGTTGGGTTTCAGGCGTACGGAATATTCGCCTGTATATGAGATTTTATTACTTCCTGATTTACCTTTCTTGGTGCTTACTACAATTACTCCGGCCATGGCACGTGCTCCGTAAATCGAGGTAGCCGAACCGTCTTTCAATATTTGAAAGCTTTCGATATCGTCGGCATTTAACCCCGCAATAGCAGAGCTGATAAGGGTTTTTGCGTCTCCTGATGATAAATCATCCGATCCTACTTCCGTTACATCTTCTATAATCACACCATCTACGACCCACAGGGGCTTTGAGCTCCCATAGATAGAAGTAGCACCTCGAACCCTTATTTTAGGCGCCGTTCCAAAGGTTCCCGAAACATTCTGAACGGAAACCCCTGCAGCACGTCCTTCCAAAGCCCGACTTATTTCCGGGATACCATCGAGTTTTACTTCCTCAGCCCCCAGTTTGTTTGTGGCCCCTGTAAAGAGACGTTTATCCATTTGCTGCATTCCGGTTACTACTACTTCCTTCAGTACTTCACTATCCGCTCGCAGTACGATTTTCAGGGTTGCTTTGGCTGTAAGCTCTTGTGTTATCATGCCTACGTATGAAACGACCAATACGCTGTTTTGAGGTACTGTTAATGTGAAATTGCCGTTTGCATCTGTCGCCACACCGATTGAGCGTTTCTCCTTTAGAAGAACTGTAGCTCCTACTACTGCTTCATTCGATTCATCAACAACCTGTCCTTTTACAACGATATTCTGGGAGTATAAGGAGGGAATAAGCAAAAAAAACGAGTAAAGAAAAGCAAGGTACCTTTGTCTCATAAGTATAAATTATAGATTAATTGTGAATTCTTTTTAGCCTCAAGGAGGCTTGGTAAAACTGTCGTTGTCCTAAATCATCGGATCCTGTATTGTCTGTGTCGAATTATTAAAATCCATTTTTTTGTTATGTAATTTTTCTGTTTTTGCTGTATTCGTTATATATTTGTTTTTGTCCTGTTTTTCGTACTTGTCCGACGACTTCCTTTCTTGCCGACAAAATTATATTTTTAAATTTAAATACCAAAATTTATTTAAATAAATATTTTTATATTCTTGTTTTGTTATTTCCATTATTTTTGTAATTCTTCATCCGGCTGTGATTTTTTCTTTTGGAGATG
>BDEJ01000066.1 GCA_001653155.1 Porphyromonadaceae bacterium H1
TGAGCAATTGAAGCGTAAACTCGTGTTCCTCATTCCATATTGCAATGCGTCGAAGTCTTTTCGGGTATTTCAAACTCGTCTTGGCACCCTTGAGTTCAATAATTTCATCTATTAGTACATTTTGAGTTGCGTGTTGGGGTAAGTCGAGTTCTCGGATAGGCTCATAAAGGAGGTTGTCCTTATGGCGGACTACAAAAAGTACATGCTTGCTGTCCCAATCATTCAACAGTTCGAAATTACAGTAGCCCCTATCCGCCACTACTACTGAATGAGGGGCTATTGGGATGTCAAAAGAGGCTTTGTCGTCCGTACATTTTCCTGTGCTAATGGTCACGAATTCAGGTAGAAGAGTGTCATAATCGAGCAATGTATGCATCTTGATGGCGCCCTT
>BDEJ01000067.1 GCA_001653155.1 Porphyromonadaceae bacterium H1
GCTTATTTATTTAACGACTACAAAAATATACAGAAAGTCCTTTTAATGCGTCAGCCCTGTAAATTCCTTAGGGAAATGCCGAATTCATTCCTCCCTTTCTTGCTCTTACAGAAGGGCTAAACTGATTACTTCCATCAAGTCGTTTACATAATGGAAAGTAAGGCCCTTCAAATAGCTGCTTTTTATTTCCTCAACATCCTTCCGGTTGTCCGAGCAAAGTATGATGTCGCTGATTCCGGCACGTTTGGCAGCCAGTATCTTTTCCTTAATACCTCCTACGGGAAGTACGCGTCCGCGCAGGGTTATCTCTCCGGTCATGGCAATGCCTTTGCGTACCTTACGTTTGGTAAATGCGGATACCAGAGCTGTGGTCATCGTAACACCCGCCGAGGGGCCGTCTTTGGGGATGGCTCCTTCGGGTACGTGTATGTGCACATTCCACTCGTCGAAGATATTGCTTTCGATTTTTAGCTCTTCGGCATGTGCTTTGATGTACTCCAAGGCCAGCATGGCCGACTCCTTCATTACCTCACCGAGATTGCCGGTCAGAGTTAATTTGGGAGCTTTGGATTTACTCAGGCTGGATTCGATGAGCAGAATTTCTCCGCCGACCTGTGTCCATGCCAAACCGGTTACCACTCCGGTGTACTGGTTGCCTTCGTATTTGTCGCTGTTGTAGCGCGGAGCCCCCAAATAGGTTTTCAGATCGTCTTGGTTGAGGTTTGTGTTGTATTCGATGCCTCCTACAACACTCTTGGCTACCTTACGCATTACGGCAGCTATTCGGCGACTTAGCTCCCGGACGCCCGATTCGCGTGTGTAATTCCGGATTAATGCTTGTGTAATGACCTTGCTTAGCTGAAGCTGTTCTTTGTTTAAGCCGTGGTTCTCGAGTTCTTTGGGAATCAAGTGGCGTTGGGCTATTTCTATTTTTTCTTCCTGCGTGTAGCCGCTTACCTCGATCAGTTCCATGCGGTCGAGCAGGGGACGGGGAATGGAAGCTAAATTGTTTGCCGTAGCGATAAACATCACCTTCGAGAGGTCGAAATCTACATCTAGGTAGTTGTCATGGAAGCTTGTATTTTGCTCCGGATCAAGTACTTCCAGTAGGGCTGAGGAGGGGTCTCCCTTGTAATCGGCCGAAACTTTATCGATTTCATCCAGAACAAATACGGGGTTCGACGACTCGGCCTTCTGAATGTTTTGAATGATGCGTCCGGGCATGGCTCCGATGTAGGTACGTCGATGTCCCCGTATTTCGGCCTCGTCGTGAAGGCCTCCCAAGGATACGCGTACATACTTACGATTCAAAGCTTCGGCGATGGACTTGCCGAGAGAGGTTTTTCCCACTCCCGGAGGACCGTAAAGACAAATGATGGGCGATTTCATGTCGCCTTTCAATTTCAGTACGGCCAAGTGTTCGAGGATGCGGTCTTTCACCGTCTCCATCCCGAAATGGTCGCGGTTCAGGATACGTTTCGCTTTCTTCAAATCGAAGGAGTCTTTCGTATATTCGTTCCAAGGCAGGTTGAGCATGGTCTCGATGTAGTTCAACTGCGTTGAGTAATCGGGCGAATGAGGATTCATGCGCTCCAGCTTCTTCAGTTCCCGTTCGAATGTTTTAGCTGTAGCTTCGCTCCATTTTTTCTTTTGGGCTCGCTCCCGAAATTCGGAAATATCTTGCTCCATTGAGTTTTCACCCAATTCGTTTTGGATGGTTTTAATCTGTTGCTGGAGAAAATATTCGCGCTGTTGTTGTTCGATACCTTCTTTGGCCTTGTTCTGAATGGCCATTTTTATTTCGACCAATTGAGCTTCTTTGCTCAGCAATTCCAGCAATTGATAGCCTCGATCCATTACGTCCGAAATTTCGAGCAGTCGTTGCTTATCTTTTACATTGAAACCGAAGTTCACACAGATGTAATTGATCAGGAAAGTCGGATTCTCGATGTTACGAACCGCAAATGAAATCTCGGGAGGGATGATACCCGAATTGTTTATAATCTTTGTCGTCAAGTCCTTAATGGATGAGATGAGGGCCGGAAACAGGTGATCTTTTTCTTCCGGAATTTTCTCTTCCAACAGTTCTATGCGGGCTTGCATGAAAGGTTTCTCGGCTGTCAACTCCAGCAGGCGGAAGCGTTTTTTTCCTTCGAGGATAACGGTAGTAGAGCCATCGGGCATCTCCAATATGCGCACGATGTGGGCTACGGTACCTATTTGATAGAGTTCGTCTTTAGTCGGGTCTTCTATTTTTTTGTCGAGTTGGGTGCAAACGCCTATAAGCCCATCATTTTCGTGTGCGGAGCGAACCAGCTTCAATGATTTGGAGCGTGCCACCGAAACCGGTAGAAGTACTCCGGGGTAAATCACCATGTTCCGCAGAGGCAGAATGGGGATGCTATCCTCCGATGCAATTTGTAAATCCGATGAACGGCTATCGAGCGATATAACGGGGAAAAGTTCACCTTCGCCCATGATGACTTCGTCGGAAAAAGAACGATCGAAACGATTATTCATAGTCAAAATGTCTGTTTTTTATGCCATTGTGGCGCGATCTGTCAAGCTTGTTATTATAATAAATACGATGTTGCAGGGTTTTAGTTGCTCATTGACAGTGTCTTGTCGTATTCTTGAGTAAGCCTGCCGTAACTTTTGTTCAATAGCCGTGCCACAGTTTGTACGAGTTTGCTCAAAAGCTTTTGTTTCAAAGTTTCGATTTTTCGGAGCTTAAAGCCCTTATATCTCAAGCGGAATGCAGAGCCTCTTCGAGTTTGACCAAGGTTTCGCTTAACGACAGGGCTTCCTGCCGGCCCGATTTCATGTCTTTCAACATCAGCTTGTTTTCGCACATTTCATTTTCGCCTATTATGGCGACAAACGGAATGTTTTTGCTGTCGGCATAACTCATTTGCTTTTTTAGTTTTACTGATTCGGGGTAAACTTCGACGTTGAAGCCTTTTTCGCGCAGCTGTTTTGCCAGAGCTAAGCTGTAACGCAATTCTTTCTCTCCGAAGCTTGCAAAAAGAAGCTGTGTTTGTTCTTCGGAAGTCTCGGGATAGAGATTGAGCTGATTCAAGACGTCGTAGATTCGGTCGGCTCCGAAGGAGATACCCACGCCAGAAACACCTTCCATGCCGAATACGCCGGTCAGGTTGTCGTAGCGTCCCCCGCCGGTAATACTGCCTATCTCCACATCCATTGCCTTCACTTCAAAGATGGCTCCGGTGTAGTAGTTCAGGCCTCGTGCCAGAGTTAAATCCAGTTCGATTGGCGTGGCGATTTTCATATTTTCACAAAACTCAAGAATGCTTTCGACTTCCTCGATGCCTTTCAATCCGCTTTCCGATGAAGCTAAAACCGCTTTGAGTTGCTCTAATTTTTCCCTGTTGCTCCCGCTCAGTTGTAAGATAGGTTCCAGCTTTTCGATGGCCTCTTTCGGTATGCCTTTCGATGCGATTTCTTCTCTAACTTTTTCCAAGCCGATCTTGTCTAATTTATCTATGGCTACCGTGATATCGGTTATTTTATCCGCCTGTCCGATTATTTCGGCAATACCTGTTAACAGTTTTCGGTTGTTTATTTTGAGGCAGACGTTGATTTTCAGCTTGCGGTACACCTCGTCCACGATCTGAATCAGTTCTACTTCGTTCAACAGGGAGTTGCTGCCCACCACGTCCACGTCGCACTGGTAAAACTCGCGATAGCGTCCGCGTTGAGGGCGGTCGGCACGCCAGACGGGTTGTATTTGATAACGTTTGAATGGGAAAACGATTTTATCCCGGTTTTGTACGACGAAGCGGGCAAAAGGAACCGTCAAATCGTAGCGGAGGCCTTTTTCGGATATGCGTGAACTGATTTTATTGCTGTCCCGGGTCAGCAGCTCTTCGTCTTTCAAGCCGGAGAGGTAATCGCCCGAATTGAGTATTTTGAAGAGTAGTTTGTCTCCTTCATCGCCGTATTTGCCCATGAGCGTCGATAAATTCTCCATGGCGGGCGTTTCGATCTGTTGGAAACCGTAGCGACGGAATACTTCTTTTATGGTGTTGAATATGTAGTTGCGTTTGGCCATCTCCTGCGCGGTGAAATCGCGGGTGCCTTTGGGTATGGATGGTTTCATGACTTCCTTACTTGCTCGTATTTCGTTAATGTCTGCCGCAGTTTTGGAAAAGAGGGCAGGGGGTTGGAATAAATAAAGGCATTCCAAATCGAGATTGAAATGCCTTTTTTCAATTTGGTAATAGAAAAATTATTTTCTGATACCCAGCTCCTTGATGATGGCGCGGTAACGTTCGATGTCGTTGTCTTTCAAATAATCGAGCAAACGACGGCGTTTTCCTACCAGCGATACCAGAGCGCGTTCGGTGCTATAATCTTTTTTATTTGACTTCAAGTGCTCAGTCAAATGGTTGATACGGTACGAAAACAATGCAATCTGCGATTCGGGAGAACCGGTATCAGTGTTAGACTTGCCGTATTTACCAAAGATTTCTTGCTTTTTTTCAGACGTTAAATACATAGTAAATGTTTGATTTTTAATTTGCGCCTGCAAAGATAGAAGAAATGTTTGGAAAAATCAAAATTTGCGAGAATTAAAATTACGCACAGCATGATTGTACGAAGGATCATATAATGAAGGCAAAGTCAGCATGCTTGTCGGGAAATGCTTTTTAGAGCACTGAAGCTCCGGAATGTTTCGTTACCGGCTTGCTTTTTATTCCTCTTGGCTGTTGTTTGAGTCCCTGCTCCGTAGCGGTCTTTATTTACCGAATTCGGCTTCCAGTTTTTCTTTTGCCGTATAGAAAGCTTTGTGGAAGTCTCTTATAATGATTTTTCCCTCGGGCGAGATAAATACAAAGAAAGGAAGACCTGCAAGGCCGTAGTCTATCTCTATTTTCTCATTATCCTTTCTTTTCTCCGCATCCATCCACGGGTGCGCAAGCATATTCTTCAAAACAGACTTCAGCTCTATATTCTTCAGCATTTTGCCCGGCTGGGTGTTTTCATAAGCGCCTTTTATACGGTCTATACTGTCCGTTATACCGATAACGATTAAATGATCTTTATATCTGTTATACAGCGCGATGACCTCTTTGTCAATCATCAACGAGCCGGGACACAGTCCCCAATGATAAATCAACACATAAGAACCGGCACAATCTTTCAACGAGATTTCTTTCCCGTCCAGAGCAATCAGCCGGAAATCAGGCGCATCATTCCCCGGCTGCAAGGCGGATAATCTATCGATCTCCTGCTTCAGAATTTTTCCGAAGCGACTGTTTCGGGCCTCGTTGTTCATCTTTTCATACATCTTGTCAGGCCTTCTGTGGGGAGAGTTAACCGTCATCAGTACTTCTATGATGCTGTGTTCGGAAGAAGGATATTGATTGAAAAATGTCTCTTCCAACAAGGATGATTTTTCAAACGCTTCTTTATGGTCCCAATAGAAGGAGTTAAACTTGTTCATATATTCCTCCGCTTTCGCAGTGTCTTTTATTAATTTCGCTTCTTGAGCAAGCAAGTTAAGTTTTTCTCTTTCTATTAAAAGAGAATCCCTGAACTGCATGCTCTTTTGTAGCAGCTCATTCTCGTAAAGCTCTCCTTCCAGGCGACAATAGTAGATATACGCAGCCGTACCGGTTAATCGGGTGGTTCCGTCTTTTATAAGCATGGTCAGTGCTGCTGTGCAGACTGGAACTGGTTTTTGCGCAACGGGTTTATATACCATCCAATAATAAGTGATGTCTTCGTGAGAACCTTTGTAGCTAAACTCATCCTGTTTTTCAACAAGGACTTCAAATGCGAAGCTGCGCTTAAAACCGGGCATAGTAATGCGTTCGAACCTAAGCGTGTCGCCGGGCATTAAGCCTTCGATTTTTCCTTCAATTTTGAACGACATGGCTTGTCCGCCGATTGTGATAAGACAGCCTAATAAACTAAAAAGAAATTTTCTCATAACTTGAATTTTTTGAGAAATGAGTTCGGGTTGTAAGAGTCTGCAAATTTACAGAAAATTTCAAGGAGTTCTCCGATCAGACTTTTTCCTTTCCTGATTCCGAAGCACTTTTTTTCGTATGTTTTAAATTATAATCCCCCTTGCGAGCTGCTTTTTCCGTTTGCTGCGCAGGACTTTGTTGAGGCATCGGATTATTTTCGTAATTTTGGCCTGCGAAATTGAAAAAAAGGAAATCCCATGCAGAGCAAATATAAAAGAATAGCTGTAAAAATAGGCAGTAATGTAATTACACGAGCTGACGGAACGCTGGATATTACCAATATGTCCGCCTTGGTCGATCAGATTGCTTACTTGCATAAGTCCGGCTTGGAAGTGGTGGTTATTTCTTCCGGTGCCGTTGCTTCCGGACGGAGTGTTTTGGGCTTGCATAAGAAAATGGATGTAGTGGACCAGCGGCAACTTTTCTCGGCAGTTGGGCAAGCCAAACTGATTAATATTTATTGGGATTTATTTCGCGAACACGGTATCTCGGTGGGGCAGGTGCTCACCACCAAAGAAAACTTCGGCAGTCGTCGCCACTACCTGAACCAGCGTAACTGCATGTGTGTGATGCTCGATAATAAAGTTATACCGATTGTGAATGAAAATGATACGATTTCGGTTTCGGAGCTGATGTTTACGGACAACGACGAGCTTTCGGGCCTGATTGCAACGATGTTGGATGTAGAGGCGCTACTTATCTTAAGCAATGTGGATGGTATTTACAATGCAGCACCCGGAAGTCCGGGAGCCTCTGTGATTGAGGTGATTGAGAAAGGTCAGGATTTGTCTTCTTTTATTCAAGGCTCCAAATCCTCTTTTGGACGTGGCGGCATGCTTACCAAAAGCAATATTGCCCGTAAAATAGCCGACGAAGGTATTGACGTGTACATTGCAAACGGGCATAAAGAAAATGTGCTTTTAGGATTGCTGGATGAAAGCAAACATGTCGTTGCCACCTGCTTTAAAGCTGCCCGAACCGCTGTATCGAGTGTTAAAAAATGGATTGCGCACAGCGATGGATTCGCCAAAGGAGCCCTGCACATCGACGCCCGTGCGGTGGAGGCCCTTTCGGGTGAAGGAGCCGTGAGCCTGTTGCCGGTAGGGGTAACCCGTATCTCGGGAGAATTTGAAAAAGACGACATCGTTAAAATTGTAGACCCGGAGGGATGCGTATTGGGCGTAGGAAGGGTTCAGTACGACAGCCGGAGGGCTTCCGAGCTTTGCGGGAAGAAGAACCAGCGTCCTTTGATACATTACGATTATCTTTATTGGGAAGGGAATCCGCTGAGCGAATAGCAATCCCTCTCTCCTCGTAGGCTTTTTCCCCTGTTTTAGCGTGGGTATTTCTTTGCGCCTGTAAGTTTGCAACCGGGTTGCAGACAAGCGTTTTGTAACTTTGCATCGTAAACCTAAAATACATTGCCGTTATGTTACATTCGGAAGACCTACAAAGAGAATCGTGTTGCAGTCATCATCACGAGCAAGATACTCATGATCATTGCCATTGTTCGCATTCGGAGTCGGCTTCGTGGAAGCTTTATTTCCCGGCTGCCTTTAGCTTTTTGCTGTTACTATTAGGCCTTATTGCCGATGCCTTGGCTTTCCCCTGTTTTTCGCAAGCTTATTTTCGTTTGTTTTATTATTTACTTGCTTACTTACCCGTTGGCTATCCTATTTTACGTGATGCGTTAGGAGAAATGCGACACAAGGATTTCTTCAATGAGTTTAGTCTGATGGGGCTGGCTACTGTCGGGGCTTTCGTTATTGGAGAATATCCTGAGGCTGTCGGGGTTGCTCTTTTCTACTGCATAGGTGAGCTGTTTCAGAACCATGCGGTGAACAGGGCGCGTGGTAATATCAAAGCTTTGTTGGATGTGCGTCCCGGTATGGCGCGTGTTTTGCGCGAAGGGAAATATTGGGAGTTGCCCCCCGAAACTGTTGCTGTGGGCGAGATTATCCAACTCAGGGCCGGTGAGAAAGCGCCTTTGGATGCGGTGATGCTTTCCGAGGCCAGCAGCTTCAATACCGCTGCACTTACCGGAGAAAGCCGTCCGTTGACCATACGTCGAGGGGAACGTGTGCTGGCCGGTATGCTTAACGAGGGGTCTGTGATCGAAATGCAGGTGGACAAGCCTTTCGCCGATACCTCCCTGGCAAAGATATTGGATTTGCTTGAGCATGCCGCTTCTCGGAAACCGCGTACGGAGCTCTTTATCCGTAAGTTTGCCCGTATATACACGCCGGTAGTTTTTGCCTTGGCCGTCCTTATTACTTTGCTCCCCATGATATTTGCCGAGCATTATGTTTTTAGCGAATGGTTTTACCGTGCCCTTGTATTTTTGGTACTTTCCTGTCCTTGTGCCTTGGTAATATCCATTCCTTTGGGGTATTTTGGCGGTATTGGTCTGGCTTCGCGCAAGGGCATCCTGGTTAAAGGGGCTAACTTTCTGGAGCAGCTCACCCAAGTGCATAGCATTGCTTTGGATAAAACCGGAACGCTTACTCAGGGCGTTTTCAAGGTGCAGGAAGTGGAGGCTGCCGGCGATGTGCCCTTTGTCGACTGGGTAGCTGCTGTCGAGGCGCATTCCAATCATCCTGTGGCTAAGGCTGTTGTTGAGTATTGTGCACCGGATCCGGAGCGTTTCCGGGTGGAAGATGTACGCGAAATTGCCGGTCAGGGACTTACGGCCCGTGTAAATGGTTGTGAGGTGGCTGTGGGTAATGCACGCCTGATGCATTCCCTCGGAGTCGTTTATGATGCTGCCATCGACGAGCGTGTCGAGACTTTGGTGCTGGCTGCATCGGAGGGAGTTTTTGCCGGATATATCAGCATTGCCGATTCTGAAAAAGAAGATGCTCAAGAAGCCGTCGAAGGGATGCGGCGTTGTGGAGTGGAGCGTATCGTCATGCTTAGTGGCGATCGCGAATCGATCGTCCGGCAATGTGCTCAAAAGCTTCGTGTAGATGAAGCCTACGGAGAATTACTTCCCGAAGATAAGCTCCGGCATATCGAAGCGCTCAAAGCCGATGGCAAGAAACTTGCTTTTGTTGGTGACGGCATCAACGATGCTCCGGCCCTGGCTGCGAGTGACCTCGGCATTGCTATGGGAGGCATGGGAAGTGATGCGGCCATCGAAATAGCCGACATCGTTATACAGAGCGACCGGCCTTATAAGATAGTACAAGCCATACGCATTGCCCGTTTGACCCGTTCGGTGGTGCTGCAGAACATTGTTTTTGCTCTTTCGGTAAAATTTTTAGTCTTACTTTTGGGGGCTTTGGGCTTGGCTTCGATGTGGATGGCCGTATTTGCCGACGTGGGGGTTGCTCTCATTGCCATACTCAATGCCGTGCGCATACTGTATAGTCGTGCAAGCGACTGAGTTTTGCCTTTGGTCGAACGGAGGGCTTTTTGTACTTTTGCCCTTATTTATCGCCGAGTTTAATATATTGAATTAAGGATGCTTAAAGGAAAACATATTATTGTGGGGGTTACGGGTAGCATTGCGGCTTACAAAGCAGCTTTGCTCATCCGCTTACTGATAAAAGAAGGCGCTGAAGTAAGAGTGATTATGACGCCCTTGGCCAAGGAGTTTATTTCGCCTCTTACCCTGGCTACCTTAGCCAAATGTCCCATTCTGACGGATTTTTTCGATCCGACAACGGGAAGCTGGAACAGTCATGTGGACCTTGGCCTTTGGGCCGATGCCTACCTGATAGCTCCGGCTACGGCCAATACTGTGGCTAAGATGGCACAAGGCATTGCCGATAACCTCCTGCTTACCACCTATCTGTCGGCCCGTTGTCCGGTGATGATAGCTCCTGCTATGGATTTGGATATGTTTGCCCATCCGGTCACGCAGCGCAACCTGTCGGCATTGAGGGAGTTAGGCCTTGCTGTCATGGAGCCGGCTGCCGGAGAATTGGCCAGTGGCTTGGACGGCAAGGGACGTATGGAAGAACCTGAGGGTATTGTGGCTCGCTTGTCTGATTTGCTCAACCCCAAACCTTTGTCCGGGAAGAAAATACTTATCACGGCCGGTCCGACATACGAAAAGATAGATCCGGTACGTTTTGTGGGTAATTATTCTTCGGGTAAGATGGGCTTTGCTTTAGCCGAGGCTTGTGCCCGCCGCGGAGCGGAAGTCTTGCTGATAACCGGGCCGGTTGCTCTTAAAACCCAGCATCCTGCCATACGTCGTATGGATGTAGAGTCGGCGGCAGAAATGCACCGGCTTGCTACCGACACCTTCCCGGATATGGATGGCGCTTTGCTTTGCGCTGCCGTGGCCGATTTTACTCCCGGAAAGCAGGCAAGACAGAAACTTAAGCGCGGTAAAGATGCACTCATGCTTGAACTGCTTCCTACTCAAGATATTGCCGAAGCTATCGGTAGAATGAAGACCGGAAAGCAATTCTCCGTAGGCTTTGCCCTGGAAACAGACGACGGGCAGGAAAGTGCCTTGAAGAAAATGAAGAAGAAGAACTTCGATTTCGTAGTGCTCAATTCGCTGCAAGACCCCCAAGCCGGATTCGGATACGATACCAACAAAATAACACTACTTTACCCCGATGGAGCTAAGACGTGTTTCGAATTGAAAAGTAAAAAAGCTGTTGCCGAGGATATTGCCGATGAGCTAAGCAGGTTGAAACTCGATTCGCTTGCAGATTCTCCAACGATTTGATAATTGATATGCACATGAAAAAGTTTATTTCCGGCCTATGCCTGTTCCTTGTTAGCGTTTCGCTGAGTGCACAGGAGCTGATTTGTAATGTTCAGGTCAATTCCGACCAGATACAAGGGACTAACAAATCGGTTTTCAATACCCTCGAAAAGAGCATTTCGGAGTTTGTAAACAACCGTCGCTGGACCAGTATGGGGTTCACTTCGCTGGAGCGCATCGAATGTACGATGAGTATCATTCTCAAATCCATCGAGAGCGATGTGTTTAACGGCGAAATCATCATACAGTCGCGTCGTCCTGTATTTAACAGCAGTTATACTACCACTCTGTTCAATTTCCGGGATCAAAACTTCAGTTTCACTTACAGGGAGTCCGACCAGCTCGAATTTAACGAGAATGCGCTTAGCTCCAACCTCACAGCTGTGCTGGCCTATTACTGCTACATCATTGTGGGCTACGACACCGACTCTTATGCGCGATTAGGAGGTACTCCCGCTTTTCGTGCCGCAGAAAACATCGTAAACATGGCTCAAAGCACCGAATGGAGTGGGTGGAAGGCTTTCGAAAGCAGTAAAAATCGATACGCCTTGGTGAATAATCTACTGGACGAGTCGTTTAAAAAATACCGGAATTACTTTTACGAATACCACCGCTTGGGTTTGGACGAGATGGTAAGCAATGTAGCCAACGCTCGGGCGCGTATAGCCGCCGGGCTTCCCGTGTTGCGCGAAACGAATCGCTCACGCCCTTCCACCATCGTGATTGCCTCTTTCATGGAAACCAAGAGCGACGAGTTGATTCAAATTTTCTCCAAGGCCCTCGACTCGGAAAAGAAACTCGCCGTGGAGATACTCTCTGATGTAAATCCTACGCAGACTGCTCGGTACGAAGAGATTTTCAATAAAAAATAATTCAGCATAAAAGACATGCAAGTATCCGATTCTACTCTATGGATGGCTTTTGGACTTACCCTCTTGGCTGGTCTTTCTACCGGTATCGGGAGTCTGATGGCTCTGTTTGCCCGCCGTACCAATACGGCATTTCTTTGTGCCTCGCTCGGATTCTCGGCAGGAGTGATGATTTACGTTTCTTTTATGGAGATGATGCCGAATGCTCAGGAGGCTCTGGCCCTTGCTTACGGCAACAAGCTGGGCATGCTATACCTTATTCTCTCCTTCTTTGGAGGCATCGGCTTGATTATGCTCATCGACTTTTTTATCCCCGACACTTCGGCCAACCCGCACGAAATACATGCCGTGGAGGATATGCGTGGACACAACTCCCTGCGCCGAGTAGGATTGGTGGTAGCTCTTTCGCTGGGTATTCACAACTTCCCGGAGGGGATAGCTACTTTTGTGTCGGGCTTGGGAAGCCTCGATGTGGCCATTCCCATCACGCTGGCTATTGCAATACACAACATCCCGGAGGGCTTGGCTGTTTCGGTACCTATCTACCACGCCACGGGTAGCCGCCGAAAGGCTTTCTGGTGGTCCTTCCTCTCCGGATTGTCCGAACCCCTCGGCGCTTTGATGGCCTATTTTTTCCTGATGCCCTATTGGACTCCTGCCGTCAATGGTATTATTCTGGCTGCCGTATCAGGCATTATGGTTTTCATTTCGCTGGACGAATTGTTGCCTTCGGCCGAAAAATTCGGGAAACACCATATCTCCATCGGAGGCCTGGTTTCGGGTATGGCGGTTATGGCCTTTAGCCTCTACCTCTTTGTGTGAGCTAAGACATGATGCTGCTGTTCTGTCCTTTGTGATGCATTTTGACTCGAAGGGGTTTTGCGCATCGTGCTATTAAGCTTGCAAAAAAAGAAAGGAGCCTTTGGTAAAAAACAAGCGTCTTTTCTCAATATTTTCAAAAGCCCTCTGCAAGTAGCTTTTTAGGCATTGTTACATAGATGTTGCGTATCAAAGTTATGGAAGCATCCATATGGAAAGATTATGAACGAGTTTATTTTTGATGATTATCTGCGCTCCAATGTTTTGCTCGATGCGGAGCAACGTGATATCTTATTTCGGCACAGCCTTGTACGGGAGTTTCGGCGGGGTGAATTCCTACTGCGCGAGGGTGAGACTTGTGCGCATCGCTTTTTTATCGAACGAGGGGCCGTACGCGAATATTCGATCGACCCGAAAGGACGGGAACATCTGCTTCTCTTTGCCGTAGAGGGATGGTTCCTGATGAATGTCGAAGGGGTCTTTTTCGGCAAACCGTCAAGTTATTTCATTCAGGCTATCGAAGCCACGCGCATCGTGTTGCTCGACGAAAGACAGGTATGCCGACTGACACGCGAAGACAAGGTCTTCGAAGAACTGAACCGTAATTTACTCTATGAACACATCCGGATGCTTCAGGCCCGGATTACCCTCTTGCAGGCAGCCTCGGCTGAGGAGCGCTACCTCGATTTCGTGCAAGCTTTCCCCGAAATACCTTTGCGCGTGCCTCAAGCCATGATTGCTTCCTATCTCGGGATCACACCCGAAAGCCTGAGCCGTATCCGTAGCGATTTGGCTCGACGAAATGCCTGTACGCGGCGCAGTTCTTGATGTACATCAATGTACAGATCGTTCAAAGACCGTACCTTTGCATCGTAATTCATAAATTTATAGAAAGGAAGAAAACGATGAAAACAAAACAGATTGCATTCGTAATGGCACCTCGTCCCGCACACTGGGTCGGCGACGGTTTTTTTGTACATAACTTTATCCCTTCGATGGAAGGACTTTCGATGCAGGACATGGATCCTTTCATTATGCTTGACTACAATGCCCCCCGTCAAGTAGTTCCTACCGATATGCCCGGAGGTGTAGATGTGCATCCTCACAGAGGCTTTGAAACGGTAACGATTGCCTACGAAGGTGAAGTGGAACATGCCGACAGCGGCGGCAACGGCGGAGTCATCGGGCGCGGTGACGTGCAGTGGATGACTGCGGCCGGCGGCGTATTGCACCGTGAGTTTCATGCCACAGAATGGGCCAAGAAAGGCGGCACATTCCAAATGGTGCAACTTTGGGTCAACCTGCCGGCACGCGACAAAATGTCTGCTCCGGCCTACCAAAGTATCACGAATGCCGACATGGGCCGCTACCTGCTGCCCGATGGTGCAGGCCTAATCGAAGTCATTGCCGGTGAATACCGTGCTACGCAAGGTCCGGCAAAGACACACACGCCTATCGCCCTGATGAATGCCCGGCTGAACGAAGGAGGCAAAGCCGGTTTCTCTTTCCCAGCAGCCTACAATACGGCGTTGCTTGTCGTACGAGGTCGGGCACGGGTAAACGGCAGAAACGTAGAAACGGATCATTTGGTTAAATTCACGAACGAAGGTGAAGACTTCAGCATCGAGGCCACAGCGCCCGACACGGTTGTACTGGTGATGAGCGGTGAACCCCTCCGCGAACCGATCGCAGCCTACGGACCTTTTGTGATGAACACGAAGCAGGAACTCCTCCAAGCTTTCGAAGATTTCAATCAAGGACGTTTCGGTTACCTTGAAAGCAAGCGCTAAAGCCACCGGCTAGGTCGAATGCTGTTCTGCTTACCGGCATATATATGGCTCAAAGGGAAAATTGGAAGGGCTCAAAATTCAGAGTTTCTTAGCAAAATAGCGGCAAAAAGCTGTCAAGCCACAAATCTCGCACTTGGGTTTTCGAGCCAAACAGACATAGCGCCCGTGCAGAATAAGCCAATGGTGTGCTTTGGGTATAAGCTCCTCCGGAATGTATTTCACCAACTCACGCTCGGTTTGCAGGGGGCTTTTCGAGGCGGTAGTCAAACCCAGGCGCTCCGAGACACGAAAGACATGCGTATCCACAGCCATGGCCGGCTTATCGTAAACAACGGAAGCTATAACATTAGCCGTTTTACGCCCTACTCCCGGTAGCTTTTGCAGCTCATCCACCTTATCGGGTACGATGCTGTCGAAATCTTTCACTAACATTTGTGCCATTCCCACCAAGTGTCGGGCTGTAGAGATTATCCTATCTTCTGTCGATGCTCCAGCATGTCAAGCGTTATAAGCTTATACTTCGGGTTGCAATTTGCCCCCAAGTTTCCACGTGACAATTTCGTGGAAGCTTGAGGGCAAAAATACCTCATCCGGTTGTTCAGGCCTTGGATGTTTCGATACCGAAAGTAAAGCCGGCTTTGACTTGCTCGATAAGTTCGGGCAGGATGTCTTCGTATCGTCCTACAAGGCCGAAGTCGGCGTGGTGGAATATCGGAGCTTTCGGGTTTTGATCGATGGCTATTATTTTGCCCGATTCCTTGATGCCGGCAATGTGCTGTATGGCGCCCGATATACCGATGGCTATGTAGAGCTTCGGTCGTACGGTTTTTCCGGTTTGGCCTATCTGACGGGCATACTCGGAAATGCCTTCGTCAACCACAACACGGCTACAGGCCCATTCGGCTTTGATGCCTTGCGTACGCAGCGCTTCGGTAAGTTCTTGTACGAGCTGCAGGCCGTCTCCCGTAGCTCCGCGCCCTCCGGCAACGATTACATCGGCATCGAAAAGGCCTTGTAAGCCTCCCTCGCCGCGCTGCGTTTTGAGTATTTCCACGACAAAATCTTCTTGTCCGAGCTGAGGTTTGAATTCGGAGAGTTTGCCTTCGCGTCCCGGCTCGGCCTTCGGTACTTCGAAAGTTCCGGCACGCGCCGTAGAGATTTGCGGAAATACGAAACCGAGAATGGTAGCCAGTTTGCTTTCGCCGTAGGTGGGGCGGCGCGAGTGCAGGATGGGGCGGACGATGGTTTTCTCCTTGCGGTTGATGTATTCGCCTATCTCCAGTCCGGTACAGTCGGCCGTTACGCCACAGCCTGTTTTTACTGCTATCCGCGGTGCCAGCTCACGTCCGGCCGTCGTGGCGGCAAAAAGGGCTATTTCGGGCTTACGCTCTTTGATTACCTGTGCAAAGATCTTGGCAAAGGGAAGCACGAGGTATTCCTCCAAGGCTTCGTTTTCAACAAGGATGACCTCGTCCGACCCGTGCTCGAATAGGGTTTTTGCGAGCCCTTTCACATCCTTACCGATTAGTACGGTGGTGATTTTGGTGTCGTCGCCCAGTTGCTCGGCCAGGTGACGGGCCGGTGTGAGCAATTCCAAAGAAGGGCGTCCTATCTTTCCGTTTGCAATTTCGGCCCAGGTGAGTATGCCTTTGGCCCCTTCACGCAGATCGACAACCGGATAGTCGGGCGTCTCCCGTACAGCCTTTTCCTTTTCGGCTTTCTTTTTGAGGGTGTTTCCTCCGCTTTTTACATTTGATATAAGGCTTTTTACCAGTTCCTTCTCGTTTTGTCCTTCGGCCATCATTACGGGTGGACGCTCGCTTACGATGTTGGCTACTGCCGCTACGATGGTGGGCGACCCGCTCAGTCCGATTTTTTCGGTTCCCAAACCGATGTCATCAATGTTCAGAACAGTGATTTGGGCATTGCGTGCCTTGATAGCTCCCGACAAAGAGGGCTTTCGAGGAGAAATGCCCGTAGGTGTCAGGGATACGGCGCAAGGCATCGGGAGTTGTATCATTTGATAGCCGCCTTCGATAATACGTTTGGCCACTACATTACCCTTGCCGTCAGCTTCTACGCGTTCCACAAAAGTCGCTTGCGGGATGCCGAGATTTTCGGCTACCTGCGAGGGGACGTGCGCCGTATCTCCATCGCTGGTTTGCCGTCCGGCGAGAATGATAAAGGCTTCTTTCGATTCCTTACTGAATCCTAAATGTTTCAGCATGGTGCTTATTGCCAATCCGGTAGCGTAGGTGTCGCTTCCGCCGAGCTTCCGGTCGGAGAGGAGGTAGGCTTCGTCGTAACCCATGGAGAGGGCCGTTCGCAAGGCGTTCTCAAAAGACGGAGGCCCCATCGAACAAACCACCATGCGGGCATCGGGATAAGATTTTTTGAGTTGCAAGCCGGCTTCGAGGCCGAACTGGCAGTCGATGTTGATAATGGATTTGGCTTTCGTACGGTCCATCAGACCGTCGTCCCCCATACGCATTTCGCTGGGGAGGGGGACTTGTTTTATCAAACTTATAATGGTAAGAGCCATAATTTCTGTTTTTTCGGAATGTCAAAAATGCTGATTGGTATTTTACATGTATTTGTATTCGGGGCCGTTGCCACCATTGGGAAGCTTCCATGTGATGCCGCCGGCGGGTTCTTTGATATCGCAGGTTTTGCAGTGCAAGCAGTTCTCGGCATGTATACGAAGCTCTTTGTTTCCGTTTTTGTCTGTGTGTATCTCGTAAACTTCAGCTGAGCAATAGTATTGGCAAGGCGCTCCGTATTCATGGATGTTGATTGCGTTGAAGGTCTCGGGGCTGTTGACGTGGAGGTGAGCCGGTTGTTCTTCGTCGTGGTTGACTCCCGAATAGTACACATCGGTGACTTTATCGAAACAAATCACCTTGTCGAATTCCGGTTTTTCTCCGAAGCGTTCTTTGAAGGTTTTGCCTTTGAAGTCTTTTAATTTTTGAGTTGCTTCGCTGTCGCTGTGTGCCGATAGTTTGCCGCAGCATCCGGCTCCACCGCTTATCAGCTGCGTGGCAAAATGGAAGGCTCCGGCAAACAAGCCGCGTGTGAAACCTTGGCGGAAGTTGCGAACGGGATAGAGCTCTTTGTAAATGCGGCCTTGGGGATCGTACACCAGCTTTTCGTAGTGTTGCAGCATCGATTCGGAAAAGTTGTTTTGTTCCAGAGCCAGCAGGGCTGTCTCGGCAGCTGCCATTCCCGAATGTATTGCCAGGTGAATACCTTTGAGGGCCGGCATGGCCAAAAATCCGGCACTGTCTCCCACCAGTAGAGCATGGTCGGTATAAAGTTTAGGCAGCGAATAAAAGCCTCCTTCGGGCAGGGTTTTCGCTCCATATTCAAGCAGCTGTCCTCCTTGTAGGAAGCGTCGAACTTGCGGATGGGTTTTCCATATCTGGAAGGCGTTGTGTGTATCGAAAGTCGGGTCGGGATAATCCAGTCCTACCACCAGTCCGACGACCACCCGATTCTC
Organism: Porphyromonadaceae bacterium H1; assembly: GCA_001653155.1. GTDB lineage: Bacteria > Bacteroidota > Bacteroidia > Bacteroidales > Paludibacteraceae > H1. The sequence continues at coordinate 17,697 of BDEJ01000067.1, forward strand.
GGACAAACCGTAGATGAATCCTCCACCGAATTCTCGTGTGTTAAGCGGGTAGCCCATCGTGTGATAAACTTCTCCCGGAGCGATATTTCCTTCGGGGACCTTCCACAGCTCCTTGCAACCAAGCGAGTAGAGTTGTGGGTTCCGGCCTTGCTGGAGCTTGAATTTGTTGATCAGTTCTTTCGAAAGACTACCTCTGCTACCTTCGGCCAGAATAGTGAGGGAGGCCTCTATGTGGGTTCCGGCCTGAAAATTTTCCATCCGCTTACCGTGGTGGTCTATGCCGGTGTCGATGGTTTTGGCCCCCGATACTTTTCCCGAATTGTCGTAGAGCAATTCGCTAACGGAGAATCCGCTGTAAATCTCAACGCCTTTCTCTTCGGCTTTTTGAGCCAGAAAGCGGCAAATGGCACTTAGTGATGCTGTGTAGTTAGCTTTGTTTCCCATGTAGGGAGGATGAAAAGGGAGGCGGAAAGCCTTCTTCTCGCTCAGGAAAAAAATCCGATCTTCCTTTACGGCTGCATCCAAAGGTATTTCGCTCCTGTCCACCTCGGGCAATAGTTCTTTGAAAACTTCGGGTTTCAGTACCGCTCCCGAAATGATGTGAGAGCCTATCGAACTGCCTTTATCTATCAGGAGAATGCGTTTTTGCAAGCCCTTTTCTTTCAGCAAATCCGCTAAGCGGATAGAGGTGGCTAAGCCGGCAGGCCCGCCACCAACAATCAGGATGTCTGTTTTAACTACATCAACATTACTCATTGTTTTTCAGATTTTAGTTTGTATTTGAAATTTTGTGTTATTTTCTTTTGTGCTGTGCCTTGATTCAGAGCAGTTGGCGCTGTTTTAGCAGGCTCTTCATCTCCGTTTGTAACTTTTCGGCTTCTTTTCGGGCTGCTTTTGCGAAGTCGAGGCCGGAGGAGGCGTAAATAATTTGCCGGGAGGAGTTGACCAGGAGCCCGCAGTGCTCGTTAAAGCCATATTCGGCTACCTCTTGCAGGCTTCCTCCTTGCGCTCCAACGCCGGGCACCAGTAGAAAATGTTCGGGAGCAATGCTCCGTACATCTGCCAGCATGCGAGCTTGCGTAGCTCCTACTACGTACATCATATTTTCGGTATTTCCCCAGTTTTGTGAGCTTCTAAGCACTTGTTCGAAGAGGGCTGTCTGTGTTTCGGCATCTTTCTTGAATTGGAAATCCGCTGCACCTTTGTTGGAAGTGAGGGCTAAGAGGATGACCCACTTCCCTTCGTAGCCCAAAAAGGGAGTTACGGAGTCTTCGCCCATATAAGGCGCTACGGTTACGGCATCGAAGTCGAGACTGCTGAAGAAGCTCCGCGCATAAAGGGCTGAGGTGTTACCGATATCGCCTCGTTTGGCATCGGCTATAATAAATTGATCGGGATAATGGTCGCGCAGGTAACTCACTGTCCGGTCGAGGGCATCCCAGCCTGTACTGCCCAAGCTTTCATAGAAGGCTAAATTGGGTTTGTAGGCCACACAGAGGTCGGCGGTGGCATCGATGATGGCTTTGTTGAACTCGAAAATGGGGTCTTCTTCGTCGAAGAGATGTTCGGGAATCAGAGTTACGTCGCTGTCTAAACCGACACAGAGAAAAGACTTTTTTTTCTGTATGTTGGAGAAGAGTTCTTGTCGGGTCATATCGCTTCTTTATTTGTGTTGAACGAACAAAATTAAGTATTTCGCTCGGAAAACGGAAAGTTTTCGAACTTTATTTTCGATTACAGTTTTTCAAGCATTCTTTTGATGACTACTTGAGCTGCTATTTCACGGTTTGCGGCCTGAGCTATGACGATGGATCGAGGGCCTTCGATTACTTCGTCGCTGACAATCATGTTGCGTCGCACGGGCAGGCAGTGCATGAATCGGGCGTTGTTGCTGCATGCCATTTGACGCTGTGTCACCGTCCAGCTCATATCACGGCTTAGCACTTTCCCGTAGTTGGGGTCGCGGTAGGCAGCCCAGTTTTTGGCATATACGAAGTCGGCTCCTTCGAAAGCTTTCATTTGATCGTATTCGACGCGGGCCCCACGGACAAATTTTTCATCGAGTTCGTAACCCTCGGGGTGCGTAATGACGAAATCCACATCCGCTTCGTTCATAAAATCGGCGAAGGAGTTAGGCACGGCTTGTGGCAGGGCCTTGGGATGAGGGGCCCAAGTGAGCACGACCTTAGGACGGGGATGAGGTTTGTATTCCTCGATGCTTATCAGGTCGGCAAAAGCCTGTAGGGGGTGCGCTGTTGCAGCTTCCATGCTGAAAACCGGACGGCCTGAGTAGCGGATAAACTGATTGAGAATGCTTTCGCCGTAATCGTCGGCTTTGTTTTCGAAGCGAGCAAAGGCGCGCACGCCGATTATGTCGCAGTAGGAGCCCATCACGGGTATGGCTTCGAGGATGTGTTCGGGTTTGTCGCCATCCATCACGACGCCCTGATCGGTTTCGAGCTGCCAGGCCCCTTGGTTGATGTCGAGTACGATGCTGTTCATCCCGAGATTCATGGCTGCCTTTTGAGTGCTGAGGCGGGTGCGCAGACTTGAATTGAAAAAGACCATCAACAGGGTTTTGTTCTCGCCCAGGTGTTTATAAGCATAACGGTTTTTCTTCAGTTCCAGCGCCTCCTGCACCGCATCGTGCAGCTTCCCGAGGTCTTTGACATTGGTATAAGTTTTCATGTGTTTTTTGTTTTGAAAATCTGTGGGATTGTTTGTATAGGTATCCGCACGTGGCGATACACTTGCAAATGTAATAAAATAAAACGATTGTCGGCGGAAAAAGCCCTTATTCGATAAAATACTGCTTGCTTCTTCAATGAAGAATCTGTCTTCGCTTGCCTTCCTGTGTTTCTGACCCGGATTGCAGATGGCGTCGCTTGTTACTGCTTTTGTGGCTATACCGGGAAAGCTTCCACGGAGCATTGGAGCAAATCATTCTTCCGGACTTAAACAGGAATGCGGGATATTTCCTGCTTCGAAAATAAAACATTACCTTTGCGAGCAAATTTTAAAGTCTAAAAAATAAAACTGTAATTTTTATGAACGTAGTTACAAAAACCATCACATTGGGTGATGGCCGCAGCATTACCATCGAAACCGGTAAGCTGGCCAAACAGGCCGACGGGGCGGTAATGGTGCGCATGGGTAATACCATGCTTTTGGCAACCGTATGTGCGGCTGCCGATGCTGTTCCGGGAACGGATTTTATGCCGCTTTCGGTAGATTATAAGGAAAAATTTGCTTCGAACGGTCGCTTCCCGGGCGGATTTACGCGCCGTGAAGGACGTGCTTCGGATTACGAAATACTCGTTTCCCGCTTGGTCGACCGGGCTTTGCGCCCTCTGTTTCCGGACGATTTCCACGCCGAAACTTTTGTAAACGTAACCCTCTACTCCGCCGATGGTGTGGATATGCCCGATGCCTTGGCCGGTTTGGCCGCTTCGGCTGCCTTGGCTGTTTCCGATATACCTTTCAACGGCCCTATTTCCGAAGTGCGCGTAGCCCGCATCGACGGTAAGTTTGTGGTAAACCCTACTTTTGCCCAACTGGAAGATGCCGATATGGATATCATCGTAGCCGCTACCTTGGACAACATCATGATGGTGGAAGGCGAAATGAAAGAAGTGAGCGAAGAAGACCTGCTCAATGCCATGAAAGTGGCCCACGAAGCCATTAAAGAGCATTGCCGCGTACAGTTGGAACTCTCCGAGGCCGTAGGAAAACTTCAAAAACGTGCATACTGTCACGAAGAAAACGACGAAGAGCTGAAACAGGACGTCTGGGCTAAAACCTACGATAAAGTATATAAAGTGGCTACCGCCTGCGACAGCAACAAACACTCGCGTGCGGAAAATTTTGCCGCTGTAAAACAAGAATACATCGATACCCTCGACCCCGAAACCCTTGAACAGAAACAAGGCCTTATCGATCGCTATTACCATGCGGTGGAGAAAGAAGCCATGCGTCGTTCGATACTTGACGAAGGGAAGCGTCTCGATGGCCGTAAAACCACCGAAATACGCCCTATCTGGTCGGAAGTGGGCTATTTGCCTGGCCCTCACGGATCGGCAATCTTTACCCGAGGCGAAACGCAATCGCTTACTTCCGTTACACTGGGTACGAAGAACGATGAAAAAATTATCGACGAAGCCCTTATCCAAGGTAAGGAGCGCTTCCTCCTGCACTACAACTTCCCGCCTTTCTCCACCGGTGAAGCCCGTCCGTCGCGTGGAACGGGACGCCGCGAGATTGGACACGGAAACCTCGCTTTCCGAGCTCTCAAACCGATGATTCCCGAAGATTATCCCTACGTCGTTCGTGTGGTGTCGGACATATTGGAGTCGAACGGATCCTCATCCATGGCTACTGTTTGTGCCGGTACCCTCGCTTTGATGGATGCTGGTGTACAGATCAAAAAACCGGTTTCGGGTATTGCCATGGGACTCATTTCCGAAAACAAAGGGAAGAACTACGCCGTACTTTCCGATATTTTGGGAGACGAAGACCACCTCGGCGATATGGACTTCAAAGTAACCGGTACCAAAGACGGTATTACGGCTACACAGATGGACATTAAGGTGGACGGACTTTCTTACGAAATTCTCGAAACAGCCCTCAAACAGGCCAAGGAAGGCCGGATGCACATTCTCGGTAAAATTCAGGAAACGCTCGCAGCTCCCCGTCCCGATCTCAAGCCCCATGCTCCGCGCATCGTAGTGATGTTTATCCCGAAAGAAATGATCGGTGCCGTTATCGGCCCGGGTGGGAAGATCATTCAAAACATGCAAGCCGAGACCGGTGCGATTATCTCCATTGAAGAAATCGGCGACCAGGGACGGGTCGAAATCGCAGCCAATAATAAGGATGCTATCGATTCGGCCATTGCCAAAATCAAAGGCATCGTAGCCATTCCCGAAGTGGGCGAAACTTACAAGGCCAAAGTGAAATCCATAATGCCTTACGGTGCTTTTGTTGAGTTTATGCCCGGAAAGGAAGGCCTCTTGCACATTTCCGAACTCGAATGGAGACGTATCGAAACAATGGAACAATCGGGTCTGAAAGAAGGAGATATGGTAGATGTGAAGCTGCTCGATATCGATGAGAAGACCGGTAAGTTTAAATTGTCGAAACGGGCATTGACGCCTCGTCCCTCGAAGGAAGAAAAGGGAGAATAAATTTTTTTTAGTGAATAGATCGTCCCGGACAGGAAGCATGAATGGATGCTCACTTGTTCGGGACGCTTTTTTGTTTTAACTTTGTGTTCTAGCTTATTGTCCGATGAAATGAACTTGCTGGGCGAGGATGTCTGGACTAGATGAGTACGACTCGCAAGCGCGTTGGTATTATCCCGCTCTTATGCGCAGCATGACCATGGATCCCCTTGCGGAGAAGTACTACAGCATATCCCCTTATGCCTGGTGTGGAAATAATCCGGTGAATTTTGTGGATCCGGATGGGAGGGATGTTTGGGAAATAAATAAGCGAGGCAAAGTAGTTAATCACATAGAAGACGAAACGAAAGATGCTTTTTATATGGTTGATAAAAAAGGCAACAGGATTGACGGCAAAGAACTTTCTTTTCAATATGGAACTATTGGAAATTACCAATCACAGTATTCTGACGAAGCGAAAACTACGTTTGATTGGTACAGTGTCAGAGGCGATGAAAATGGCACACAACTTTTTGAGTTCTTTGCAAATAATACGACAGTAGAGTTTAGTCAATTAATGTTAGGGCAAAAAGGCGATAATGGGTTAAACATCATTTCTACTTCACATGAACCAAGAAAGGAACAAAGTATGTTGTTTTTGTTAGAAAATCAATATAAATTTGGTTATACTATTCGTGGGCACAATCATAATCATCCAGGTAATACCCCTTATCCTTCGGGGTTAGATGGTAAACCCGGTGATGTTGGTTTTGCTCATTATCTAACTAATGCTTCTATGAAAAATGGTAGCGGTGTGCCTATTTTGAAAATTTATCTTCCAAAGAAAGAAAAATATGTTAAATACAACAGGAAATCGACGATATATGATTTCCCTGCTACTAGACCAAAATCTATTGAATTACCCGAAATAATTGTTTCACCACGAAAATAAGAAATTAATTAATTAATATGAAAGATGTAGTTTTATATTTTATAATTCTCATTCTATCAGCTAATTGTATGGGACAAAATAAGACTTTAACACTCAACCTGCAACAGATTGAATTTAAAGATAAAAAGCTGACAAAGACTCTGTTTGATTTATCTAAATCAGAACCAGATTGTTTTAAGAAAAATGATTTTTATGTTTTAGATTTCTTTCAATCAAGTTTGTCAAACGAAGAATATTATTTATCAATAGACGAATTTGTTGCCGATAATAAAACCACTAAATCAATTGCTTATTATGTAATCATAGAC
>BDEJ01000068.1 GCA_001653155.1 Porphyromonadaceae bacterium H1
CCACTAAATCAATTGCTTATTATGTAATCATAGACGATATAGTATATTTTGTTTCTAATAAAGTTACTTTTGATATATTTAAGGTTTTGCCATCAAAAAAGCAATATGTTTTTAAAATAAAGGAATTTCCATATGCAATGATAGGCGGGGACTATAATTTTCTAATTTGGAGAACATTAAGTGGATATTATCATGTTCTTTTAAGAACTTGTAGCGAATAAAACATTTGAATTAGAAAGCCCCGCACTTGCGGGGTTTTCTTTTTTCGGAGGGAGGCTTTGGGGCGACTTTGCCGCTCAGAAAAAGAAATTTCCCTCTTTTTTACCCCAAAAATTACTTTTTCCCAAAAAGGAAAGAGTCCGATGCTCTACCGAAGTCTTTCAAGAGCTTTAATCCTTCTAAACTTCGGGGAGGAGCTTCAAAAAAGAAGGGAGATGCTTGATATCTTGTTTTAGGGCTTCCCTTGCTCGGCCTGCCGTGCTTTTTCTCGGGCGCGTTCGCGTAGCATTTCGGCAAGACTTTCGGGGCTCGTTTGCCAGCGGCGGTGCATCCAGACCCATTGCGTGGGGGCTTGACGGATAAAGTTTTCCATAGCTTGGGTTTGAGCCTGGGTATTGATTTGCATATCCTGTTCTTCATTTCCGCTCCGGAGGTATTCCAGCTCGGGGCCTATCTCAAAACGGTACTCTCCAGGCTGTTTGTGTGTGATGGCCATAGGGACAATGGCAGCTCCCGTATCTTGTGCCAGTCGCGATGCCCCGATAGGGGTGTAGGCGCTGTGCCCGAAAAAGTCAACAAAACATCCTTTTACGCGAGTGTCCTGGTCAATCATCAGAATCAGGCAGTTCCCCGCTTTCAATACCTCGACCAGTTTGTCGTAAGATCCTTCGCGCGATATATTTATCATGCCCCTGCGTGCGCGGAACCAGACCATTGTACGTTGTACACACCAGCTTTTAATGGCTTTGCTGGCTGCATAGGTAGGGTAACCCAGCATGGGAGGCGTTACGGCCGATAGTTCCCAGGAGCTGAGGTGGGGTATGAGACAAATAACCCCTTTGCCCTTTCGGTAAGCGGAGCGAAGATGTTCTTCGCCGCTGACTTCTACCATCTGGAAGAAAGAGTCTCGTTTCTTGATATAGACGCCGGCATAGTAGTCGATAAAGACCGTGGCTACGTTGTGGAAGACCTCTTGCGCCATGGCTTCTATCTCTTGGGGTGATTTCTCCGCTCCGTATACGCGAGTGAGATTCTCCAGTGCATATTGTCGCGCTTTATGCCCCATACTGTAGTATTTCTTCCCGCAGTAGCGGATGAGCCTTTTTCGCCACGATAAAGGAATAATCCAAAGGATGAGTATGACAATCCACATGAAAGGGTAGGCGATGGTCAGTACCGTTTCGCGGCGTATGTTGCTGAGTTGTCCTCGTGTCATTGTTTTTTTCTTCTTTGCAGGAAGATTACAGCGCGCAACCGACAGGCTCCGGAAGCTTGGCTTCCGAAAAGCATGCCGGCCACGTGCATTCTGCTTGATTTGTGAGAGTAAGTTAAATGTCCAAACTGCTCCGTACGGCTTCTATCTTAGCGTTGGCGCTCGCTTCGGCTGCATCAAAATCGGCACGCGAAGACATGCTGCCGCGCACTTCGATATAGAATTTGATCTTCGGTTCGGTGCCCGAAGGCCGTACCGATATCTTGCTGCCGTCAGCAGTAAAGAACTGAAGTACGTTTGATGTGGCAGGCATTTCGAGTGCCGATTCCTGTCCGCTCCGAAGGTCTTTAGCTTTCAGGGTCTGATAATCTTTGATGCGTATTACTTCCGAGCCTGCAATTTCTTTCGGTGGATGGTTGCGGTATTCGCTCATCATGCGGCTTATTTCTTCGGCTCCGGATTTGCCTTTGCGTACCACGGAGATGCCTTTTTCTTTGCCGTAGCCGTATTCGATGTAGAGGTCTTGCAGAAGTTGGAAGAGGGTTTTCCCCTTGTCTTTGGCCCAAGCAGTCATTTCGGCCATCAGAGCACAGGACGATACCGCATCTTTGTCGCGGGCGAAAGTCTCCGGCAGGAAACCGTAGCTTTCTTCACCGCCTCCTATGTAGATTTTTTTCCCTTCGTTTTCGCGCATGACGGCGGCGATCCATTTGAATCCGGTGTAGCAGTCGAACATTTCGATGTTGTTCCGATCGGCGATATCTTTTATGATTTCGGTGGTGACAATGGTCTTTACCACGTACTCCTTACCGCTTATTTTCCCGAGTTCTTTCCATCGGGTTATGAGGTAATAGATAAACATCAGGCAGGTTTGATTGCCGTTGATGAGAACCCATTCGCCTTTGTTGTCTTTCACAGCAATCCCGATGCGGTCGGCGTCGGGGTCGGAGGCCATTACGAGATCGGCATCCGTTTCGCGGGCTTTTTTTACTGCCAGTTCGAGTGCAGCCGGCTCTTCGGGGTTGGGTGAGACTACGGTAGGAAAGTCGCCGCTCACGACGTTTTGCTCGGGTACGTCGATGATGTTGGTGAACCCGAAAGCACGCAGCGTACGGGGAATAAGCTGTCCTCCCGTTCCGTGAATCGGGGTGTAAACAATCTTCAAATCTTTGTGGCGTTCGATGGCTTCGGGCGAGAGCGAAAGGCTTTTTATCTTTTCGATAAAGAGCCGATCGACTTCTTCTCCGATGTTTTGTATCAAGGCCTCGTTACGTTCGAAACGGATATCGTCCACACGACTGATTTTGTTTACTTCGTCTATTACCTTGCCGTCGTGCGGTGCGAGCAATTGGGCTCCGTCGCTCCAATAGGCTTTGTAACCGTTGTATTCCTTGGGGTTGTGGGATGCGGTAATCATCACCCCGCTTTGGCAGCCGAAGTGGCGGATGGCGAAGGATATTTCGGGGGTAGGGCGGAGGTTTTCAAAAAGATATACCTTAATGCCGTTAGCCGAGAAAACAGCTGCTGTCGTTTCGGCGAAGTAACGGCTGTTGTTCCGGCAATCGTGTCCCACCACCACGCTTATCTGCGGTAATGCGCCGGATTCTTGCTTAAGATAGTTGCTCAAACCTTGTGTGGCGGCGCCTACCGTATAGATGTTCATGCGGTTGCTGCCCGCTCCCATGATGCCACGCAGGCCTCCCGTACCAAATTCCAAATTCTTGTAAAAAGATTCGATCAGTTCCGTTTTGTCTTCGGCTTCCATCATGCGCCGTACTGCCGCTTTGCTTTCTTCGTTATACTTGCCGGAGAGCCATGTCTCGGCTTTAGCAAGTACATCCTCTAATAACTTATTATTTTCCATAATGGGTTGTTTATTTAAAATTTTATTTCATACATGAATTGGTTGTTTTCAAGCCTCCTTCTTTGCGCGTAGCGAATCCCATGCGAGGTATCCGATGAGCAATCCGTAAGCCAGTATGGCGAGCCATTCGGCTTGGTGGCTGCCGACCCAGCTTTCGTTTGCCGGATGTACGCCTGCAAAGCGTAATGCGGCGCTTACCACACCCATCAAAGCGCCTCCTGCGATGAATCCCGAGGCCAACAAAGTGCCTTTGTCCAGACGAGCTTTATTGAGTTCGGCATCTTGGCTGCGGGTCGATACGTAATAACTTATCAATCCGCCTATGAGCAGAGGGATATTGAGCTCGAAGGGAATGAACATACCTAAGGCAAAGGCTAATGCCGGTATTTTCAAGTAGGTTAGCAGCAAGGCGATACCGGCTCCGATGGCATAGAGCCACCACGGAGCTCCTGCTCCCGACATCAAGGGTTCGATGACGGCCGCCATAGCGTTGGCTTGTGGAGCTACCAAGGCACCCTCTCCCGTGAAACCATAGGTCTTATTCAGTATCATGATCACTCCACCCACAGTAGCGGCCGATACCAGTGTGCCGAGGAATTTCCACGATTGCTGTTTGGCGGGAGTGGTTCCGAGCCAATAACCAATTTTCAAGTCGGTGATAAAGCCACCGGCCATAGCCAGCGCCGTGCAAACCACACCTCCTATAACGAGTGCGGCCACCATTCCGGCAGTACCTTTCAGCCCGACAGCCACCAGTACTACCGAAGCGAGAATCAGCGTCATCAGCGTCATCCCCGAAACGGGATTGCTGCCTACGATGGCAATGGCGTTAGCTGCTACCGTGGTAAAAAGAAAGGCGATGAGGGCTACCAGCAGGATACCTATCACGGCATGCAGCAGATTTTGCACAACGCCTAAGTAGAAGAAGACAAAGGTAGCCAGTAGCGCTAAAATTACCCCGACGGCAATTACTTTCATCGGCAGGTCGCGTTGCGTACGCAATACATTTGTCTCGCTTGTACGGTTTTTCCCGCCCAGTTCTTTCCCCGCCAAACTAATGGCATTGCCGATGATGCTGCGCGATTTGATAATACCTATAATGCCGGCCATAGCGATACCTCCAATCCCGATATGCCGACCGAAATCACTGAAGATACGTTCCGGAGCTACTGCCGCCAGACTTCCGCCGTTGTAAATGGGGTTGAGCACTTGGAGCAATTCTTCGCTCAGAAGCGGCATTAAAGGCAGGATTACGAACCATACCAAGGCCGATCCGGCACAGATGATGGCTGCGTACTTCAGCCCGATGATGTAACCCAAGCCCAACACTGCTGCGCCTACGTTTACTTTGAACACGACCTTGGCTTTATCCGCCAACATGTCCCCCCAAAGCAGAGCCCGCGAAGTAAAAGTTTCGGCCCAAGTCCCGAAGGTGGCAATCAGAAAATCATAAAGTCCACCGATGACTCCTGCTATTAGCAGAGGTTTGGCACGACTGCCCCCCTTGGCTCCCGATACGAGTATTTGTGTTGTGGCGGTGGCTTCCGGAAAAGGATACCTCCCGTGCATGTCCGAAACGAAGTATTTCCGGAAGGGGATCATAAAGAGTATGCCCAATATACCGCCCAATAAGGAACTGAGAAAGACTTGCATGAAGCTTACCGTTATATTCGGATATTTGCTTTGCAGGATGTAAAGGGCCGGCAGGGTGAATATGGCGCCTGCCACAATTACTCCCGAGGACGAACCAATGGATTGGATGATGACGTTCTCACCCAGCGCATGCTTTCGTTTCGAGGCTGTAGAAAGGCCTACGGCTATGATGGCAATAGGAATGGCCGCCTCGAATACCTGCCCTACTTTAAGACCCAAATAAGCTGCTGCGGCCGAAAAGATGACAGCCATTAAAAGGCCTAAGCCCACCGAACGTAAGTTTACTTCCGGATAGCTTTTTCCCGGACTCATCAGAGGTTCGTATTTCTCTCCCTCTTTCAGTTCGCGTAATGCATTCTCGGGCAGTCCCGATACTTTTTCTGTTTCTGTACTCATGCTTTCTGTTTCGTGTTTGTTTTTTGGAGGCGTAAAGTTAGGCTTTTTTTCAGAAATAAATGCTCTTCTGCCTTCGGTATGCTTCCAAAAACCAGTAAAAAAGAAACAGCTTGTTTCATTGAGCTCTGGCGTAATGCTTTCTTTTACACGAAGATTCTGATTCTCTCCTGTCTCTCAACTTACAGGCTGCGGATGTTGATTCCTGTGTCGATTGAGCTTTGTAAGTATAATAAAATGAGTATATTGATTTCTCCTCAAACTTGTGCTTTATCTTCCTCAGATGAGTGCTTACTTGTGGAGTATTGCCTCGAGCAACTCTTCCATGGAGTATATGGGGCTTCCGTTAAGAAGCCAATCGTCCGGACGGGCTTCTATTTGCAGGGCTGCCTGAGGAACAGCTCGATAACCGATACGGGCCAGGGCGCGCAGAGTCCAATACATTCGAGTTTTGTCACCTCGTACACAGACTTCGTTTTTGAGGGGATAATTCATCGAGAAATTACCGTTTGTCGCATTGAATACATAGTTGGGGCTTTGGAAGACACGGTTGAAGCTACCGCTCAATACCAGATCCTCCGGAACCCCCTCTTGCAAACTTGTTTGAGAGCTCATTAACCAGATGCGATCGGCCACCTGAAGCGCCATGTCCAACTCATGAGTCGAGAGGAGGATGGCTTTATCCGTTGTGTGAGCCAAACGGTGCAGCAGCAGCATGATTTCCACCCGGTTCGACAGGTCGAGATGTGCTGTGGGTTCATCCAGCAAAACGATTGGTGTGTCCTGAGCGAGTGCTTTCGCTATCATCGCCCGTTGCCGCTCTCCGTCGGAAAGTTCGTTGATGTTGCGGTCAGCTTTATCCTCAAGATGTACTAATGCTATGGCCTCCTTCACTTTTTCTTCGTCTGCCGCCGAAAGCGCCCCCCACCATGAGGTGTGTGGTTGGCGTCCCATGCGCACGATATCCCGTATGCAGGCATTTTCTATCTCAACCGATTCGGTCAGCACAACCGAGAGCATTCGGGCGGTTTCGCTTCGCGAGAGCTCTTTCATGGGTCTGCCCTCAAGCAGGACGTCGCCCTCCAATACTTCCTGCAATCCTGCCAAGCTACGCAATAGTGTTGACTTACCGCTTCCGTTCGGCCCTATGAGGCAAAGCAGCTCTCCCTTTTGGAGGCTTAGATTTAATCCGGATTGTATCTTTTTTTTTCTTCCTTTTCGTAGGTAGCCTATCGAGAGCCTGCGGGTTGTCAGTATGCTTCCCGAACGGAGGTAGCGGTTCTCTGCCGAAGGATACAGCCGGCTTTGGATTTCCTGTTCCAGTTCGTACCGGGAGTCTGCTACATCTTTATGGGCCGTGTCGATCCTGATTCGGTCTGTCGCTTCTTCCCAATCTTCGTAATACCGGTTTTTTACTGCTTCCCAGTCGGGCAGCTCCAAGCCTGCTATGTCGCTCTCCCGGTTCTCGACGCGTTTTCGATGCTCCTTCTCGTCCGAGCAGGATATTTCTATATGAATAAAGTTTCCTCCCGCCTCTCGGGCGCAATCTTCCCATTCCTTGCGTGTCATATGCAACGGGTTGCAGCAGTCGGCAACTACGTCGAGCCCTCTCTTCAGGTTGTCCGCAGCAATCCGGTAGGCAATGCGGTAAGCTTCTCCTGTAACTTCGAGCCGACATATATCTTTTAAGCTTTGTTCCAGCGTATCGATACGCAGATGCACGGCGCCGTAGTCGCTCGCGATGTGTTTCGCCAAAGTCGATTTGCCCGATGCCGGCAGGCCCGACATGATAAATAATACCGCTTGTCTGTTTTTGGCAGTTTTCATCTAACTCTTTTTTATTAATATCCAGATAATAACAGGCGCTCCGAATAAGGCGCTTACCGTATTTATCGGAAGCGTATAAGCCGGTATCTGCGTGATGATGTCGCAGACAAGCAGAAGCAGTGAGCCCAGCAGGATGCATGCGGGGAGGAGGATTCGGTGCGATGCACTGCGGAATAGACCCCGCGCCATGTGAGGTATGGCAACTCCTACAAATGCTATCGGCCCAGTAAAGGCCGTAATGGCTCCGGCCAGCAATCCGGCTATCGATACCACCAGAAAGCGTGTCCGACGGATGGGAATACCCAGAGTTTGTGCATAATTCTCACCCAAGAGCAGAGCATCCATACGTTTTTGAAGAACGAAAGCCATAATGCAGCCTGCCAAAACCACAGGAGCCAAAATACGCATATAATTCCAGGTTACGGCGCTCAGGCTGCCGAAGGTCCACATCACAAACAGCTTGATGCTGTCCGGGTTGCTGAAGTTTTGGAGAACGGTTATCACCGAACTGCAAATAGTCCCGAACATAATCCCGATGATGAGTAAGGAAACCACATTGCGTACTTTGAAAGAAACCGCAACGACCAGGAGCAGTATGAGCAATGCCCCCGTAGTGGCCGAAAGAATCATGCTCCACCCGCTGCCGGCCGATAGCGCTGCCGGCAAAGCCGAAGAAAGCATTACGGTAATAGCTACACCTAAGCCTGCACCGGAACTTACGCCCAGAATATAAGGATCGGCCAGAGGATTTCGGAATAGGGTTTGCATCATCAATCCGCAAACCGAGAGGGCTGCTCCTGTCAGTACGGCTGTGATGGCTTTGGGGAGGCGCAGGTTGAGGGCTATCTCGTGATGGATATCACCGGGAATGCTCGTTCCGCTAAAAATTCCGATTAATTCGTCTAAGGGGATGTAAATGCTGCCCAACATCAGGTCGGCAGTAAAGGCAATTAGGTTCAGTAGTGCAAAAAGAGATAGCAATGCTGTATTGCGGCTCATGTAAATTAAAAAGGAAAAAAGAATTAATTTCAAAAGTAAATGGGTGAAACGAAGGCTTCACCCATTTGTCCTATATAGACAGAAAACCCATGTGTTGAAAAAAAACGCCGCTTCCTCTCAACGGTTAATCTCTAATAAAGCAATAAAGAACTTCTATGCTTCTCTTTCCTTGTTATGTTGTTCGCGCGAGTAGTAGAAATAGCTTACAACTAATTTCGCTAAGTTATAAAGAATAACGAGGAACAAACAAGAAGCCAATACGCAAGGTACGTATGCGAGAATTGAGTTCATAACTGTGTTTTTTATGGTTAAACAAATAAAACGCTGAAAAAACCTTTCCTTTATCAAGCTTTTTCAACGGCAATATTATAAATAAAAAATCACATTTCCAAACCCGCAGATATAATTTTAACTATTTTTTGTGTTCTTTCGTTTCGGATTCTCTGGAAACCAGCCTTTTTCAACTCTTTTTCTTTGCTCGAAAATTTCCAATATGCTCCAAAAGCAGGAAAAAGCAAAGACTCCGCTCAAAGAGGATAGCAATATGTTGCTAATCATCAGAGAGGCTGCTGTACCCAAAATACCAAAACCGAAAAAAATGCACCAGGATTTTGTTCCCCAATAATATTCGGCCTTAACGACCAGCGGGTGAAACATTCCGATAACCAGAAAAGTGGCTATCCCGATAACTAAACCCAACAAATTGTGTGTCTCTAAGAAATCCATGTTTATTTGTGTTTTTAAATTTGTGTCGGAATAATAATATGTAATGCAACAATAAAAGTCTTTCATTGTTTATTGCAGGACTGTAAAATACCTAATTTTAGGCAAAAGTTTTTGAAGGGATTAAAGAAAGCTGTCTTTCTTATCTTGTTTCTCGAATAAATTTGCTAAATTGCAGCGCATAGTAAAAAGCATCGTGATACCGATTACACAGGTGCAAAATTGATTATTTTCAGTAAGAACAGCAAAATAACAGCATATGAAAACCTTAAAATTTAAAAACGGAGACAGCTTTCCCTCCTTGGGGTTGGGTACTTGGCTGGCGCGTCCCAATGAAGTTTACGATGCCGTTCTCGAGGCAATTCGTTGCGGTTACAGGCATATCGATTGTGCTTACATCTACAAGAATGAGGTGGAAGTGGGTATGGCCTTAAATTATGCTTTCTCATACGGTATCGTAAAGCGCGAGGAAATGTTTATCACTTCTAAATTGTGGAATTGCGACCACCATCCCGATCGGATCGAGAATGCCATTCAGCGGAGTTTAAGTAACTTGCAACTAAAAAAACTCGACTTGTATCTCATGCATTGGCCCATTGCTTTTAAAGCGGGTATTGATGTCCCCGAAGGAGGAGAAGACTTACTCCCTCTGGATGAAATGCCTTTGTCCGAGACTTGGCTGGGCATGGAACGGCTGAAACGGAAAGGTTTGACCGAACACATCGGGGTTTCGAACTTCAATATCCCGAAGCTTCGCAAGCTGATTGCCGACACTCGCATAAGGCCCGAAGTAAATCAGGTGGAGTTGCACCCTTTTTTACAACAGGATGAATTGCTGGATTATTGCCGGAAAGAAAAAATCCTGGCAACGGCCTATTCACCTCTTGGAGGCCGGCGTATGGCCAATTTGGAGGATGGACTCCTGCAAAATCAGTTGCTTCGCGCTCTGGCTGAGAAGCATGCCTGTACGCCTTCGCAAGTGATACTTGCTTGGGGGATGCAGCGTGGCTGTTCGGTAATTCCCAAGTCGGTAAATCCCGAGCGCATTCGGGAAAACCTGGCTGCTCTGCGTGTCAAACTCGATGCGGAGGATATGGCGCAAATCAAAAAATTAGATAGAAATCTTCGAATGGCAAAAGCTGATTTTGCCGTTTTTCCCAATGGCCCCTATACTTATCAGTCCATTTGGGAGGACTAAGTAGGGCGCCTTTTTGCTTGCTATGAGAGTAAAAGAACGTTACGGGCATATTATCAATTGGTTTTCGGAGCACATGCCTGTTGCCGAGACCGAATTGCATTATGAAACTCCTTTTGGACTTCTGGTAGCCGTTATGCTGTCGGCCCAGTGCACGGATAAGCGTGTGAATATGGTGACTCCGCAGTTATTACAGGACTTTCCTACTCCGGAAAGTATGGCTGCCAGTTCTCCGGAAGTCATTTTTGAGTACATCAAGACAGTTTCTTATCCCAACAATAAGGCTCGGCACTTGGTGGGAATGGCACAAATGTTAGTGAAAGATTTCGACAGCATCGTGCCCGATAAGGTGGATGAGCTGCAAAAGCTACCCGGAGTAGGGCGTAAAACGGCTAATGTTATAGCTTCCGTTGTTTACGATAAGCCGGCCATGGCTGTGGACACGCATGTCTTTCGTGTCTCGGAGCGCCTGGGTTTGACTACCGCTTCGAAAAGCCCCCTGCAAACCGAGCGTCAGTTGGTGAAATACATTCCGGAAGAGCTTATACCCAAAGCACACCATTGGCTTATTTTGCACGGGCGCTATGTCTGTTTGGCTCGAAAACCCAAGTGCGAGATTTGTGGCTTGACAGCTTTTTGCCGTTATTTTGCTAAGAAACTCTGAATTTTAAGCCCTTCCAATTTTCCCTTTGAGGCGTATGCCGGTAAGCAGAACAGCATTTGAATCTCCCCTCTAGTGAATCGGGAGTACCCGAAGGGGGGAAGAAAACACGAATTAGACTCTAACCCCTCCGGGCTTGCGCCCTCGTCCCCTTGAACACAAGGGGACATTCGAATAAGACGTTCACGGTAAGTTGTGCCTAAAGCTTTCGAACTGTGCACACAAATCTCCCCTTTAGTGAATCGGGAGTACCCGAGGAGGAGGGGATTAAAAAGCACGAATTACAGCCTACCCCCTCCGAACTTGCTCTTTGCGAATCTCCCCTTTAGCTAAAGTGGAGTACCGCGTAGCGGGGAGGGGTTTGAAAACACACAGTCTATTTTAAACTACTAGCCCTTTCGAGCTTCGCTCTCGTCCTCTTAATTCTAAGGGGACATTCGAAGAGAAAGTTAAGAACGCTGGTTTTTGCTTCCATAGACCGTAAATGCTTATTGAGAGCAGCTGCTCAGTATGTTCAAGGCGTCTGCCGGTTTGTTGACATCCGAAAATACAACCGAGCGTTTCCCGTTCTGTTCGCGGAGCTTGCAGCGGTATGGGTTGTTAGTTGCGTATCGCAGTATCTGTCCGAAAACGGCCGATTGGTAGTAGGGCGATTGGAGATTGGCAATCAGGTAAACAAGCATCTGTCCGTTTTTCAGTATGAGTTTTTCGATACCCAGACGCATGGCCAACCAGCGGAGCCTTACTACCAGAATCAGCTCCCGGCCTTCGTCGGGTATGGGACCGAAGCGGTCCGTCAGGCGCTCTTGGAAAGCTTGCAGTGCCTCTTCGTTTTTGATGGAGTCCAGTTCGCGGTAGAGGGAGATCCGCTCGGATACATTTTCGATGTAGGAGGCAGGGAACATCAGCTCCATGTCCGAATCGATTTGGCAATCGCCGACGAAGCTTGTGCTTGCCGCATCCGTTTTTTCATCGGCGTATAGCTCGGCAAATTCTTCGTCTTTCAACTCATGTATGGCTTCGTTCAGAATTTTCTGGTAAGTTTCGTATCCCAAGTCGGCAATAAATCCGCTTTGCTCGGCTCCGAGCATGTTTCCTGCTCCCCGGATGTCCAGATCCTGCATGGCAATGTTGAAGCCGCTGCCCAGTTCCACGAAAGTTTCGAGTGCCTGTAAACGTCTGCGAGCTTCGGGTGTCAGGAGTTGGATGTCGGGCGAGAGGAGGTAGCAGTAAGCTTTCCGGTTGCTGCGTCCCACGCGTCCTCTAAGCTGATGGAGGTCGCTCAGACCGAAGCGGTGAGCCCCGTTGATGATTATTGTGTTGGCATTGGGGATGTCGATACCCGATTCGATGATAGTGGTGCAGACAAATACGTCGTATTCGTAATTGATGAAATCTACAATCGTTTCCTCAAGCAATTCGGCCGGCATTTGCCCGTGTCCTACCGCCACCCGAACCCCGGGCAATAATTTTTTGATGCTCTCCGCTATCTGGTAGATGTTCTGAATGCGGTTGTTGATGAAGAAGGTTTGACCGTTCCGGTTCATCTCCAGCTGGATGGCTTCTTTTATTACTTCCTCGTCGAAGAGGTGTATTTCCGTCTGTACGGGGTAGCGGTTGGGAGGAGGCGTGTTGATGATGGACAAATCCCTGGCGCCCATTAGGGAGAATTGCAGGGTGCGGGGGATGGGGGTGGCCGTCATGGTCAACGTATCTACGTTTACCTTCAGCTCCTTGAGCTTTTCTTTTACGGCTACTCCGAATTTCTGTTCTTCGTCGATTATCAACAAACCCAGATCGTGAAACTTCACGCTCTTCCCAATCAGTTTGTGAGTACCGATGACGATGTCTATTTTGCCGGCTTCGAGATTTTTTAAGAGCTCTTTGCTGTCTTTAGCGGAGCGGGCGCGGCTGAGGTATTCTATTTTCACCGGGAAGTTTTTCAGGCGCTCCCTGAAGGTGTTGTAGTGCTGCAAAGCCAATACGGTAGTTGGAACCAGAACGGCTACTTGCTTGCCGTCGGTAGCAGCCTTGAATGCCGCTCGTATAGCTACTTCCGTCTTACCGAAACCGACATCTCCGCAAACCAGACGATCCATGGGACGGGATGATTCCATATCTTTTTTGATCTCTGCCGTTGCTTTCATCTGGTCGGGCGTGTCTTCGTAGATGAAAGAGGCCTCCAGTTCGTGTTGAAGGTAGCTGTCGGGCGAGAAGGCAAAACCCTGTTCGGCTTTTCGTTTGGCGTAGAGCTTGATGAGTTCGCGCGCTATATCTTTTACCTTCGATTTGGTGCGTTCCTTGAGACGTTCCCAAGCCCCTGAGCCTATTTTGTTGATGCGCGGTGCTTCTCCTTCCTTGCCTTTGTACTTCGAGATGCGGTGCAGCGAATGGATGCTCACAAAAATAATATCGTCGTCCTTATAGAGCAGCTTGACCATTTCCTGCATCTTCCCATTTACGTTGCTGCGTATCAGTCCGCCGAAAATTCCCACACCGTGATCGACGTGTACCATGTAATCTCCCACTTGAAAGCTGTTGAGCTCTTTTAGGGTCATTGCCACTTTCCCCCGGCGGGTATTGTCAACTTTGAGCTGGTACTTGTGAAAACGATCGAATATCTGATGGTCCGTATAGCAGAGCATCTTCATTTCGTGATCGATAAATCCTTCGTGCAAGGCCGTTTTCACGGCTTGGAAGGGAAGGTCGTCTCCCCGGTCATTAAAAATAGCTGCAATCCGGTCGGTTTGTTTGAGGCTGTCGCTGAAGATGTAGATGCGGTAGGCTTCCTTTGTCCATTGCTTCAGGTTCTCGCATATCAGATCGAAGTTTTTGTGAAAAACCGGCTGAAGCGTGGTATCAAAAGTCAATACGGTTTTTGCCCCGAAGTAGTTTTTATCTTTCCAGGTCAGTTTGCGGAAGGATGCTATTTGTTGCATCCATTCGTCGCCCGTGCTGAGGCGTTGGCTCAGATCCGGATTTTCTTTCTCCTTGCTTTCGCGTAGCCAGGCTTCGTCGTAGAGTTGCTTGAGTCGCTCTTTGATGAAGCCGGGATCGAGCATGCTGATGTAGCTGTCGCCCGGTATGAATTCTGTAAAAGCAATCAGTTGCTTGTCCTTTTTTTCATAGAGATCGGGTAGTATTTCTATTTCGCTTTTCTGTTCTTTGGATAGCTGTGTTTCGATGTCGAAGCTACGTATGCTCTCCAATTCGTCTCCTAAAAAATCGCAGCGGAAAGGCAGCTCCGCCGAAAAGGAAAAAATATCGACGATACCTCCGCGCAAGGAGAACTGTCCCGGCTCGTATACAAAATCCACACGGGTAAATCCGAATTTCAGAAGCTGCTCGGTCAGTTTGTGAATGGCCATCTGTTCTCCGACGCGCAGCCTCAGCGTGTGCTCCTTTATGCCTGCTGTCGGCAGTACTTTTTGCATCAAAGCTTCCGGATAGGTGAATACCAGGCAGGCCCGCTCGGGTTTGGCTAAGCGCAGCAAAACTTCGGTGCGAAGAATTTCGTTGGCGGCATCGAGCTGCGACAGCTTAATGGCTTTTTTGAAAGAGGAGGGGAAAAAGAAGACATCCCTGTCGTTCAGAATCTGCTTGACATCGTGATAAAAATAAGCCGCCTGATCGGCGTCTTCGGCTACAAAAATATGAAAATGAGGCTTCTCTTTAAAAAGAGAAGCCAAAATCAAAGACAGCGAAGAGCCTTTTGCTCCGCTTATGCTTACATTCTTTTCAGCGGAAGCGGCCCAGGCTGAAAGCGCTCTTATCTGAGGGTGGCGGGCATAGGCTTGCTGAAAATCTTTGATGTCCCAAGACATTATTTCGTATTTTAGTAGCGGTAGTGTTCCGGTTTATAAGGGCCTTCGAGAGGAACACCGATGTAGGCAGCCTGTTCGGCCGTCAGTTGTGTTAATTTTACGCCCAACTGTTCCAGATGCAAACGGGCTACTTCTTCGTCGAGATGTTTCGGCAAGCGGTACACTCCGATTTCGTACTTCTTCGAGAAGAGTTCTATTTGTGCCAGTGTTTGGTTGGTAAAGGAGTTGCTCATTACAAAGGAGGGGTGTCCCGTTGCGCAACCCAGATTTACCAGACGTCCGTCGGCCAGCAGCAGGATGCTGTGTCCGTCGGGGAAGCTGTATTTGTCCACCTGAGGCTTGATGTTCGTAAGCTGTATGCCGGGGTATTTTTTGAGTTTCTCCACTTGTATTTCGTTATCGAAATGACCGATGTTGCAAACTATCGCGCCGTCTTTCATCTTTTCCATGTGTTCGATGCGGATGATGTCGCGGTTTCCTGTGGTGGTTACAAACAGGTTCCCTTCTGCCAGGGCATCCTCTACGGTACAGACTTCGAAGCCTTCCATCGCTGCCTGCAAGGCACATATCGGGTCGATTTCGCTTACCAGTACGCGGGCCCCGTAGGCTCGCATCGATTTGGCGCAGCCTTTTCCAACGTCGCCGTATCCGCAAACCATTACAACCTTTCCGGCCAACATGACGTCGGTGGCCCGCTTGATGCCATCGGCCAAAGATTCGCGGCAGCCATAGAGGTTGTCGAATTTTGACTTCGTAACCGAATCGTTTACATTGAAGGCCGGGAAGAGCAAATTGCCCGACTCGAGCATTTGATAAAGCCGGTGTACTCCGGTTGTAGTCTCTTCCGATACGCCTTGTATTGTCGGCAGCATATCGCTCCAGAAGCTCTTTTCTTCCTGCAACACTTTCTTTAGCATTGCGTAGAGTTCTTGCTCGTCTTCCCCGGAGGCTTTTTTCTCCAGCACCGCTGCGTTTTTTTCTGCCGCAACACCCACATGAATCATCATGGTGGCATCACCGCCGTCATCTACAATCAGGGTCGGTCCTTTTTTCCCTTCGAAGGTGAGGGCCTGCAAGGTGCACCACCAATATTCACTCAGACTCTCGCCTTTCCAGGCAAAGACCGGTACGCCTGCAGCTGCTATGGCCGCAGCGGCATGGTCTTGTGTGGAGTAAATGTTGCAACTGCACCAGCGAACCTCGGCGCCTAACTCAACGAGGGTTTCAATCAGTACGGCCGTTTGTATGGTCATGTGCAGCGACCCCATGATGCGGGCACCTTTCAGGGGTTTGCGGGAAGCGTATTTGGCACGCAGGGCCATCAAACCGGGCATTTCCTTTTCGGCGAGTTCTATTTCTTTCCGGCCGAAATCGGCTAAGGAGATGTCGGCAACTTTGTATCGGTAATTGCTAAAAACGGAGTTATCAGTCATTGCTTTAACGTTTTAGATGTTAGAATGTAAAAAAGTGCAAAAAAGAGTATTCCCTGACTCGGAGATACTCTTTTTCAATTAATTGTGTGTTACGGGTTAGTATCCCCATTTCAGGTAGACGGCTCCCCAGGTGAAACCGGCGCCGAATGCTGTGAGGATGATGTTGTCCCCTTTTTTGAATTTCGATTCCGATTCCCAGATGCAGAGGGGAATGCTTGCCGCGGACGTATTCCCGTAGCGTTCTATGTTGATGATGATTTTATCGTGTTCCACTCCGGTGCGTTTGGCTACCGCATCGATGATGCGCAGGTTGGCTTGATGCGGGATGAGCCAGGCAACATCGTCTTTCGTCAAGTTGTTTTTTTCCATGATCTGCGCCGATACATCGGACATGTTCGATACTGCATGTTTGAAAACAGCCTGTCCTTCCTGATATATGTAATGTTCTCTTTTTTCAAGCGTTTCAGCGCTTGTAGGGTTGGCCGAGCCTCCTGCTTTCATTTGTAAATGCTTCGCTCCGATGCCATCGGTATGGATCAGGCTGTCCATAATCCCCAATTCTTCGCTTGTAGCTTCGAGGAGTATCACGGCAGCCGCATCTCCGAAAAGCGGAGCCGTTGTCCGGTCGGTATAGTCGGTTATGGCCGACATTTTTTCGGCCCCGATAACCAATATCTTCTTATATTTCCCCGATTGAATAAAGGCAGTCCCGAGCTCCAAACCCGTAATAAATCCGGAACAAGCTGCCTGTATGTCAAAGGCCAATGCGTTTTTTATACCGGTTTTTCCTGCAATCATCGATGCGCAGGAAGGGAAGATGTGGTCGGCTGTGGTTGTTGCGCAGATTATCAACTCGATCTCGTCGGGAGTATGCTGGGTTTTAGCAAACAAATCCTCGACGGCTTTGGCTGCCAAAAAAGAAGTTCCGAGATGTTTGTCTTTTAAGATGTGGCGCTCTTTGATTCCCACTCGAGTCGTTATCCACTCATCGCTTGTATCCATCATGGAACTCAGCTCCTGGTTGTTCAATATGTAATCGGGAACGTAGCCGCCGACGCCGGTGATAACTGCATGAATTTTAGACATATTTAAATAGATGGAATGAAATATGATTAAAAAAATCAAGCCCAAAGTCTTCACTCAGGGCTTGGATATACCTGTCAAAAAACGCTGGAAAAACGTTGTTTGTGACACTTCGTTGGTTTAAATTGCAAGTTTTTCGATTGCTAATTTTCCTCTGTAGTAACCGCACTCGCCACATACCGTATGATAAATGTGAGTAGCTCCGCAGTTGGAACAAACGGCCAATGTGGGCAGTTTCGCTTTATCGTGAGTTCTACGTTTGGCGGTACGCTGTTTCGATTGTTTTCTTTTAGGATGTGCCATTTTCTCTTTTCTATGTTAATTATTATCTAATATATTTTGTAATCCTTCCCATCTCGGGTCGATTGATTCTTCTGATTCCGTTAAGTCCTCGTCGAGGTCGATACTTTCTTCGCTATCTTCGCTTTGTCGTACCATGTGTTTTTTCAGCTTCGAGGCCATTGTCTTGTTACAAGACCCGGGAGCGTGCACATGCTTGATCGGGATGCTTAGTATTATAAATTCGTATAAAAACCAAGCTACGTTGATGGCGCCTTCCGTTTCGGGGACGATTACAATTTCGTTTTCTTCCGAGAAACGTTCGCCAAACTTTACCATCAATTTGTCTTGGTGGTGAATGGCTTGCTCCATGTCGTCCAGACAGCGGTCGCAGGGTACATTCACATAACCGTCGAGCTTAAATTGAAGTTCGAAAGCCGTCGCTTTCTTCTCTACGTTTATATGGGCTTTTACAAGGCCTTTTTTAACTTCGGGACTATCGATTTTTTTGAAAAAATCATCATCCAAATTGTATTCCACCGTGGAAGAAGTCTTCAAATCCTTCAATGGAATGTTGTATGCTGCAAACTTGGACATCGTTACCCTATATTAAAAACCGTGCAAAGGTATGAAAATAACTTCTACTACAAAAATACTTTCTTCCCTTTTTACAAATTTTATTCGTTCGGGGCGATGCCGGATTCAAGTTACCGACTCTTGTAATCCCTTGTTTTACAGTTCGCTTTCCTTTAGTCTTTCGGCGTTTTCAGCTACGATGAGCTGATCGATGAGGCTTTGTATCTCTCCGTCCATAAATACGGGCAAGTTGTACATCGTATAGTTGATGCGGTGGTCCGTAACGCGGCCTTGAGGATAGTTGTAGGTGCGTATTTTGGCGGAGCGGTCGCCTGTGGATACCATCGTTTTGCGTCGTGCGGCAATGGCTTCCTGGTGTTTGGATACTTCGATGTCGTAGAGTTTCGTGCGGAGCATTTGCATGGCCAGCTCGCGGTTCCCGAGCTGGGTACGGGCCTGTTGGCATACCACCACAATGCCGGTGGGTTTGTGTGTCAGCTGTACCTTGGTTTCCACTTTGTTGACGTTTTGTCCCCCGGCTCCTCCTGAGCGGGAGGTTTGCATTTCGATGTCGGCAGGGTTCAGTTCGAAGTCCACCTCTTCGGCTTCCGGAAGGACGGCTACGGTGGCGGCTGAAGTGTGGACGCGGCCTTGGGTTTCGGTTTGCGGAACACGCTGTACGCGGTGTACTCCCGATTCGTACTTCAATATGCCGTAAACTCCTTCGCCTGTAACGGTGAAGATGATTTCCTTGTAGCCGCCCGAGCTGCCTTCGTTCAGGTTGCTGATTTCGACCTTCCAGCCTTTGTCTTCGCAGTACTTGCTGTACATCCGGAAGAGGTCTCCGGCAAAGATGGCCGCTTCGTCGCCGCCCGTTCCGCCGCGTATTTCGACAACGGCATTTTTACTGTCCTCGGGGTCGCTGGGGATGAGCAGGAGCTTGATGTTTTCTTCCAGCTCGGGTATTTTGGCTTCCAGGCTGTCTGCCTCGGCCCGGGCCATTTCACGCATCTCGGGGTCGTTCTCGCTTTGCAGCAGCTGCTTGGCTTCGGCCAGGTTGTCCAAGGCGTTTTTGTAGTCTTGTCGGGCTTTGATTATTTTTTCCAGTTCGCTGTACTCTTTGTTGAGTTTTACGTAGCGCTTCATATCCGCTATTACGGCGGGGTCGGTGATGAGGAGGGATACTTCCTCAAATTTGTGTTGCAGTCCGTCTAATTTCTCCAGCAGTGTTTTCTCTGACATAATTTGAATATCGATTCGGTATTTTAGTTTTGCCCCTTGGTCTTTTTACCTTGGGTTTCCACCCATTTTCGAGCGTTTACAAAAGCCTCTACCCAAGGGCTGACTTGATCCGTATTTTTGCGTTCGGATGGATAGTGTGCCCACTGCCAGGGGAAGATGGCTCGTTCGGGGTGGGGCATCATGGCCAGGTGGCGTCCGTCGGCCGAGCAAATGCCGGCTACGTTGTAGTCGGAGCCGTTCGGGTTCGCCGGATAGCCCTCGTAGCTGTATTTGGCTATGATGTGATAGTCTTTTTCCGCCTTCGGGAGGTGGAATTTACCTTCGCCGTGGGCTATCCATACTCCCAGTTGGCTTCCGGAAAGCGAGCCGAGCATGACCGAGTGGTTTTCGGGGATGGTCAGGCCGACGAACTCCGATTCGAATTTATGCGAATCGTTGTGCAACATGCGTGTGGGCTTGTCGTGTTCGGGGTTTATGAGTTTCAGCTCTACCATTAACTGACAGCCGTTGCAGATTCCGAGGCTCAGTGTATCCTTACGCTTGTAGAAGTTGTCGAGGGCTTGTTTGGCTTTCTCGTTGTAGAGGAAGCCGGCCGCCCATCCCTTGGCCGATCCCAGTACGTCGGAGTTGGAAAATCCGCCGCAGAAGACAATCATGTTCAGATCTTCGAGGGTTTCGCGTCCCGAGGCCAGGTCGGTCATGTGGATGTCTTTCACGTCGAAGCCG
Organism: Porphyromonadaceae bacterium H1; assembly: GCA_001653155.1. Classification (GTDB taxonomy): domain Bacteria; phylum Bacteroidota; class Bacteroidia; order Bacteroidales; family Paludibacteraceae; genus H1. The sequence continues at coordinate 19,911 of BDEJ01000068.1, forward strand.
GCGAGGTAGAGGGCATAGGCCATTTCGCGATCGCCGTTGGTGCCTTTATCGCGGATGATGGCGGCGCGTATCCCGCTGGGTCTCCGGTCTTGTGTGAGGGAGAACTGAGAGAGTTTCCCGCTGAAGGATTCGGCAAAGTTGAATCTGAGGGCTTGCTGCTTGTAGTTATCGAAGCGAGCGCGGGCGCAGGCATCGCCGCTTTGTTTCCGGTCGAGCTGATAGGAACTGTAGTACCAGGCATCGCGCAGCTCGTTAATCGAGAAGCTGTAGCTGTCTTTTTTGCGTGCTATTTCGATGCGGCGTTCGCCGATGGGCTTGGCTATAGCGGCGAAACCGATGCCGTTTTCGTTCAGTATCTTTTCCACCTGCTTTTTGTTTTTTTCGCTGACCTGAATGAGCACTCCGGGGTTTTCTGCAAACAAGATGTTCACAAGCGAGTTACCGGCGATATCGTCGAGTTTGACGCTGAGTCCGCCTTCGACGTTGGCAAAGCACATCTCGAGCAGTGCGGTAATCATCCCTCCTTCGGAAATGTCGTGCCCGGCAAGCAGGAGTTTTTTGTGCAGCAATTCCTGTATGCTCTCGAAGGCCGATTTGAAGTAGTCGGGATCTTTCACCGAGGGTGCTTCGCTGCCGATTTTATTTTGGGTCTGTGCCAGCACGGATCCACCCAACTTGTGGCTGTCGAAAGAGAAATCGACGTAGTATATGATACTGTCACCGTCGTTGACCAATACGGGGGAGAGGGTTTGGCTTATGTCCGACACTTCGGCTCCGGCCGAGATGATGACTGTTCCGGGGGCGAATACTTTATCGTTGCCGTATTTTTGGGTCATCGACAAGCTGTCTTTCCCGGTGGGTATGTTGATGCCGAGGGCGCAGGCAAAGTCGCTACAGGCTTCTACGGCTTTGTAAAGCCGTGCATCTTCGCCGGGGTTTTTACAAGGCCACATCCAGTTGGCACTGAGCGACACGCTTTCGATGCCTTGGGTCAGAGGGGCCCAAACGATGTTGGTCAGAGCTTCGGCTATGGCGCGTACCGAACCTGTTGCGGGGTCGATGAGGGCGGGTAGCGGGGCATGTCCGATGGAAGTGGCCATACCGGCTTTGCCGCGGTAGTCGAGGGCTACCACTCCGAGGTTGTTGAGCGGAAGCTGTATTTCGCCGGCGCATTGCTGGGTAGCTATTTTGCCGCTTACCGAGCGGTCCACCTTATTGGTGAGCCAGTCTTTACAGGCAACGGATTCCATTTGCAGCACGGCGAGGAGGTAGTTTTGCAGTTCGCCTTCGGATATTTCGGGGTTGGCGAAGCTTTCCGCCACACTATTGTCGGAGATGATACTGCGGGGCGGCTTTCCGATGAGGTAGTCCAAAGGCAGGTTGATGGCTTCGTTGGGTGCAGGGGCTGCCGGGTCGGCAAATACCAGTTTCATATCGCCGGTGGTTTCGCCCACCACGTAGATGGGGGCGCGTTCGCGTTCTGCGATGCGTTTTACGCGTTCGATATCCGTCTCGCGGATGAGCAGGCCCATGCGTTCCTGACTTTCGTTGCCGATTATTTCTTTAGCGCTGAGTGTAGGGTCGCCCACGGGTAGCTTGGAGAGGTCGATGCGGCCTCCGGTGCTTTCCACCAACTCCGAGAGGCAGTTGAGGTGACCGCCGGCGCCGTGGTCGTGTATCGAGATGATGGGGTTGTGATCCGATTCGGCCAGGCTGCGGATGACGTTTGCCACGCGTTTTTGCATTTCGGGGTTGGCGCGCTGTACGGCATTCAGCTCGATGCTGTTGTCGTATTCGCCGGTCTCGACCGATGATACGGCACCTCCGCCCAAGCCGATGCGGTAGTTGTCGCCTCCCATCACAACGACTTTCTCGCCCGGCTCGGCTTCGCCTTTGAGGGCGTCGCGTCGGGCGGCATAGCCCACGCCTCCGGCCAGCATGATGACTTTGTCGTAGCCATAGGTCTTGTCGTTTTCGGCGTGTTCGAAGGTAAGTACCGAGCCGCAGATGAGGGCTTGTCCGAATTTATTGCCGAAGTCGGAAGCTCCGTTCGAAGCTTTTATCAGTATTTGTTGAGGTGTCTGGTAGAGCCAATTTCGAGGGGCGATACCGGCTTCCCAGGGGCGGAGTTTGGCATTTTTCGCTTTGCCTGTTGCGCCGGCTTGCATCAGGGCGTGTGTACGGGGATAGGCTGTCATATACACGGCCGTTCCGGCTATGGGCAGACTGGCTTTCCCGCCGCCGAGGCGGTCGCGTATTTCGCCTCCGGTGCCCGTGGCGGCTCCGTTGAAGGCCTCCACCGTAGTGGGGAAGTTGTGCGTCTCGGCTTTGAGGGAGAGCACGCTGCTTATCTTGCGCTGCCGGAAGAAGGAGGCTTCCTCGCCCGAGGCCGGAGCAAACTCTTCGATGTCGGGGCCGGCGTTGAAAGCTACGTTATCCTTGTAGGCCGACACAAGCCGGTTGGGGTTTTCGGCCGAGGTGCGTTTGATGAGCTGGAAGAGCGACTGTTCCCGCTCTTTTCCGTCGATGACGAATGTTCCGTTGAAAATCTTGTGCCGGCAATGTTCGGAGTTTACTTGCGAAAACCCGAATACTTCGCTGTCGGTGAGCGGGCGTCCTATTTTGCGGCTCACCTCGTTCAGGTAATCGATTTCCTCGTCGCTCAAAGCCAGTCCTCCCCGGCGGTTGTAGGCAGCCACATCGTCCACGTAAACGATGGCCTCGGCCTGCTTCGGCAGCTTGAAGATATCCTGTCCGAGGCCGCTGTAGATGCTTTGCAGCATGGGGTCGTAAGCCCAGTCTCCGGCCTCGGAGGCCTCGGCGGGCAGGGCCTCGAAAAGCTCGATGCGGCGAATGCCCCCGATGCCCATATTTTGCGTTATTTCTACGGCATTGGTGCTCCAGGGGCTAATCATTTCGCGGCGTGGGCCGAGGTAGTTGCCGTCCACCTGCGTGGCTTCGAGAGGCGTAGCCGAGCCGAAGAGCCAGCTTAATTTACGCAGGTCGGAGTCTTTAAGTGCCTGCTCCGAATCGACGGCATATACTGTTTGAGAGGGAGTGCGAAAAAAGAGAATCATACAGAATTATTATGCTGAAAATTTTACGCCTGCAAAGATAAGGAATCCATTAGGAATTACGAATTTCAAATTGGAAATTTCAAATCACGAGTTAGATTCTAAGCCATCCGAGCTTCGCTCAACCAATCTCCCCTTTAGCCAACCGGGAGTACCGCGCAGCGGGGAGGGGTTTGGGGAAATCACAGTTTATTTAAGCTTCTAACCCCTCCGGGCTACGCCCTCGTCCCCTTAAGCATAAGGGGACATTCGGGGAAAGAGAAAATTTAAGAACAGCATCCGAATTTTTCCTCCAAAAAACAAAAAAATCAAGATGAAAATCCGGTATTTTTCCCCTTCCGGATGGAAAAAATCCCCCGAAAAGCGCCCTTTTTCAGAACCCTCAAATGCTAAAAAAACAAAAAACTTTTTTGCCTGCGCACGTGCGCAAGTCTTTTTT
>BDEJ01000069.1 GCA_001653155.1 Porphyromonadaceae bacterium H1
GGAATAGTAAGGTATTCAGAGATATCTACTATGCCACTTTTCAACATTTTGGACAGCAGAGCTTGTGGCAACGTCGCAAATTCCGTTTCAAGGCTCCCATAAAACTGCTTGATTCCTCAATGGTGAGCTTGACGCTGTCCCTTTACGATTGGGCACACTACACCACAACAAAGGGCGCCATCAAGATGCATACATTGCTCGATTATGACACTCTTCTACCTGAATTCGTGACCATTAGCACCGGAAAATGTACAGACGACAAAGCCTCTTTTGACATTCCAATAGCCCCTCATTCAGTAGTAGTGGCGGATAGGGGCTACTGTAATTTCGAACTGTTGAATGATTGGGACAGCAAGCATGTACTTTTCGTAGTCCGCCATAGGGACAACCTCCTTTACGAAGCTATCCAAGAACTGGACTTACCCCAACACGCAGCTCAAAATGTACTAATAGATGAAATTATTGAACTCAAGGGTGCCAAGACGAGTTTGAAATACCCGAAAAGACTTCGACGCATTGCAATATGGAATGAGGAACACGAGTTTACGCTTCAATTGCTCACTAACAATATGCAATTAGCTGCATCAACCGTTGCAGAGCTCTACAAGTCGCGGTGGCAAATCGAAATTTTCTTCCGTAATCTCAAACAATTACTACGTATAAAGAGCTTTATTGGGACTTCTCGCAATGCTGTGGAGACGCAGATATGGACTGCCCTAACAACAATGTTGCTACTCTGTTGGTTAAAGCATACTGCCCGTTACAAGTGGGGACTGGCAAACCTTGTCGTGTCGTTGAGGCTGAACACTTTTACCAAAATGGATCTTGAAAAGTGGCTTAACGAACCTTTCACACCGCCTCCAGATGACAACAATTAGGGGCAAGGGGGGATTAAAACTCTTATTTTTTCGTTGGGCTCTATACCTCAACGGGGTAACCCTCGCTCATAATTTATTTAGGACAATATTGGAATACAGTACTTGTGGAAATGACTAATTTTGCATGAAATGATTCATACATATGAATTTATTACCGGAAATATCTTTTTTAGACTTAAGTTTCTGTTTTGACAGTAAGAAAATTATAAGCAATTTCTCCGAGATTGTCAACCGAGGAGAACATGTTTGTCTCATGGGAGAGTCGGGCTCGGGGAAGAGTACTTTGCTGAACAGCGTAGTCGGTCTGAGCGTCCCAACTTCGGGAAAAATCCTGTTGGGCGATCTTGAAGTGAATGCTGCCAACCTGCGACAAATAAGAACTCGTGTAGCATGGTTACCTCAGCATCTTGCCTTGCCCTATGCTTCGGTCGAGGAGATGCTGAAAGCTCCTTATGAATGGATTGTGAACAGGCATTTGCATTTCGATCGGGAACGCTGCTTGCATCTTTTTCGGCAATTGGGTCTCGAGTCTTCCTTGCTTGAGAAGAACTTATCGAAGATTTCGGGAGGAGAGAGGCAGCGTGTTGCTTTGGTTTCGGCCCTTATGCTCGATCGGAAAGTGTTGTTGCTCGATGAACCCAGCTCTGCCCTCGATCCCTCCAGCCGGGACAAGCTGATAGACTTGCTGAGAAACTTAAGAGATACCACTGTTCTGTCTATCACACACGATGAGGCATGGGCCCGATCCATGGATCGAACTATCGTACTGAGAAAAAAGTTATGAAAACCATAGATATATCGCTTCTACACTTGCTGCTCGGTTTGCTGCTGGTTTTTATACCAGCAGGCATTCTTTACTACTATCGTACCGGTATCGTCAAAGCCATGTTTTTGTCCGTTTTCAGAATGGTCGTCCAGCTTTTCATGGTGGGTTTTTATCTGAATTACCTTTTTGAGTGGAATAATCTCTGGATAAATATTGCTTGGCTTTTGCTGATGACGGCTATTTGTACAATAGATTTATTAAGGCGGGTTCGCTTGTCTGTTAAGATGCTCTTTGTGCCTGTTTCCTTGTCCATACTTATCTCCCTGGCGCTGATTGCAACTTACTTTTTGAAAGTCGTTCTGAATATGGAGAATCTGTTTGATAGCCGCTACTTTATCCCGATATGTGGAATTTTGTTGGGGAATATACTGTCTTCCGGTGTAATCGGTATGAATGCTTTTTACGATGCACTGACAAAAGAATTACAATTTTATCACTACATGCTGTGCAACGGTGCGAGCGTGAAGGAGGCGACACGACCTTTTTTCCGCGAAGCCCTACTTAAGTCTTTCAACCCGACTATTGCCTCCATGGCCGTTATGGGTTTGATTTCCTTGCCCGGGACTTTGATCGGACAGATTATAGGAGGGAGCGCTCCGAATGTAGCGATACGTTACCAGATTATGATCATGGTTATAATCACGGCAAGTTCGATTATGGCTCTTTTCTTCAGCCTGAAACTGTCGATGCGCTACGCTTTGAGCCATTACGGCACCATTCATGACGGCTTAATGCTTAAAAAAGATACGCATACAAGAGCCTAAATTCTCCTTGCCGGAGTGTTTGCCTATTTGTCTTTTGTTTTTCCGGGCTTTGAAGAAAGCCTGTTTCAGTAATAAAAAAATGTTTTTTTGTTCTAAAATCTCGCTTTTCATGTTGTAAAACATATAAAGCGACGGCTCCTGCTCCTAAAAAATGTCTAAATTGCCGACCGTTTTTAGGAAAACAGCATTCAACAAATCTTTAAGTTTTTAGAATATTATGAAAGTATATCAAGTTAATGAAATTAAGAACATTTCTCTATTGGGAAGTTCCGGTTCGGGGAAAACCACTCTTGCAGAAGCTATGCTTTTCGAGAGTGGGGTTATAAAACGTAGAGGCAGTATCGAAGGCAAGAATACGGTATGCGATTATTTCCCGGTTGAAAAGGAGTATGGTTATTCGGTTTTTTCCACGCTGTTCTCTTTTGAGTGGAAGCAAAAAATGATGAATTTTATCGACTGCGCCGGTTCCGACGACTTCATAGGAGGAGCCATCTCGGCCCTCAATGTTACCGACTTGGCCCTGATGCTCATTAACGGCACTTCCGGTGTCGAGGTAGGGACAATCAATCAGTTCCGCTATACCGAGCAGCTCCACAAGCCATTGCTCTTTTTGGTCAATCACCTTGATCATGAAAAATCGGATTACGAGAATACCCTCAACAGTCTTAAAGATATGTACGGCAGCAAAGTGATTGCTGTGCAGTATCCCGTGGGTTCGGGACAGTCTTTTGTCGGTATCGTTGATGTGCTGAAACAAAAAATGTATCAATGGAAACCCGGTGCTAATGCTCCGGATGTTCTTGAAATACCGGCTCAGGAGAAAGAGCGTGCGGATGAACTTTACAAGGCCCTTCTCGAGGCGGCAGCCGAAAACGACGAAGGCCTCATGGAAAAATATTTCGAACAGGGAGTTCTTACAGAGGAGGAAATGCGGGATGGCCTGCAAAAAGGTATGATGTCTCGTAGCTTGTTCCCTGTGTTCTGCTGCTCGGCAGAAAAGAATATGGCCGTGCACCGTGTGATGAATTTCTTGTCCCTGGTGGCTCCCTCGCCCGATCAGATGCCGGCACCCCTCAACTCCGAAGCGGAGGAGGTAAAACCTGATGCCAAGGCTGCTACCAGCCTCTTCTTTTTCAAAACTACGGTAGAGCAACACATTGGCGAGGTGTCTTATTTTAAAGTGATGTCGGGAAGTGTGAAGGAAGGTGATGATTTAAGCAATGCCAACAGAGGCTCGAAAGAACGTCTGGCTCAGTTGTACCGCGCAGCAGGACAAATCCGGAACAAAACCGAGGAGTTCAAAGCGGGCGACATCGGTGTTGCCGTAAAACTCAAGGATGTTTATACCGGTAATACGCTGAATGCAAAGGGAGGAGAGAATCTCTTTGATTTCATAAAATATCCCGAACCCCGTTATCGGAGAGCCATAAAAGCAAGTAACGAAGCCAATACGGAAAAGTTGAGCGAGACCCTCAGCCGCATGAAGGAAGAGGATCCTACTTGGATTGTTGAAATTTCCAAAGAACTCAAACAAACCATTGTATCGGGTCAGGGAGAGTTCCATCTGAAAACCCTTAAGTGGCGTATTGAGAATCTGGATAAGATCGAGATCGAATTTATCGAGCCCAAGATTCCTTATCGCGAAACGATTACCAAAGCATCTCGTGCCGATTACCGTCACAAGAAGCAATCGGGAGGTGCCGGCCAGTTTGGAGAGGTTCATCTGATTGTCGAACCTTATAGCGAAGGCATGCCCATGCCTGAGGTGTATAAATTCAATGGTCAGGATTTTAAGGTTCAAGCCCGCGATACGCAAGTAATCGATCTCGACTGGGGGGGAAAACTGGTTTTTGTCAACAGTATTGTTGGTGGGGCTATTGATGCCCGCTTCTTGCCGGCAATTCTGAAGGGTATTATGCAACGTATGGAGCAAGGGCCTCTTACGGGCTCTTATGCCCGCGATGTCCGTGTGGTTGTTTACGACGGTAAGATGCACCCGGTGGATTCCAATGAAATATCTTTCATGCTGGCCGGCCGTAACGCTTTTAGCGAGGCTTTTAAAAATGCCAATCCAAAGATTCTGGAGCCGATTTACGACGTTACGGTTTCTGTCCCCTCCGAATACATGGGTGATGTGATGAGTGACCTGCAAAGCCGTCGAGCTATGATTATGGGTATGGAGAGTGAGAAAGGCTTTGAGAAACTCAAGGCGAAAGTTCCTCTTAAGGAGATGTCTTCTTATTCCACATCTTTGAGCTCGCTTAGCGGGGGGCGTGCCTCTTTCACGATGAAGTTTGCCAGCTATGAGCTTGTTCCAAGCGATGTGCAGGACAAACTCCTGAAGGAATACGAAGCCACGAAGAAGGACGAAGAGGATTAGAATATCCCAATTGGGCCTTAACAAAATTTACAAATACTCTTTCTTCCCTTGCTTTGTTGAGGTTAAGGGAATGCCCGAGAAGAAAATCGAGGCTAATTTCTCGTTATATTTTCTTTTGGTACGGACTTTGCCTTATTGCTATCGACAAATGAATAAAAATAGATTAATATGAAGAAAACAATTTTTTTTATGTTGGCGCTTTTTGCCGTAGCCAGCTCTTGCTCACTCAAAGCCGATAATGATAGACCGATTGACTTCACTCAATTACCCGAAGTTTCCAAAAAGTTTATCCGGACTCATTTTAACGAACAGGATGTTTCCTTTATAACAATGGAACAGGAAGTCGTTTCGAGATCCTACGATGTTTATTTCAAAAACGGCTATAAAGTGGAATTTGACCGCAAAGGCGAATGGGAAGATGTGGATTGCAAACAAGATACTGTGCCTGCCGCCATCGTTCCCAAACCGATACAGGACTACGTTGCCTCCAAGCATCCCGGTTTTTGGATCGTGAAGATCAATCGCGACCGTCGCGACTATGAGATCGATTTGAACAACGGTATCGAAATCAAGTTCGACCTCAAGTTCAATGTTATTCGTTACGATGATTGATGCATCAAGCAATTCCTGATGACCTTTTACGACAGAAGCCCTGCTTAAAAAGCAGGGCTTCTTGTTTTATTCCGGGACAGGCTTTGCTCTACCTCTTCACCACGCGCTGTGTGGCGATGCCCTTGTCGGTGTTTACCTGTACGGCATAGACACCGGCGGTTGGAGGGTAAGGCAGGTTGGTTTCGTGTTTGGGGGCGGAAAGCCCGCCTCCAACACCTATTTCACTATCACCTTGCTCACGGCATTAGCAGCTACTACCGTATAGAAGCCCGCAGGGAGATGTATGGCGGTAGTATTGGCATTGAGACGGTAATTGCCTGCCAGCATGCCCGATATTTCGTACACGGCTACCTGTGTGGCGGTGGCTCCGGGCGATTTTTCGACATACAACACACCCCGCTCGCCGCGTACGATTATGCCCGCATCGGTAAGGGTAGCAGGCAAGGCACTCGTACCCGGCTCTATCTTGACACCTGTTGCTACATTACCCTTGGCATCGACGATGGCTTTTTTACCTTTGTCGAAGCGGGCGCCGGCAGGCTGTGTAATAGCCGTACCTTTCAGGGTAAGGAAAGCGATATCCTTAATGCTTGAACTGCTGTAAGTCTCCAACGTGGCATTATCTACGGTAAGCCCTCCCGAACCGCTGATTTTGTCTGTTTTTACATAGACACCCTTCCGAACGGTGAGGTTGGCGTCATCGTAAGCGCTTATTCCCTCGTCGCCGGAGTTGACCGGGATATACAACACATCTTTTCCGCCCGAACCTTCAATAATGGTATGCTTGCCCATAAACAGCCCATCTCCGTAAGCGATTTGCTGCTCTACTCCAATCACACAATTACTACCTTTCACTTTGATAATCATTCCTTCATTATCGAAGTTTACCAAAGCATCTACATCTTCGTGTTGCGACACGATCCATCCGTTCTCCAAGCTAAGGGTCTTGGTGGCGGGGTCGTAGCTGACGCTACCGCTTACCTCAGAAGAGTCGAAGAGCCCGTTGTCGATCAGGTGGTTAATATCTTCGTAGATGCGTTTTCCGCAGATACTGAAGCCATAGTCCTTGCAGGTAAAGTTGGTGTTGACAATTTCGTTGCCTCCTTTCCACTCCATCACCTTCCAGTTTTTGTCTTTGGCTATGGGGGTGCGGCAATTACGGTATCCCTGGTTAAGACCTATATAGATTTCCGCTCCGTCGCCCGGCTGACGCTTGGGCAGGTCGCGGAAGAGCTGATCCAGCATACAGGCAGTTAAGCGATTTTCGGCACAATCTACAGTCTTCAGAGCCGTACAGTCGTAGAGCCGTATGTTGTAGAGATACGGACTGTTTCCGCAATAGAGGGAGGTCAGCGACCTACAGTAGTCTGCATTGATGGAGGTGAGGTTGTCGCTATAGGAGAAATCCAGTTTGGTCAGTTTATTCAAGCCGCTTACGTTGATCGAGGGGATGCCTGTGCTATGGCAATACAACTTTTTCAAATTATACGAACCGCTTACATCGAGCGGTGAAGTCAGAAAAGGATTTTCGGCACAATCGAGTTCTTCCAAGGCTTTGCAGCCTTCCAGCTTGAGGGTCTGAAGCTTGGTTTGCTTGCACTTCAGTTTTTTGAGCGAGCTGCATCCGGTAAGGTCGAGCTCTTTGACCGGCTTTTTTGAACAGTATAGCTCGGTCAGCGAGCTACACCCGCTTGCTTTGATAACCTCAATTTTGGAAAAATCCTGGAAATCCATCGTTGTCCGTAACGAACTACATCCGCTTATGTTGAGGGTTTTGAGCTGCGGGTTGTTCCCAAAATACAACCAATCTAACACAGGGCAACTGCTTACATCGAGAGTAGTAAGCTGCTGATTATCCCAGCAATTCAATATTTTCAAAGCCGTATTGTTGCTTACATCAAGGGAGGTAAGCTTATTGAGGCGGCAATCCAATGTAGTCAAAGCCGTACATCCGCTTACATCAAGGGAGGTCAGTTGATTGTTACTGCAATTCAATATTTTCAACTCCGTGTTATTATTTACATCAATGGAAACAATTTTATTAGAGTTACCATTACAGTCAAATCCTGTAATATCCCCATATATGGTCATGGTAGTGCCATCTGAGAGACAGTATTTCCTTGTCTTTGAAGTACCGACTGTGATATTCCATGTTATTGAGCCGCTTACGATACGTACGGGAGTATTGTCTGCGGCTGCTTGTAAGCTGAGCGCTATATGCTCGCCGCCCCATACGGTGAGGGTGATGTAGCGGCTCATGTTTACTTGTGCCTGCACGCCGGCACCTGCGGTCATCATCGCCACTATCAGGGCGAGGGTCGTCATTGTTTTTTGTACTACGTTTTTCATTTTCACTAAAATTTTAATTGATGTTTACTTTATTTGTTGGGGCGAGAAATTTTCGCCCTTATATTTTTTTGTTTTTCGGGCGGGTATTTCAGGGGCGTACCCTTGCGGTTCGCCCCTACGTACCCAATTTCTAATTTTTGCTTCGCAGCAATCTCTTACTTCTTGTCGTCGAATCCGAAAGCTTTCCAGCTTTCCTGCGGGAAGTCGAGTTTGATACGTTTTTTAGCTTCAGCATAGGCTTT
>BDEJ01000070.1 GCA_001653155.1 Porphyromonadaceae bacterium H1
CGTAGTTTCAACCAGAGAATGCAACTTTTTGTTTCAAATTTAAGAAAAAGATTTCTTTTGGGGAATAGAAATTGAGTTTGTATCTCGGTCTTTCGTTGATTTTGTACTGTATCTGTTTGATTATGTTGTTACTAAATTCATTGAAATTTGATTTTTTAGGGATGTACTGCCTTATGAGTTTGTTTGTGTTCTCAATCAATCCTTTTTCCCAGGAAGAATAGGGATGAGTGAAATAGATCTGTGTGTTCAGCCTCTTGGCTAATGTTTGATGATCTGCAAACTCACTACCATTATCTACGGTGATGGTGTGCACATGCTCTTTGTATGGCAGCAGCATAGCGTAAACGATTTTTGAAAGCTCTTTTGCATTTTTCCCTTTGGGCAGTTTTTGCGCCATGCAAAAAGCTGTAGTTCTTTCTACTAAGGTCAAGATAGCTCCTTTACCGTTTTTCCCGATGATGGTGTCCATCTCCCAATCTCCAAAGCGTTGTTTGAGATCCACAACAGGAGGCCTTTGCTCTATTCCGACACGATTCTTAATGGATACGGACTTGGGCTGCTTCCTCTTTCTATGTTTCATCTTGTGCCGGGTATGCAGGTAGAGTTTTCCGCCTGCAGCTTTATCGGCTCGGATGATTTTATAAATGGTTTCATGCGAAACGTAAGGCTCTCCGCGGAGCTTAAGTCTTCCTTCGATCTGCTGTGGAGACCATTGTTGCTGTAAAAGCCGGAGAATCTGCCTTTTTAGTCCGAGCTTTAGTTTCCGGGGCTGCCGACTGCGCTCCTTACGGATCTCGGCCATATTCTGAGCATAAGAAAACCTGTACTTTCCTTTCTCGTTACGGTTTCGTTTAAGCTCTCGGCTCACGACCGATTTGTCTTTACCGATTGCCTGTGCAATCATTTTCTGCGTACAACCCTGCTTATACATGGCAGAAATTGTGTACCTTTGTTCCCGGGTTAAATGTCTCATATTGCAACTTTTT
>BDEJ01000071.1 GCA_001653155.1 Porphyromonadaceae bacterium H1
TCCCATTTTTTGTTTATTAACTTGATGCAAAAGTAGCATATTAAAGCGATAGCCTAAAAAGCCGCATTATTAATTAAAGTTAAAAGTTAATTGAAGATTTGCAGGATTAAAGTTATCACTTTATCTTTGCATCATCAAATTAAAACAAAAACTAAACGCGGCAACGACGGTGCAATATCGGGCAAAAAAGAAAATGAAAACAGTAGAAGAATTAAGAGAAGAATTAAAAAGCACATTACAAAACTGCACCCACGCCAACGACGGCTCTTTAGCCGCGCATGTGGACGAAAATATACGCTGGGCGTGGAACAACTGGGATATTGATTTTTCGGAGTATTACAGCGGCTCCAAAAAACCGGAAAATTACACCCCGGAATTTCGCGACGAATGGATTGACAACGAGCCATTCGATGCAGAACTGGAATACATAAACGCAAAATAAATTGTAAAAACTAAAAGTTGCGCACGACACGGATTTAGTGCATACAAACATGAAAAAAGGGTTTAAAAAACATATCATCCGCACTAATGTAAATAACGCGGCGGAGAGTATAAATTCATTTATGTCTTCTCCCTTATTCGGGGAGGTTGAATATCAATGCATGAAGTGGTGCGGGCATTGGGATGGGTATCAATATCGTGAAAAGTCTTTTTATTGCAGAGATGAAGATTTTGATATTCTAAAAAAGAGATCTTCAACTGTTGAGTATAGTCATATAGAGTTATATTAACAAAAAAAAGCTGCGCTATCGGCTACACGGGCAAAACTCATGAAGGAAATAACATTTGCAAACGAAACCCGAGCACGCGAAGTCGCGTTCTCGATGAACAAAAACGCAGAGCCCCTCGAAAATTTCGAAAGCAGAGGGAGTGCGTACCATCGCTGGATATTCTCCGAAAACGCCGTGGTTGTGAATTTCGCACACGGACATGGAAACAAATCCGGTCGCTTTGCGCGCATGTGGCTCGTAAAAGGCACGGCGCACAAGGTAGGTCGAGACGAATACAACCTCGATTTCTATAACGAAAAAGTCGAAGTAAATTAATCGCACCAGCTCCGCCCCTTGCGGGCGGGGCAATGGAATTGAAATTGAAATGAAATATATCGCCTACATACGAGTAAGTTCCGAAAAGCAAGGCCGCAGCGGCCTCGGCCTCGAAGCGCAAAAGGAGATAATAAAGCACAATGTGCGCAGCTCCGACATTCTGCGCTGGTACGAGGAGGTAAAAAGCGGCAAGAATACGGACGCTCTACCGCAGTTGCAACTCGCTAAAGAACATGCAAGGCGCGAGGGCGCTGTACTCGTAATCGCAAAAACAGACCGTTTGCGCAATACCAGGCAGGCGCTCGAACTTGTCGAGGAAATGTCTCCGGAGCGGGTATTTTTCTGTAATGTAGGCAGGAATGCGGACAAATTTATGCTTACCCTCTTTTTTGCTTTTGCGGAAAAAGAGAGGCTTGAGATAAGCATCCGCACCAAGGCCGCCCTCGCGCAGCTTAAAGCCAAGGGCGTAAAATTAGGGCGGTGGACGCATAAAAATTACTGCGAGAAAAAGCAGAAGGAACGACAGCTAAAGCGCGCCCGGGCGGGTGCACTTGCAAGAAAAATGCAGTCGCTAACAAACCCTCAAAACATTATGTCCTTCCGAGTTGCAAAGCGACTGCGGGAAGAGGGTAAAACCTACAATACGATTGCCGAAATGCTTAACCGGTACGGCCTCCGAACGCCAACCGGGTGCCTTTGGGTCGGCAGCTCGGTGTATCGATTAATAAAAAGACACACAAACGCGAAAGCCCCGTAATTCGGGGCTTTCGTTATTCTATCCGGTTGGTTTCCCAGCGCAGGCGGATAACAACCAGGCCGTCGCTCCGGCTTTCTTCCTGTACGAACTCGCGGCAGGAAAAGGCCGCCCAGTCCTCTGGCTCGAAGGTGCGGAAAGCCTCGAATACCTCGTTTGCTTTATCGAGGTAGGCCAGCGAGGCCTCGCGCGCCGCCTCGGGCGTCGTGCCGGCGGTACGCTTGGCTGCCGTGTCGAAAGCCAGGCGCAGCGTAACGGTGGCTGTCTGGTTCTTTAGCCCTCCGCCTATTTCCTCGATGTTGTGGATGCCGATTTCTACCAGCGCAGCCGGATAGGCCAGCGGCGGACGCTCGGAGGCGCGCAGCTGCCCCTTGTCCATATCCACCCACTTTATGCCGGGGACTCCGGCAATGTGTCCCGTAACGGTTTTAAATAGCTCTTTCATAGGGATAAAATTTTGTTTAAATCTCGTTTAATTTTGTCGTAAATCTTTTGCATAAGTACTTCCGAGCGACCAATAAAGGGCCGCGCCGGCATCTTGAAAGTCTTTTTCCCGAAAATCTTTGCCGGGAGCCCGAACTGGTGCACAGCGGCATAGGGCTTGTCGGTGTAGACGGTAACACAACCGGGCTTTTTGGCGTAGGTAATCGAGTTTTGCAGTTCTTTGCTGTCGCCTGTAAGGATTTTGTCGCTTGCCCGGGTTTGCGAGAAGTGTTTTTTGTTGTCCGGATCGAAGCCGTACCAGGGCGACGCGGGGTCGCGGCGTTTAACATCCTGCCAGGGCCGCTTCGTCTTATCCGTAAAACCCTCGTTGTGAAAGGACTCTCGGTAGTGGTTTACGGCCTCGGTTCCGACAATATCGGGTAGGTTCTGCTCCTTGTAAGCGCGAATTTCCGCAATTCGCTCCTTGACCCTGCGATTTATCTCCTCAATTGTCATTTTTTTTGCCGTTTTGTTTGTTTATTAGAAATAAATTTGTATTTTTGTCGCAGGTAGAAATACTTAGCTGTGCTACGGCACGTGCGCTTGCAGGGGGAGGCATTAGCTTCCCTGCTGTTTTTTATAGAGCAGCGTAACTTTCCCTTTCTCGTAAACCCACACCTCTTTAATCTCGCCTTTGAAGTTTTTATCGTTAAGACGGCTTAGGATGCTTCTGCGGATGTAGCGGTGCGATGCCCCTTTGTTGTTGTTAATTATAATGTACTGCGATTGGGCGGCCCCGTGGGAGATCATGTTCGCAATTTTTCTCTTTTTAAAAGGCGACACATAGCCCTCGTATTCGTAGAAAACTCCGTCTATCCGCAAGTCCGGCGATTTGCCCCAGTAGCGCGTGCCTTTAAGCTGCCCGTAAACTTCCTTGTACTCCTCCGATTTCGGATGCAGCTTGGGCGTTAATACGGCCGTTTTTCCGGTTTTGGCAAATTCGGTTGCAACGGTTAGTATTGCTTTGTAATCTCCCGCTTTTTTGTCTATACTTTTGTGCGCAAGAACTTTGCCCCCGTTTTTAAATGTCTTCCGGACAAAAAAGTCCTTTACCTCCTCGATGTATTCCTTTGCCGCTTTCCGGATAGCCTCCGCCAGATCGGCAGCGACTCCCTTCGTGTACGGGTGCTCGTTTATGTTTAGAAATTCGGCTGTTTTTCCCGGATTGTTCGCAAATACCGGCAGCGGATCATTTCCGCCGGCGGGCACGGGAGTTACGGGCTTATCGGTGTTGCGAACGCTACATTCGCAGCCCCAGTCCGACGGGGGCATGTGGGTATTCCACCAGGGGTGGTCTATCGGTAGCACGGTTCCGACGTAGGCAAGGTGCTCGTCCCGCTTTTCCTTCGCCGTACTTTCGAGATATTCGAGGTTCGGATAAAGGTGCGCCGTGGCCTGGTAGCGCTTAAAATCGGCCGCCGTGCGTGCGGAGCGTACCGCCATGTTGTACTCGGTGCGCAGCCAGTTCCGGTTATAATCCCGGTCGATGGAGGTACCCAGCACGGATTTTTTAAATTCGTGAAAAGGGCGCAGGTTGCCCTCTTCGTTAAACAGCATCGCCGCTATATCGCGCCCTTGGTGGTGTGCCTTAAAGGCCGCGAAAATGGCCGTATTCTGCTTAAATTCCGCGATAAAGGCCTCGTTTTTCTTGCCGAACTCGATGCCCGCTTTTTTGAAAGACTTGTCGACCGCCTTTTGCAGTGCGGTGTTGGAAATATCGAAAAGCGATTTGTTAACAGCGCCGTCTCCGCGGCTTCGGTATATTTCCTCAAGCGCCCGGGCAAAAAGGCGGTCGATGTCTATTCCCAGCTCGGCCTTGTCGGCCAGGTTAATGGCTGTGCGAGCGATAGAGTCGATCCAGCTCAATCTTGATTTGGCCCCGCTCCTGGGTGTCGGGGCGAATGCGAAAAAACGGTCGAAGAGGTTAAGCAGCCAGCCCCGGTCGTCGTCCGATAGTTTTTCTTCTTTCTTCTTTTTTTCGGTTTCGGGCTCCTTTTTCTCCTCCGGCTGCGGCTGCGGAAACATCGGCTCCGGCGCTTGCCGTTTGGCGATTATGTCTCCCTCGGAGGCTTGCGGTATACCGAAGCGCTCCTGGAGGTAATAAGCGGGAATGTCGATAATGTCGGATAGGGCTATAAGCTGCTCGACTGTTAAATTTTCAAGCGCTTTTGGGAAAACAAAGCTACCCCCCTTAACCGGGTATCCGCGGGCTTCGAGTATGGGCTTTAGGCGCTTGTTTAGCACCCGCTGCACGGCCCGCAGGTCGTGCATGTTTACCTCTTCCTCTACCTCCTTGTGCGTTTCCGACTGCGAGCGGCTGCTGCCGTCTATGGTGGTCATGGTCTGCGAGAGTATCGAGATAAGCAGCTGCTCGTCGCAGGTAGTTATAAAATCTTTGTAGAGGGTCGAATTTATGCTGCCCCCTCCTTGCTCGGTCTCTACGTCCGTTTCCTTCGGCACGATAAGCGTCGCGGCCGCCCCCTGGCTGTTAAAGGCCTCTTCTAATTGTTTGCGGGCTTCTACGTCGTAGATGCTGTATTTCCCGATGCGCTTAGGCATCCCGAATATCTCGACCATTTGCGCCCAGTCGGAGAATCCGCCGCGTTTAAAAATCGCGTAGGGGCAGGCGCGCAGGATAATACCCAGCTTGTCTTTCCGGTTGCGCACCTCTATCATGTTCGGCAGATCCGCGTAAGAGATTGTTCCCTCGCTGTCGTTTTCCTGCAGCGCGATTGTGCGCGTGTCGGGGCGTATGTGCTTGCGCGGCACGGAATAAACCTCCATGCCTTTTTCGGCATCGAAGCTGAGCTCGAGAACCGACACGCCCCAAAAGTAAGCCTGCATAATCTCCTGCAACAAGTACTCGAACTCTTCGCTGTCGATAAGGTCGATTAGTTCCTGTATTTCCTCTCCTTGTGCGTCCTGGAAGCTTAGGTTTGCACCGGTTACGGCGCGTATGCGCTTGTCGATAGCGTCCGAGAGCACGCCGTCGAGCAGGATGTCTTCGTAGAGGTTGTAAAGCTGCGTTGTCTTGCCCCGATCGGCCGATTTAAGGGCGGTGCGCCATTTGCCCACGTCCACCGATTGCCGGTTTACGGGGCGCACGATAACCTGGTTTACAACCAGCTGCTGTTGTGTCTTTTTTGCCATAAACGTTTAAAAATGGTTGTTTCGTTTCGGGTTCGAGGAGGCGATAATCACCCCCGTTTTATTCTCTTTCGGCAGAGCGGGAAGCCCTGGGTTAACCGCTCCGCGCTGCACCTCTTTAAGCCAGTCCACGGCGCGCCCGTAGCGGTCGCGGCGAAGCTCGAGGGAGGTGTCCACGTTGCACTTGTTTATATAATGCCACACGGCGATATCTTTTATGTAGATAAGAAGCAGGGGGTTGCGCGTGTCGGGCGATGCGTCCGGATTTTTGGAAAGCTCGGCGTCGATATCCCAGGCGGTTAAGTAGCCGCGTGCCTCCATGGTAGCGGCGTTGATGGCCTCCAGCAGGTCGGTGGTGTTATCCCCCGATATGGCGGCGACCTGTTCGCCGTAGAGGTGGCTGCTTATTTCTTTTACTGTAATGTACATGGCTGCTCCGTGTTAGTGTTGTAGACGATGTTAATGCCGCGCAGGCTAATGTTTTTGTAAAGCGGGTGCCGGTTTACGTGCCCGAGCGTGTCGTAGAGAATTACCCCGCGCATTTTCTCTAAGTTCAGGCTCGTCCGGATTATCCCGGCGTTTTTTAAGCGCTGCACGTCTTTCCGGTTATAGACGCGATACTTTCCGCGAAGGAAGTAGACGTAATGCCGTTTTCTCTTTTTCCGCGACAGCCGTTCGGCCCTACGGATCGCCGCTTTGAAATGTAACCGGTTTGCCCCCCAGCGCGCGGGTAGCGCGATAAGCGCTGCAATGCTTTTTAGAATTACTCTTTTCATGTTAGTATCGTTTTTTGTTTTGCCTGCGGACGCCTATAACGATGGCGCCCTCGGCGATTGTTAGAATCTTGTTGTTCGAGATAAACACCCCTCCCTCTACGGCGTCGATACCGTCGGCCGGGGCTTTCATGGCGGGGCTTAGCATGCGCATCTGCTCGACCAGGCGCTGCATGTGCGGGTTGTCTTTTTCCTTAATGTTTAGAATAAGCCTGCCGGTTTGCGCCAGGGGGGTAAGGTTGCCCTCGATGCGGGAAAACTTATCCGGCTTTTTGCGCGTGTCCGGAATAACCCCGATGTGTCGGCCGCGCTCCTGGCCGATTTTGAAGAAAAGAGGCATAAAGACCTGCTCGAAAAAAGGGGCCTGCAAGGTGTTGTTTTCGATGTAGTAGTAGATTTGCGTTTTGCCTTTTACGTACTCCTCGATGTCGTAAAACCATCTTACGAACTCGGCGTTCGTGGTGCGGTCGAGGCGTCCGGTAAGGACGTAAAACTTGCCCTCGAGGGCTCCGATTAAAAAGAGCGCTTTCGTGGAGTTCTTGCGCTCGTTCGCGTTGTTGCTCGGCGAGGGGTCTGCATAGGCAACCAGGAAACGGAACTTGTGCAGCGGCGGTACTTCCGCAAAAACGATATCCTCGTTGCGAAATACCGCGCCCTCGGTAATCGGATTGTTCATGTACTCTTTTTGGAAAGAGCGGTAGCCCATAAACTTTTCCATTTCCTGCACCTCGGCTTTTGTCCACTTTTCCCGCCAGGTAACCTCTCCGTTTTTGTCGTAGATGTTTACCTGCGTGGTGTGCACCCCTTGCGTGTCCGCAATCCGGTTAAGTACGCTGTCCTTGCCGATTACGTTGCCAACCATAATAAAGCGGCCGCGCCCGCCGTCGAGCGTTCCGAAAAGCGCCTCTTTAACCCAGTCGGTTAGCTTGCTAACGCGGCTTTCGTTCTGCACCAGCTCGTCGTCGTCGAGGTCGTCGATAACGATGTAGTCCGGACGCTTATCGCGGTAGCGGAGACCCCGCGGGGACTGCCCCCGGCCGAGCGAGAAAAAGGCACAGCCGTCGCGCGTTACGAAAGACCCTTCTGCCCAGTGCCCGGAGTTGTACTGCTCCCCGAAATCGTGCGCGTAGCGCTTGTTGTACTGCAGCTCGCTCTGTATATCCGATAGCAGGGTGTCGGCGCTTGTTTGCGATTTCCCGACCACGACCATAACGTTTATCTGCCGCTCTTTTTGGCACTTGAGCCACAAGGGGATAAAAACGTCCATGTGGGTGGACTTGGCATGCGCCCGCGCCCACTTGAAAACCGCTTTGAGGTTGGCGGTTTTAAGGATTTTATTTGCTGCGTCGATTTGGAACTTTCCGGAGGGACATTTGGCGAAGTGTGGAAAGTAGTACTCCACGAAAAAGGCGTAATCCTTCCGTGCCCGGGCTATCCGGGCCAGCTGGTCGGCTTTGCTTTCGCTGTGGCTTACAGTCGTTTGCCGCTCAACCTCTTCGTTGCGTATTTGCCAGCGCCTTAGCGCTTCGGTAAGTTCTTTCTGTGTCATCGCGGTGTTTTCTCCATTCCGTTAGGCTCTCGTGTAGGCTTACTTCGCCAAGGGCGAGGATCGCCCGCGAGCACTTGTTTAATTGCCGGGTTGCTGTTGCCATGTCCGCTACATTTTAGTTATATGCTCGTTAATGTACAGGTCTTGGTACTTGTTAATCGCCCGAATGAGTTCCGGGGTAACTTCGGGGTCGAAGGTGGCGCGGTACTGTATCCATTTCGAGAAAGCCATAAAGACGTCGATAGTGGAAACGATATTGGCTTTTTTGTCTAATTTTTCTATCGCCGAGGCGAATTTTGCCAGTTTGTCGGGCAGGGTGCTAACCAGCTCGATATCGTCGCTCTCGTACACCTGGTCGAGGATTTTATTAAGCGCCGCGAGGGACTTGTTAATAAGTTCCGGACGCGTAACGTTTACCCCGGCGCGGCGTGCCGCCCAACCCTCCCGGTCTACCCAGGCCGAAATCGTCTGTTCAGATACGTCTACTTTCGTGGCGATAGCCTTTTGCGTTTCCCCGGACATGTAGTACATCCGGGCGAGTTCTTTTTTTTGCTCTAATTCCTTTTTTGTTGCTCGCTGTTTTGCCATTTTTTACTCGTAATTTTTGTGCAAAATTGGGGTCTTACGGCATGATTTAAAAATACTTGCGCCATTTTGACAGAGGTATTTGTAAGGGGGTAAGGAATTACGGAATTTTGCATAAAAAACAAGAAAACCCAGGAAAGAGTGGGCCGCCGAAAACAAAGTGCGGAGATTTGCAATAATTCGGATTTTGCGCCGGAATAGCTACCCGGATAGGCGGCCCTTGGATTAAAAATATTTTTATGGAAAAAAAGAAAACATACCCTTTTGTGGTACTCGACGAAACGACGTTAACGAGCGGCTTTCGTGTGCTTACGGCCGGGGTGGATACGGCGCAATTCGAGAAAAATCCCGTAGCGCTCTATCTGCACAACGACTGGAGCATGCCGATTGGCGTCTGGGAAAATATACGCAAAGAAAAAGGGCAGATACTTGCCGATTTGCGTCCGGACTACGACGACCCGGACACGGAGGTGCAGCGCCTTATCGGCAAAATCGAACGCGGCATTATAAAAATGGCCTCTGTGGGCCTGGTCGACCTCGATCTTAGCGATGCTCCGGAGCATTTGCTCGACGCGAAAAATACGGTTACCGTGCTGCGCAGCCGGCTGCGCGAGATATCGGTTGTCCCTATCGGCAAAAACCACAACGCCCTGCGCCTGTTCGACCACGAGGGCCGGGAGTTGAACCTGGCGGATAAATCGCTTAATTTATCGGACTATTTTATTAAAGACGAACCCAATAAAAACAAAAAAAGTATGAAAAAAGAAATCTTAAGCGCGCTGAACCTTGCCGATACGGCAACGCCGGCGCAAATCGAAGAAGCGGTAGAACTACTGCTCGCAGACAAGAAGAAATCGGACAACCGCGCGGCGGAACTGCAGCAGCAGTTAGACGCTATCGATGCGGCAAAGAAAGAGGCGCAAAAGGCCGAAGCTTTGCAGCTTACCGATGCGGCAATTCGAGACGGGCGCCTGGACGCGAAAGCTAAAGAGGCCACCCTCAAAGCCTTTGAAAACGACCACGAAGGCACTAAGCTCCTGCTTGGGAGCATTACGAAGCCGGAGTCGGTAAAAAAACAGCTTGAGTCTGGCAAAAAAAGCCTCGAACTCGCGGATAAGAGCTGGGACGAACTCGACCGTGCCGGGAAACTCGCGGAGCTAAAAGCCTCCGACTTCGAGACCTACGCACAAAAGTTCGAGGAGAAATTCGGGAAGCGCCCCCGCGAGTAAAGATGTTATTTAAAAACTATTTAAAACCAGTTACAAACCAATTAAAAACAACAACGTTATGAAAAAAATTCTTGCAATCCTCTTTAACTTAACGATCGGTCTCGTGCTATCCTCGTTTTTGGGCGGCGACCTGTTCGCGGCCGGCATGATCGCAGGCGGTCTGTCTCTGTTCAGTACCGGAATCGGTGGCGTCCTGCCGATGGCGATACAGAAAGAAATCTGGGAAAACGATATCGTCGAGTCGCTGTGGGCCGATAACGGATTTTTGAACTTTGCCTACAACGCCGACCAGTTCGTTCTCGCCGGCAAGGTAGTACACATCCCGCAGGCGGGCGCTGCACCGGGTACGAAGGTAAATCGCTCTACGCTTCCGGCAACCGTAACAAAGCGTACCGACGTGGATATTACTTACGCTATCGACGAGATTACTACCGATCCGGTGCACATCCCCAACGCCGATACGGTCGAGCTAAGCTACGACAAACGCCGCTCGGTGCTTTCCGAGACCACCGCGGCGATTAACGAATCAGCGGCCCTTAATATGTTATATCGCTGGTCGCCTACCGAAAAAGCGGCTATTCTTCGCACTACGGGCGATGCCGTGCCGGCGCACTTGGATAAAGCAACCGGCAACCGGAAGGCCGCCAAGCTCGCGGACATCAAGGCGCTTATGAAGCTGTTTAACAAACAGAACATTCCGCAAACAGACCGCTATCTTATGCTCGATGCGGACATGTACGAGCAGCTGACGGCCGAGATGGATGCCAATACGCAGCGCGACTTCCTGCGTGCGTACGACGAAAAAACAGGGGTTGTGGGCAAGCTTTATTCCTTTAACTGGATAATGCGTGCGCAGGTAATGCGCTACAGCAATGCCGGCACTCCGGCCCCGAAGCAATGGGATGCTGTCGGCGAAGCAACCGACAACGCCGCCGCCCTGGCATGGCACAAAAACTCGGTAGAGCGGGCCTTGGGGGATGTTAAATTCTTCGAGAACCTGGGCGATCCGACCTATTACGGCGATATCTACAGCTCACTGCTCCGCCTCGGAGGGCGTATTCGTCGAAACGACAACAAAGGTGTTGCCGCCCTCGTGCAGGCAGCAGGCTAACATTCAGGGGAGCCGCCGTCTGCCAGGATCGAGCGCGAAAACCGGGGCGGCGGTTTATTCTAAAAAACAGAAACGTGAAACGTAACAGGACAGCTTTAATCGTAGTGCATTGCTCCGCGACGAGCTCGGCGAGGGATTATACGCCGCAGCAGCTCGAGCGCGACCACCGCCTCCGGGGCTTTAACTCGGCCGGGTACCACTTCTACATCCGGAAAAGCGGCGAGCGTGTCCCCATGCGCCCTATCGACGAGGTCGGAGCGCATGCGAAGGGAAGAAATTCGGACAGCGTCGGCATTTGCTACGAAGGTGGCCTGGACGCTGCCGGCAAGCCTGCGGACACGCGGACGGCGGCACAGAAGCAGGAACTGCGCAAGCTAATAGCAGAATTAAAAAAACGCTATCCCTCTGCAGAGGTTTGCGGGCATCGCGACCTGTCGCCGGATCGAAACGGCAATGGCACTATCGAGGCCCGGGAGTGGATAAAAGTCTGCCCCTGCTTCGACGCAAAAACAGAATATAAAGTGTTATGACAGAAGCTTTAATAACTATTTTCGTATCGCTCGGCACCGGCATGGCCGCGGCCTTTTCGGGCTGGTTTTTCGGACGCAAGAAGCAAAATATCGAAGCTATCGACATGGCCCTCGATACCTGGAAGAAGGTTATCGACCAGCTCGAAGGGCGGGTGGAGGTATTGCTTAGAAAAGTGGACGAACTGCAAAACGAAAATGTCGCGCTCAAAGAAGAAATCGCGATGCTCAAAGCCGAAATCATGACTTCTAAGAGCGACAAGCGTAAAATAGAACAATTGGAGCGAAAAGTAGCGAAATATGAAAAAATTCTTATCGATAACAATATTGACTATTAGCCTTGCAGCCTGTGCGCCGCGCCTGCGCTATCTGCCTGTTGAGCAGATAAAGTTAGAGTACCGCGACCGTATTTTGCGCGACAGTATCTACCTGCGCGATAGCGTTGCACATAGCAGCTCGGGCGATACGGTCTATATCGAGCGCTTTCGCTACCGGTACCGCGACCGCGTGCTGCGCGATACGCTGCGCGTTGTCGAGCGCGAATCCTACCCCGTTCCGGTTTCGGAGGGCAAGGGTAGTGCTCCGATTTGGGCGGTAGCCTTCCTGTCCTGTATTGTTGTGTGTTTGTTTTTATTGTACAGATTATTAAACCTTTTAAAATAAAAAGATTATGGCAGAAAAAAGAATTTTGGGCGTGCAGTCCATACAGGTAGGCGATATCGCCAGCGACGGCGGAGCCTCCGCCGCCTTTGCGGCTCTGGGCGTAACTTACGAGGGTACCGCAACACTCGAACAAGCGGACGCGGAAGACGTCGAGCATTTTTGCGAGGAGTCCGACGACCCCATCGAGGTGCTCTCCGGAACAAAAACGACGACCGTAGCCTGGTCAATTGTAGATTTCACCCCGGAAACCCTGGTTAAAGTGCTCGGAGGGGCGGTAAAGACAGGGAAATGGGAAGCTCCTGATTCGGCGAGCGTTATCGAGAAATCGGTAAAGATCGTGGCGAAAAAAGGCCCGGAAATCGTCTTCCCGCGTGTGTCTATCAAAGCGCGCATACAGTACGATATCGCCAAGAAAGGTATCGCTAAAGTCCTCATAACCGGAAAGGTGCTTAAGCCCACCAAGGCGGGCGTGGCCTCTATTATAATCGGATAATGGACGCGGTAGAAGTAATGGCAGCGGATGTGCTGCTCGAGCGGGGGGTGGGGTTTAAAATCCCCGCCCCTTTCTTGTTCCGCCTCTTTGGGCGCCGGGTGCTGCGTATTAAGGTAAAGCGCCTGTACCTTGGAACGCTGCTGCACCTCTCCGAAATGGCCGCTCTGGGCGACTTGGAGCGGGTTTATGCGGGCTCCGGACGCGAGGGCAAGATGCAGGAACTGGGGGGCGAGGGACTTAGCCTTTCTCTTAAAACAATAGAATCGCAGCTCGACCGGGTTTGCTACTGCACAGCGGCCTGTTTGCTTAACGGGAAATGGCGCATCCGCCTTTTTGCCTCTTACCTGGCGCGGGTGCTGCGCCGGCGCTGTACGGCCGATCAGCTGCAGGAGATCGCGCTCTGGCTCTTTGTTTACGGGAGGCCGGAGTCTTTTACGAATACTACCAAATTCCTCTCGAAGATGCGGACGACGATGAGGAGGACGGGTCAAGCGGAAAAGAGGGGGTAAGAAGGTTAGAGCCTTCCCATAGCCTCTTTGGGATGCTGTTTTCCCTGCAAAAAGAGACAGGCTGGACGCGGGAATACGTGCTCTGGGGCGAGAGCTGGCTGGCGTTACAGCTAAAAATCGCGGACATGCCGCGCATGATGCGACGCCCGGAAACGGCAAAAGAAATCGAAGACGACGCCGAGCTGCGGGATTTTCTACTCGGCGAATAATAACATTTAAACATTAAAAAAATGGCACTTGAAACGGTAGATATAGATTTTAACCTTGGCGGCAATGTCGACTCGGAGGGTAAAAAGGTCGAGGATCGCTTCGACAACATTACGGACAAGGCAAAAAAAATGAAAGACGAGCTAAAATCCGGCATTGCGGAGCAGAAGAAAAGCATTAAGCAGATCGAACGCAACGTTGCCGAGGTGGAGAAGCTTCTCGAGCGCGCGGTACCGGGCAAGGCTAAGGACGCGCTGCTGGCCGAGCAGGAGCAGCTAAAGAAGTCCCTCGAGGGCGAAAAGGCGGAGCTTAAAAAGCTCGAAGGGCAGCTCGAAGATACGAACAAGAAGTACGCTTCCTTCCGCACGCAGATTATGCTTTTGCGGGAAGAGCTGGCACGCATGGAGGCCGCCGGGCTGCGGGACACCGAGGAGTACCGCAAGCAGGCCGCCGCCCTGGCGGCTTTGGCAGACCAGTATGCCGATACAGCGCAACAGGTAAAAGTACTCGCCGACGACGAGCGGGGCTTCAAGGCCGCGGCGGGCGGCCTTACGGCTCTCTCCGGCGCTCTCTCGGCAGGGGTCGGCGCGGCCTCTCTTTTCGGGGTCGAGCAGGAGAAGCTGGCCCTTATACAGACCCGCCTGCAGTCGGTTATGGCAATCTCTATCGGTATGCAGCAGGTGGCCGAGCAGATTAACAAAGACAGCTATTTCTCGGTTGTTTTGCTAACTAAAGCCAAAATCGCCTGGGCCACTGCAACCGAAAGCCTTGCCGCATCGCTTAACCTCTCCAGCAAGGCGGCGCAGAGGCTTATGCTTAGCGGTATCGGTGTGCTTATTGCGGGCGTTTCGGCTCTTATAATCTGGCTTAACAAGCTAAGCAAAGCGCAGCGGGAAAGCGCCCGGCTAAGCGAACTCGCGGCAGAGAGTTATCGCTCCGCACAGGCGACGGGCTCCAAGTCCGCGACGGAAGAGCGCACGAAGTTAAAGCTGCTCTACCAGGCCACGCAGGAGGCAAACCGCCCGCAGCGGGAGCGTATCCGCGCGGCACGGGAGCTGCAGAAGCTATACCCCGACTACTTAGGCAAGCTCTCGGAAGAGCAGATTTTGGCCGGCAAAGGGGCCACGGCTTACACGCGGCTCTCCAGCGCCATACTCGCCGCCGCACAGGCCCGGGCAAGGCAGGACAGGATTGTCGAAAACGAAAACAAAAAACTCGACAACGAAAGCAAAATTGCCGAGCTGGAAAAGAAAAAAGCCGAGGCAAAAAGAAAATCGGATCATTACAGCCGGGATGCCGGAAACGTCGTCTACGGCGGCGAAGCGGGCATTGCCGCGCGAGCATCGCAGGGAATGCTCACGGCAGTGTACGAAACGCAGGTGAACTCTTTAAGTAAAGAGATCGAGACCCTCAAAACCGAAAACGAGGCCCTCGATGCAGCAAATAAGGCGCTTGCGGAATCGATAAAAGCTACCGACCTGCTCTTCGAAGGCGGAGGGGAAAAGGCGGAAAAAGCCGCCCGCCAGCGCTACGATGCCGCCAAGGAGCTCTCTAAGCAGATCGCCGACCTGCAACAGCGTAACGCGCAGATGGAGCTCGACCGGAACCGCGATAACCTCGACAAGCGCATTAAGCAAATAGACCTCGAAGAATCCGAAGAGCTGCGCCGCATTCGCGAGAAAGAGGAGGCCATTGTCGAAGCCTACAACGCTGCGCATAAGGACAAGAAAGGTTTTAAGAAAGCCTCCACCCTTGCCGACACGGATATTGACCCTAAAGAGTTAGCGAAGTTCGAGAGCGAAAAGAGCGCGCTTATAAAGTCCTACCAGGCTAAACGCCTGCAAACCGCCAAGGAGTACGGCGAGGAAACGCTCCGCCTTGCCGCCGAATTTGCCGACCGCCGTGTCAAAATCGAAAAGGAGCACGAGGACAAGGCCAAGGCGCTCCGCGAGCGGGCCCTGGAACTCGACCGCGAGGCCGACAAGGAGCAGGACGAGACGCGGCGGAAAGCCCTGCAGGCGCAAGCGGCCTATGCCCGTGCGGCGGCCGAGGCGGCCCTCCGCGAAAAAGACAAACAAGTTAGCGACGCCACCGCCGGCATGATACTCGAATCCAAAGCCTACCGCGCCGCCACAGACGAGAAGTTAAAGCTTAACCGGCAGCTTACTAAAAGTATTCTCGAAGAAGTTAAGAAGCGCGTAGCAGCCGAGATCGCAGCCGGCAAACTTACGAAAGAAAAGGGGCAGGAGATTATAAACGCCGTAACTTCTTCCCGCTCCGGAGGGGTAGAGCAGTCTCTCGGAGGCTATATTAAAGCGCTCAAGGACTTAAAACAAGCAAAAAAAGACCTGAACGATGCGAAAGACGTAGAGTCCGCAAAAAAGGCGCAGGCGGCGGTCGAGAACAATACGCAAGCCGTAAACGCCTACGCCGAATCGGTCGGGAACGCTTATAACCAGGCGATGTTCTACGCCGACCAGGCCGTCAAGCTGTTGCGGCTTATTTCGAAAGAAGAGGGCGACGCGGCCGACGCGGCGGCAAACAGCATCGAATCCCTTATGGATATCGCTTCCGCTACGATGCAGGGCTACCAGCAAGGCGGCGAGGCGGGGGCTGCGGTGGCTTTTATTACCTCGACCCTTACGCAGGTTTTCGAGGCCGAAAAGGCGCACCAGGAAGCCCTCCGTAAAATCGCCGAGGCCAAAGCCGACACGCAGGAAGCTTATAACCGCGCCCTTATGCGGCAAAACGAGCTGCTCGAAAAGGCGCAGAGCATCGCCGGAACGGACGCCTACGGGCAGGCGAATGCCTACGCTCGCCAGGTAGCCGCTTTCCGGAACGCGTCCTACAAGGCCGCGCAGGCCCTGCGGGGGGCTACGGTAAAGACCGGCAGCGAGAAGACGGGGCTGTTCGGCTGGGGCGGCGAAAAGGCGGTCTATTCCTCGCTGCTCTCCGTTTACCCGAAGCTTATCGACGGGCAGGGACGGCTAAATAAAGAGCTTGCCAAGTCTGTGCTGGAGAACGAGCAGTTGCAGGACAGCAGCAAGAAAGCCCTGCAGAGCGCACTCGATTACGCCGAAGAATACGAGGAAGCGTTAAAGAACCTCGAGGGCTATCTAAGCGAGATTTTCGGGGGGCTCGGAGCCGATCTCATGTCTGCGATAACCTCCAACCTCGACAGCGCCAAAGACGCCGTGGACGATTTTCGCGACCACGTCGGCGAGGCCATGAAAAAGCTTGTCTCCGATATCGCCTATTCCGTCTTTTTCGCCGATATGTTCTCGGATTTTTCCGCGAAGGTAAAGGCGATATACGCCAGCACCTCGCTTACGGATACGCAGAAAGTAGCCGCAGCAACTCTGCAGATGCAGAACCTGCTCGGTTCCGTCGAGGGCAAGACCCAAGCGGCCCAGGATTTTATAAACAGCATGTACCGCCAGCTAAGCGACAAGCTCGGCGTCGACCTGTCCGCCTCGAAAGACGCGGGCGGCGAGGCCTCCGGACTCAAGGGCGACGTAGCGAAGATGACCGAGGAGACGGGTAGCGCCTTAGTCGGACAGATAACGGCTATGCGCTTAAACGTCGCCGCTATTCTTGCTGCGAACCGCAGCGGTATCGACCTTATCGGGCGCATGCTCGGCGAGCTGGCAGCTATACGCGACCACAGCGCGTCCTCCTCGCAGGCGCTTAAAGAGATACACGAAATACTTGTTTACCACAAAAACCACGGAATAAAAGTACAGTAGTATGAACGCAAAATGGAAAATTAACGGGCTCGACACGCAAGCGGAATACGGGCTCTCGATACTCGAAGGCTCCTACTTCGAAATTATGTCGCCGCCGCAGCCCCGCGAGCGCCTGCAGCACGATTTCCCGGACAGGGACGGTGCGCAGGTCGATGTAAACAGCCCGATGCTGTTTAAAAGCCGGACTTTTACGATAAACATCCTAATAGTCGGGGCCAACCGCGCCGATTTCTGGCGCAAGTACAAAAAGTTCTGGGAAACCATGTCCCGGCCGGGCTCCTTCGCCCTGGAGATTGCCGACCTCGGTATTACGCTTAACCTCCTCTACGAGGGCGCTGTCTGCACGAAGAAGCCCCGATCGCTGCAATCCGGACGCGTGGCTGTAGCTTACGAGTTGTCGTTAAAAGAAGTAAACCCCAAAAACCGCACTTACCATGATATCGATATTTAGAAGCAATGTAAAAATACTCGACTTAGAGCCCCTGCAGAGCTCGAACGTACTCAAAGCCGTTATGGGCGAAGAGCGTATCGCTCTCGCCTGGGAGCAAAGCACATACAGCGAGCTGCAGCTCGGCGACTACGTCGAATACCAGGGCAGCCGATGGGTGTTAAACTTCCTGCCGACGGTAAAGAAAACGAGCAGCCGTAATTTCCGCTACGATGCTGTTTTTCAGTCTTCGAAGTACGAGCTTGCAAAAACGATGTACCTGCTTTTCGACAATACCGAGACCCGCCCGCGGGGCGAGTTCTCGCTTACGGCTACGCCGCAGGAGTTTATGCAGCTGCTTGTTAAAAACCTGAATCGTACTCAGTCCGGCGCCGGCTGGGTGCTGGGCGAGGTCTTCGCCCCGGAGGAGTACCGCAACCTTAGCTTTAACAACGAGAGCTGCCTCGACGTGCTCGGCCGCCTCGCCCAGGAGTACGAAACCGAATACGCCATTGTCGGTAATATCGTGTACCTGAAACGCTTTAGCACGGCCCGGCAGCTAACCCTCGAATACGGCTCGACGCTTTACGATATAGAGCGGGCCTCGGTAAACAGTTCCGGGGTGCTTACGCGCCTTTACCCCTTCGGCGCAGCGCGCAACTTGCCGGCAAATTACCGGGGCGGAAACAGCCCCCTGCGCATCCCCGAGCAAAACGGCGACTACATCGAGCAAAATACAGGCATATACGGCGTTATCGAGGCGGCGAAAAGCTTCGAGGATATTTACCCCCGCCTTGGCGCCACCGGGGCCGGAAAGGTTACCGGGCTGGGAGGCAGCGAGCTGGAGTTCTTCGATGCGCAGCTCGATTTCGACGTAAACGCCTGCCTCCTCGACGGCATTACCGCAAAGCTGCGCTTCCTATCCGGAGATTGCGCCGGATACGATTTCGAGATACGCAGCTACAGACACGACCTGCACCGCTTTACCCTTTTGCACAACCGCGAAGAAAGCGGCTTTGTGCTGCCCACGCAACAGCTTCGCCCGGCCGTGGGGGATCGTTATGTCCTGCTCGATATAGCCATGCCGGAGAGCTACCGCCAAGCTGCCGAGGAGGAGCTCTTGCAGCGCGCGCAAAGCTGGCTTGTGCAAAACAGCTACCCAAAGGTGGCCTACAAGGCGACCTTTAGCGCCATATACGCAAAGCAAAACCTGCAGAATGTCGAATGCGGCGACACGGTGCGCCTGCTCGATGCGCAGCTGGGAATCGACGAGCAGATACGTATTACCCGCCTCACGCGCGGGATAAGCGACTTTTGGACGCTGCAGTTCGACCTCGCCAATACGCTAACGAAAACAACCCTCGAGCGCCTCGCCGGAGGCATCGCGAACGTGCAAAACGAAGTAGTCGTAACCAGCGACCGCATTAACCGCAAGGCTTTCCGGGCCTACCAAAACGCCCAAGAACTCCGCGACATGGTATTCGATCCGGACGGCTATTTCGATACCGGACATATAAAGCCCCTGTCCATCGAAACGTCGATGCTCGCCGTCGGGGCGAGGAGCCAAAGTTTCCAGCTTTCTTGCCTCCTGCAGCCCAATTACGCGGGCAATCCGCAAACGCTCTGGTGGACGGCCGGAGTGCTTACGCATTTTTCCATACGCAACGACAGCATAGAAAACTGGGTTATGCCTCAAGGCAGTACGGTTATCCCCGACCACCTCTCCGCCTCCTCGCTGTTTATCTACGCCCGTTGCCCGCGGCCGGGCGGAGCCGGAGATATCTATCTCGACACGGAAGCAATACCTTTCGATACCTTTCCGGACGCTTACTACTTCCTTATCGGGGTCTTGCACGCCCCCATCGACGGCGTACGCGGCATATCGCTTACCTACGGCCAGACGACCATAAACGGGCAGTTTATCCGAACCGGGGTAATACAGTCCATCGACGGAGGTACCTATTTTAACCTCAATACCGGCGAAATCGGCGGGAACATACGCTTCAGAAGCACGGACGGGAGTATGAAAAACATAGAGGAAGGTATTGGCGATGCAATCAACGCACTTGAAATAACAGGCAGAAACCTGCTTGTTGGGACAAATGCGGACTACAGCGGATTTACTACCCTCGGGGGCTTTTCTGTTGTAGAAAAGGCGCTTTATGCTGTCGGAAACTATTACAATGCTGCTCGAAGCGCTTATATATCCGTGAGCGAAACATCTAAATACACCTTGTCCTTTGAAGCGGACGTGATGGACTCTAACTATCGTGTGGAGATAGAAAACGAATCCGGAAACGGTATCTACAGTTATGTTATAGATGGCGGATTGTTTTCAAAGACTTTCAACATAAACGCTGGACAAAATTTCAGGGTGAATTTCTTTGGTGTGTCTCCATCCTCGAGCGAATGCCGAATTAGAAACATCAAACTCGAGAAAGGCAGCAAAGCAACCGGCTGGTCTCCGGCTCCCGAGGACGCCCCACCCTCGGTTAAATACCTCACCGATGCGATACGAAAAGGAACTACAGATATCGCCGGAGGGCTATTGCTGTCAAACATCATAGGTGCACGCAGTGTCGACGGTAAAGTTAAAACATACATCAGCGGAATGGATAACAACCCAAGCGCTTTTGCGGCCGGAGTCGAAAATTTCGGTACGGCCCAGGAAACGAAAAACATAGAGCTTAGGCATGATGGAGGAGCAAAAATCGGCGTTCTTGAGGTCGATTCGCTTACCGGATATGTAAGTGTCGTAGACAAGATAGGTAGAGTTGAGCGATTCCTTGTAACGGATAAGAACATAGAAAGCATCGCTGAGATGAAGAATGCCTCTGAGATAAGCATTGACCACAACCTACAGAATATCGAGCGAAGTGGAACGATAATAAAAGGGACTTACATTGAAAGCACAGACATCCCTGTTACAACCGACGGCGTGAAAGTAACTTTTACGGCTAACGTATATTTTCAAAGTCCCGGAACGTCAGATTATAATGTACTTATATCTCTGTATGTTCTTAGCGATGGACAATGGAGAAAGTACAGGCAGATAGGAGCGGCAAGAAACGTTGGGGCGACCTATGATAGCAATATTTCATATTCAATAAGCGATGTGCCGGCGGGAAATTACCGCGCCGGCTACGAGTATTCAATACGCAACAATGGCCTGTTCCGATTTACAGGCTGTCGCTTGCGTATTCAATCAAATCCCATTCTTCAGCGCGTTAAGTTTGGCTCTAACGGGTTCTATGCGTACTATGCCGTTTCTCACAAAAAAAACTACATGCACATGACGAAAGAAAAAGGGCTCGTTGTAGGAGGCGCAACCGATATGCCCGGGGTGCTGCTTGCCGGGTCTGTAGGCCGAGCCGGTGGCGGGGCAAAAATATGGGGAGCTAAGGGGTCGGAAAGGCCTCCGTATAAATTTGCTGTAGGAAGATACACTGTTTACCATGAAGTGGGCAACACGAATTACACAGTATTGATAACTCCAATCGACACGGAAAAGACCTTTTATTTAGAAGAAGTTAGCGGTAATTATTTTAGAGTTGCATTTAGAAATTCGGCAACAGGGCAATACGCCGATTCGCAGTTCCACTACGTAGTAATAGGCGAAAACTAAAACAGGTCGCCCCTACGGGCGGCCTGTTTAAAAACGTTCTTTGAAAATTATTTCTTTTTTAGCGGGATAAAGGTAAAAGCCTCATCGAACAGCCTGTACACCTCAGTGTAGTTGCTATCGTTATAGGCTCGTTCTATTTTTTCGCGTGCAACTTCAATTGTTTTGTTCGGCACGTAGGCGATGCTGTCGCCCTTCTCGTCTGTTATATATACGTCGTATCCATAAATAAAATCGCGTTCCAGCTCGCCCACCTGAGCAATAATATCCGTTCCCCACATTTTTAGAGCCGGTTTATTAAAATCTTTATGTTCGTCGGGGAAGCTGCGGCCGATTTGTTTCGGCTCTTCATAATATCGACTGCTAAAGTAATGCGAAGTCCATTTAATCGCCATTGCTTGCTTTACGACTTCGAGGGCGGAAAGGTCGTATATAAATGCTTTTGCCATGCCGCTTTTAGTCCGTTCGGGCTTTAGTAAAATCATGGCATTGGGGTCAAGCTTCCCGATAGTTTTCTTTTTCGGTTCTTCGGGTGCGTTTTGCGGCTTACAAGCCACTACGGCAAGAATTACCGCTAAAAAGTAAAGTAGTTTTTTCATAAGAGTAAAAATATAATTAGTTAAACAATAATAAAGCCATTCCATAACAGGCTGGTAACGAGTGCAAATATATAAAATAATTTATAAAACAAGAACACGATGTCAAAATTTTACAATCAAGCGCCCCTGCCGTTTCAGGGGCAAAGCGTAAGTTTTTAAAGCATTTTCAAGCAGCATTAAAACAGTATTTCAACGAAAAACATACCTACGTTGACTTGTTCGGTGGTTCCGGGTTGCTTTCGCACTTTGCCCATCAGGTGTATCCCGCTGCTACTGTTGTTTATAACGATTTCGACAACTACTGCGAGCGTCTGCGGCATATCCCTGAGACAAACGCTCTGCTTATAAAGCTGCGAGGTGTTTTGGAATGCTATCCGGGTGGCAAATTAATAACCGACCCGCACCGTTCCCAAGTTATCGATCTGCTGTCCGATGCCGACAGGAACGGTTTTGTAGACTATATCACGCTATCGAGCAGTCTAATGTTTTCGATGAAGTATAAGACCGACTTAAAGTCGTTTATAAAAGAAGCTTTTTATAATAACGTCCGACAGAGCGATTATAGTGCGGATGGTTATTTGGACGGTATGCGCGTTGTACGCGAAGATTACAAGATTTTATTTGCGCGCTACCGAGATCGCTCTAATGTAGTGTTCTTAATAGACCCGCCTTATTTAAGTACCGACGCAGGAACTTACTCCGGACATTGGCAATTAAAAGATTACTTGGATGTATTACACACCCTGAAAGATACAAATTACTTCTATTTCACGTCGAATAAAAGCAGCATCATAGAGTTATGTAGCTGGCTTGAAAAGAACATGCGCTCCTCCAATCCGTTTGCTGGGGCAGAAAAGGTGGAAATAAACACAACTGTCAACCATTCCTCAAAATACGTAGATATAATGCTGTGGAAAAGGATTTGAATGTGTGTTTAAACAATAAGCAAAAGGAGTAGGTTATTAGCCCGCTCCTTTTTGTTTGTCTTGTCTTCCCAAAAAATGTACAATTTGTTTTCAAAAGTTGTACATTTTGTTTTGCCGATTATA
>BDEJ01000072.1 GCA_001653155.1 Porphyromonadaceae bacterium H1
ACTTTTGCTGATGCATCATCGCAACGGAAGTCTATATATACTTAGTTAGCAATGCCAAAGGAAGTAGAGGAGTTGGGGACTCTTTACTAAGGTAACATTTTGTTCCTTAGTTCTACTTCCTTTTTGTGATGGTTATCAAAATATTTAGGACAACATTGACTCGGAAGACAAAAATAGTTCGTACATTTGTAGCATCGTAATCCTCAAACGGTTTAGAATATACCCGCAACAGGAAGGCCATCACGTAGCAATGTCAAGCAATTAGGAAGGGCTGTCGACAGTCAAAAGCAGCGCCACTTTAGACATCCCGGCTTCATGGTGGCAGATATTGAGTTTACCTGTATGTCAATCCTAAATGTTGAGTCACGATGTTTAAACCTTCACTAAGCCCGGTTCGTCATAAAGTCCGCGAAAAAAAACACACATCCTTTCGCATACTTATTCTTGCCATTCTTTCTTGCTGGATAATCGGCCTCCATGCCCAACATTCCTCTTTCGTGCTTCCACTAAAACCACAGTCGAGAGAATACTTTTTCAAGGAAATAAAATATCCCGGCGACGAGCCTGTTCGGGATGTAAAAAGCCTCCTGCAGGACAAACGAGGTATCATATGGATGGCAAGTTCACACGGTTTACTTCGCTACGACGGGCACGACATAAAAGCTTTTCGCCACATACCCGGGAAGAAAAACAGACCGGTTGACAACGAGCTTTGGAGTTTACATCTATTAGGCGATACCCTTTTGTTAATTGGAGCTACCCACGGCATATCGCTGATGGATATCAGAAGCGAGAGCTTCTCCAATCTATCGGAAGATGACACGGGCAATCCGGTAAGTTACATAAACGACTTCTACCTCGATGAGGAAGGAAGAATCTGGCTTGCAGGGCTCAACGGTCTCTACAGTCTGACAGCCGACCTTTCAAGCATCATCAACCATAAACTCGAACTCCCTCCCATAACAAAAGGCAATCCGGCATTTGCCAAACGTGTGTACGGTATCACCGGACATGTTAGCGATGGCAACCGGCTCATGCTGGGGACCGAATGCGGCCTGATTGCCCTCGACAAAAAGAAAAACGCGATTCACAACATATATCCCAACAAGCAGGCGAACTTCTATCGCTCAATGCCTCCCATATATAAGATCAAAAGAGAAAGCAATTACCTCTGGACAAAATCATGGATGTCCGGCATCCCACGTTTTGATATGTTGAATGAAAAATGGGATAACTTTCTCTATCCCGACGAAGAAACGAATAACATCTGGACAATGAGCGATTTCCTCATTCGTAACAACAAGGAGATTTGGATATGCGACTACGATCGAGGACTGTATATTTTCGATAGAGAAAACAATGTTCGAAAAGCTATAGAAGAAGGAAGTGAAGCCCTGAAGAGTCAAGAGGCAAGTATCTTTATCACGAAAGACAGCACGCTATGGATTGCCAATTACAAAGGACTGTGGATACAAAATCACCGAAAGAAACGCTTCCGAATGCTCGATATGCCCTATTACTACACTTGGGTGATGCCCGTATGCCACGACGAAGCCGAAGGTGCATATTACTTTGGCATGGTACATAAAACTTATGCATTGGCAGTATGGAAATACCACAGCCGTAAATGGATATTTTTAAAAACAGAGAGCGATCCGGATATGGAACTAAATATTTACGATATTTACAAAGACAGTCGGGGTTGCATATGGGTAGCAACGGCTAATCGGGGCTTGTGGTATGTCGACAAAGAAAACAACTGCCTGAGAGCTTTCCGGCTGCCCGACCAATCCCTGACGAAGATAAGTGATAAAACCATCTATAAAATATTTGAAGACAGTCGCAGTAAGCTCTGGCTGGGGACGAGGAATCAGGGAATAGCCCGTATCGACTCCTCACGCCGACACATCACTTATTTTCCCTTCCTTAAAGATGGAAAAGATAGCTCCGGACTGATGGCAGGAACCCATTTCCGTGCAATAGCCGAAGACAAACGTGGTCGGATATGGATAGGCAACCGAATGGGATTCTGCACATTTGACCCTAACAAAGGGAGTTTCTCACAAAGCATAGCCCATGCCCTTTATAAAACCGGCATAAAGCCCGGAGACACTTATTCTATCGTAAAAGACAGCACCGGAGCTATGTGGATGACCATCGTAGGACAAGGCCTGATAAAAATAACGGAAGACGAGCAAGGAAATACTGCATTTAAGGCTTACGGTACCGACGAAGGCTTAAAGGATCTCTGCGTAAAATACATGACAATCGATTCGGCAGGGAAGCTTTGGATTGTAAACAACGGATTACTCTACTTCAATCCCTACGACGAATCCTTTATGATGGTCGACGACCGCAATGGGTTGATAGAGAACATAGCAAGAGATGCTCGTGTAACGGTAGATTCCTACGGAAATGTATTTTGTGGCGATCAGATCGGAATAAATTGGAGCAACGAAGTACAACAATTTTCCGGTGAAATCCCATCCGATCTGTTAATTGAAAGCATATCCGTCAACGACGAGCCCATTGAGCGAAACCGGAAAGAATCCGAAAGCCTTTTGCTCTCATCAATGGAAGACGAACGCAACATAACTTTTCGCTATACTGCTGTTTGCTTTAACGAATACGAACAAGTACGTTACCGCTACAAACTCGAAGGTCTGGATGAGACATGGAGTTTACCGACCAAAAACCTCGAGGCACGTTACATCAACCTCCCTCCCGGAAAATACCGTTTTGTTGTGGATGCCTCCTACAAAGGCAACTGGCTCGGATACAATCGGAGTTTCCGCTTCGAGATACGGCGCGCATTTTGGGAAACAGGATGGTTTATAACCCTTGTATCATTAAGCGTAGCATCGTTTTTATCAGCCATCTATCTAAATCGTAGCCGACAAAAGGAAAAACAAAAGCGCATCCGCCTGAAAATAGCCTCCGACTTACACGACGATGTAGGATCAACACTTAGTAGCATTTCGATTATGAGTGATCTCTTGCAATTGCAATATGAAAACAGAACAGAGAACAACCCTCAGGTCGAGGAAATGATCCGAGAAATTGGTACGAACGCAAAAAACATGCTTGAATCGATGGATGACATCATTTGGTCGGTCATACCTTCGAACGACGAAATCAGAACCCTCATCCTGCGTTTACGCGAATATGCCATTCCTCTCTTCGAGTCGAAAGACATCCGCTTTCACATTACAGAAAGCGAAACAGTAGGAAACTTTCTGATCGATATGGACAAGCGTCGCGACATCTTTCTGATAGCCAAGGAAGCTGTGAACAACCTCGTTAAATACTCCGAATGCAGCGAAGCCCGTATCGAATTCTCCTGCTCCCATTCCGTAGTACAAATGACAATATCCGACAACGGAAAAGGCTTTGACCCGAATCGGGAGTACGAACGAAGCGGGCTTCGCAACATGCGTTTCCGAGCCGAAAAGATAGGAGGAAAACTATACATCCAATCCGTCAAAGGAGCAGGAACTTGTATCAAACTGGTAGTAAGAGCAAGTAAATAAATGAGCAAATATAACTTTAGTTTCGCAGAATACAACTCAAGTAACAAGCAGAAAAACAGCTTATGAAAACTGAAATAAAAGTAGCCATATACGAAGACAACAAAGCCCTGCGCGAAAGCCTCAGTCTCTTGGTACAAAAATCCGAAGGTTTGTTGTTTTCGGGAGCCTACCCCGATTGCCGACAAATACTTCGGAACTGCAAAGAGAATCCTCCCAAAGTTATTTTGATGGATATTGATATGCCCTACTTATCCGGAATCGAAGCCACTCGGCTCGTAAAGGATGCCTATCCCGAAATCGAAGTAATGATGCTTACTGTATTTGAGGACAACAACAAGATATTCGATGCCTTACGTGCCGGCGCAACCGGTTATCTTCTCAAAAAAGCGTCCGCAATACAAATCACGAAGTCCATCCTCGAACTCAGCGAGGGCGGATCGCCCATGTCCAGCGAAATTGCCCGAAAAGTACTCCTGTTTTTCAACTCATATCACAAGCAACAAAACTCCTACACCCTATCGGAACGCGAAATGGACGTACTCAAGCGACTGGTATCCGGTGACAGCTACAAAATGATTGCCGACAATTGCCACATATCCATTGGAACCGTCCGTACACACATCAATGCCATATACCACAAATTGGCCGTAAACTCCAAGTCCGAAGCCATCATAAAAGCCATAAAAGAACGATTAATATGAGTACAGCCTGAGCGAAAAATCATATCTTTATATGATTGACAGGCATGGATTCTTGCCCTATTTTTGTACTTTAAACCACACAATGCTGTCAATCTTAAATTATGAATACCGGATCAAACTGTAGCAAAAATCACGGATTCCTTTGCATCTTTCTGTTTATTACGCTATTGCTTTTAGGGACAACATGCACGCAAGAAAGAAAAAGCAGCTTCCCGAAACAAAATCTCAAAGAATGGAAACGCCGCATATCCCAATCTTCCTATCCCATAGACTCGCTACGGATACTCCTTGCACAGAGCGAAAGAGACGGAAATGACAGCATATACACCATACTCGCACGGCTGCTCGGGCAGCGCATGCGCGACAAGTCCCGCTTCTCCGAAGCCATCACCTACCATCAAAAGGGATTGGATGCCGCTCTGCGCACCAAGGACACTCTCAGTATAGCACAGATACTCAATCAATTGGGAACCGATTTCAGGCGAATCGCTGCTTTCCCCGAAGCTTCCGACTACCACTTCAAAGCCTTACGCCTGTCCGAAGACTATTCCCAAGGCAACAGCTTTCCCGGAAAAAAGAACAAAGTAAAGGCGCTCAACGGTATCGGGAACATATACCTGTCCCTGAAAAATCTGCCCGAAGCGGACAAATACTTCAGAGAAGCCTTGGTGCATGAAAAAGAGCTGCACAGCCCCTTAGGACAAGCCATCAACTATGCAAACATCGGATCCATTCATCTAATGATGCAGCAATACGACTCCGCTTTTCTTTACTATCGATATTCCATGGAGCAAAATATCGTTGCGAAATCGAAACTGGGAGTCGGAATTTGCCACATCCACTTCGGAGAAATATACGAACGACAACAAGACTTCCATAATGCCGAAATCGAATATCGAAAAGCCTATGAAATCATGCAAAACATATCCGATACTTGGCATTGGTTGAGAGCCTGCCTTTCCTTAGGACAGATAAATCTACTGAAAGGAAACATCGACAAAGCACAAGAATACATACTACGGGCAAAAAAAGAAGCCGAGAAAATCAATACTCCCGAACACATATCGAAAGTCTACGACCTGTTATATCAACTTTACGAGCAGAAAGGGAACTACCGCCAGGCCCTCAACATGTACCTGATAAGCAAAGCTTATCAGGACAGCACACAGAACATAAGTAAAATCAATCAGGCTATCGACATGCGTATCAACTACGAACGCGAAAAGAGCATGCTACGCATTGATCAGCTCAATGCTCAATACGAAAGCCAAAAGCGAGAAAAGAAAATAATCATCACGGCCTCCATCATTACCTTCATCCTCTTGATCTTGTTTTTAGCAGCTTTGGCATATGCCTACAGACACCGCATCAGGAGTAACAAAATACTGAAAAATGTAGATAAAATGCGTTCCGATTTCTTTACCAACGTAACGCACGAATTCCGGACACCACTTACCATTATCTTAGGATTTATCGCCCACATGAAACGCCATCAGAAGATGCCTCGGAGCGAATACCTGTCCTACCTTAAAGCGATGGAAAAACAAGGAGATAAACTCCTGCAACTGGTAAACCGGATGCTAAACATGGCAAAAATGGAAGCCGGAATGGAGTCCCCCGAATGGAAAACCGGAGACATAATCGCCTACCTTCGGATGCTCACCGAATCCTACCGCCTCTTTGCTCAAGAGAAAAGAATCGAACTGAATTTTTACAGCGAGGTTTCCGCCCTGCAAATGGATTTGGTGCCTCACTACATCGACGAGATAGTCCGTAACCTGCTTTCAAACGCCATTAAGTTTACCGAACCCGGAGGAGAAATAACTCTATCGGTCTTCAACTCCTTAAACAATGAAGTACTTATAAGCGTACGAGATAACGGGAAAGGGATTCCGGCGGAAGACCTCGAACGGATTTTCGAAGCCTTCTATCAGGTTTCCGACATGGACGGGAACAGCGGTAGCGGAATCGGACTTCACTACACCCAGCAGTTGACCGAAGCCATGCACGGAAAAATATCCGTAGAGAGCCAAATGGGAGCAGGATCCGTCTTCAGCCTTCGGCTCCCCGTCAAACAACAAAAAACGACTCCATTCCCGCCCTTGCACATAGCGAAAAAACAAAAGGAAAATCCGCCCCAAGAAAAACAAACGGCGAACACTGAAAACGCAGAAACATCGATTCTCCTGGTCGAAGACAACAAGGACATCCTGTTTTATATCCAATCGCTCCTACCCGAAAACTACAAGCTCATACTGGCCAAAGACGGACAGGAAGGTATCGAATTAGCGAACGAACTCCTACCCGACTTGATTATATCCGACGTGATGATGCCCATTAAAGACGGATTCGCTCTATGCCGCGAAGTGAAACAATCCGAGCTACTCAACCACATACCCGTGATTTTACTTACCGCCAAAACGACTCTCGAAGATCAGTTGATGGGGCTCGAAGCCGGAGCCGATGCTTACATTCGAAAACCTTTCAACCCCAACGAGCTTTTGATACGGATTGAAAAACTCCTCGAAAACAGACGCATTCTAAAAGAAAAATACATCAGAAACCTTTTCAAAGACAAGGAAAAAAACTTACAAAAAACCGAAACAGATGTAAACATCGACTTCTTACGGCGTGTCACCGACATCATTTACGACCAAATGCAAAATCCGCACTTTAGTCCCACCATGCTCGCCGATAAACTCTGCCTGAGTCTTTCGCAACTCAACCGAAAAATGACGGCCATATCCGGATACAACCCCTCCTCCTACGTACTCCACCTGCGTATCGACAAAGCGAAAAAGAAATTAGCTTCCGGAGACAGCGCCATCACACAAATTGCAGACGAATGCGGATTCTACGACCTCGCACACTTTTCCCGAAGCTTCAAAAAACAAACCGGAATAACCCCCTCACAATACCGACGCCTCCCCAACTGAAAAAATTAAGGGAACTGGAACAGGGAAAAATATTTGTACGATAGAACAATTGACTATCA
Organism: Porphyromonadaceae bacterium H1; assembly: GCA_001653155.1. GTDB lineage: Bacteria > Bacteroidota > Bacteroidia > Bacteroidales > Paludibacteraceae > H1. The sequence continues at coordinate 7,227 of BDEJ01000072.1, forward strand.
ATGGATTATAGTCTAAAAATGCGAGATTCATACAAGTAAGATCAAATGTTAATGCGAAAAATATACAAAAACATTCCCGAATCTTACAAAACGGCTAAACAGCCGAAATCTTACATTTGTAAGAGCTTTTTCAGTTGAGCCTTAAAAAGCGTGATTAGTTTGTTGATTTAGTTTCAACGTTGTTTTTATCTCCAAAATGCTTTGCCACAAACAAGCCGCAAGAGAAACTTTCCATCTGTTCTGGAATTCCCATGTTTTTATAAATTAAAGAAAACTATATTTCAAAAAAGTTATGAAAAAAGTAATTTTAGTTGGAGCTGCCGTAGCAGCAATGTTAGCAACAGGCTTTACTGCCTGCAAACCCACCCCGCCCGAACCGCCTAAGGAAGTAGATATCTATGTGGCAGGTTCTGACAATACAGGTGCAAAGAGCGTAGCCAAAGTATGGAAAAACGGCAAGGAGCTTTACGACCTTACCACCGGTGATAATCATGCCGAAGCCTACTCCCTGTTTGTGGCAGGAAGCGATGTATATACCGCCGGCTATGAGAACAACGGCACAAAAGATGTAGCCAAAGTGTGGAAAAACGACGGCGAACTCTATGCCCTTAGCACCGGTGATAAAAACGCCTATGCACACTCCGTATTCGTATCGGAGGATAAAGTATATACCGCAGGGAGGGATGGCAACTTCGCCAAACTTTGGAAAAACAAAAGCGCCACCAACCTTACCACAGGTACTAACGAGGCAGCCGCCAACTCCGTATTTGTGGCAGGCAGCAAGGTATATACCGCCGGCTATGAGTTCAACGGTACAAAAAATGTAGCCAAGGTGTGGAAAAAAGGCAGCGAACTCTATGCCCTTACCACCGGCGATAATAATGCCGAAGCCTACTCCCTGTTTGTGGCGGGCGAAGATGTATATACCGGAGGCGAAGAGTACAATGGTAGCAATTGGGTCGCCAAGGTGTGGAAAAACAAAAAAGTGGTATTCAAGACCGACGGCTCTAAGGATGCCTATGTTTACTCCGTATATGTGGCAGGAGAAGATATATATGTGGCAGGAGAAGAAGGAGATGTAGCCAAAGTATGGAAAAACGGTGAGGAGCTCTACGAGCTTGCCGATAAGGGCATTCCCTTTTCCATGGTGGTGTACAACGGCGATGTATATGTGGCAGGATACGAAGGAGAGGGCTTGGACTTTGTAGCCAAGGTGTGGAAAAACGGCAAAGAGCTTTATGCACTTGCCGACAAAGGTGCAGCCTACTCCATATTCATTGCCGAAAGACCGTAGGTCGGGGCTTAGGTGTTGGGTGTTGGGTATTGGGTATTAGGTGTGTAGGGGCATACCCACGAGTTCGCCCAAAATAAAACGGAATGTAGGGGCGAAAAACGTTTCGCCCGAAATAAAACAACCCAACACCCAACCCCCAATACCTAAAACCTAAAACCTAAAATAAAATAATTGTTTAATTTCAAAAATATTAAAAAGTAATGAAAAAAGTAATTTTAGTTGGAGCTGCCGTAGCAGCAATGTTAGCAACAGGCTTTACTGCCTGCAAACCCACCCCGCCCGAACCGCCTAAGGAGATAGATATCTATGTGGCAGGTTCTGACAATACAGGGGCGAAGAGAGTAGCCAAAGTATGGAAAAACGGCAAAGAGCTTTACACCCTTACAGAAGACTCTAGAACTGCAGACGCCCACTCCGTATTTGTAGCGGGCAATGACGTATATACCGCCGGATATGAGAGCGACGATGAAGGAGATTACGTTGCCAAAGTATGGAAAAACGAAGACGAACTCTATGCCCTTACCTCCGGTGATAATTATGCGGAAGCATACTCCGTATTCGTATCGGAGGATAAAGTATATACCGCAGGGTACGAGAGCAATGGTACAAAAAATGTCGCCAAACTTTGGAAAAACAAAAGCGCCACCAACCTTACCACCGGTACTAACGAGGCAGTCGCCTACTCCGTGTTTGTAGCGGGCAGCAACGTATATACCGCCGGCTATGAGCACAACGGCACAAACGATGTAGCCAAGGTATGGAAAAAAGGCAGCGAACTCTATGCCCTTACCAACGGAGATAATCATGCCAGAGCCCGCTCCGTATTTGTGGCAGGCGAAGATGTATATACCGCCGGCTATGAGGACAACAGCGGAAGCTGGGTGGCCAAGGTATGGAAAAACAAAAAAGTGGTATTCAAGGTCTCCGGCTCCGGTAGTAGCTCCTTCAACTCCGTATATGTGGTCGGGGAAGATATATATACGGCAGGATTCGAAATATCAGGTTCAAATTGGGTAGCCAAAGTATGGAAAAACGGCGAGGAGCTCTACGAGCTTGCCGATAGGGGCGAAGCCAACTGTATAGTGGTATACAACGGCGATGTATATGTGGCAGGATACGAAATAGAGGGCTCGGACTTTGTAGCCAAGGTTTGGAAAAACGGCAAAGAGCTTTACGCACTTGCCGACAAAGGCGAAGCCAACTCCATATTCGTTGCCGAAAGACCGTAGGTCAGGGCTTAGGTGTTGGGGTTTGGGTATTGGGTATGTAGGGGCATACTTACGTGTTCGCCCAAAATAAAACAACCCAAAACCCAATACCTAAAACCTAAAACCCAAAATAAAATAATTGTTTAATTTCAAAAATATTAAAAAGTAATGAAAAAAGTAATTTTAGTTGGAGCTGCCGTAGCAGCAATTTTAGCAACAGGCTTTACAGCCTGCAAACCCACCCCGCCCGAACCGCCTAAGGAGATAGATATCTATGTGGCAGGTTCTGACGATACCGGAACAAAGAGCGTAGCCAGAGTATGGAAAAACGGCAAGGAGCTTTACGCCCTTACCACCGGTGATAATAATGCCTCTGCCTACTCCCTGTTTGTGGCAGGCAGCGATGTATATACCGCAGGAAATGAGTACAACGGCACAAACTGGGTAGCCAAGGTGTGGAAAAACGAAGACGAACTCTATGCCCTTAGCAACGGTGATAATTATGCGGAAGCACACTCCGTATTCGTAGCAGATGGTAAAGTATATACCGCAGGAAAGGACGGCAAATTTGCCAAACTTTGGAAAAACAAAAACGCCACCAACCTTACCACCGGCTCTAATAATGCCGAAGCCCTCTCCGTATTTGTAGCGGGCAGCAACGTATATACCGCCGGCTATGAGAGCAACGGCACAAAAAATGTAGCCAAGGTATGGAAAAAAGGCAGCGAACTCTATGCCCTTACCAACGGTGATAATACTGCCCAAGCTTACTCCGTATTTGTGGCGGGAGAAGATGTATATACCGCCGGCTTTGAGCACAACGGTACAGAATATGTAGCCAAGGTGTGGAAAAACAAAAAGGTGGTATTCAAGACAGACGGCTCTAAGTATTCAATTGCCAACTCTGTATATGTAGCAGGGGAAGATATATATGTGGCAGGCAGCGAAGGAGGTGTCCTCAAAGTATGGAAAAACGGCGAGGAGCTCTACGAGCTTGCCGATATGGGTGTTGCCAACTGTATAGTGGTATACAACGGCGATGTATATGTGGCAGGGTACGAAACGGAGGACTCAGACGATGTAGCCAAGGTGTGGAAAAACGGCAAAGAGCTCTACACACTTGCCGACAAAGGTGTAGCCAACTCCATATTCATTGCCGAAAGAATGTAGGTCAGGGCTTAGGTATTGGGTGTTGGGTATTGGGTATTGGGTGTGTAGGGGCATACCCACGAGTTCGCCCAAAATAAAACAACCCAAAACCCAATACCTAAAACCTAAAACCCAAAATAAAATAATTGTTTAATTTCAAAAATATTAAAAAGTAATGAAAAAAGTAATTTTAGTTGGAGCTGCCGTAGCAGCAATTTTAGCAACAGGCTTTACAGCCTGCAAACCCACCCCGCCCGAACCGCCTAAGGAAGTAGATATCTATGTGGCAGGTAATGACTATACCGGGACAAACAGCGTAGCCAAAGTATGGAAAAACGGCAAGGAGCTTTACGAGCTTACCACCGGTGATAACGATGCCAGAGCCAGCTCTCTGTTTGTGGTAGGCAGTGATGTATATACCGCCGGCCATGAGCACAACGGTACAAACTGGGTCGCCAAGGTGTGGAAAAACGACGACAAACTCTATGCCCTTACAGACGGCCCTAATGGTGCGGAAGCACGCTCCGTATTCGTATCGGATGATAAAGTATACACTGCAGGGAACGAAGGCAAATTTGCCAAACTTTGGAAAAACAAAAGTGCCACCGACCTTACCACCGGTACTAACGCGGCAGTCGCCCACTCCGTATTTGTGGTAGGCAGCGATGTATATACCGCCGGCTATGAGAGCAACGGTACAACAAGCGTAGCCAAAGTGTGGAAAAACGAAGACGAACTCTATACCCTTACCACCGGTGATAATGATGCTTCTGCCAGCTCCCTTTTTGTGGTAGGCGAAGATGTATATACCGCCGGCTATGAGAGCAACGGTACAACAAGCGTAGCCAAGGTGTGGAAAAACAAAAAGGTGATATTTAAAACCGACGGTTCTAAGGATGCCTATGCTCACTCCGTATTTGTGGTAGGAGAAGATATATATGTGGCAGGGAACGAAGGAAGAGTAGCCAAAGTATGGAAAAACGGCGAGGAACTCTACGAGCTTGCCGATGAGAGCTCAGCCGACTGTATAGTGGTATACAACGGCGATGTATATGTGGCAGGATACGAAATAGACGGCTCAGATAATGTAGCCAAGGTGTGGAAAAACGGCAAAGAGCTTTACACACTTGCCGACAAAGGTGTAGCCAACTCCATATTCATTGCCGAAAGAATGTAGGGGATAGCGAAAAAAAGAAACAAAGGGGCAAGCCTGATGGGCTTTGCTCCTTGTTTTGTCCGTCGTTTGCGAGACTCCGAATCAGAATTTGTCAGATTTTTAAAAAGCTGTTAGCTAAGAAAGTAAAAGTTCAAAACCATAATCAACAGCAATATAAATCAAAAGGCTATTCAACAGCGACCAACATTTTCGCAAACATCCCAAGCACAGGGACAAAAACTTCCGCCCCCTTTTTTCACGCAACTCCTACAAAGGAAAGCTTCGGAGACAACATCAACACGATGCTTAGCGCCCTGCCGGTTTTCACTTCAAAAGAATGATAAACAAATGGAAAGTATCTTTTGCCTCTTTTGGGAAAAAATATTTGTCTCTACGAACAGCCCCATTTTGCCTGCTTCGGATGCTCCCGCGGGAGAAAGCTACAGCCGCAAGCTGATGATAGAGTAAACACAAAGCTTTAGGTCGAGTTTAAGCCCAAACAGAAAATAACAGGGAGGCGGGAAGGAGAAAAGCCCGAGGCTTGTCGATGCGCCTGATGAATCCGCGTTGTGTGGTAAAGCGATTACGAAAAAAGAATCATGCGCAACGAATAAAGAGAGCTACTAACGTGAAGCTCACAGACGGCCGACCCCTTCCGCCTCCTTTCCCCAAAAACCTGCATTAGAAAAACAGTATGAAAGGGACAAAAAAACGAACATCATATGTAGCCTGCTCATAGCGGCCGCCTGCCTCCTCCCCTTACAGGCTCAAACTTGGATGGAGCAACTCGGGAAGCGAGCCGAAGAGGCTGCCAAACGACGCATCGAGAAAAAGTACAAAACCAAGAAGATCTCCCTCCCAGCACCATACGCGTTAAACAACGGAAAGTGCTCGCACGCGAAAAATCAGCACACCCGCAGGAAGTTTCGACTGCTACAAAATCAGTAGCGAGTTTCTAATCGAAAGCATCGTAAGCATACACATGAGAACTATCGAATGGACAGCTCTGAACATTGGCATCGTACAATCCGAAACCTACAACGACGCAAACAAATGCATTGCAAAAATGCAGCTCAGCTTCTTCGAGGAATAAATAAAGTCTTCTCCTAAAAAAACTCCACCCCACACAGCAAACCGGAAGAAAACTACAACAAAGCACATCACCTGTTCTCGAAGCCTAAGCATCGAAAAAAACGGAACAGCCTCTTATCTTTTTAAGGCTGCTCCGTTTTTTTACAGACCCGCGGCAGCCTGCGGAAAGGATTTCCGAAAGTTCAAAAAGCTTCCCGACATACAGAAAAACACGACATAAGCGCTCGGAAGACGACAACAATTTTTCCTTTTTCTCTTATTATTTCTGTTTCTTGCCTCCGGAATAAAAACAACTCTGCAGAATAAAGTCCGGCTTTTTAAGGAAAGCCCCCTGTACGGAGTTTATGGAATGCAAAAACAAAGAGAACACAGCGAATAAATATGTGCTCAGTCGGAATAAAAAAACAAATTGATGTTTGTAGCGGATTGCCTCAGATACAAACATTAAATGCGACTATTAGTTTCAACTCGCTTCTCCGAACAGAGTAATAGGAAATATCGACCTCTTTCCGACAAGCTCAAAACCATTACACAAACTCTACATAAAAAACAAAGGATCAAACAAGTTCATAAAAACACACTACAATAATATTCTAATCCATTAATAATAAAAATATTATAAAAACAACTAACACTACATTGTTTTACGTGAAAATTTCGCCCCCTCATCATATGGGTAGAGTATTATTACGACATGACAAAAATTTTTCGTAATATTGCACAAGAATGATACTTTAACAAGTAAATATTTCGCTCCATTTTCATTACGTTCGCCATGCTGTTAAAAAAAACGAACAAATCCATAGAGCTCATCGATAATTTTTTGAATTGTGTCGACCAAAGTTTACTGCTCTTTAAAGAAGGAGTAAAAAACTATTTGTACAACAACACCGAAAACTTCAACAACGACATCTTACAACTTGCAAATTCAGAAAAAGAATCCGATAATCTTCGTCGTGAAATCGAAACAACCTTATTTCTGCAGTCACTCATGCCGCAATTGCGGGGAGACATCATGCGCCTGCTTGAGGAAATGGACAATCTGATAGATCAGGCCAAAAAGAACCTGTTTCAGTTTGAAGTGGAAACACCTCATATTCCGGCAGAGCTAATATCCGACTTCATCCGGCTCACGCAAACCTCAGTCTCAGCGGCCGAGTCTACCATACCGGCTGCAAAATCCTACTTTAACGATCCGGTAAATGTCAGCGAAAAAATCCACAGAGTCTACTTCTACGAGAAAGAAGCTGATTTAATGGCGGATATCATACGAAGAAAGATATTTAAAGAGATGCCGAATTTGAAATTAAGTGAGAAATTTCACTTAAGATATTTCACATTACACATAGAAAACATATCCGACACTGCAGAAAAGGTAGCTGATTTACTATCCATTATGGCTATAAAACGAATGATTTAAACATAGTAAGCAGGAATAAATTCGTAACATGCTCTCCTGCTTTCAAATACCGTAAATGATGGTCTGAAAGATATGCTTACATGCCTCTTTTTAACAAGCGGACTCTTCCTGGGCTGGCTGTTAGGAGCCCAGGGGGCATCTAATATTTTTGACAGGGCTATTAAAACCCGGATGGTCAAGTTTAAAACAGCTGCTGTAATCGGATCCTTATTTGTGGTATTAGGAGGCATCCTACAGGGTCATAACACAACAGGGACGCTAAACGAATTGGTGCCCCTCGAGACTGTGGGAGGCGCTTTCACCATAGCGCTGTGTGCGGCATTGGTTGTAATAACAACGACAGCAATCTATCGTTTTCCAGCCTCGACAAGCCAAGCTATTGTAGGGGCTATTATCGGATGGAGTTTCTATACTTCAGCCGGCCTAAAAAGCGAAATTTTATTCAAGATAATCGCCTCATGGCTGCTTGCCCCCATCCTGAGCGCAGCCTGTTCTTTTGTGCTGTATTTCCTTGTTCGAAAATCCATCCGTTCATCGCGCATGCATGTACTGAAGAAGGAATCTATCCTCAGATTCTTCTTGATACTTGCCGGAGCTCTTGCGGCCTACTCCCTGGGAGCAAACAATATTGCCAACGTAACCGGAGTGTTTAAAAATTCATTTTCGACGTCTTTGCTTTTAGGGGGATTGCACATACCATCAGCACAATTGCTATCTTTCATCGCTTCCTTGGCTATTGCTTTGGGTTTCTTCACATACAACAAAAAAACAAAGCATGCGATAGGGAATGGGATTTTGTCGATGACATCCGAAACAATCATCGTGATAGTAATGGCCCAAGCATTGGTCATGTTCGTATTTTCCGGTAAATTTCTATCCGGAATCTTCAGCAATATGGGCTTCACGGCACTTGCCGCAACGCCTGTTTCAAGTTCACAAATATTGGTCGGCGCTCTGGTCGGCGTAGGTCTTATAAAAGGGATACTGGACTTGGAGATAAAAAAAGCACTGGGGGAAGCTGCTCTAAGTGCGATTACAACACCGCTTCTGTCGCTTATTATTACGTTTATCAGCCTGTTTTTCATGAATAACGTTTTTGGGATTCAAGTAGCCAACAGGACAACTCTTCCGGAAACACTACTCCCGAACGAAGCAGCAAGTGCAACGAGAACTTACCAAATAGCTTCAGATACAAGTCAGCAAATACTCATCGGAACTCTTGTGTTGTTGGTACTTGCTTTTAGCATTTACATGCTTATCCGGAACAGGCGCAGCTATACCAAAGGTAAGTCGGAAGGTTACCGACAGGCTAAAGAATACCAGCTCTTCGATTACAAAAATGCATTAGGCGCTATAGAAGAGACCACCGTTCAACTGGAGAATGTAAGCCTGGCCACCCAACTGGAAAAGAAAAAGCAGCAATTGATAACTTATTCGTTAAACATCGGCGAACAACGCAGGTATCTGGAACATATTGCCAAGTCCATCAAACAAGCCATCAACAGCGACAACATCGAAGTAAAAGATAAGCTTTTGAAAGAACAACTGATGGAGATAGAACAACGCATGAGTTTTACGGGGGAAGTTGACGAGATCTATCGTCAAGCGGAACAGGTACACATGACATTTATCGAGAAGATAAACGAATCATACCCCAATTTGACAAACAAAGAAAGAAAAATTCTGGTTCTGCTCCGCATAGGATTATCTTCAAAAGAAATGTCGCCCCTGCTGAATATATCAACCAAAAGTGTAGAAATAGCACGTTATCGCCTGAGAAATAAAATGGGCCTTGACAGAAACAAGAATCTCACGGAATTTATTCAATCGATTTAATATTTACAAGTTTAACTTTTAAAGAAAAACACCTATGAAACAAAAGACAATTTTTTTATTACTGGCATGCTTTATCACTGGTTCTGTATTGGCACAAGAACCGGTAAAATACGACCAATATGGTATGAAAGTAGGGTCTAAAAACATTAAGACCGAGATGCAAGACGGAAGATTGGTTTTCGAATCGGCCGATTCCGAATACAAGATTTGGTTCGATACGCGGGTTCAGGCTGATTATGCTTCATTCTTCGGAGTGAACAGCGACTATGATCCTATCGGGAACGGGGCTTCTATTCGCCGTGCTCGTTTCGCGGCTAAGGCTCAGGTAACACCGAAGTGGTACGGAGAGATTGATATTGATCTGTCAAACGGCCAGGCAGAGCTGAAAGACGCATACCTTCGGTATGATGGCATTAAGAATGTTGAAATACAAGTAGGAAACTTCAAAGAACATTTCTCGATGCAAAGAAATACCTCTTCGCGCTACCTCCAATTCATGGAACGTCCGATGGTAACCTATCTGGCTCCATCGCGCCACCTGGGTGCAAATGTGAAATACAGCATCCCCTTTATTTGGATTTCGGGAGGTGTGTTCTTTCAGGAAATTGCCGGAGCGGAAGAGCTTACCAATGTGCAAGACAACAACAAGGATTATGGAAGAAGTACGGGAGAGTCATTCACAGGAAAATTAGTACTTCGTCCTTTGTATAAACTCGATGACATGGAGTTGCACATCGGAGGAGCCCTTTCTTACCGAACGCCTAAAGCACACGAAACGCCTTCGGCTATCGGAGGCATGCGCTACAGCACCAGAAACTCGACCTCGATCAACCGAAAAAAATACATCGACACAGATGTCATAAAAGGAGTCGATCACGCTCTTATTTACACAGGAGAATTGGCCGGTCACTACAAGGGCTTACGTGTCGAAACGGCTTACATCGGCTCGAAAATGCACCTGCGCGATGACTCCCCGGAAATAAATAAAAAAGATAAGAATTTCGGCGGCTGGTATGCACAGGCAGGTTACCTGCTCCTGGGAGGAAAACAGCGCTATGATTATGGCGGAGCGAAATACAACCGGATACAACGAGGACAAAAATGGGGGGATCTGGAGTTGACTGCCCGTTATGAGTTTATCGATCTGAATGATTTCAATGGGAATGTCTTCGGCGGTTCTGCTGAGGCCTATGCTTTAGGACTGAACTTTTGGGTGAACAACAACGTGAAATTCATGCTGAACTACCAATACAACAACAACGATCGCTACGCAAATGGAAAAAACAAACTCTTTGTAGGACATGATGCCGACGGAAAAGCGACTAAAGACTATACCAAGGTTGTCGAATCGAAAGGCAAAGCAGGTGTGGACTACAGCATGTTATCCTTACGTTGCGAAATCGTATTTTAAAAACAAGCACACAGCTTATTGATGTAAAAGTGAAAATAAACAAACACAAGGGCATGGTCTCGAATGACATGCGCAAGTGAAATAAAAATCAGCATATAAACCCCAGATTACCTGGAAAAATAAAAATTTAAACCTATGAAATCAATATTTTTTAAAGCGAATGTATTCATCGCACTTGTCTTAGTTGCCACATCTTGCATGAAAGACGATATATACAGCGGACCGGCAACAATAGGAAAAATAACATACGCCCCATCAAAGGTTACACCCGACGATGAGGTACAGGTAACGGCTAACATAAGCGATCTACAAGGAGTAACAGCAGCCGAAATACACTATCGGGTAAACGGCGGAGAAAAGAGCAAAGTGGGAATGACAAAAGGCGAAGGAGATACTTACACCGGTATCATTCCGAAGCAAGTCGATAAGGCTGTGGTAAAATTCAGTATAAGCGCTCAAAACAAAGCGGGAGCTACGGCTGTATCGGAAGAACAAACTTATACCGTAGGCGCCATCCCGATTCCGTATGAAAATCTGGTTTTGAACGAGTTAAACGGACACGACAAATTCATCGAGATTTTCAATAAAGGTACTGAAGCTGTTTTGTTAAAAGGGGTCTATATTCAAAAAGACGGTAAGTCGGTATGGACGGCTCCGGAAAACCAAAGTTTAGCGGCAGGGGCTTACCTGTTGCTGTACAGCATAAACGAAAAAATCAAAAAACCGGAACATCCCGAAGAACTGTTCTTCGAAGGAGGCTTGTCTGCTAAGAAAGCCGTTAGAGTACAACTCTTCTCTCCTAGCTCGGTAAGCTTGGACGATTTTAACCTCGTCAATTTCGAGAAAGTAGCTCCGGCTTCTTATAGCCGCTGGGAAAACGGATCCGGGAAATGGGTATATGCCGCAGCTACACCCGGAGCGGCAAATGTTGCGAGCGAAGAGGCTGTTAGTGGCTTACAATAAACCGTTTATCAACCGAAAACTCAACTTGAGCGAGCTGTTTCCAAGAGGCGGCTTTAGCCTTACGGAACAGCTCGCAAAGAAAAAAAGAGGAAAATAATTTTATCTAAAAACAAAACATTATGAGTAAAGAAAAAATGGAGATTGGCGCAATCTCAAAACCAAGATTCGAATTTCGTTCGTTCGGACGTTGCTTTTGTGAAGCCGAAAAACGTATGGCCCGGCTTTCCGTTCCGGTACCGGAAAAAGTATGGGAACGTCGCAGTTCCGAAATTTACATCGTAAGCCGTACCAACGATATCAATAACACAAAAATACGAGACGGTAAGATGGACATCAAAACTTACGTACAGAGCGTAGACGGATTAGAGCAATGGAACCCTCTGATGAAAGGGGAATTCCCCATATCCGCATCGGTGTTGAGCAACGAGGTATTTCCCGCTTTCAAAGTAGGCAATCTGCCGGAGCTCGGGAAGGAAACATATAGCTTGGAGGAATTCTTAAATATGATCGATGAACACCCCGATCTGCAAGCCGTAAGAGTAGAAAAAATCCGCTACGGATATATGGTAAACGACACCATCTGTGAAACCGGCGAGGTGTACATCAACGGAGCTATGGTGAAAACCATCAATTCCGAGTCGACCGAAGTGGAAGACATCAAAAAAACCATCCGGGATTTGGGCTTGGAAGGCGTTGAGAATATAAACTATCTGCAAGCGATTAAACGCGTTATCGGCATGACAAAAAAATCACTGGCAAACTAAAACCTACAACATTATGGCACAAGAAATAGAAAGAAAATTTTTGGTTACATCCGATGCTTTCAAAAACGAAAGTATCAAACAAACCCGCATTACTCAAGGATATCTCTCCTCCGTTCCGGAGCGCACTGTACGCGTACGCGTGAAAGGAGCCAAAGGCTACATCACCATTAAAGGCATTGGTAACACGAGCGGAGCCGCACGCTATGAGTGGGAAAAAGAAATTCCCGTGTCGGAAGTGGAAGAATTGCTCAAAATATGCGAACCGGGTGTAATAGACAAAACACGCTACGAAGTGCAGGCCGGAAGCTTCACTTTTGAGGTAGATGAGTTTTACGGCGAGAATCAAGGGCTAATCGTAGCAGAAATAGAACTCTCCGATGAAAATGACAAATTCGACAAACCCTCGTGGTTGGGAGAAGAAGTTACCGGAGATGCCCGATATTATAATTCGATGCTGATGAAAAATCCATATACACAATGGTAAAGTTATTAGTATAATGCTTCGTGAATAACAGTTAACTGACTTGGGGGTCGAAAACTTAATACCGGATTTTATTTTTTTAGCCCCCGTCAGCTAAACTGGGATTCGTATTTTCTCTGCACTCACAACACAGCACAAAACAATAAAAAACATGGAAGAGCAAACAAAATTTGATCCGCTGGACATGAATAACTACCGGATAGAGAAACTGCCTAAAATGCAAAAATCCGGTTTGGAGAAATGGATGGCTCTCTTGGGAATTCCTTTGGCAATAATCGTCTTCGTTCTCATTTATTGGGTTATCGACATACCCTTCCTGAATAACATATCCGCTGAAGGCTTGGATAAAACAGCTACGGCACGTCTTGAAATTTTGGGCTACGAAGCATTCGTCAGGATTAATTATGCCATGCTTGCCATATTTGCGGCCTCCATTGTCTTATGGATAACAGAAGCCGTACCGAATTACCTGACCTCCTTATTGGTTATTTTTTGTGTTGTAATATTAGGCGTCACAACGGAAAAAACAGCTTTCGCTCAGCTGGGGCATCCTGTGATGTGGCTTAATATTCTATCATTTGTTCTGGCCAGCATGCTGGTAAAGACCCAAGTAGCGAAACGCTTTGCTCTGTGGTTTATCGTCAGGTTTGGGAAGTCCACTTCCTGGATCATTTTCAGCTTCATCATCATCAACATCGTACTTTCTGCTTTTATCTCGGCAACTACAGCCAAAGCTGCGATCTTACTGCCCATCTTCATGGTGATAGCGGCTATTTACGGAGCGGAAGGAGGACGTCGGAATAACTTCGGACGAAACCTGGTACTACAAAACCTGTTTCAAATAAACGTAGGAGCTTCCGGCTTCCTTACGGGTGCCGGTTCGAACTTACTGGCAGCCGCATTGATGGCAGGAGCGGTCGGAGGCAGAATTTTCAGTTATCAGGATTGGTTTGTTGCCGGATTCCCGTTAGCAATTACATTGATTTTTATTGCATGGTTCGTGGGCTCAAAGCTGATCTTCCCTTTGAAAGCGAACGAAAGAACGCCACAAATCGAAGGAGGCATGGAGGGGCTCAAGGAAGAGCTCCGGAAAATGGGGAAAATGAGCTTCCAGGAGTACAAGTCTATTGCTATATTCGTCCTCGTCCTCATACTATGGGCTACCGACAAACAGCACGGCATCAGTCAAACGACGGTAGCTTTCGCCGGGGCTATCGTAGCATTGCTCCCTCGGATAGGGATTGTCAACTGGAATGAAGTGGATATACCCTGGCATTTGATGTTGTTCTCCGCAGGAGCTTACGTATTGGGAGTAGGACTCGACTCTACGGGATTAGCCCAAACGATAGTGCTTGCTTCCTTTGAAAAACTGGGTATCACCGGGACAACTCCTTTTTGGAAAATATACTTGCTCCTTACTTCGCTGATGCTTTTCAGCGCACTGATATTCCAGTCCAAGACCATGCGCACGCTGATGTTTATCCCAATTGCCCTGGGTATCGAACAACAATTTAACTTTCCACCCTTAAGCCTTGCCTTTCCGGTCGCCTTACTGAATAATCATGTGTATGTGCTTCCCTTCAACAGCAAACCGGCCGCATTACTTTACACAACCGACCAGTATAGCTGGAGCGACACCTTCAAATTCGGGTTTTCAATGATGGTCATCACCTGGATTATGATTATCATCTGGGGTGAAACCGTATTCAAATGGTTGGGATATACCAACGGGCTGTTCTTCTAAACTAAAAGAAAGGAAACAAGCAAAATGATTGATATTACAGCTAAAATACATGATAAATTTTCCATCGAGTTTAAGGTGGGATTTATGGTGCGTCGCAAGCTCAAACAAAGCAGCTTTGCTATAAACACGTGGATATTTACACCAAACAGCTTGGATATCAACTCATTCACTTACAACAAAAGCCATTTTTATCGGGATGTCAAAACGTATATCCGGCGTATAACTCCCGTTTTTCTGTTGCGCGAGATATCGGAGGGGAAGGCTATCCCATTAAAAAAACTGGAAGATATTTTTTATCAAACGGCCAACAATCCTACCCGTTCAGCAATTCGGGAGTATGAGTCGCGAGTTAAAATGTTCGCCGCCATCTTTAAAAGTGCAATTCGGGACGAGGCTGCCCACCTGCTCAACAGTCAAAAAAAAGACGACGTCGACTATCTGATTAGCAATTATGTAAAAAACATCAGAGATATACTCAGCAAATACAGAGAGCTCTGGAAGATTATCAATGTGCCCACCATTCCTTCCGAACATTTGCATTATTATTTCTTCGCGGATGAATACATGAGCAACCTGGTGGATCAAAAAACCTGTAAACTTATCGAATATCTGCAATCAAAGAAAAACGAGCAGTATAAAACATCCATATCCCTGCTGGCTTCTCTTTGGAGAGAAGAGGACGGATACAGAAAAGAGAAAGGATATGTCTGTGTGGATAAAGACAGACCGTCAACAAACGGAGAATTTATTTTTCGAAGGAGTATTTTGAAGAAATACATCGAAAGTAACTTGTTCCTGCGCTCGAATAAAAAAAGAAACGGCATCTTCATTGAGCAAATTTACTACAGTATTGCCGCCGGGCTTTCCATGATTTTTGCAACCTCTGTCGCTTTCTCCTTTCAAATGAAATACGGGAACTTCACGATGCCTTTGTTTATTGCGCTGGTTATAAGCTACATGCTGAAAGATCGCATAAAAGACCTGATGCGCTATTATTTTGCACACAAACGAGTTAACCGCTACTTTGACAACAAAACCAAAATTGCCGTGAACGACACGCCCATCGGATGGATCAAGGAGGGCGTCGACTTCATTCCCGAGGGACAGGTTCCCCGCGAAGTTATGGCCTTAAGAAGCCGAAGTCCTTTGATTGAAGCGGAGAATCGAATTACCGATGAGAAAATCATTCTTTATCGCAAGCGGGTCTTTATCAATCGGGCGGAAATGAATAAGAACAGCGACTATCCGACCACAGGTATAAACGACATCATGCGCTTCTACCTCTCCCGCTTCATGCAAAAAGCAGATAATCCTTATGAAAGAGTCTATTACTTAGACGAAAAAGAAAATGCAAGGGATATCCTCGGAAAAAAAGTTTATTATTTAAATTTTGTAATGCAACTTCAGTTCGACGATCAGGTTGATTATAAGCACTTCAGGATTACCTTCACACAAGCCGAAATCATCGGATTGGAAGAGCTAAGCTAAGTCCATCGCCTCCCACACAGTTGAATTTTATTCTTTCTCACACGGTAGTGGCGCCCCGGCATTTCCTTTTATAGCATCGTTCTTAGCAGTGTTATAAAAAGGTCTTCAAATATATAATCAACTATCAAACAACATCTTACAAAAAAAATATTCTGTAAGAACTTTTGCTACCTCCCTAAAAAACGGCAAAAACCTTTACAGTCCATAAGTGCTCTCCCGAAGAAAGCCTGCGCAGGTTGCGGACAATACTCCGGAAAAAATCCGAGGATATAAAAACATCATTGGGGCATAACAGCAAACTCAGCACAAACAGGCAGACAGGAATTCAGTCTTTTGTCCGCTTTTTTACCGCCTCTTGTCAGAAAATCGGCAATAATGTCAGTCGTTCTCGTTTTTTCGGAGCTGGCATACGCTTTGTAAAATCTGGGTTGTCGAAAACAATCGAATTAAAACAATCAAAAAAATTAACATATTATTTAAATAGAAAATGGGAAAAATAATTGGAATAGACCTCGGTACCACAAACTCTTGTGTATCGGTAATGGAAGGTAACGAACCGATCGTTATCACAAACAGCGAAGGGAAACGTACAACTCCTTCGGTAGTTGGTTTTGTCGACGGGGGCGAGCGCAAAGTAGGCGATCCCGCCAAACGGCAAGCCATCACCAACCCGACACGTACGATATTCTCTATCAAGCGTTTCATGGGTGAAACCTACGACAAGCTTTCGAGCGAAATCAGCCGTGTGCCTTATAAAGTAGCCAAAGGCGATAACAACACCCCTCGGGTGGACATCGACGGACGACTCTACTCTCCGCAAGAAATATCGGCCATCATCCTTCAGAAGATGAAAAAAACGGCTGAAGAATATCTCGGAACAGAAGTAAGCGACGCCGTAATCACCGTACCTGCTTACTTCAACGATGCCCAACGTCAAGCGACGAAAGAAGCCGGAGAGATAGCCGGACTCAACGTACGCCGTATCGTAAACGAACCCACAGCCGCCGCATTGGCATACGGTCTCGACAAGTCGAACAAAGACATGAAGATCGCCGTATTCGACTGTGGAGGAGGTACGCACGACGTATCCATACTCGAACTTGGTGACGGAGTATTCGAGGTAAAATCAACCGACGGAGATACCCACCTCGGAGGAGACGATTTTGACCAACGCATCATCGAGTGGCTGGTACAGGAATTTAAGAACGAAAACAGCGGCATCGACCTGAGCAAAGACCCCATGGCTCTGCAACGCCTCAAAGAAGCCGCAGAGAAGGCTAAGATTGAATTGTCGAACACCACTTCGACTGAGATCAACTTACCTTACATCATGCCTGTGGATGGTGTGCCTCGTCACTTGGTACGTACGCTTACACGTGCTAAATTCGAACAACTCGTCGACGATCTGGTACAACGTACGATCGAACCCTGTCGTACCGCACTCAAAAATGCCGGACTAAACACAAACGACATCAACGAAGTGATTCTCGTAGGAGGTTCTACCCGCATTCCGGCCATTCAGGCTGCTGTGGAGAAATTCTTCGGCAAAGCTCCCTCCAAGGGTGTAAACCCCGACGAAGTGGTAGCCATTGGAGCTGCTATACAGGGAGGCGTACTCACCGGTGAAGTGAAAGACGTGTTGTTGCTTGACGTAACACCGCTCTCGCTGGGTATCGAAACTATGGGAGGGGTGATGACAAAACTCATCGAAGCCAACACCACCATCCCAACCAAAAAATCGGAGACCTTTACTACGGCGGTTGACAATCAACCCTCGGTTGAGATACACGTATTGCAAGGCGAGCGCCCCCTGGCCAACCAAAACAAAACCATCGGTCGCTTCCACTTGGACGGAATCATGCCGGCCCGCCGGGGCGAACCCCAAATCGAAGTAACCTTCGACATCGATGCCAATGGTATCCTCAATGTTTCGGCCAAAGATAAAGCTACGGGCAAACAACAAAACATCCGCATCGAGGCGTCCAGCGGCTTAAGCGAGGCAGAAATCAAACGCATGAAAGAAGAAGCTGCCGCCAACGCCGAAGCTGACGCACGTGAGAAAGAAAAAATCGACAAGCTGAACCATGCCGATAGCCTTATTTTCCAAACGGAAAAGCAGCTAAATGAAATAGGCGATAAAATTCCTGCCGATAAAAAAGCGCCCATCGAAGCAGCCCTGAGCAAGCTGAAAGAAGCGCACAAGGCTCAGGACTTAGCCGCTATCGATGCCGCTACAACCGAGCTGAACAATGCCTTCCAAGCTGCCAGTCAGGACCTCTACAACGCACAGAATGCACAAGCAGGCGGTCCGTCGGCCGGTGATACCTCCGCCGGAAACAACTCCGGTGACGGAAACGTAACGGATGTGGATTTTGAAGAAGTGAAATAATTACGCTCACAAACGATCATCAAACAAATAGTAAATAGCAGTAAGATAACAACTTACTGCTATTTATATTTTATAGAGTTTCTCATACTTCTTCGTTTCCTATCGATTTTAGTCGTATATTTGTACCATATTTGTGCCGCGACTTATTAGTGTATAAAGTGCGACTTATTAAATTACGTGAGTTCAACCTAATCGGGCATCAATCTTGAGCTATCCATAAGCTCCTGATAGAGGTTTCAAGCATGCGACAATTTCAAGAATTTTTAACTTATAAAGAAAGTATCAGATCTGCTAAAAGAACAGCTGCTTCCTGTTCATGTTTTTGTGCCTCTTTGGCTTTCCATGCCACAACGAAGCGTACAGATGCGGATTTCACTTTATAACCTCTTTCTTCCCACTCAGATAATGTACTCTGCATTTTTGATGATAGCTTTGCTACAGGTCTATCGGCTAATGAACTATACAAAAAGAAATCTCTGTACGTCAAAGGATCTCCCCCTCTCAATGCCAAGACCTCTTTTTTTCGTTCTTTGAAGAAGCCCAAATTGACATCTTTATGAGAGAGCTGTAATACGATTTCTTCGGGCATATCATATTGTCGTTGGTCGATAAAATATCGGTCTACACTTAAATGACTGAAACAATCGCCATTCGTATGTATAAACAGTCGGTTTTTCGCACGAGTTATTCCTACGTAATATCGATGCATCAGATGGGCTTCGTTTACATAATTGCCGGATATAAGCATATACACGTCGTCAAACTCTCTGCCTTTGGCCTTGTGAATGGTTGATACCACAACATCGCTTCCTGATACATCGCAGAAGTCTTCCACTAACGACTCGAATACAAATTCTTTGAAGTCACCAAAATATTTTGTCTTGTTGGTTTGTTCAAACTGATCCACGCAACGCTTCACATATATCACATTTTGACTCCTGTCATAAGCTGAGAAAGTCGCAGATTTGGCTTTCTCCCATAGTTCTTCTGTAATTAGTCATCCCTTAAAAACTCTCTTTAAGTGAGATTCGATTTTCAAATGGGCTCTC
>BDEJ01000073.1 GCA_001653155.1 Porphyromonadaceae bacterium H1
GCGCTTGCTTTTTCATTGACTTCGGCTTCGCGGTTGACTTCATTTCTACAGTATAATTACAACCGCAATTCTTGCATTTGTATCGCTGCTTTTCTTTTATTATGCCAGATCTGACACTTTCTTCACATAAACACTTGGGGCAATTCATATTTTTTTTTGCACAAAGATACAAATATATATTTAATTAGCAATGCCCTTCCTTTATGACAAATATAACACTTTTTGCGCAAGCCATCGGTAAACTACCGAAAGAAAAGATTAGAAAGATTATCCGAGAGTCCGGTACAGACAAACATTGCAAGGGCTACGATACTTGGAGCCAGTTTGTTAGCAT
>BDEJ01000074.1 GCA_001653155.1 Porphyromonadaceae bacterium H1
CGAAGTAAAGCATTTTATTTCAGGAAGAGATATTATCCCCACGATTTTTCTACTGAGCCGCTATCCCTCGCTCATAATTTATTTAGGACAACATTGCCTCCAAGGAGTCATTCCGGAAACGGACTATTTCTTCCAGTTCATCTCCATCCGCATACACTCCGCAATGGAAATTTTTAGTTGCAAAAGCACGCTCAGGAAAATTTAACTTGCCCAGCCCAAAGATATTGAAGTTTGCAGCCAGAAATACGCCATATGTTGTCACACAGTCTCTTCCGCCTCCCAGATTGAAAACGCGTCCTGAGAGCTCATCAAGATGTTTCAAAGCATTTACAAAAGCTCCTGCGGTATCCTTAGGCGTAGCAATTTCCATCAACTGATCCAACGACATCAGGAACATGATGCCCGAGAGTTTGTGGTTGTTCGCTCCCATAATGGCAGCCAGGCGGAATATCGACCAATTCAATCGACTCCTCGTGATAATTTGTTCCATCGCAATTTTCCCTCTCGCGTAATAATCTCCTTCACTCGGGGGCATTGCTAATTAAATATATATTTATATCTTTGTGCAAAAAAATATGAATTGCCCC
>BDEJ01000075.1 GCA_001653155.1 Porphyromonadaceae bacterium H1
GAGAGCCCATTTGAAAATCGAATCTCACTTAAAGAGAGTTTTTAAGGGATGACTAATTAAACACATTCAGCAACATGCTCGACAATGAAAAAAGAGCCCTCATCGGCCGCAACGACAAAGAGGAAATCTGTCTCATAGCTCAAATGGCCAACCGCCATGGCCTGATAACAGGAGCCACCGGAACAGGTAAAACCGTCACCCTCCAAACTCTTTCCGAAACCTTCAGCGATATGGGTGTTCCCGTTTTCGCCGCCGATATGAAAGGCGACCTATCCGGAGTGGCTAAAATCGGAGGGAATAAAACAAGTGTCAATCAACGGGTCGAGCAATACCGACTCCGGGACAAGGGATTCGACTTCAAAGCTTTCCCCGTACGCTTCTGGGATATCTTCGGACAGCAAGGGCATCCCGTAAAAACTACCATTACCGCAATGGGACCTCTCCTGCTCGAACGCCTTTTGCAACTAAACGAAACACAAGGAGCTGTCCTCAACATGGCCTTCCGTATTGCGGACGAAAATGGGCTCTTGCTCATCGACTTGAAGGACCTCCGAAAAACCATCCAGTACATCGGAGATAACCGTACGGACTTTGCCTCTCAGTACGGGAATATAGCCCCTGCAAGCATCGGAGCCATTCAGCGTGCCCTGCTTCACCTCGAAAGTCAAGGCGGAGATATCTTCTTCGGAGAACCCGAACTCGAAATAACGGACTTTATCCAAACCGAACAGGGGAAAGGTGTCATCAACATCCTGGCAGCCGACAAACTGATGAATACGCCACGCATTTACACCACATTTCTTCTCTGGCTGCTCGACGACTTGTACGATAGCTTGCCCGAGGTCGGTGATTTGGAAAAGCCAAAACTTGTCTTTTTCTTCGACGAGGCACACCTGCTCTTCAACGACATGCCTAAAAGTTTACTCGAAAAAGTCGAACAGATAATCCGTTTGATTCGCTCGAAAGGAGTCGGAATCTATTTTTGCACACAAAGCCCGGCCGATATACCCGAAACCATCCTCGGACAGCTTGGAAATCGCGTTCAGCATGCCCTGCGTGCCTATACAACCAAGGAGGTAAAAGCCGTAAAAGTAGCAGCCAGCAGCTTCCGGGCAAATCCTGATTTTAATACCGAAACAGCTATTACGGAACTCAATACGGGTGAAGCCCTGATTTCTTTTTTAGATGAAAAAGGAGCCCCGACACCCGTACAACGGGCCAACATTCTTCCTCCACAAGGACAAATAGGCCCCATTAGCCCTACAGAGCGCGATTTACTGATACGCTCTTCGCTCATCCACGGCATATACGAAAAACTTATCGATAGAGAATCAGCCTTTGAAATACTCTCGCAGCAGCAAAACCTGCTGGAAGAAGAACGCCGGAGAGCCTTAGAGGAAAAAGAGCGTATCAAGCAGCTCCGCGAAGCCGAACGTAACCAGCGAGCCGAAGCGCGTCGCAGCAAACAAGAGCGCGGATTAATCGACGAAATGATAAGTCAGGTAGGCAAAAGTGCAACCCGACAAATAACAAACCAGCTCGGAAGAACAATCAGCCGCAGTCTTCTCGGGGCGCTCTTTGGTAAAAAATAAGAGCAGTTGTCCGTATGTTTGAGACAACTGCCCTTAGCTTATAACAGAGGGATAAACCCTATTGTAGCCTGATCGGATTTAAGCTTTACATCAAGTACTGCTCACTGATAGATTTGTGGCTTTGTACACGCTGAATGGTATCGGCAAACATATCGGCAATAGACAATATCTTGACTTTCGGACAGCGCGAAGTATCAAAAGGTATCGAGTCCGTAAAAGCAATTTCGCTGAGGGCTGAGTTCATGATTCTTTCGCTGGCACTACCCGACATGATTCCGTGCGAAACAATAGCTCGAACGCTGTTGGCCCCGTTTTCCATCATCAAATCGGCAGCTTTACAGAGCGTTCCTGCCGTATCTACCATATCATCGGTAATAATAACATCCTTGCCTTCAACCTCTCCGATGATACGCATTTCACGTATAACATTAGCTTTCTCACGGGCTTTGTAGCAAATCACCATAGGAGCTCCAAGGTGCTTAGCATAAGAGCCCGCGCGTTTAGAACCACCTACATCGGGCGAAGCAATGGCAAGATTCTTCAATTTAAGCGATTTGATATATGGAGCAAAAAGAGTAGAAGCATAAAGATGGTCAACCGGAACATTGAAAAATCCTTGTATCTGATCGGCATGCAAATCCATAGTAATCAACCGGTCAATACCAGCTACCCCAAGCATATCGGCAATCAGTTTGGCTGCAATCGAAACACGAGGCTTGTCTTTACGATCTTGACGCGCCCAGCCAAAATAAGGAATAACTGCGATAATTTTATAAGCAGAAGCCCGCTTGGCAGCATCAATCATCAGAAGCAGCTCCATAAGGTTGTCCGAATTAGGGAAGGTGGACTGTACCAAATAAATATATTGCCCACGAATGGATTCCTCGTAAGAAACGGCAAATTCCCCATCGGAGAAACGTTGAATAATCATATTTCCGAGAGGAGCTCCTATTTGCTGGCATATTTTTTCAGCTAAATCGCGGCTGCCGCTCCCGGCAAAAATTTTAAACTCGTTATTAAAAGAACTGGACATGACTTGTTTGTTGTAATACGGATTTATATCTTGCAAAAGTACGAAATTTAATACAAAATTAATGCTCTAATCCCGGCTTTATTTTCCGAAAAAATCGTAAGGGCAAGCAGAAACAGAGCAAAAAATAGGCATTTCTGGAATTATTTATTACATTTGCGTTAGTATTCAAAGCCACGAAATACATGAAAAAAAGAATAATTGCTCCTTCGCTCCTGTCCGCCGACTTCGCTAACTTACAATCCGCCTGCCAACTGATTGATCGAAGTGAGGCCGAATGGCTGCACATCGATGTGATGGATGGCGTTTTTGTCCCGAATATATCTTTCGGCTTTCCGGTTATGGAAGCCATCAAAAAACACTGCCACAAAGTATTGGATGTACATCTGATGATCGTAGAACCGGAAAAATACGTGGAACGTTTCCGAAAAGCCGGAGCGGACATCATTACATTTCACTACGAAGCCAGTAAAAACCCGGAACAGACCATTCGTTTGATTAAACAAAGCGGAGCACAAGCCGGCATCACCATCAATCCGGATATCCCGGTATCGGTACTCGAACCCTATATCAGCGATGTGGACCTGGTCTTGCTCATGTCCGTATTTGCCGGATACGGAGGCCAGAAATTCATTGAAGAGACCTACAGTCGACTCGATGAGCTGAATGGAATGAAAGAAAGAAAACAATCAAGCTGCTTGGTCGAAGTGGATGGTGGTGTGAACCTCAACAATGCCGGACAGTTATTTGCGCGGAACATAGATGTACTGGTAGCCGGAAGTGCCGTTTTCAACTCTCCCGACCCTCTCGAAACTATAAGTAAGATGCTGAAGACCTAGTCTGTATGCGCTAAGCATAAAAATCCCCAAGCCGTATGAAAGAATTTTTGCAACAAACACCTTTCTTTCGTTTACTGCTTCCTTTAATAATCGGAATACTCCTCCACGAATATCTATCGAATGATATTCCGATCTACCTTGTTATTACTTTCGGAATCGCCGGTGTAGGCCTGATGATCCTCTCTGTCAGTATTAAAGACAATGAGAATCAATACAAACTACGCTGGATATTTGGCCTTGCTTTAACTTTAGTCCTGTGTTGCAGCGGTTTTTTTCTAAGTAGCGAAAAAAATCGCCAAAATAATTTCTGCCGAATTGGCGAACGTGGTATTTTCAAAGTAGAGCTGCTGACAGCTCCTATCGAAAAAAACAAATCCGTTGTCTGTAACGTAAAGCTCTTACAATACCTCGATGCTTCACAGTGGAAACCCGCCGAAGGTAACGCAAGAATTTTTATTCAAAAGGATGAAAATTCAAAAAAGCTTTTACACGGGGATCAACTATTGATACAAACAGAATTTAATCGACCGGAAAAAGCGCTCAATCCGAACGGTTTCGATGAGGCAAATTACCTGAAAAGGCAAAGCATAGCCGCTACGGCTTATGCAGCAAGCGGGAGATGGAAAAAGATAAGCTTCAATAAAGCTTTTTCGATCCTGCGGACGGCCAACAAGTGCCGCGACTTCTTGTTGGATATTTATCGAAAATTCGGCATAAAAAACGACGAATTTGCTGTCTTGGCGGCTCTTACACTGGGCTATACCGATGAATTGAAACCCGATCTACGAAAAAGCTATAATGCAACAGGAGCCGTACACATACTTTCCGTAAGCGGGCTACACGTAGGTATCGTCTATGCCGCTATTGCCTTCCTACTAAGCTTCCTGAGAAAAAATCCTTCTCGAAGGATTATAAGAAGCATCTTAATAATCCTCTCTCTCTGGGCCTATGCGGTGATAACCGGATTATCTCCTTCCGTTGTCCGTTCGGCTTTTATGTTCTCTTTTGTGGCCATAGCAAGCTGTCTTGAGCGACGATCGCAAATTTATAATACCATTTTCATGTCGGCCTTTTTCATGTTGCTCATCAATCCCTTTTTTCTTTTTCAAATCGGATTTCAACTGAGCTTTTCGGCCGTACTGAGTATTGTATTCTTCTTTGTTCCGGCATATAAGGTAATGAAAACTCAAAACAGAGTTTTACATTGGCTATGGGATTTATTTTCAGTCTCAATAGCCGCTCAAATTGGAACACTCCCTTTTATTTTGTATTACTTCCACCAGTTTCCGGTTTATTTCCTGCTCACAAACTTGATTGCAATACCGCTTTCTACACTCATCATCTACATGGCAATCGTTCTTATCGGATTATCTTTCATCCCTGCTATACCGTTTGCAATTGCCTTTCTGCTAAATATCTTACTTACAGCATTGAATACCGGCATTATTTTTATTCAAAATTTACCTTTTTCTGTCGTATCCACGGCTATAAATGCTCAGCAAATGCTCCTTTTGATAACATCAATAATTTGTATAACAGCTTTTTACTTTACAAAACGTTATTTAGTTTTGATGATGGCTTTAAGTGCTTTCCTGTTAATCGGCATTTTAAATTTACACATACATTATCAAACCTTCAATTCAAAAAAAATGCTGGTTTATGCCGGACAAAAACATACGCACGTAAGCTTTATAAACGGATACAGCAACTCGGTTTTCACGGAAGATCAAGCTGAAATAGAACGAATTGCCACATCCTATTGGCAAAACAACAAACTTTATTTACCCACATATCTAACAGAAAATGAATGGTTTTCTGAAGGATTCGCTTACTTTGGAGGGAAACGCATAGCCATCCTGTCCGATAACTTTCTAAAAGGGAAATACTGTTCTCAAAGCCTCGAATTAGACTACTTAATAATCGGTCGGCACGCCAAACCCAAAATGCAGCAAATTCTCAATTGCCTAAAGCCTCGAAACATCATTATCGACAAGGGCGTTTCAAAATGGTATACCGAGCACATAAAAGAAAGCTGTGAGAAAAATCAAATCTCATATTATTCGGTAGCTGAGGAAGGTGCTTTCATTATCAATTTCGAGAAATAAAATAACCGAAAGCCTTAAAACAGCCCTTATATTTTTTTGCGTACCTTTGCAAAGCTAAATAAAAACAGATGGAAACAAAAGTAGTTTTAATCACGGGAGCAAGCTCCGGTATAGGTCTTTGTCTGGCACAAGAGCTCATGAAAAAAGGCATAAAAGTATATGCCGCCTCGCGCAGAGGCGGACAGAATATCGAAGATAAAGCCAGTGGAGGCGCTATCATCTCCTTACAAATGGATGTAAACAACGAGACGGAAATCGAACTTACTTTAAAAAAAATTCTGAACGAGCATAAATATCTGGATGCTTTGGTATGTAACGCCGGTAATGGAATATCCGGTTCTATAGAAGATACTTCGGCAGAGGAGGCAAAATACCAATTTGAAACCAATTTTTTTGGTGCGGTAAAATGTATTCGATCCACTTTGCCTCTCTTTCGTGAACAGGGTCGGGGAAAAATAATGCTTACCTCCTCTGTTGCCGGGATAGTTCCCATTCCCTTTCAAGCTTTTTATTCAGCAAGTAAAGCTGCAACAATCAGCTTCATGCATGCTTTGTCTCTGGAGGTAAAATCTTTTGGAATCCAATGTTGTACGGTACTGCCGGGTGATACAAAGACAGAATTCACTTCAGCCCGAAAGTATACGGAAAAATCACAAAGCTCCGAATCCGCTTATACAACGGTATTGAAGCGCTCTGTTGGGAAGATGGAAAAAGACGAACAAAACGGGATGCCTGCCGACACAGTTGCAAAGGCTATGGCCAAAGAACTGATGAAACGAAAGATGAAATTACATATCATACCCGGATTGCAATATAAGCTTATTTGCATGGCTTTTCGTATTTTACCCCTGCGTTTTAAACTTTGGATAATCGGATTACTCTATGCCTAAATCGAATCAATTAGGCTTTCGCCTAAAAGCATGGATATCGGCATCACGCCCTCGAACCTTATTTTTAGCATTTAGTGTGGCCTTGTGCGGAAATGCTATTGCCTTTTCGACCGGAATCTTTAATGTTCTGGTTTTCATTCTTACATCCCTGCTGACACTGGCATTGCAACTTCTCTCGAATCTTTCGAACGATTTAGGCGATTTCGAGCACGGAACCGACATAACAGGAAACAGAATAGGCCCTCAACGAGCCCTACAAAGCAAAGCCATAACAGCCAAAGCAATGAAAAGAGCAATTTATCTTTGTTCACTACTCTGTGCGGCAATTGGCATATCTTTACTGTATCACGCGTTACAATTTATAAGCATATTTTACATCATCATTCTTACCGGGATAGGAATAGCTTGTATATTTGCAGCAATTAAATACACATCCGGCAAAAATCCCTATGGATATAAAGGATGGGGTGATTTTTTTTCTTTCTTATTTTTTGGTCCGGTAGCAATCATCGGAACCTATTTTTTGCATACCGGAAATATCGATTTTATTCCTGTCCTCCCGTCTATTGCTTTGGGCTTACTTACCGCAAGCGTGCTCAATATAAACAACATGCGAGACATGGAAAACGATGAGCAATCAGGAAAAATTACCATTCCCGTTCGCATAGGCCTTCAAAACGCAAAACACTACCACGGCTTACTTAATTTTGCTGCCTTTTTTTGTCTCGTTACTTACAGCGTTTTATATGCAAATTATTATTACCAAACAATATACTTGGTCATTTTTCTCTTTTTTTTCAGAATAAACTACAAAATATACAACACTGCAGAAAAAAAAGACTTGGATCCGTATTTAAAACAAACAGCATTAACTACATTTTTGCTTTCGCTGCTATTTTCGATATGTATCAACTTATAGACTATTTAATCATCCCTTAAAAACTCTCTTTAAGTGAGATTCGATTTTCAAATGGGCTCTCGCTTATTATTTTGATAAGCAGCCAAAGAGCTCTCATGGCTCTTTTGAAGTTATAAGCAG
>BDEJ01000076.1 GCA_001653155.1 Porphyromonadaceae bacterium H1
ATAAGCAGCCAAAGAGCTCTCATGGCTCTTTTGAAGTTATAAGCAGCTGCAGCCAGCAGGATGTTTATAGCATCCCCTATCAATCCCTTGTAAAAGTTCCGGCCTAAACGATGATCTGATTTCAAATGCCCAATGCTTGCCTCTATGCCTGCTCGCTTGCAGAATAATTTGTGCTTCTTGCGCCTCTGATACCTGCTGTCGGATGGTTTTGGGGTATCCGGGATTAAAATCCGAGTGCCGTTCACCTCTTTCTTGCCACGATAACCTCTGTCGCCCGC
>BDEJ01000077.1 GCA_001653155.1 Porphyromonadaceae bacterium H1
TTGCTACATATCAACATTTTGCATTTTTTTATTTTGTACTTTTTGTTTTTACCCCCTTAGATGGATACGAGTATTATTTTACTTATCGATGTGCAATGTTAGTCATAATCTTTAATATATGCAAGTTTTATGTGTTAAATTTTACCGAAGATTTCCGGTTCGCCAGCCCGTCCGCCGATGGAGGCACAACGCCGGAAGAGCTGTTGTGCGATAAGTTGTGGATAACTTTTGGGACGAAAATTTTATCGACATTGAAAAATGACGTACATTTATCATCGCAAACACCAAGCTTCTTGACCGATTGTTGCCCTCTCCCCGATGGGAGGCAAAGGCATTGCACCGCTCCTGGGTGCAGGGAGCTTTCAATCACTCGTAAAGCGATGTCCTCTTTCGTTCATTTACACCTTCACTTCAGCTATTCGGTGCTCGACGGCATGTCAAACATACCGGCACTCGTAGATAAAGACGCCGCACTTGGCATGAATGCCACGGCACTGATCGACCATGGCAACATGTTCGGCATCAAAGAGTTTTACAACTATCTGAAGAAGAAAAACGGCAAGTCGCAAGCCGAGATAGCCGCTCTGGAACGGAAAGCGGCCGATGAAAACCTCTCTGCTTCGGAGTGGGAGGCGGCCCGCACCGAGGTAGAGGGATTGCGCCGGAAGATGTTTAAGCCTATCATCGGTTCTCAAGTCTATGTGGCGCGCCGTACCGGCTTCGATCAGGATCTGAAGGAAGACCGGAGCGGATACCACCTGGTGTTGTTGGCCAAGAACAAAACAGGCTATCGCAACCTTTCGAAGCTCGTTTCACTGGGATGGACCGAGGGGTTCTACTACCGGCCTCGCATCGAGCATGACCTGCTCGAGAAGTACCGCGACGGACTTACCGGCTTCGTCCGCTAAAGCAACTAAGCTCCCCAGGTAATCCAAATAGGGGCGTAATAAAGCGTTTCCGCTGAAGCGCTTTGAATTAAGATGGACACCGCTAAGGTAGTGAATTTTCGGGATATTACCGAGAAAATCGATTGCTTCTTCAAAATTTTGATCTCAAGCTCTCGTGCCGATGCAAGTATCTGCTTTCACTACTAGGCGAATTGCGCCTGTATTTCAATCGGTTTCCCGGAGCCCAGACCTGTAGAAGCTCTTATTCTAAATTAAATAGCTCCATAATGCTTTCGTCAAAAGCTTTATTGCAAGTTACCGTGATGATACAGAAGCGGTTTTGTTTATTAACTACTAAAAACAACACTTCTCTTCTCGGTTCATAATCAATAAAAATTTTATGTCTATCGTTTTCATTACTTAAAGAAACTCTATTTAACTCTCCGAAAAAACCTTTGTAATCCTTTCCTCTGACTTCATTTTTAATCCGACTGTGTCTATCGGTATTGATCTGCATTTTGTCAGTAAAGCGATATTTAAACTTAATTGATATGGGTTCAGTCGACCTTGGTTCTAAGACCTCTCCCCGGCTTATTTTTAAATCGTCCAAATCTCGATTAAACCAGAATGGTACTGAGTCTATGGATAATGCCGAAAGCTTCTTAAACTCCCAAATTTTAATGTGATATGCCGAATAGTTCCTGTATCCGAACAACCTAATCTGTTCATGTTCTTCTAATAATGATATGCCGGGCACATAGTTCACCGTGACTAAAACATCATTTTTTTTTATATAGGAGGAAGCTGTATATTTATCAATATCTTTTTGATAGATATCATGGAATAAATACATGTAGTCTTTATATTCTTTATTGTCGGTGACAATAGAATGAGAGATGAAGAATACATCAATTATCCAACTCAAAAGATATAAGGAGGCAATGATAATGGCCGCAATTGAGATTTTTCTTTTTGTCGAATTATTCATTTTAACGTTCAATAATGAGGTACGGGGTTCGGTTTATATACGGGTACTCTTCTTAAGACGAAAATTGACCCTGCTGTTATTAAAATACGATGAAGCAAATCGGAATTAAATTTTAATGTTATCCCATAATGAGTTGTTGTTCCTACGGGAACAGATAAATTCAATACATAGGTTTTAATTATTTTTCTACTTCTTCTCATCGCTATATTAGCTTTTCGCTCTTTTTTTCTCCCTGCAAATGCTTCATCTCATTAAACAACATCGAATAGGCTCCCGTCACCGCTCTGTTGGCAAACTTGCCGCCGCCTATCTCGGACAGGGTACCGCCCAGCACAGCCGAAGATGAAGACAAACTCGAAAGCGGCTTGTGCTTTATGTTGTCCCCCGAAGATACAAAACCGTCTCAAAATGAATCGGCTTCGGCTATCTTTTTTATTTTTGCATATCCGTTAAGACGGGACTTAGAGCACTCTTTATAAAAATATATATCTCTCTTGAAAACATATTTTCATTTTCATCAAAATATGTTCTGTAAAAAAAATCTAAGTATTGAGGATAATAAATAAGCTCCAGAATACTACTCTCAGGTACACAGGCGACTAACTCTTTCTCATAAAACTCCATGTAATAATCTAATGATGTGATGTTTAAGCTTGGCGGCGTATACTCGCTTATATGCTTTTTAAGCCAACTTAATGATAATCTGCCTACAGTAGTTTCTTTAAAAGAATCTTTAAGATCAATATGAAGAAATAAAATGAATGGATTAATAGAATTGGCTCTGTTGGTTAATATATTCAGTATCATAAATGAAATATCTATCCACTCAGATCTTGTTGCTTTATCAAGAGTATCAATCTCGTCAATATGCAGATTGTTTGCTTCCCACTTGCCTTCAGTGAAATCAACAGTATTCATCCAATCTTGAATACTCTTTTCCACTTTCTTTTTGTTAAGGTATATTCCATCCATTTTCTTTTAAAAATCTGATTTGATCGTTAATTAATTTATGTGCTTTATCATCCCTCCTCTGCTTCCATCGATTTGTAATCGATGGAAGCAGAGGGACCTACCGAAAACCGGTATCCGGCAGTTTTTGCTTCAAGACAGGCTTATCCTAAAAACAAGATGCTAAAAAATATATCCAGTCACTGTTTCACCGAAATCAAAGATACAGAATTTACAGGTTGCAATCAAACCAAACGTATAAATTCGCATAAAATAATACATAGCGACACATTTTCATTCGACTTGATGCGTTTATTGAGCAAACGCAATTAAAAGGGATGTAAAAGAACTCTGCCGAACAGACCTGACTATTGCTGGCTTTGCTTTTGTAATTTCTCTTTCGTTTCTATTATCTTCTGCTTTAATTCTTCTGCGGTATAAAAACCATTTGGCAAGCCTAAATGGTCTTCTTCGTATTCAGAAAATCGTTCTGCAATTGTACTTAATTCCGCAAACGCTGCTTTCTCAACTTTGGTAAGAGCATTACCATCAACTTCTAAATCGTATGAATAATAGAACTCATCGCAAAATGTTGGTTCATCAATTTTGCCTAATAAATATTGGTCAATAAGCCAATACAATCTTCGTTTATCACTTTTGTCATACATATTCACTAAGGCTTTACTGGAGTATATTTAAAATGCCAAATAGTATTTGTTGTTTTATCGTAAAGAACTTCTAAGTTATATGCTTTCCCATTCTTCCACATTTCGGTTGTGTGCATTAGAGCTCGTGAGCCCTTAGGGTCTGCGACGCCTTTAGAACCCTTTACTGCTTGCTCTAATATTTGAATAGGTACGGCTCTACCTGACTCTGCCATATGTCTGCTCGCACTTCCGCCAAACTTAAATAAATTTTTTCCGGATTTAGCAACATTCTTTGCTCCCGTTGTAATACCAACAATTAAACCTTTTGCAGCGACCGACTCACCTGTGGGACCACCTAACAATATATCGCCTGCATACAGTAAACCGTCTATCGCCCATTCCCACCAAGATGATTTACCATCCAAATTATAATCAGGTGCTAAATTCTCTATAAACTTTCTCTTTGGCTCCTCCGGCGGGTCTTGATGCATCATCTCATTAAACAACATCGAACAAGCTCCCGTCACCGCCGCCGATTTCGGATCTAGGGCTATGGCTGAGTAGATGTATATTTCTCAGCTTTCATCAAAACTCCTTGTAATTTTGATAAGGACTGAGCCCGCTAACCTAATAGCGTCTCGCTGCATTCTTATGGGAATCAGCAGCTCATCGACCGCTAAGATAATGTTTCTTTTGGATATCCTGTTCCATGGGAGATTACAAATTTTGCAGAACCAAGCTTCGGCTTTCTTCCTTGCGGCAGAATGGCCTCCGAATCAAATTTTTAAATGCTCTTTTTCAATTACGGAGCTATCACAAGCTCATCCCCTTTAAGAAGTAGATATTCCTTGGAGCGCATGATCTTATTTTGATAAGATTTTCAGAAGACAAGGTGTATTTGTTTGAAAATCGGCTCATTGAGTTTCGATTTATTGCTAAGACAGAGCGGGAGAGATTCATTGAGAAGTAGATTCTTTTCCCCAGCGCTATTCGGTAGAGACTGTGAAGAAAATTAGATTTTCAGCTCCGATGAAAATTGAGATTTCTCTTTCGCCTAAAAACACTTATCTTTGTACTTTCTTCACGTTTTTTCTTGAAAATCTACTTATATGCTGCTTTCCCGTGTTTCCGAAATTATACAAGCTCGACCCAATCGTGCTACGCTGCCTGATATCGAAGTCGGGCGCTTACTGACCGATAGCCGCTCCCTTTCTTTTCCTTCAGAAACGCTGTTTTTTGCCCTTCGGACAGCGCGCAACGACGGGCATAAGTACATCGAAAGTCTTTACCGGCAGCATGTACGTCTTTTTGTTATCAGCGAGGAGCTTCCTGCTTTCGCTTCTATGAAAGAAGCTGTTTTTTTGAAGGTGGATGATACTCTTAAAGCCTTGCAACAACTGGCTGTTGCGCATCGGAAGGCTTTCGATATCCCCGTGATAGGAATTACGGGCAGTAATGGGAAGACGATTGTAAAGGAATGGCTGTATCAGTTGCTGCATGCCGATTTTAACATTGTACGCTCTCCGAGGAGTTATAACTCTCAAATAGGAGTCCCTCTTTCGGTATGGGGCTTGAGTGCAGCTACCCAGCTGGCCATCTTCGAAGCGGGTATATCAAAACCCGGAGAGATGGAGCATTTGCAGGCCATAATTCGCCCTGAAATCGGTATTTTTTGTAACTTGGGAGCTGCGCATCAGGAAAATTTTGGGGATATGGAGCAAAAATGCCGGGAAAAACTGAAATTGTTCTCCGAATGCGAGGTATTAATCTATTGCTCTGATAATAAAACAGTTGGTTCTTGTGTTCGCGCTGCGAAGATGCCCTGTAAGCTTGTTTCATGGGGGCGTTCTGAGGGTACGGAGCTACGGGTGCTTGCTTCTACTCCCGGTATTGCATCTACAAAGCTTGTTTTGAGCGATAAAAACGGGCAGTTTTGCCTTGAGCTCCCCGTTAGCGATGAGGCTTCCATCGAGAATATCCTGCATTGTGTCGCATTTATGCTTCACCGGGGTTATTCGCGCGATGTAATCGGCCAACGGATAGCTGGGCTCGAAAGTGTTGCCATGCGCTTGGAGCTGAAGAACGCCATGCATAATTGCCTGCTTATAAACGACAGTTATAATTCGGATATTAATTCTTTTGAGATTGCTCTTAACTTTCTCGAACGACAATCGGAGCTCCGGAATCTGCCTCCTTCCTTGATCCTTTCGGATATGTTCCAGACGGGGCAAGATCCGGAACAGCTCTATAAAACAGTGGCTCAGCTTGCAGCTGAAAAAAACTTGAAGCGTTTCGTGGGAATTGGCCCCCAAATAAGCGCATACGCACATCTTTTCGATTCGCAGGAGAGTTTCTTTTTCCCCGCTACGGAAGCTTTTCTGCAATCTCACTTATTGCGCGATTTTCGAGATGAAGTGCTCTTGCTTAAAGGCTCTCGGAGTTTTCACTTCGAAGATATATCCGAAAGGCTTGAGTTGATCAACCATCAGACAACTCTCGAGGTCAATATGAATGCCTTGCTTGATAATCTGAATTACTTCCGTTCCAAGCTACATCGCAACACGAAAATGATGTGTATGGTTAAAGCTTTCGCTTATGGAAGTGGTTCGGGTGAAGTGGCCCGTTTGCTCCAGGAGCATCAGGCCGATTATTTGGCTGTAGCTGTTGCCGATGAGGGGGCCGAGCTTCGACGCGAGGGTATTCGCCTGCCCATTGTGGTAATGAATCCCGAAGCAAGTAGCTTCGGAGAAATATTCGAGTACGCCCTCGAGCCTGAGATATATAGCTTTCGTTTACTTGACAGTTTTATTGCTGCTGCCGAAAAACTCGGTATTACAGGCTATCCCATTCATGTAAAGATTGATACCGGTATGCACCGCCTTGGATTCGAGCCGCAGGATATCCACCGCCTTATTCATCGTCTTAGAAATCAGCAGGAAGTTAAACCCATTTCAGTCTTCTCGCATCTGGCTGCTGCGGATGAGGAAGGATTGGATGATTTTACTCGTTCTCAACTCGAAATTTTTGATCGTTGCTCACAAGAAATTGTGTCGGCCTTCCCACATCGGATTTTGCGGCATGTGCTTAACTCGGCAGGTATTGAGCGCTTCCCCGATTATCAATACGATATGGTACGTTTGGGTATTGGTCACTACGGTCTCTCTTCTATTCCGGGAAGAAGGCTCAAGTCGGTTTGTTCGCTAAAAACGGTTATTTTGCAAATAAAAGATCTTAAAAAAGGAGAAAGTGTAGGATACAACCGAAAATCCTTCCTTCGGAAGGACAGTCGTGTCGCAGTAATTCCTGTGGGTTATGCCGATGGATTCGACCGGCGTCTGGGTAATGGTCGCGGAGAGGTGTTTGTAAATGGGCATAGAGTGCCAACCATAGGTAATGTTTGTATGGACTTATGTATGATTGACCTCGGAGATATCGAGGCCTCGGAAGGTGATAGTGTTGAGATATTCGGGGACAATATCAGTATTTCCGAAGTCGCTGAACATATCGGAACGATATCCTATGAGGTGTTGACCGGGATTTCGCGGCGTGTGAAGCGGGTGTATTATCAGGAATAAAGCGACTCCGGAACATAAAATAGAAAGAATTATGAAAAAGAAGAAAACAAAAGGGAGTTCCGAAGCGAAGAAGAAGCCGGAAATGCTTCGAAAAATAGCAAGTCTTTTTAACGAGCATCCCGAGAAGACTTTTAATTACAAACAAGTTTCGGCAAAGTTGGGTCTGAAAGGCGAATCTCAACGGGCTTTTGTCAATCACTTGCTTTACGAACTCTCGGAAGAGGATTTTTTGATAGAAATATCCCGTGGAAAGTTTAAGTTGAACTCTCGCGGAGGCTATGTCTGCGGAAGAATTGACCGACAGGGAGTTAAAACCTATCTTATCCCCGATGACGGAGGAGAGGCTGTTTTCATACCCGAGCGAAAAACGAATCATGCTTTGCTCAACGATAGAGTGCGGGCTTATCTTTATGCCCGCCGGAAAGGCTTGTTGCCCGAAGCCGAGGTTGTCGAAATTCTGGAGCGAGCTAAAGATACTTTCGTCGGTGTTTTGGATGTGTCTGATAACTATGCTTTTCTCATAGTCGAAAATCGTATCATGACGAGCGATATTTTTATTCCTAAGAACAAGCTCAAAGGAGGAAAAACAGGGCAAAAGGCAGTTGTAAAACTTCAAGCCTGGGAGCCTGATATGAAAAATCCGGTTGGAGAGGTGCTTGATATTCTGGGTGATAAGGGTGATAACAACGCGGAGATGCATGCGATATTGGCTGAATTCGGACTTCCTTATTCCTATCCTGCAGAAGTGGAAGCCGCCGCCCGTGAACTGGATGACGGTATTACACCCGAGGAGATTAAGAAGCGTCTGGATATGAGGGATGTAACTACATTTACCATCGACCCGAAGGATGCCAAGGATTTTGACGATGCCCTGTCCATCCGAAGCATAGAAAACGGCTTGTGGGAAATTGGAGTCCATATTGCTGATGTGACGCACTATGTTCGCCCCGGAAGTGTGATTGATGAGGAGGCCTACAAAAGAGCGACTTCCGTGTATCTGGTTGATCGAACAATTCCCATGTTGCCCGAACACTTGTCCAATGGCATTTGCTCCCTGCGTCCGAATGAGGACAAGCTAACTTATTCCGTTATCTTCCGGATGGATGATGAGGCAGAGATACATCACTATGAGATTGTAAAAACACTGACACGAAGCAATCGGAGGTTTACGTATGAGGAAGCACAAAGTGTCATAGAAAATTCCGAAGGTGAGTTTTGCGATGAGATTTTGCAGCTTGACAAGCTGGCCAAGAAGCTTAGAGAGAAGAGATTCGCGGGAGGTGCAATAGCTTTTGATCGCGTGGAGGTACGCTTCGAAATCGATGAAAAGGGGAAGCCTCTGCGTGTCTTCTTTAAAGAGCAGAAAGATGCCAATAAACTTATCGAAGAGTTTATGTTGTTGGCTAATAAAACTGTGGCTGCTCATATTGGTAAACAAGAGAAAGGGAAAAAGGCCAAAACTTTTGTGTATCGGATTCATGACCTCCCCAATCCGGATAAGTTGCATAATTTTGCAGAGTTTATCAAGCGTTTTGGCTATTATCTGAAAACCTCGGGCAAGCAAAATGCTGTTTCTGCTTCTATTAACAAGCTACTGGATGCCGTCGATGGTAAGCGAGAGCAGAATCTGATAGAGACGCTGGCTATACGCTCCATGGCAAAAGCAATATATTCGACGGATAATATGGGACACTATGGCTTGGCATTCGATTATTATACCCACTTTACTTCACCCATCCGCCGGTATCCGGACATGATGGTGCATCGTTTGCTGGAGCACTACTTGTCGGGAGGTAAGAGCGTTAACAAAGACGAGTACGAGGACTATTGTCAGCACAGCTCCGACAAAGAGCAACTGGCAGCCAATGCAGAGCGAGCCTCCATCAAATATAAGCAGGTGGAGTTTATGGCAGAGCACGTCGGTTTGGTTTACGATGGAGTTATTTCGGGTATTACCGAATGGGGGGTCTATGTGGAACTTGTCGAGAATAAATGTGAAGGAATGATTCCTATTCGGGATTTGGGCGATGACTATTACGTCTTCGATGAAAAAAACTATTGCCTCGTAGGGAAGCGACATGGGCGCCGCTTCCAGTTGGGGGATGAGATTACCATCCGGGTAGCAAAGGCAGATCTGGATAAGAAACAGCTGGATTTTGTGCCGGCTTCGCCTCTGTAGCTAAGCTTATCTTTTTACTCCCGAGGGACTTTTTACTTTGTAGGAACAGGAGAATTTCCCTCGGGCAATCTGATCCAATTTTGATTTTATGAGTTGCCGGCGAAGCGGCGATATTTTATCGGTAAAAAGCACCCCTTCGATGTGGTCGTATTCATGCAGGATCACACGTGCCCGGAAACCCTCAAACTCTTCGACGTATTCGTTGAATGCCTCGTCGAAGTAGCGTATTTTTATTTTGCTCGGGCGCGATACGCTTTCGTTTATACCGGGTATGCTCAAGCAGCCTTCTTCGTAAGAATCGGTTTTGGAACCCGTTTCGAGCAGTTCCGGATTAATCATTACTTTCTTAAATGCCCCCATTTCAGGGTCCTCGTCCTTGTAAGGCGCCAAGTCTATGACCAACAGGCGGATATCGAGTCCTACTTGAGGAGCGGCTAAACCAATACCATTGGCGTGGTACATGGTTTCGTACATGTTGTCAATCAGTTCTTTCAGATTCGGATAATCGGGTCCGATGTTTTTGCCTGTTTTGCGAAGCACGGGGCTTCCGTATAGATAAATCGGTAGAATCATGTCGTTTGCTTATAGTTTTTACTCTCTATGTAGGATTGCAGGATGATGGTTGCGCTTATTTTATCCACCAAGGCCTTGTTTCTCCGGTCTTTTTTCTTCAATCCGCCGTCGATCATGGCGCGCTGTGCAAGTTGTGAGGTGAAGCGTTCGTCAACAAATACGATCTCCATATAGGGGAACTTGCGTTTGAGGTTTTTGACAAAAGGTCGTATGTAACGCATCGACTCGGACTCTTCTCCGTTCATTTGGAGCGGAAAACCTATGACAATACTTTCGACGGGTTCTTCATCCATGTATTTTTCGATAAAGCCTGTTACTTCGTGTGGTGCCAGTGTCTCCAATCCGGTAGCAATGATTTGCATCGGATCCGTAACGGCGATACCTACTCGTTTCTGTCCGTAGTCGATAGCTAAAATTCGTCCCATAGGCTTTCGGGCTACAAAAGTAATGTTTTTTGCCGGCTTGGGCTTCTTTTTCCCGTTAATATGTCAGTGAAGCCCGAAAAGCATGTTTGCTACGATGATCAGCAATACGATCAAAGTAATGCTTACGTAGAGGTAGTCTTTTTCGTAGAGAAAGGCAAAAAGAGAGAAAAGTACACGTAATATGGGGGTGGCAACCAGGAGAATAACTCCGAACTGTATAACGGCCGCCCCGTCCAAGCTTTTTATTCCCGAAATGATTCCCGAGAAATGACGCAAATACTCTGGAGTTCCCGTAAAGGCGTCGAAGCCCTCCGGGTGCGGGCTGTAATCAGGGATGCTACCGTAATTTTGAAACAGAAACAGGAGGCCTCCCAAGCCTGTAACAAGGCAGGAAAGAAGGACGCCGTAGCGCAGCAGTTTTCCGATTAAAATTTCGATATCACGTTCTGTCTTGGGTTTCATGTCTCGTCTCATCCTTGCTGTTACTCTATAAACTTATCACGGAAAAGCAGGAAGCCGATGTTCACTCCCAGATTCCATTTTTCAGGACTTGAACCGTAGTAGTTGGCATATAAGCTGGCTGATATCAACTTTAGGTCGAAGACCAAAGAGGCTTCGCTTAAAAAGCGAATGTTTTTTAATGCCGGAGCTTTGTAAAGAGTGCTGCCGTCTATATCGGGAAGTATCGGCTGATAGGGAAGAAAGGCATAACATTCTCCCCGTAAATGAATTTGATCGTTTATTCTGTAAATGGGCTTCAATCCTAAGGCAAGAAATTGGTTGGCACTGAAGTCTACATTGAAAATGGCTTTGCTGTGAGGGGTGGGAGCAAAGGCAGGCGCTTGAATGATGGCGGCCATGTATCTGTCCGATAGTTGCCGGGTCGAAAAGGCGACTTCACTGTAAAGTCCGAGCAGGAAGTTGTCTTTCAATTTGATATAGCTATCGTAAATTCCTCGGTATTGCAACCACGGATTTTCTTTCTCTGCCGGAGGAATATCCGGTAATTTACCCGACAGGAAGACTTTCTCGCCCAATAGTAGCTGCACTGTGCTCAGATAGCGGTATCCCGAGATTGGGTAAAGCGGATTGTTCTGAGTGTCTCCTTCCACGCGTAGAAATAAGTTTGCTAAAGAATAGCGGCTTCTATCGCTACTTGCACTTTCGGGGGCTGTCGCCGCTATATTTTGTTGATAGCGATCCATCAGAACACCATAACCCCCTCCTATCTCCAAGCGCCCCTTGCGGCTTATAGGTAGCCCGACTTTAAGTTTCCCGAACACTTCTGTCTGGGAGAAATTGGCAATCGGGTTATCCTCGTAAAACCAACGGACGCTTTCGTAAAAGCTGAAACGATGAAAGAGGTAATTCATTTTGAAGTACATCGGTATTTCCCAAGGAATATCGATTCGAGCATCTAAGCCCAATGCGTTGTAGGTTTTTCCAAACTGGGCGCTTATGTTTCCTGCAAAAGCATAATCGCTCAAGTGTTGATAAGTTAAACCAAAAAATGCCTGATTGGAGGTGGTCGGAGATATGTTTCCACCCAGCTGGATTTTGAGTTGATCCTCTGTTTTTACTTCCAAGCTGAGGTCGAAAGTACTGTCCTGTGCATTGTAGGTCGCAGTGGGGAGTATTTCCGAGAGC
Source organism: Porphyromonadaceae bacterium H1 (assembly GCA_001653155.1). GTDB lineage: Bacteria > Bacteroidota > Bacteroidia > Bacteroidales > Paludibacteraceae > H1. The sequence continues at coordinate 11,870 of BDEJ01000077.1, forward strand.
TTGTTGTCGGATAGCAACATGAAGTATTTCTTTTTAAAATCCTCCATGTCGAAAGCTTTATCGTCGTAGTCGAAGAAACGCTTCACATAATTTTTTTGCAAGGAGTCGACTCCATTCACGCGAATTCCTTTAAATCGTAAGGCGGGACAGCAGCTTTTAAACTGACATCTTCTCTTTGCCAAGGTCAGCGAATCGGTGCGACGTGCTATCCGTGCTTTAATGCGCTTCATTCGGACAAGAGTCGAATCGTAACCCATCTTTACCAGTTTGTCCACCGGGGAGAAATCAAACAGATTTACGTCGCTTAGATCGAAAACCAAGACTTCTCCGTCTTTTTTCGGAAGGTTGTAATTTGTGATGTTGATGACCATGTTTTCTATCTGCGACATCACGTCGTTGGCTTCAGGCCGTCGAGGGTTTGCTCCGACGATGCTTCCGATCATAAACCCCGGGTGGAAGTTTTTACGCATCACTTCTACCGGGAAGTTGTCGAAAATACCTCCATCGAAGAGGAGGCGACCGTCTATTTTGATGGGTTTGAACATGAAAGGGTAGGTCATCGAGGCGCGCACGGCATTTCCCAAATCTCCTTTGGCAAAGACAACGGCCTTCTTTTCGTGTACGTCGGATGCTACGCAGCGGAAGGGTACCAGAAGCTTGTTGAAGTTGCTTTCGGCTACAGCGTTGGCGGTGGCAAAGAGTTGTATGAAAGCCAGGTTCATCTGGATGGGGGACATCAGATTGGTTGGGATGAGGTTGGGGCGTATCTCGAAGCGCCCCTCTTGCTCGATATGGAAGTTCAAATCGATGAAGCTTGGGCCTCGATCGCTGTTGTAGTAGTAGTATTTATTCCTTGTTTCGATTTCGCCGCTAAACCAGTATTTGAAATCTTCGGATTTGAAGAGTTCAATCATTTCGTCGGGAGTCATACCGATGGCATAGAGGGCTCCTACGATGGCTCCTATGGAAGTGCCGGTAATGTAGTCAATAGGGATGTTGTTCTCCTCAAGAGCTTTGATTACACCTATGTGAGTCAATCCTTTGGCTCCTCCTCCGCTGAGGACGAGTCCCACCTTCTGTGCCGACAGCGGCATGGTGAAGCTGAAAAGGAGGAAGAAGAAGGCTATGAGTTTCCTGTTTGCATTCATAGACCCTGTTGTTTACTTAATATTCGAAGTCTCCGTAGGGACTTTGGATTATGAGTTCTTTTTTCTCGGATGACTCGCAATAACCTACTACCCGGGCATCGATTCCGAAGGATTTTGAGATGGCGATTACTTCCGAGGCGTATTGTGGAGCTAAGTAAATCTCCATCCGGTGCCCCATGTTGAAGACCCGGTACATTTCTTTCCAATCCGTCCCGGACTCTTTTTGAATAATCTCAAAAAGAGGCGGTGTGGGCAGGAGTTTGTCTTTCACGACTTTAAGTTTGTCGATGAAATGGAGTATCTTGGTTTGTGCTCCTCCTGAGCAATGCACCATACCGTGGATGTGTGGATGCAGGTTATTCAATACTTGTTTTATTACAGGGGCGTAACTCCGGGTTGGAGAGAGCAGCAGTTTGCCGGCATCCACCGAAAGTCCGGGAATGGAGTCGGTAAGGCGTAAAGAACCCGAGTAAGTCAACTCTGCGGGTATGGATGGATCGTAACTTTCGGGATATTTCTCCGCGAGGTAGGAAGCGAATACGTCGTGGCGGGCAGAGGTCAGTCCGTTGCTGCCCATACCTCCGTTATATCTTTCTTCGTAACTGGCCTGTCCGCTCGAGGAGAGTCCTACAATCACATCTCCCGGACGGATATTCGCATTATCGATCACATCCGATCGCTTCATCCGGCAGGTTACGGTACTGTCCACAATGATGGTACGCACCAGATCGCCTACATCTGCCGTTTCGCCTCCGGTATGGTGTATGTTTACTCCTAAGGTACGGAGCTCTTCGATGAGTTCGTTGGTGCCTTGTATAATTTGGCTAATGACTTCACCGGGTATGAGTGTTTTGTTCCGTCCGATGGTGGAGGAGAGGAGTATGTTGTCTGTTGCACCCACACAAAGGAGGTCGTCGATATTCATGATGAGCGCATCCTGTGCGATACCCTTCCATACGGAGAGGTCTCCCGTCTCGCGCCAATACACGTAGGCTAAGGATGATTTCGTTCCGGCTCCGTCGGCGTGCATGATGTTGCAGTACTGAGGATCTCCTCCCAGAATGTCGGGGATTATTTTGCAGAAAGCCTTGGAATATAATCCTTTGTCGATATCTTTAATGGCGTTGTGTACGTCTTCTTTCGATGCGGATACGCCTCTCAGGTTGTAGCGTTGTTTGCTCATATGATGTTGTTGTGCATGTTTGGGGGTAAGTGTCTGAAAACAGGACAAAAATACACAATCAAGTTGAAAATGCCAAGCGCCTTTGTTTATTTCAACACCTGAAGCCGCGCAAATTTCAGAAGCAGGAATTTGACGCCTTTCTCTCCAAAATCGATTTGTGCTTTGGGGTTGCCGTTGTCGAGGGTGGTGCTGAGTATTTTCCCGATTCCAAAGCTATCGTGTTTGACAAAAGCTCCTACGGGTAAATGTTCGATTGTCAGCGGGATGGCTTCTGTCCTTTCGGATGTTGTTGGGAGTTTTGTTAAAGACTTCGGCCTTCCTGTTTCGGAGGCAGGGCTGCCGTAGTAGCCGGCAGCCTTTGTTTTTTGCTTTATGAAAACTGATCCGGGGCTGTTTTGTGTGAACTTCGAATGGTCTTCGAATTTGAGGAAGGCCGGATCGATGTCGCGGATGAAGCGACTGGGTTTTGCGAAGTTGGTCTGCCCGTTGCGGAATCGGCTGTTTGCATGACTGATGAAGCAACGCTTTTCGGCTCGGGTAATGGCAACGTAAAAGAGGCGCCGTTCTTCTTCAAGCTCACGAAGGTTGCCGGTGCAGAGAGGGGAGGGGAAAAGTTCCTCTTCCATACCGGCGATAAATACAGTTGGGAATTCGAGCCCTTTGGCAGCATGTACTGTCATGAGTGTGACGCTGTCGGCAGGATTTTTATCGTCGGTGTCCTGATCGCTGAGGAGGGCTACTTCGGCGAGGAAGTCGGCGAGGATGGCTGTTTTTCCTTCTTCGGCAGATGCTTCCGAAAAGTTGTGTATGGCTGAGAGCATTTCTTCGATGTTCTGCCGGCGGCTGAGCTCTTCCGGATCGAGCTGGTTGTAATTGGTTGCAAGCATTCCGCTGCTGCGTAGCAATTCGCTGACGAGTTGGTAGGCATCCTGTGTCTGCGCCTGTTGTACGAAAGCTTCGATGAGATCGCGAAATTTAGCCAGACGTGTAGCGGTGGCGCCGTTAATCTTCAGATTGTAAGCGAGAGGGTCGGCCAATATATCCCAGTGGCTTACGTTATGCAGTCGTACGGCCTCGGTTATTTTCGCCAGCGTCGTATCGCCAATGCCGCGTGCAGGTGTGTTGACGATGCGTTTGAAAGCTTCCTCGTCGCGAGGATTACATACGAGGCGGCAGTAGGCTACGACGTCTTTTACCTCCTTGTGCTGATAGAAGGATGCGGCCCCGTAAACCCGGTAAGGTATGCTGTATTTCCGGAGAGCCTCCTCGATAAGCCGGGATTGAGCTTTGGTACGGTAGAGCACAGCCACTTTCTTGTAACTTTCCGGTTCCGATTTTCCCAGATCCCGGATTTGTTTTGCAATGGCTTCGGCTTCGTCGTTTCCGCTCAGGTAGGTGTTGACGCAGATGGCTTCGCCGCGAGGGTTTTGCGAAAAGATCGTTTTGCGTATCTGTTTGCTGTTCTTGGCTATAAGACTGTTGGCAGCTTCTACGATGGTTTGTGTCGAGCGGTAGTTCTGTTCGAGCTTGAATACTGCTACCTTCCGGTAGTTGTTCCGGAAGTGTAAGATGTTGTCAATCTGTGCGCCACGAAAAGAATAGATGCTTTGGGCGTCGTCCCCCACTACGCAAATGCGCTCGTGTTCTTCGGCCAGTTTCCGGAGAAGGAGGTATTGTGCAAAATTGGTGTCCTGATATTCGTCCACTAATATGTAGGCAAAGCTTTGGCGGTATTTGTCGAGTATTTCGGGATGGTCGCGGAAAAGGCAGTTGCTTTGCATGAGCAAGTCATCGAAGTCCATGGCATCGGCTTGTCGGCATCGTGCGGCGTAACTCCGATATATATCTCCACAGCGAGGAATGCGGCTATCGTTATCCGCTTTGAGTAAGGCGGCACTGGAAAGATAGGCTTCGGGGCTGATGAGTTGATTTTTTACGGATGAGATGCGGGCTTGGATTAAAGCAGGCTTATAGACTTTATCATCGAGTTGCAGCTCTTTAATGATACTTCGAATCAGACTGCGTGTATCGCTTGTGTCGTAAATACTGAAGCGGGAAGTGTAGCCCAGCACTCCGGCTTCGTTACGGAGTATGCGTGCGCAGATGGCATGGAAGGTGCCCATGTGAAGGCGTGCAGCAAGCATCGGGTCCGTGAGTGCCGCGATGCGCTCTTTCATCTCGCGTGCAGCCTTGTTGGTAAAAGTGAGTGCCAGTATTTGTTCCGGGGCGAAGCCTTGTTGCAGGAGATAAACTATTTTGTAGGTAAGCACTCGTGTCTTGCCCGATCCTGCTCCTGCTATTACCAGTGAGGGGCCTGCCGTATAGCATACCGCCTCCCGTTGGGGAGGGTTGAGTTCCGATAAAAAGTCTGTCTGCTGCATCTGTTCGCTTATCTGTCCTGCCCGTAGGCGGGAGCAAAAATACAAAAAAAACGGAGCACTTTATGCCTCGTTCCGAGAATAATCTTGCAGCTAGCAAGTCGGTTTCTTATGAGACTCTTATATTGAGTCTTTTTGTTATTTTACTCTACAACAGTCAGCTGAGTTCTTAAAAAGTATTGCATAATAATACTTTTGATTCTATAGTTCGGGTTATTTTATCTACCTTTGTGCATTCATAAATGAATATACAAGTCGCTTGTACACAGCTTACGATGATGAAAGCCCGATGCCTCTCCGCCCTTTCCATACTGCTGCTGCTTTTCGCAGCAGTGAGTTGTAATACGACCAAGTTTGTGCCGGAGGGCTCTTACCTGCTCGACAACGTGAGTATCCGCAGCGACTCCCGCGAAGTCCCTAAAGATGAACTTAGCGACTACCTGCGTCAAACTCCGAACGGGTCCGTCTTCGGGCTCTTCCGTATGCAGTTGGGGATTTACAACCTCGCCGGCCGCGACAGCAGCAAATGGTACAATCGTACCCTTATGCGTCTGGGCCAAGCTCCTGTCATTTACGACCCAACACTCACATCCATATCGCGGCAGCAACTGCAGCTTGCCCTCCAAAACAAAGGCTTCCTTCATGCTCGCGTTGAGACGCATACGGACAACCCTGCTCCCAAGAAAGCTGTCGTGCACTATCTTATTAGGGCAAATAAACCCTATCGTATCCGTAACTATAGCAGTAGCTTGTCCGACAGCCTTTTGGCTTCCATAGCAACGGATACTGTGCGCTCGTTGATAAAAAGCGGCGCTCGCTTTGATACCGACCTTCTTGAGCGGGAACGTGAACGTATTGCCAAGCGATTCCGTCAAATGGGTTATTACAATTTTCAGAAAGATTTTCTTGCCTTTGAAGCCGACAGCAGCCTGAACAGCTTCCGTGTTGACTTGAAGATAGACCTTCACGACGAACTGAAAGAGAGTCCGCAGCACATACGAGAACTTGTGTTTCGTCCCTATCGCTTTCGAAACGTACACTACAAAATAAACCGCGAGTTCGATCTTGGATATTCCAATGCAAGAGACAGCCTTAAGACGGATACCTTACGTCGCGACGGCTATCACCTGGCTGCTGCAGAGGAGAACTTTTTGCGTCTCAAAACGCTCATACGCAACACCCACATTGTGCCTGGGACATCCTACAGCGACGCGGCTCTTGAGCGCAGTTACTCATCCTTGAATGCTCTCCCTCCCGTTAAGTACGTAAACATCAATTTTGAGCGAGTGAAAGACAGCCTCCTCGATTGCCACATACATATGGTGCCTGCCAAGTCTCTTGCATTTTCAACCGAAGCCGAGGTTACTTATACCGAAGGATATTGGGGACTCGGATCGGGTATCAGTACTCAGCATCGGAATCTTTTCGATGGAGCCGAGATGCTTACTCTTCAAGCCCGAATGGCTGTTGAGAAGCAGGAAACCCTTTGGGCAAAAGAGCTGGGAGGACAGATGGGGCTTCTTTTCCCTAACTTCCTCATCCCATTTCTGCCCGAGGCCATCAAGCGCCGTGTTCGGGCTAAGACAGAGCTCTCATTCTCGCTCAGTTATCAGCTTCGTCCTCAGGAATATACTATGAATAATGTAGGTGCGGGGATTAAGTACTTGTGGAATTTCCGTGAATTTAAGCACAGTCTTGAGCTGCTGGATGTAAGCCGCGTGTATTTTCCTCATATCAGCGACAATTTTCGAGACCTTTATCTCAACTCCGGTATTTACAACCGATACAATTACGATAATCACCTCATTATGCGCGTGGGATACAGCGGTGCCAAAAGTAACTACAATCCTGCCCGTCCTCTGCGTAATTATTCTACTTTTCAATTTGGTGTCGAAACGGCAGGAAACATCCTGTACAGCCTGGCTTCTCTCATGAAGTGGCAGCGCGACGACCATGGAGCATATAAAATTTTTAATGTCCGCTTTGCCCAATACATCAAAGCCGACTTTAATCTCACCTACCATCAGATATTCGATAAAAACAACCGCTTTGTTTATCGAGCCGGTATCGGCTTGGCGAGTCCTTACGGCAATGCCGAGGTAATTCCTTACGAACGACGCTTCTTCAGCGGAGGAGCTAACAGTGTGCGCGGATGGAGTGAAAGCGCTTTAGGACCGGGAGTTTACCGGAAGCGAAGCCCCCGAGGGCGGCGCGACTACAACCAGACCGGCGATATCAAACTCGACCTGAACATGGAGTACCGGGCAAAACTTTTTTGGCTTCTCGAAGGCGCTTTTTTTATCGATGCCGGCAATATCTGGACGATACGAAATTACAGCGAACAACCCGGAGGACTCTTTGCATTCAATACCTTTATGGAGCAAATAGCTTTTGCCTACGGCTTCGGGCTGCGAGCTGACTTCTCTTTCTTTATTTTACGGGTAGATCTTGGGGCGAAGCTTTACGACCCGAACCTCGAACGCAGCCAGCGCTTTCGTATCAGCCCTAACGGAGGGGACTTTGCTCTGCACTTTGCCATAGGCTATCCTTTCTGAGCCCAATCCTGATATCCTCAGCCGTGCGTCAAGACTTTTTTCAATTCAAACGCTTTAGCATTCGTCATGACCGCTCCTCCATGAAGGTCGGTACCGATGCGGTTCTGCTTGGGGCATGGGCCTCGGCAGCTGATGCGACCAAGATACTTGACATCGGATGTGGTTGTGGCATCATTGCTCTGATGCTGGCTCAGCGTTCGGAGGAGGCATTCGTTTATGCCATTGATATTGATAAACCCTCTGTTTGTCAGGCTGCTGAAAATATCCGAAATTCTCCCTGGCCGGATCGCCTTAAAGCGGAAGCAGCCTCTCTTCAGGATTTTACCGTGAATACAGCACTGCGCTTCGACCTGATTGTTTCCAATCCTCCATTCTTTAATCGCTCCCTGCCGGCGCCCGACTGTCGTCGTAATCAGGCACGGCATACAGGCAGTCTGACTCATGACGAGCTGATACGCTCCGCTTCAAGTCTTTTACTCAACTCCGGACGTATCGCTCTTGTGCTTCCGTTGAGCGAAGCTGAATACTGTATAAAAACAGCGCAAGACCACGATTTGCATCTCCACCGGAAAACTCTCGTGTTTCCTAAACCACATTCCGCAGCTAAGCGTGTATTGCTTGAATTTACTCGACAAAAACCTTTAAATCTTTACTGCTCCGAGTTGACAATTGAGACCGAACTCAGGCATGACTATAGCCCGGATTTCATCGATTTGCTCAAAGATTTTTATCTAAAATTTTAATTTTATAGCATTTCTCTGTGTAAAACAGGCTGTACTATGTAAAAAAATCATATTTTTGCAGCTATTCATTAAATCATCATCTAATCTTAGTTTATTATGGATCAAATACAGAAAAATTACGAACTGAAATTCGAAGGAACGGGCAAGGAGTACTTTGGCGTTCTTATTGTTAACTGGCTGCTTACGGGTCTTACACTTGGTATCTACTATCCTTGGGCCAGAGCGAAAAAGCTAAAATACCTCTATGGGGTTACTTCCCTTGATGGGAATCGCTTTTCTTTCCACGGTGAAGGAAAAGAAATGTTCATCGGTATGTTGAAGTTCTTCCTTGTGCTGGCCCTGTTCTTTTTCGTCCTGATGCTTTTTACTTGGATGGGAATACCGGGCTTAGGGGCTGTCATCTTCTATTTAGCCTTTATTGCTCTCTTGCCTTTGCTCTTACACGGTTCTTTGCGTTATCGCCTTTCCAGAACGACTTTACGCGGAATTCGTTTTGGCTATCGCGGCGACCGGAAGCAACTTACGATAGTGTTTATAAAGAACTTGCTGCTTACCCTGGTAACCTTCGGTATATATGCAGCGTGGATGCAAGTCAATCTACGGAAATACATTATAGATCATATCCGATACGGTGAAGTGGAAGGTCGTTACAAAGGTGAAGGTTTGGAGCTTTTCCTGATTAACCTCAAAGGTATGCTTCTCTCGCTTGTGACTCTGGGTATTTACAGCTTTTGGTGGCAAAAAGATATTATCGCGTATATGATCGACAATGCCAGCTTCCATAGAGGAGAAGATAGCTTGAAAATGCAATCGACTCTTACCGGAGGTGGTTTGCTCAAGCTCACTTTGGTAAATATGCTCATTGCCATCTTTACGCTTGGCCTTGGCTTTGCCTGGGTCGAAATACGCACTCTGAAATACATTACCGAGCACATTAAAATAACCGGTAATCTCGACCTTGGACAACTCTCTCAAACCGAAGAGGAATACAAAGAGGCTCTCGGAGAAGATGCGCTTGATTTCTTCGATTTTGACCTCTTCTAAAAATCATGTATCAGACTACGGCCATATTTTTCGATGGTAAGACATCGACTGGGCATCGGGTCGAGTTACAAGTAAACGACCGGACGGGTGAATTTCGCTTTCATCCGTCCGGTTTCAATCCGATTATCTGGCAACTGGATGACTTACGTTACGAAAGATACGGAAACTACATCGAGCTAAAGCATCGTAATGATTCGCTAGCTTTTCTTCAGATAGACGACGCCGTATTTATCGATAGTTTCATTGAACATCTTAAGCGAAAAAGCAAGATGAGTCCTTACGAGCGTCTGATTTCCTTGGGTTTCAAGAAACACCTGCTTATCGCAGTATCCCTGTTTGCTCTCATTGTTGCGGCATACCTCCTGCTGCTTCCTGTTGTGGCCGAAAAAGCGGTTACTTTTATTCCTTTGAGTTTCGATAAATATCTTGGAAGTTTATTCATGTCCGACTACATGAATGAGCATTCTGTTGATACGACCCGAAGTCTTCTTTTGAATGATTTTGCTGAAGAGCTTGAGTTGAATAATGTTCAAGCTTTGAATTTTACCGTAGTCGATTCCGAAGTTGTGAATGCTTTTGCCTTACCCAGCGGTGATATTGTCATTTTCTCCGGTTTGCTTGATAAGATGCAAAGTTACGAAGAACTTGCCGGACTGATTGGGCACGAGGTGATGCACATAAATGGCCGTCATTCTTTGCGGATGCTTTGTAAAAACCTGGCCGGTTATATCTTTCTTTCCGTTCTTTTTAGCGATATAAACGGTATCATGGGATTAATTGCCGAGAATGCCCATAACTTGAACTCCCTGTCTTATTCTCGTGAGTATGAGCGGGAGGCCGATTACGGAGGAGTATCTCTGATGATTCAAAATAAAATAAATCCGGAAGGCATGTTGCAGCTTTTTGATCGCTTGCAAGAAAGCTCCAAGCTGACTGTTCCCGAATTGTTAAGTACTCACCCGGTTACCGACGAGCGCATACGCTACATAAAGACTTACATCGAGGAACAAAATTACCAAACGGAAGCGAACGAGAGCCTCTCCCTGTTATTTTCCTTACTTAAGGCTGCTGCGGAAGGAGAATGAGCCGAAAGCTCTGAGATTTATTCCAGCATCAGATTTATAATAAACTTTTGTTCCGGGAATAGCGTCCGGATTTCTCTTCCCATTTCATTGGTTTTGAAGCCCAAAAGCAAGCGGCACAGTGTTGGCAGATCCGCTTCCAGAACTCCATCCCGAAGCTTCCATTTTTTGCCTTGAGCTGTTAAACTGAATTTTATTTCCTGTTTGGAATAGCTCCGGTAGAGGAAGAAAAGAAATTCCGGATCGATGAGCCGGGCCATACTTGCCAGATTCTTTTTTCGTGGGTAGGGGTCTTGCTTAAAATCCTCGATGACAGTATGAAAATCATCAAGGCTTTTCCGGACACAGAAATCCTTTTGCTGAAAATCCTTCTTGAATATTCGGTAGGCATCCTCCAAGTCGGGATGTTTTTTCAGGAGTTCCGATAGCGGGAATATCTCCTTACTGTCTTCGGATATTTGTTGATACCCGAGCCTCTCGTAATATGTATAGAGAGTTTTCTCCGCAGGTATCAATATCGAAAGAGGAATGCAGCGCTTTTGCATCTCTTTATGGGCTTCTTCCACCAAGCGTCCCATGAAACCCCGAGACCTGAACTCGGGACGAGTACACAAGCCTGCCAGGTAGTAAAAAAGGAATTTGCTGCCATAGAGGCTGATAAAAGAGGGTAGCATGTGGAGGCAGGCTGCAATACGATCGCCGCAAAGGAGGACAAGCGTGTTTTCAGGTTTATACTTCCGTGTGAAGTGCAATTCGATGAATGCATCGCTATCGCAGAAGCAGATCTTCCACAAGTCCCGAAGCTCTGCTGTATCCTCTCTTCTTGCGAGGCGTATTATGATTTGATTGTCAGGCATCCTTCTTGGAGCATCATATCGGGATAGTATGAAAGTTTGGCTTTACGCAGGTTTTCAAGTCCCATGTCTTCTTCTCGATTGATGTAAGTGAATTCAGCTGCTTCGTGTTCGATAAATTGCTGATTTATGATGGCATAGGCTCCGTTGATGTCTGCTGCTTTTTCCACATGTACGCAAAAGGTGTCGGAAGTAATGGGCTCGCCCAATGTAAAAGCAACAAGTTTTCCGTTAGCTCGTATGAGCCCTCCTTTTAGGTTGAGCTCATCGAAGTTCTCGAGCATATTTTTGGCTGCAACAAAGTCGTGCCGCGATAAAAATATTTGCCCGTCGGGACTGTGTTCCCGTTCCCAGTCTTCGAGTAGGGAGAGGCATTCGTTACAGTCTTCGGTCGTTTGTATCGGAGCGTAGTACCAGTCCGGATGTTCCGCTTTAAACCGATTGATGTGGTTCCTTTTGCTCTGCAGCTTCTTTCCATTCAGAAGTCTTAGTTTCTCGGAACGGTAGAGGTACTCATCGTTATTCCGGTCTCTTTGATAAGAGAAGGCCTCCGGCATGACTTTTTGAATTTCATCCCACATTTTCTCGGTGATTCCTTTCAAACGCAGGCTGCTTCCTTGCTCTTCCGTATCTTTCCTGATGCAATCGAGAGCTTTTCTCAAAGGCATCTTGCCTACGGGCATTAAATAAAAAAGGCAGGCATGCTCATCCTCGAAACGGAGGAAGAGGGTTTCGTGAATAATACTGAAGTGGGTGTTGAATTTGTTGCGCCAAGCCCAAAGATTTGCAAAGCAAAAATCACAGATTCGGTAGTCGTTCCCGCGTAAACAAGCCTCTATCTCTTTTTTGTCGGATAGAGTTATCTGTTTAAAAGTCATCGTTTTTGTTTCCGGTCTGTCTGTTAGAAGAGATAAGTGAGTCCTACGGAAAAGATTCTGTTTGTAGATGAAACGGGGATGATGCTTGCATCTCGCTTGTCTTTTATATCCATTTCGTTATTTTTCAGACCCTCTGTCCAAGTAAATCCGATTTGAATTTTTTTGAGGACCTCCAAGCCTATGCCTAAGGAGTAACCGTAATCCAATTTGTTGGCAAACTCCATAGCGGACATTTCGTTCATGACCTCTTTGGTAGCTTCGTCTAAGGTTTTCCCGTTGAGCATATAGCCGGCATATAATCCTGCCGAAGCGTATCCTCCCAAGAGGCCTAAAGACAGCTTGTAGCGCATGCTGATCGGCAATTCTACATAATTCAATTCGTTGTAGGCCCGTACGGCATTGTCGGTCAGACCGTCGTTTTTATTGTATTTGAAGAAGCTTCCTTTTTGCGATAAGAGGGCTCCTACCTCGGCTGCAAAGCCCGATGGACGATTGGAGAATGGAACCTGATATACAACCCCAACGTGATATCCGGTAAGGTTTTCCGATTTGAAGCTTTCGCGAATGCTCTCTTTGTGGAAAGATCTGATTTCATTTGCCATGTTTACACCGGCCTTAATCCCGAACTGAGCAAAAGACTGGATAAAAAAGGCTGTAGTAAAACATGAAACTACGAACAAACGTTTTATAAGCATGAGATGTTCCTTCTTGTAAACTAATTGTTTTGATATTACTTTTTACTTGAACTAACGTTCCGAGTAGGCTCTTTATTTTCTTGTAATTATTAAATCTTCTGAATCTCCTTCTTGCTCCTTCTAAAAAGGCATTCGCTAAGTAGTTTGTAATGAGCGCGTTTTTTATTTCTTTGCCATTCGTTTCCGCTCGTTCTCATCCAAATATATTTTCCGAAGGCGAATTTTAGAAGGAGTGACTTCTACGTATTCGTCCTCTTTGATGTACTCTAATGCCTCTTCGAGGCTGAAAACAACCGGCGGAGCCAGCTTTACCTTGTCATCCGATCCGGAAGCCCGCATGTTGGTTAGTTTTTTGGACTTGGTAACATTCACGACCATATCCCCTTCTTTTGAATTCTCGCCAACTACCTGACCGGCATATACTTCGTCTTGAGGGTGAATGAAGAAGCGTCCTCGATCCTGCAGCTTGTCTAAAGCGTAGGCATAGGCAGTCCCTGTTTCCATAGCGATAATAGAGCCGTTGCTTCTTTTTTCTATTTCTCCTTTATAAGCTTGGTATTCCAAAAAACGATGGGACATGATGGCCTCTCCCGCCGATATGGTCAGCACGTTATTCCGAAGTCCGATGATGCCTCGTGAAGGGATTACGAATTCCAACTGTACGCGGTCGTTTATCATTTCCATGCTGAGCATTTCTCCTTTACGTACAGCTACCATCTCTATTACCTTTCCCGAGCATTCTTCGGGCAGGTTTATGGTAAGCTGCTCTACGGGTTCGCAGCGGGTTCCGTCTATTTCTTTAAAAATAACCTGCGGTTGCCCTACTTGCAGTTCGTAGCCTTCGCGGCGCATGGTTTCGATCAGAACGGAGAGGTGCAGCACGCCGCGACCGTAAACCTTCCAAGTGTCCGACTCGCTGTTCTTTTCAACCCGCAGAGCGAGGTTCTTGTCCAACTCCTTTATCAGCCTTTCGTGTATGTGACGTGATGTGACGAACTTTCCTTCTTTTCCGAAAAAAGGAGAGTCGTTGATGGTGAACGTCATGCTCATCGTCGGCTCGTCGATGGCAATGGGTTGGAGGGCCTCGGGGTTTTCAGCGTCGGCTACCGTGTCGCCTATTTCGAAGCCTTCAATACCGACTAAGGCACAGATATCTCCTGATTTTACTTCTTGGGCTCGTGTTCGTCCCAACCCGGTGAAAGTGTGCAGCTCCTTTATCCTCGATTTTACAACAGATCCATCTCTTTTTACCAGACTTACCTCCATCGATTCGCGTAGCACCCCTCGGTGTATCCGTCCTACTGCAATTCGTCCTACGTAGGGTGAGTAGTCCAAAGATGTGATCAGCATTTGCGGTTTCCCTTCCCGAAACTCCGGAGCGGGAATATGTGTGATAATGGCGTCCAGCAGAGGCAGGATGTTGCCTCCGGGCTTCCGCCAATCCTCCGACATCCAGTTTTGTTTGGCGGATCCGTATATGGTGTGAAAGTCTAACTGTTCTTCGCTCGCGTCGAGATTAAACATCAAATCGAAGACAGCTTCGTGTACTTCGTCGGGCCGGCAATTGGGTTTGTCAACTTTGTTGATTACCACTATGGGTTTCAGTCCCATTTGAAGCGCTTTTTGAAGGACAAAGCGTGTTTGCGGCATTGGTCCTTCGAAGGCATCAACCAAGAGCAATACTCCGTCGGCCATGTTGAGTACACGCTCCACTTCTCCCCCGAAGTCCGCGTGTCCCGGAGTGTCTATGATGTTGATTTTGTAGTCGTTGTAGTTTATCGAAACGTTTTTGGCGAGAATGGTTATACCTCGTTCGCGCTCGAGGTCGTTGTTGTCCATTATCAGTTCGTCGGATAGCTCGTTTTCGCGGAAAAGATGTCCGGCCAGCAGCATCTTGTCTACCAAGGTCGTTTTTCCGTGGTCAACGTGCGCAATAATAGCGATATTTCGTATTTTCTGCATCTAACACAATCTTTTTGAGCCGCAAAGGTAAGAAAAAGTTTTCAGTAAAAATGTATGGAGAGGGCTTTGCTGAAGCTCTTCTGTGCTGCAGAATCCGGAAAACGAGCTACTATCTGACTGGTTTTATTTTATTAAGCAGCGTCTCGAGATCTTTATCTTTTTCATTCATGTAGATCTGGTTGTGAAACTTGTCGAGCTTGCGCATTAAATGTATGAGTATGCCCTGCTCTTGCATTGTTAAGTTTCCCGCTACTATTTTGGAGACCAGATTCATTTGCGGTAAGACGCTTATAATTTCCTTTTTCCCTTCTTCTGTTATTTGGACAATTTTGCTTCTTCTGTCGTTTTCGTCTTGAAATTGTTGCGCAAAACCCTTTTTTATCAGTCGGTTGATTATCTCCATGCCCGATGTCTTTTCCATTACCTGAATGTCGATCAGCTCTTTCTTCGATAAGGTATCGTGACTGAGCAGGGTAACAAGGAAAGAGAACTCATCGGGCCCTTGTATTCTGCTATCCTTTAAGGCCTTCTTTAAATATACTTTTGCATGTCTGAAAAGGAGCGAAACCAGTATTGAAATGTCCGTGGCGCTCTTATCCGAGGCAAATGGACTGAAAACGGCTTCATTCTTTCCTCCGCTGATTCTGTTTCGTTGTGTCGAAACCTGCGGGTGCCGGATGTTCAGAAAACTGATGAAATCCGAAGTGCTTAGTAGCTCAGTCCTTCCTGCATTTTCTTTACTGTACTCGTCCAAGTATTCCAACAAATCAAAAATTATGTGCTTTACCCTCATAATCTCTAATTATATACTTCGACAAAAATACATTTTAGATATAAAAACAAAGGGATATGGTCGGTTTCTGTACTTTGATTGTTCTTTTAATTCAAAATTGTACTATATTTGTGGTCATAAAAAGTAAGAAGTATGGATTTATACTTGAATTTATGCCGTGAAATAGCCCGACTTGTAACCAAGCAATACAGTACTTCATTCTACCTGTCGAGTTGTTTGTTGCAGAAAGAAACCCGGGAAGCCATTTTTGCTGTTTATGCCTTTGTGCGTTTTGCAGATGAGATTGTGGACAGCTTTCATGATTTCGATAAGGAGAAACTGCTTCTGGACTTTGAACGGGATATGAAAAGATCTCTGCAGGAACGGATTAGTATAAATCCCGTGTTGAATGCCTTTCAAAATGTAGTGCATCGCTACGGCATCCCTTACGAGTTGATTGATGCTTTTATGCAAAGTATGAAAGCCGACCTGAGCAAGCAGGTCTATAACACAAAGGAAGAAACAGAGAACTATATCTATGGCTCGGCTAATGTGGTGGGGTTGATGTGTCTGAAGGTTTTTGTCGCGGGTGATGAACTTGTTTATCAATCCTTGAAGAGCCCGGCGATGATGCTTGGTTCTGCCTTTCAGAAGGTCAATTTCCTGCGCGACTTGGGTGCCGATATGCAAGACCTGAAGCGTAGTTACTTTAGCGGCTTTCATGCCGGCGAATTTGGAGAGACTGAGAAAAACCTCATTATAGGGGAGATTCGGGAGGAGTTTGAGGCGGCTCGAAAGGGTATAAGCTTGATTCCCGGGCGTTCTAAATTAGCCGTATTCACAGCCTATTGCTATTATAAGGAGCTACTTGCCAAAATCGCTTCGGTGCCGGCATCGGAAGTAATGAAGATGCGCGTGCGTGTAAGCGATTTCAAAAAGATTGTTTTGCTGATTAAGTCGGCTTTTATGTATAAATTCAAACTTATCTGAAGTCTATGAATGAGATTCGTGTAATGCTTGTAAACGAAGAGGATGAGGTCGTTGGCAGTATGGAAAAGATGGAAGCGCATCGGAATGGGGGCAGCCTGCATCGGGCTGTTTCTGTCTTTGTAACCGATTCGCAGGGCCGATGGCTGATTCATCGGCGGGCTTTGGACAAGTATCATTCAAAAGGACTGTGGTCGAATACCAGCTGCAGTCATCCGACTCCCGGAGAAAACAGCATGGAGGCCGCCAAGCGTCGTTTGTTTGAAGAAATGGGGCTTAAAGCCGAACTTCGTTATCTGTTCCGTTTTACCTACAAGGCCGAGCTGGAATCCGGGCTTACGGAGTATGAAACCGATCATGTCTTTTGGGCTGTTTCGGATGCAGAGCCTCGTCCGAATCCCGATGAGGTGATGGATTATAAATACATCGAATTCGGAGATTTGGAGCATGAATTGGAGCAGCATCCCGAATGTTTCTCGGAGTGGTTTAAGATGATTTATCAACAGGTTCAACAGCATATAACGAAAAACAATGCTTGACAGGATGCTTGGTCGTTTGAGGGATCCGAAAGAGTTCAAGCGCTTTTTCCTCTCCTATTTCCTGGTGGGTGTTGCGGGCTTTGCTATCCCGTATACACATGCCCTTTTCATTAAGCTTATTCCCTTTACGCTGATACTGAATTTTGCATTCTTACTGCTTCATCACCCGGGTAGACCGAAACCCACCTTGCTTATTGTATCCGTGCTTATTTTTCTTTCGGGTATCGCTGTCGAAATAGCGGGAGTACAAACAGGTTTGGTTTTCGGGAGTTATGCCTATGGTTCCGGCTTGGGGCTTAAAGTCTTGGGTACGCCGCTGCTTATCGGCTTGAATTGGCTGTTTTTAATTTACACAAGCTCGGCTTTTGTTCATAGCGAAAGAATACCCAAGTTTATACTGATTGTCTTGCGTTCTTTGACGATGCTTGCTTACGATGTTGTCTTGGAGCAGATAGCTCCCCGGATTGACATGTGGGCTTGGGAGGGGGGGCATATTCCTTTGCAGAACTACTTGGCCTGGTTTCTTATCTCAATGTGCTTTCACACATTAGTTGAAGTTTGTAGAGTCAGAGTAAAAAATCCTATGGCAGGATTTATCTTTGGAGTACAGATCCTCTTTTTTGTCGCATTGTATTTCTTGGTATAGAAGATGATAGAGGCTCGTCATAATCCGTTTGTATATTCCTTTCTGTCCTGCTATGCTAAAATTAAAATCAGGAATAATTTCAGGGAAGTTGTCATGAAGGGAGAGGCCGACGTCAGCGGAAGATCCGTTCTGCTCTTATCCAACCATATATCCTGGTGGGATGGGTTCTGGGCTTTCTTTCTGAATGACAGTTTGTTTCGGAAGCATTTTTATTTTATGATGAATGAGACGGAGCTGAAAAAGAGAAAGCTTTTTTCGCAGGTAGGCGGATTTTCAATAGCAAACAGGGGTCGTTCTGTTTTTCAGGCGCTTGACTATGCTTCGGCTTTGCTTCGGCAGCCGGAGAATCTGGTGTTGATCTATCCGCAAGGCAAGCTCCATTCGGCGCAAGATCACGATTTCCGCTTTAAAAAAGGCATAGAGCGGCTAAATATTGCTGGCGACGAGCAAAGCAAGGTTGTCTTTCTGTTTCAACTTGTGGATTACTATCAACATCCCAAACCAACACTCTTTCTGTATTACGGCGAGGCGGATCCGGTAATTTACAGACAGAAAAATTACGAAGAACAGTACCGGGCTTTCTCGGAGAAGAGCCTTTTGGAACATAAAAAAATTGTTGTATGATTTATTTGGCACTGGTCGTATTACTTTGGGCGGCGCTACAGGCTCTGGTGGCCTTGTCGAATTATTTGTTCCGTGTTGATTATACTCGCTTTTCAACTCGGGAGCAAGCTTTGCTGTCTGTAATTATTCCGGCAAGAAACGAGGAAGAGAACATCGCCAAGCTGCTGGACGACTTGCGTGAACAGGCCTATCGGAATTTGCAAATAATCGTAATGGATGATAATTCAAGCGATAAAACGCCGGAAATTATTGCGGCTTGTGCTGTGAGAGACAAGCGTATTCGGGTCCACAGGCTTGATGACGAACCTTCGGATACTTGGCTCGGGAAAAATCGTGCCTGCTTCGAAGCAGCCAAATATGCCCAAGGGCGGTATTTATTATTTCTGGATGCCGATGTACGTATCGGCAAGAATGCTTTGGAGTCGATTATGGGCTATTTTTGTAAAGAAGAGCTTAGTTTTCTCTCCGTCTTTCCGAAGCAGGTATTGAACAAGGAAACTGTTTACGTAACACCTATCATGAACTATGTCTTGCTCAGTTTCTTGCCTCTGTTCTTGGTGCGTCGTTCGGGTTTCAGCTCCTTATCGGCTGCCAATGGGCAATTTATGCTCTTCGACGCTCAGGCGTATCGCGCATTCGAGCCTCATCGTTTGTTTCGTTCGGAGAAAGCGGAAGATATTAAGATTGCCCGCTTTATGAAGGCTAAAGCTTTTCGGACTGCCTGTTTGCTTGGGCGCGACGGCATTTCCTGTACGATGTACCGTAGCTACAAGGAAGCAATAGCCGGATTCTCGAAAAATATTGTCGCTTTTTTTGGAAATTCCTTCTTTATCGCTATACTTGCATGGTCGATGGCTTTTTTCGGAGCTCTTATTATGCTCGTTGCAGCACCGCTGCATTGGGTGTTGGCCTACTTGCTCATGTTGTTGCTTAACATCGCTTGTATCTCATCGGCAAGCGAACAGCCTGTCGGGCGGAATATCTTGCTATATTATGTACAGATATGTAATATGGGTCTTTTGATTTTCAAATCATTACGTTTTAAAATAACCAAAAGCTACCGGTGGAAAGAAAGAAATATATCATATTGAGTTTTGTTTTGTTGTTATTCCCTACTTTCGTTTGGAGCGCTAAAAACTACAAGGAAGAAATCTATAAAGCCTATATCGACGGCGATATGGAACGGTGGAAGCTCTTGCTGGAAGATATGGATGCTCAAGCTTCAGTCCTGACTGTATCTATCGAGGATATGATTAATTATCAGTACGGTTACATCGGTTGGTGCGTGGGGGTAGGTAGAAAAACAGAAGCTAAGAGATGGCTTGATAAACTTGAGCCTTTGCTGGAGAGTTTAGAGAAACAGCAGACCAGGCCGGCGCTTGTGGGGGCATACAGAGCTGCGGTGATTGGCTTCAAAATAGGCTTGGATACTTACAAAGCGCCTTTTATCGGCCCTAAAAGCATTGAATATGCGAAAAGGGCCATGCGTTTGGATTCCGGAGAAGCTATGGGATTTATCCAATATGGAAACATCCTGTTTTTTACACCTTCGATGTTTGGTGGAGATAAGCCCGGAGCTATCGGTTATTATAAGGAGGCTGTAGCTAAGATGGAGGCAAAAGCTTTGCAGACACAGAAAAATTGGAATTACTTAAGTCTCCTGGCCGTATTGGCGACAGCTTATTACGAGACCGGAGACCGGGAAAAAGCATTGCTTGTCCTTGAAAAGTGTTTGAATGTGGAACCGAATTTCAAATGGGTTAAGAACGAGTTGTATCCTCATTATAAAAATAAAAAATAAGATGAAAAAAATACTGATTGTGGGGGCCGGACTTGGAGGTCTGACTACCGCACTACGTTTGGCAAAAAGGGGGTATCAAGTTGAGCTTGTGGAGAAGAATGCTCAGGCAGGCGGACGCTTGAATCAGATAAAGAAGGATGGTTTTACCTTCGATATCGGGCCCAGTTTTTTCAGTATGCCTTACGAATTCGACGAGTTTGCCCGCGATTGTGCTATTCGTTTGCCTTTTGAGTTTGTCGAATTGGATCCCTTGTATTCGGTTAGTTTTCGTAATAATCCGAAAACCTATACTTTGTACAAAGATATCGACAAGCTGGCAGAGCAGTTTTCGGATGTAGAACCGGATTTCAAACGGAAGATGCAGCGCTATCTGGATGCCTGCGAAGCGCTCTACAACGATACAGTGGATGTGGCAATCAAGACGAACTTCAATTCTCTGCCTCATTATTTTCTTTCACTCCTGAAAGTGAATCCCATACATCTTCCTACTTTGTTCCGAAGTTTCTGGGCCCAGATCGAAAGATATTTTGACTCCAAAGAAGCTCGTGAGATCGTTTCTCTTATTGCTTTCTTCCTGGGCAGAACTCCTTTTGATACCTCTGCCGTCTATACGCTTTTATCTTACATCGAATTCAGGAATAACGGTTATCATAATGTAAAAGGAGGTATGTATCAAATTGTTACAGGCCTGTTGAAAGAGCTTGATAAGGCCGGAGTAAAACTGCATTACCAAGTGGAAATTGATGATTTTGAGGAGAAAGATGGAAAGTTGATGGCCATGCTCGATACCAAGGGCGGAAAGTGGACCGCCGATGCCTTTGTCGTTAACTCCGATGCAGCCTTTTTTAGAGGACGCGTATTGAAAAAGAAAACATTCTCGGAAGCCCGGCTTCAAAAAATGGAATGGACTATGGGCTATCTTACCTTTTATATCGGTCTGAATGCTAAACTGGAAGATTTAAACCATCATAATTACTTCTTAGGTTCGAACTACAGAGATTATGCTCAACAGGTGCTGACGCAGGTTGACATGGCGGAAAAGCCTTATTACTACGTTAATGTGCTTTCGAGAAGCAACCCGGACTGTGCGCCGGAAGGTTGTGAGAGCCTGTTTTTTGTTTGTCCTGTGCCCAACTTGCTTCACAAGAAGGACTGGAGTGATAAGGAGCAGATTGTAGACGCTATTCTTCATGATTTCTCCGAACGGATAGGTCGGGATATTTCGCCTTTGATTGTTTCCCGCACGGTCTTTAGTCCGGTTGAATGGGAGAAGAACTTCAATCTTTATCAGGGAAGCGGGCTGGGGCTTTCTCATAAGATGCTGCAAATCGGAGGCTTCCGCCCTTCCAACAAAGACGAAGACTATCAAAATGTATTTTACGTGGGAGCTTCTACCGTTCCCGGAGCCGGATTGCCGATGGCAGTCATTTCCTCCAAGCTGGTAACGGAGCGGATCGTGGAGGCTTTTTGATTTTCTTTTTTTGAGCAAGAAAAAAACATCAACCTCCAATTTGGAGGTTGATGTTTTTCATTGTGAGGCTGTCAGGCATTATTCTTACTTGTATTGGAAAAGTACAAGCTTGTTGTCCGATTTGCGTTTCATTGCAACATAAGCCAGCCCCGAAGGAGCAAAGCCGAGATCGGCATCCTCGTCGCTTTCCGTATCGAACTTGTGAGGGGTTGTCGTCCATGTTTTTGTTTCGGGATCGACGAAGTTGCAAAAATACTTATTGTCTGATCCGCGGTAGATGACGTAAGGCCGGCTGGAGGCTGAGAATGCCAAGTCGTAGTAACGTGCACTTGAACTATAAAGCTCTATGGGAGAGGCATAAGGATTGAATCCTTCCGTTCCGGGCTCGTGACGATGGATAACGAGTTGGTATTTTTCCTGCGTTTTTTCCATGGACATGACATAAACACGACCTTTCGCATCGACATTGAGGGCCAGATCGCGGTAGTTGGATTCGGTGGATTCGGGAAGCCTTAACTCTTCTTTCACAACTTTCCATTGCCCCTCTTCGTTGCAGGTGTATACGGATACCGTCCCCTTGTCCTTTGCATAATCGTTCATAGCAAGATAGATGTTGCTCTTATGTAAAAGGCTGCGTACGACTTTGGCGTTGAGCTTATTGTTGTTTCGCACGGAGAGGGTTTGGTTGGCTGTCCATACATTAGCATCGAAGGTGTTTACAATCAGTTTTCTGTGTAGAGGAGCTTTGTTTTTTGAGTTGACCGCAAAAAGGTAGAGTTTACCTTTCGCGTCGAAAGTCAGACTGTTGTCCTCCATGGCTACTTCGGTAATGTTGGCCGTGCCGGCGTAAACCCATGCGGCGCCGTTGTAGTAGCGTACGCTGGAACGTTTTGCCGCTTCCTTACTTGGGTCGCTGTAGGCAACGTAGGGCTTGCCATCTTTGTCGAAGGTGAGGCTAAGTTCACTGGCTCCGTTTTCGGCGACGAGGCCTCCTACTTGTAGCCAAGCTCCGTTTTCAAATTTATAAAGCACGGGTTTGCGCTTGTCGCTGTCTTTGTTGTTTTGGGTAATAAGAGCATAAGGCAGTCCGTCCACCGGATTGATGCGCATGGTAAAAGATGAGATTTCAACATCGAGGAGGCCGGCTTCTTGCCACACTCGATCGGCTTCGGCGGTAATGGTGACGGTGTACTTCGTATTGTTTGTTCCGTTGCTTACGATGTAGTCCACCGGGACAGTAAAGTCGTTCTTACTTACGCGGCTTTCCTGAACGAGGCCGTTTACTTTTACAACAGCTTTCGAATCGGTAGTCGTAAAGCGGGCTACCAGAGCGCTTTTCTCCACCTCCTTCGGCAAGGCTATGTTCAGGTTAGCTTCCACTGTCCTTACTTCGTAGTCCATGAAGAGCAAATCGGGATTGTCTTCCCGGTAGAATCCGAAGGATGCCAGTTTGGCTTCACCCGCTTTGGGGTTTTCCGGTTCGTTGGATTTACAAGCTACCAACAGAGCTAATACCGGCAGTAAACGCCAGAGTGTACGTAATAAAGTTCTTGTGTTCATAATACTTCGTTTTTTTATGGATTGTTTGCGCAATCCGGGTTTTACATCGCTTATTATTATTGTTGTGTGTTTTTCCCGTTACGTTTTGCCGATTTTTTTACAGTGTTTTTTTATTCCTGTGCCTTTACTTTCCGGATGAGGATGCTTCGGTGAAGCCCATCGGGTCCGGGGTGTCCCAGATTGTAGTTGGTGTTGCTCCCGGTAAGGCTAATCCGCAGGCTGTTGTCTTTCGTTTCGTCGAGGCTGTCCCCTACGATAGGCGATTCGAGGTCTTCGGGGTCTTCGTGTCGCGCCGTTCGAAGCCATTTAATACGTATGGACATATCGAAGATACCGGGTTCGAAAATGATGCTTCGTCCGGGCGTTAGGAGTCGGTAGTCGCGCCCTTCGAGAAGTCCTGCGCCTACCTCCAAATCGTAGTTCACCGTAATACTTTCTTCGAAGCGCGGAGCATTGATGTATATCTTGTATTCGGCAATGAACTCTTGGTCGGAATGGATTCGGCCGGCGTATTCCGGCTTGAGGGCTTCGAGCGAAATAAAAGGAGTATCGAAGAGTATGGCTTCGTCGCGGCAGGCCGTAGCGCTTATTGTCAGAACGATGGCCGGCAGTATGTGTCGTAGGAGGCTTCTTGCTTTCATCGGGCTGCAGTTTTAGTTGTTTACATCCGGATTCGGACTTATGTTCGGGTTAATTTGTATCTCACGCTCAGGTATGGGCAGCAAAAAACGGTTGTTGGGGTAGGGCAGGTAATGCACAGGCGAAGTTGTTTGAGGGCTTCGCCGCATGTCCTGTTTCCAACGCTTGAGATCGAAAAGAAGGTGTCCTTCGAAGCAAAGTTCTTTCGTGCGTTCTTTCCGCAGTATGTTGCGGAGCTCATCGGAGCTGCCGTAGCTAAGCCTGAAACCGGCAGGGTCTTGCTGTAAGCCCCGCGCGAGAATTTGTATGAGGTCGGCTGCTGCTTGTGACTCTTGCTTCATGTTGAGGTAGGCCTCGGCACGATTAAGATAGAGCTCCGAGAGCCGGAGGAGAATCGGATTGATGTGTTCGTCTTGAGGGTCTTGGTTGTCTTTAATGTTGAATTTCTCGGTGCTGAAATAGGTATTTCCGTCGGTATTGACTTCGAGCCTCATAAGTCCTGTAATGCGGATGTCGCCGGGATGTTCGCTAAGCAGGTCACTCAGAGTTTTATCCACCAAGGCAGGAGGGGGAAGGGCTTTGCCCTGCTGGTCTTCCCGCATGCTGAAGAGGCGGATCAGCAAGTTGTTTTCATTCTTCAATCCGTTAAGCCGGAAGATAACCTCTGTCTCTTTGTTGTTGAGATGGGTAAACATTCGTAAATAATCTTCTCCGTAGGCAAGTTTTGTGTTTTGTAAGGCACGGGTGGCATATGCAGCAGCCTTTTCCCAATCCTCCATGTAAAGGTACACCCGGCAGAGCAGGGCCTGTACGGCTTGTTGTCCGGCGTAATACTTGCTTGTGGAGCTTCGTCCCTCAAGGAGTTTGTCCGCTTCGTGCAAGTCGGCTACTATCTGCTCGTAGACCTCTTTAACACTGTTGCGGGGCAACTTGTCGCTGGGGCCGAGGTTTCGGGTAACGATGATGACCCCCGGATGCGAAGCGTCGGGACTGTAGTTGTAGGCTTGAGCGTAGAAATTGCAAAGAGCAAAGTGGCAGAAAGCTCGAAGGAAGAGAGCCTCTCCCTTTATTCCTTCCAACTCGCTCTGCCGCTCCGGGTATTTTTGAATCAGAGCGGGTTGATGTGCGATGACTTGATTGATGTTGGCGATAATCTCGTACAGAAAACCCCAGTAACCGTTTTGGTTGAGCACCGGTTCGTAGTCGTATATCTGTTTGGTCCTGTCACTAATGGCTGAGTTGTGGTTAAGTATGATGGTGTTGGCTGCGAGGTCGGCAAAGACGTAACACTCCGAGCTGTAGAGTTCGTACATCTTATAGTACATACCTGATCGGGCCGTACGCATGCCTTCTATGGTAGAAAAGGCCAGAGAGGTATAGGTCTTGCCTACCG
This sequence comes from Porphyromonadaceae bacterium H1, assembly GCA_001653155.1. Lineage (GTDB taxonomy): Bacteria > Bacteroidota > Bacteroidia > Bacteroidales > Paludibacteraceae > H1. The sequence goes on from BDEJ01000077.1 coordinate 36,824, forward strand.
GGACTACATTGAGAAAGTTATCACAAGCCGTTAGGCACAGCAAGCTGATGAGGGTAGCAATAAAAGGCTTTCGCATCTTCTGTGTGGCCGGTTTTGTATTCATATCGTTTAGAATGATAGGTTAAGAGAAAGAGAGTAGCCGGTTTCGAGAGGGAAGCCACTAATCGATTGACGGTATGAGTTACGTCCTGCACGGTCGTAGGGTGTGAATACGGCGATGTTGTCCACTATCAAGGAGGCCTGCGCCTGTCGGAGGCCGATGTGTTTTACGATCTCTTTGGGCAAATCATAACTCAGTGCTATATTTTTAATCTTCAGGTGTGTGCTGCTGAACAGATAGCGTGTGGAGTGCATCCCCGACTTGGTGGAGATGCCCCAGTAAGGACGAGGCGAAAGGGCTAAGTCGCCCGGCTGTTGCCAGCGGTCAAGCTGGTTTACCGACTGGTTGCTGTTCATGATGCTGTATCCGTCGCTGCTGTAGCGGCTGCTGAAGGAACTGAAGCTGTATCCGCCTATCACAAAGGTCATGAAAACCGAGAGGTTCAGGTTACGGTAGCTGAGTCTGTTGTTGAATCCTCCTGTCAGTAAGGGTGCTGTGGAACGGTAGGGTACAGCGTTGTTGATATCGTAAGTATTGGTAATATTGCCGCGTGCATCGTACCACAGGGCTTCACCGTTCCGCGGATTGACGCCTGCCCAGCGTACGACGTTAAGGGTATTCTTATCATGCCCTTCACGCCACACAATATTCGTACTTCCCAGTCGAGGGGCATTGAGTTTGAGTATGATGTTATTCGTATGAGAGAGGTTCAGCGATGAGGTCCACAGGAGGGACTTCGTTTTTATGTTCTGCGACTCGATGTTTAACTCCAAACCCCGGTTGCTTAAGCTGCCTATGTTGCTGTCTACCGACGTGTTGCCCGTGGCTAAGGATACCCCCGTCTTATTAATTAAATCCTTTGTTACCTTATCGTAGGCCTCGAATTCTATGTCGATCCGGTCCAGCAAGCGTAGGCTGATGCCCAGATTGGCGATATAAGAACTTTCCCAGCTTAACTCCTTGTTGCTAATGCTCTCCATGGTCGAGGCAGGACGTCCATCGTAGGTCTTGCCGTAAGCGTAGAGTCCCCGGGCATGCAGCCTTCCTACTCGCGAGTTCCCAGCATTACCGTAGGAGGCTTTCAGTTTGAGAAGTTTCACGCTTTCGCTCCTGAAAAAGGCTTCGTTGTGTATATTCCAGGAAGCTCCGAGGGACCAGAATTGTGCCCAGTGGACGTGTTCCCCAAAATCCGAGCTACCGTCCCTTCGGGTGCTCGCTGCTATGTAGTAACGCTTGTTGTAATTATAAGAGGCTTGCCCGAAGAAGGAGGCTTTCCGTGTGAGGTTAAAAGAACTTGAACTCCATCGATTAACGGCTTGCGAGACCTCGCGTATGTGATCGTTGGCAAAGGTATTGCCTTGTGCCAAGGTAGAGGTCGTTTCGCGCGACTGAGCCTCGAAACCTGCGAGAGCACTCACATTATGTTGCCCCCAGTTGCGATTGAAGTTAAGACGTTGTACACTGTTCCAGCTGAAGAAAACCGGACTGTTGCGGTAGGCATAACCTAATAGTTCTTCTCCATTCCGGCCCGACCAATTGCTCATGGCTCGATACTCGCTTTCATAGATGCTTTGGTAATCCACTCCCAATTCCGAATTAAAGGTCATGCCTTGCCAGAGCTCTATTTGAAGCCCGATGTTGCTGTTGTTAGCAAAGCCGCGTTGGTAATGTTCGTTTTCCTCACGTCGGGCTATAGAGTTCAGAAATTTTTCCCGCTTGAGAGCCGGCTTTCCCTCCGAATCCTGTATATAGATGTGGTTATAGAGGCGCAAATTTCCTTCTGCATCGTAGAGGGAGACGATGGGCAGATAGCTGAGGTAGTCCTGTCCGGGCGAGAAGATATTGTTTCGGTTGAGCGAGGAAGCTATCCGCAGGCTGAGACGTACCCGTTTGTGCAGGCGCATGTCGCTGTTAATACGCAACGAGGCCCGTTGCTGCCGGTTACCGCGCAGGCTATTGTCCTTATCGAAATAAGCAAAGGATATGTAATTACGTTGCGCCTCGTTACCTCCCGAATAAGAAAGGGCGGCTTGTGTTTGGAAACCGGTCTGGAAGAAATGTTCGTACCAGTCGGTTTGTGTTGTTGTGTAGGTATTTCCTGCATTATCTTGAAAAGGGAAAAAGCGCATTGTGGGGTCGGTAGTAGCAAAGCGGTTGCGGTAGCTCTCGCGGGCCAAAGTCAGGTATTCTGAAGCATCGAGGGTGCGGAAGGCCAAGCTGCCGTTAATTTGCGTTATACCCATTGTGAGCGAGGCTGTAAAGGAGGGTCTGATGCTCCGTCCGCGTTTGGTTGTAACCAGAATTACTCCGTTGGAACCATCTGCGCCGTAGATGGATACCGAGGCGGCATCTTTCAGTACGGTAATGCTTTCGATATCTTCGGGGTTGAGGTAAGATAAGGGACTGATCGTAGCATTGGCTCCGGGTACCTGGTTGGTTCGGTCGCCCGTGTAGATACGCACCCCATCCACAATCCAGAGGGGTTCGAGAGCGGCCGTGAGCGAACCTTCGCCCCGTACGCGGGTTTTGTAGCGCGAGTGAACCGTAGCCTCACTGTCCGAATTGGGACTTACCGTCATGCCCGGTACGAGACCTTCCAGCATATTGTCGATCCGGGCAGGCGGCAATTTTTCCAACTGTTTGGCTTCCACCTGAAAGGCACTACCCACCATATCGGAGCGTTTTTGTGCCAATCCGTAACCTCCTTCCACAACCACCTCGCGGAGCTGTCCGTCGGTTTTTTGCAGGCGGAGATCCATAAAGTTACTTACCGCTGCTTCCAGGGTTTTAAAACCCAGATAAGAGAGGCGCAGGCGTTGTTTTGTGTCATCCGGTACCCGCAGGCTGAAGCGTCCTTCCGCGTCGGTAATCGTACCCGTATTAGAACTGCCTCCCAGCAGTACCGATACGCCGGGAAGCGGCTGCCCCTCTTCGTCGACCACACGCCCGCTAACATTTTTATAGGAGCTATTGCCTCGCTGCTGCTGGACTACTCCGGAGGGCCCTGGAGTCTGTCCCGAAAGAGAACTTGTGTTAAAGGCTATCAAACAAGCCAGAACTGTAGGAAAAAGGCCTTGTAGTTTACACGTCATAGGCTACGTTTTTTGTGTGGGTTATATAGTCTCCGTATCCATCTTTTTTTCGCTGCCAAAGATAGGAAAAAGCCTGTATATCCTTTGACGGTAGTATTTGCTCAGACTATCCTTGCTGCTATTCTCTCCTCCGGCTTTTGAACATCCAATCCTTGGCCTGTTAGGCTGCAAAGGCCTTTTGATAGAGAGAAAGTCTTATTTGAATATGCGTTAAAAAAACATAATTGTATTTGTCGAGCTTGCCCTGCTCTATCGGATGTGCTATTTTTGAAGTGCATTAATCTACCTACGGTTTTTTAGGAGCTGTTAGTGCTTAGTAGTTAGGGCTCATTCGAGTAAAATTTTTAAATGAGAAATGAAGCGAAACCCTACGGCGTGATGCCGTGGGGTTTTTGTTATTCCTCCTCTTGAGATGTTTTACATTTGAAGGCTGCCGGAAGTACCCTCATAGGTTTAAACTATGTCAAAATAAATTCGGATGTTTGGCTCAAAGCTAAAAAAGACTTAACTTTGGAATACTTGGATAGTATTTCCCTTATTCGATTTAACTTCTTCTTATCCCTTCTCTAAGAGGTTTTGTCCTTTTTCATTAGGACAATCATGATTTTCCAGCTTTGCTGCATGATGTAGCGGAGCCGGTTTTCATGTCTTCTTCACTCTTCAGCTTCCTGCTACAAGTCTTATCCGGCTGTCATTCAGTATAAGAAGTGTCAGCCTCTCGGTATAGGAAGCGCCAGGGATTCAAAATAAAGACTATCTACCGCTTAGCCTAAGAAGTGGTAGGCACATGAAGTGCTGTAAGCTTGCCTCAGGTGGCTTAAAAAGGCGGCCGGCTCTACTCTCGCGAGCAAAGCCGGCCTTAGTCTCATCATAGCTAACTAAACAATTTAAATTTATGGCTTATAGTACTGTAAGTAATAAATCCGCAATAACACTGCGGGGTTGCGACAGGTTCACACCGTGGCTGCTAAATTGAGTTGTAATTTTAAGCTCGTAAGTACCGCTTGCAAGGCTACCGGGCAATAATAGAAGCAGGCGCGAGGGGTCGTTGATTACGATGTCTCCGGGCTGAAGTTTGCTTGTATTGTTGTTCTCCAGATTACGGAGGTATATTCCGTTACTGGGGTCGGTGCCGGCAATGCGGATGCGGCTACCTCGTATTTCGATATTACGTCCGGGTGTTATTTTGCCTTCGGTATCGCCTGTAGTGATATCGGTGATGGAGTATATGGCGACAGGGTCGCGCTGTTCTCCCAAAATACGTACAGAGGTTTTACTGAGAGCCTTGCGAAGCTCCTCTCCTTGGCTGACGGAAGCATAGAGGCTATGTTTTTGAGGGTCCCAGCGGTTGTCGGTAAAAGTGCCTTTAATTGTAGGGCGCAGGTGAAGAATCCCGGTGTTGATATTATAACCCTGTAGTAGCATGTCAATGGTTTTCCGGTTGAAGCGACTGATGATATTCAGTGCTGTCTCGGGCTTGATCTCCATGCCTTCCTGCTGCATGGCTTCGATGATGTCTTTTACGTCGATGCTGCCTTGAAGTTGGATGACTGCAATATAGTCTTGCTTGTCGGTAAGGGTGTTGGGCCGTAGCCACGCATTTAAGTTGCTCATAGTATTGTAGAAGTTAGTGGTTAAGTAAATCGGTTATTTGCACTTCAAATTTATAGTATTTGGAACTTTGTTCCAAATTTTTTATGTTAAAGATTGTTTATGCTCGCTTCTTTTGCTTTGCGGAGAGAGTGAGGGACTTTATTTCTGTCATTTTTTGACTACTTTTGCGAAGCTTTAATTATGGATAAGTATTGGAGATGAAGAGACGCGAGATAGCTGTTGTGGCGGGTGGTAACTCGTCGGAGTATGAAGTATCGCTCCGCAGTGGGGTGGGTATCGTCGAATGGATTGACCGGGAGCGTTACCGTCCTTGGTTAGTACTGATGCGAGCTAAGTTTTGGGAGGTTTTGCTACCCGACGGGTCGCGTCGAGCGGTGGATAAAGGCAGTTTTTCTTTTGAAGCGGATGAGGGGCTTATCCGCTTCGATCTGGCCTATATCACCATACACGGGACACCGGGCGAGAACGGCTTGTTGCAAGGTTACTTTGAGCTGATGGGCATTCCATATACCGGTTGTGGAGTTTTAGCTTCGGCTCTGAGCTTTAATAAGTTTACTTGTAATACTTACCTCCGTGCTTTTGGGGTACAAGTAGCCGAATCGCTGGCTTTGCGCCGCGGGCAAACAATAGGACCCGATGAGGTGGCTGCCCGTGTCGGTTTCCCTTGCTTTGTCAAACCAAACGTAGGAGGAAGTAGTTTTGGTGTCAGTAAGGTAAGCCATGCTGAGGATTTGCAACAAGCTATCGAAAGGGCTTTTGCCGAAGGAGAAGAGGTTATTATCGAAGCCTTTGTATCCGGTCGGGAACTTACCTGCGGCATTTTCCACGCCAAGGGACGGAATACTCTCCTTCCGATTACGGAGGTACGGAGCCACAATGAGTTTTTTGACTACCGTGCCAAGTATCATGGCGAAGTGGAGGAAATAACCCCTGCTCCTATCGACGAATCGCTAAAACTGCGCATACACAGCCTCACAGAGGCTATATACAGTATATTAGGATGTCGCGGTATCGTCCGAGCCGATTACATACTCGCTCCTTCCGGCAGTATTACCCTCCTCGAAGTCAACACGACACCCGGTATGACTCCTACCAGCTTTATTCCTCAGCAAGTAGCCGCTGCGGGGCTTAGCATGACGGAGGTCCTCACAGAGCTTATCGAAGAAGTGAACAACTAATATTTTCCTGAAGTATGACTCCAAACTCTTACATCGACCGCCTCCGGAGCGAATTAGACGAGGCTCTCCATGCATTAGCTTTCCCGGTACAACCCGAAGGTCTTTACGAACCCATACGCTACACCTTGGAGCTTGGAGGGAAGCGAATTCGCCCCATCCTTACTCTACTGGCTTGTGAGCTCTTCGGCGGGAAAAGGACCGATGCCCTGCCGGCCGCCATTGCTGTCGAAGTATTCCATAATTTCACGCTGCTGCACGATGATATTATGGATCAGGCCCCTCTGCGGCGGAAACAACCTACCGTACATTGCAAATGGAATACCAATACAGCCATACTCTCCGGTGATCGGATGCAGATACTGGCTTACGAATACCTCGCTCAAACGCCTACCGGCGATTTACTTGAGATGCTTCGGGTGTTTAACCGAACGGCAGCCGAAGTCTGCGAAGGGCAACAGTTCGATATGAATTTCGAGAACAGCCTTGAAGTAAGCCTTGACGATTATTTAGAAATGATACGGCTCAAGACGGCTGTTCTTTTGGGAGCCTCCCTCCACATCGGAGCTCTCATAGGAGGGGCTACCAACCGGCAGGCCGAAGCGCTTTACCGTTTCGGAGTCGGGATGGGGATGGCTTTTCAGCTTCAGGACGACTTCCTCGATACCTACGGAGACCCGCAGTACTTCGGGAAGCAGATAGGCGGCGACATACAGGCTAATAAGAAGACTTTCCTGCTCCTGTCCGCCCTGCAACTTGCCACGCCGGCACAACACAAACAGCTTCTGGAAGCTCTCGCGCTTCCCCCGGAGGCAGCCGCAGAGAAGCTACGTAGAGTCAAAGCCCTTTACGATGAGCTTGAGCTGCCTCGCCGTTGCGCAGAAGCTATTCGATATTATTACGACGAAGCCCAGCGCATTCTCAACGAGCTTGAGGGTGACACTCGAGCTAAGGAGGAACTCCGAAATCTTGCGCAAAATCTTCTTTACCGGGAAGACTGACTTTGCTCCGGCTAGCTCCCTCCCGTCGGCCCGGAAACTCGTTTTTGGCCGTTCGGGAATATTCTCTTACCTTTGCGCCGCATTCCGCAGGATAGATTTTCGGCGGACGTGTACTTGAACACCACGTTAAAAACAAGAATTGTATGAAGAAAACCCTCTCCGTCGCCTACATGGTCTGTGGGCTGTTGTTTACCACTTGTCTCATTGTTGCTAATATTGTCGAGCAAAAGCTTATTTCCCTCGGACCCATCGAGGCCACAGCGGGATTGCTCATTTTCCCCATTTCTTATATCATTAACGACCTTATAGCTGAGGTATGGGGTTTTCGCAAGGCCCGTCTCATTATTTGGTACGGCTTTTTGATGAACTTCCTTGTTCTGGCTGTTTTTCAACTCAGTATTCTCGTTCCCGGATCACCCAACTTCACTCATCAGGAAGCTTTCGAGCTGGTTCTCGGCAATACTGTGCGTATTACTATCGGTAGCTTTATAGCCTTCCTCTTCGGATCCTTTCTCAATGCTTACGTGATGAGCCGTATGAAGCTCATGCAGAAAGGCAAAGGCTTCTCTCTTCGTGCTATCTTTTCTACTCTTGTGGGCGAAGGAGCCGACTCGATCGTTTTCTTTACCATTGCCTTTGCCGGAGTTATTCCTACCGACGACCTGCTCCTGCTCATGCTTACACAAACCGGTATGAAAACGGCCTATGAGCTTGTTATGCTCCCCTTTACTACGCGACTTGTCCGTTGGGTAAAGCGCAAGGAAAATACCGATGTGTACGACGAGGGGATTTCTTACAATCCATTCAAAATATCCGACCTGTAAGCTTCTCTCTGCAACCGCTTTCTTTTGTATTGAAGAAGAGAGCGGAGGCTTTTTGTGCAATTGGCTAAAAAAAATTACTTTTGTAGCCCGGATGGCAGCCTCAACGCGAGAAGGATGCCCGTAAACGTACACATATAAATTCATCACTTATGAAACCAATGATCAAAAGCCCGCTGCAAATAGCTCGCTTCGAATACCGCCCTAAGCTTCCCGCTTCGCTTAAGGGACAAGTGGCTCTCAGCTTAGGCGTTCCAACTCAATCCGTCGCCGATCAGAGCGACATTAAGGCTCTTTTCCCCAATACCTATGGGATGCCCCTCATTACTTTCGAAGCCGGAAAGGTCAAGGAATATCCGGTAAAGAATGTAGGTGTAATCCTTTCCGGTGGGCAGGCCCCCGGAGGGCATAACGTTATTGCCGGCCTATACGACGGTTTGAAAAAACTCAATCCTCAGAACCGCCTCTATGGTTTCCTCGGGGGGCCCAGCGGTTTGATTGAACACCAATACATCGAGTTGACCGGAGAGTTGATTGATGAATATCGCAATACCGGAGGATTCGATATCATCGGGTCGGGACGTACCAAGCTCGAAGAAGAATGGCAGTATGATAAAGGCGCCGAGATTTGCAAGAAACTCGACATCCACGCTATTGTTATTATCGGTGGCGACGACTCCAATACCAATGCTTGCGTCCTGGCCGAATATTACCTTCAAAAGAAAACCGGCATACAGGTTATCGGATGTCCGAAAACCATTGATGGAGACCTTAAAAATGAGATGATCGAAACTTCTTTCGGTTTCGATACCGCTTGTAAAGTTTATTCCGAGCTGATCGGTAACATCCAGCGCGATGCCAGTTCGGCTAAAAAATACTGGCACTTTATCCGTTTGATGGGCCGTTCGGCTTCCCACATTGCCCTCGAATGTGCTTTGCAAAGTCAACCCAACATTTGCATTATTTCCGAGGAGGTAGAAGCTAAAGAAATGACCCTTAGTCAGGTAGTAGAGGATGTTGTTCAAGTAATCGTGAAACGTGCCGACCACGGTTTGAACTTCGGTACCATTCTTATCCCGGAGGGACTTATTGAGTTTATTCCAGCAATGAAAAAGCTCATTGCTGAGCTGAATGATTTGTTGGCACACAATACGGATTTCAATGCTTTGAATACTGATGATGAGAAACGTCAGTATGTTAAAGGCTTGCTTTCGAAAGAAAGCTGCGAGGTTTATCGCAGTTTACCCAAAGGTATTGCACGCCAGTTAACTCTTGATCGCGACCCTCACGGAAATGTTCAGGTATCTCTTATCGAGACGGAGAAACTGCTTATCGAAATGGTTGCCAAGCGTCTTGCCCAGCTTAAAGCAGAGGGTGTTTATAAAGGTAAATTCTCTGCAATCAATCACTTCTTTGGTTACGAGGGCCGTTGTGCGATACCTTCCAACTTCGATGCCGACTACACCTACTCGCTCGGATATACGGCTGCAGTCCTTATCTCCGAAGGCAAGACGGGTTACATGTCCTCCGTTCGTAACCTCACGGCTCCTGCAGCCGAGTGGATTGCCGGCGGTGTGCCCATCACGATGATGATGAACATGGAGCGTCGCCACGGGAAAATGAAGCCGGTTATCCAAAAAGCGCTCGTACGCTTGGATGGAGCTCCCTTCCGTTTCTTTGCTACCTATCGCGATCAGTGGGCAGGTGAAACTTCCGAGTTCCTTTATCCCGGTCCTATACAGTATTATGGCCCTTCCGAAGTTTGCGACCTGTCCACCAGGACACTCCAGCTCGAAAGCGGTAAATAAGAAAAGAATTTTCGCTGTTTCTCTCCGGCAGGGAGAGATAAAAAATAAAAAAGGAGAAGTTTTACTTCTCCTTTTGTGTAAATAATACCATCTTTATTTTTAGACGATTCCCGATGTCTATGACATTTACCAAATCTTGTATATTCAGCGATTTGTCTGCTTGAAGCAGTACCACGGGATCTTCGTTTTCGGCTTTTTCTGCGACTACTTGCATCAGGCTCGGCTCCACCTCGTCAAATGCTACTTCGACGTTATTGATGAAGAATCGATAGTCGGCCGTAATGGAGAGGTTGATGTTCTTTTTCACCATAGCCTCTTCCGAAGTTGCCGATTTGGGAAGCATCACCCGTATGGTAGCGGGTGTTACCATAGTAGATATTATGAGGAAAAACAGCAGCAGAAAAAACATAATGTCGTTCAAGGATGCTGTGTACACCTCCGCTGATCTTGATTTTCGGCGTTCTATTTTCATCTTTTTCTTTTAATGGGGGTTGATTAGTATTCTGACTCTACGCTCGGAAGGGCTGATTTTGACTCTCTGATGGCCCTCAAGGCGTCGTTTGAATACTTGTCCATGTTTGAAACTACCTTGTCGATATAACCGCTCAGGATGTAATATCCGGCGTAAGCGATGATGCCGACAAACAAACCGACACCCGAGCAAATCATTTTCTGGTAAAGTCCGTCGGCAATCGATGCAATATTCAAATCGTTTGTCAGTGCGATGTTGTAAAAAATACGGATAACCCCGAATATCGTCCCCAAGAAACCCAGCATGGGAGCAACCGAAGCCGAAATACCGAGGTAATTCATTTTGCTTTCGAGTTTTGTTATTTGTTGGCGGGCTTCCGTTTGCATCGAGTCTTGTATGATTTGCTCGTCTTTGGCGGCATCGTTTAATCCCGCGGCAATTACTTTGGCGTAAGAACTAGGGTGTTCCGAGCAGAACTTAGCGGCTTTACTCAGCTTGTTTTCCGAGATAAGCTCGTTTACGCGAGCAAACCATACGGTGTCTTTCCTCCCTAAGTTTTTGATTGTAAACCAGCGTTCTATAATGATATAAACCGACAGGAAGAGGAGTAAAAAAATAGGAACCAGAATCCAACCGCCCTTTAGCAATATGTGAAAATAACTGTCACCTTCGATGACGGTTTGTTGGGTTACTTCGACCAGATTTTCGTTTGTCGCTTGGAGCAAAACAGATAATACGTGCATAAGGAATAATATAAATGTAATAGCGTGTTAAAAATACTCTGAATGAAGCTTGGCTTAGCTAAGCATTTCCAAGTCAGTCCGCAAAAATAAGTTATTTTTTTTTATAACGTTTCTTTTTAAGAATAATTATCAGGACTTTGAAAAATCATCTTCGATAAAGCTGTCTCTTAATTGATTCTCTTTCGTCTTCTGTACTTTAACAACAAAAGGATGCCCCTGATTGAAGAGAGACATCCGAATCTGTTGTCAAGAAGGATAGAAGGTCGAAGCCTGTCCTGTTTCTTGCTATGCTAAGCCTTAGGGAAATTAGCCCTTACGGTAGGTTTCGTCGGAAACGCTTAATTTGGCTCTGCCTTTTGCACGGCGGGCAGCCAACACACGACGACCGTTTGCCGTAGCCATTCTTTCGCGGAATCCGTGTTTGTTCTTCCTTTTTCTGTTTGAGGGTTGAAATGTCCTTTTCATTGCTCTTATCGTTTAAATATTTCTTTATCTCCAAAAATGGGATTGCAAAGGTAGATAAATTTTCTTGAAAGGCCAAGTGTAATCACTATTTTTTATATATATCCTTGTTTATGAGGGAGATATTTTGTAAGGAGCTTCCTGTAAACTCAGCCCTGTTTGATGATTTGCGAGATTCCTTCCCAGGCGGTTCTCTTATTTTTTTATGGTCTTTGTGAATACAGTCAATGTTGTCCTAAATATTTTGATAACCATCACAAAAAGGAAGTAGAACTAAGGAACAA
>BDEJ01000078.1 GCA_001653155.1 Porphyromonadaceae bacterium H1
TTGCTACATATCAACATTTTGCATTTTTTTATTTTGTACTTTTTGTTTTTACCCCCTTATTATAAAACAAACTTTACATCCAAAAATCAATACAGATGGAAGCACACAATACAACAAATCCAGGCCCTACCGGTACGAAGAATAAAGTTTATTCGATTCTCTTTCCTTTGCTGATTCTTTTGGGTATAGGCTTGTATCTCGCCCAATGCACCGGAAAAACACCTAAGGGGATCGAGCCGAGCCGTGACCTGCTGGAAGCCGACCTCTTCAGCTTCAAATTCAGCATCGAAGGCAAGGAGCTTCAATTTCCACTTACGGTCGGAGCTCTTCAGAAAGCCCTCGGTTGGTCTGTAAAATCAAGAGACAGCCGCATCAATATGGACTCGAAAGTGAATCCTCACAGTGTAGTACTGAACGATTTGCTTCGATTTACAGACTACGGAAGGAACATCTATTTCGAAGCTGCCAACGATACGGATCAAGAATTGACCTTCTCAGAATGTAACATTACGAAAATCTTGTTCAATAACAACAATTGGGGACTGGAATTCTTCAAAAGGACTTGCACCCTGATACTACCCAAGGGAATCACTATGGCCGAAAAGTCATCCACACGTGAAGAGGTTCTTGCGGCATACGGCCAACCGGACGGTGGCTCGGAAAACATCCTCGAATATATCCGCGGAAATACTTATATCCGCTTTATATTCTTGCCCAACCGACCGGCTTTGTTGAGTGTTGACGTCAAGGCCGGCGGAACGGTGGTTTACGATTTATACGATTGAATTTGGCTATGGACGTATTCAAGTTTACATTTGAATTGACCCAGCAGGATTATCTGGACTTTAATATGTTCTGGGTGAAGACATCGAAATACGTACAAAAGCAAATAAGAACCTTCAGAATACTCTTTGCTTTGCTGCCTTTCCTGGTGTTGTTTCTCAGCCTGGATACCGATCGGATGGATGTCTTTATAATAACTTTAGTGTTTTTCAGCATCATCTCAATTCTTCTTTTTGTCTATCTGCCGGCTCTTCATAGGGCTTTTACACTGATGGGTTTAAAAAGAATGCTTGCCGGCCAGCGCAACAATAACTTGGGAGAGCGTACGGTCAGGTTTGAAGAAAATAGAATTCTTCACAAGACGGCTTACGAAGATATTTCCATGAGTTACGAAAAGATTATCGATTTGCAACAGTCGGATGGGGCGGTCTATCTTTTCACGGCTCCGGCTATAGCGCTTATTATTCCCTTCCGGGTTTTTTCGACCGAAGAGGAGAGGCAAAGCTTTATCGACTTTCTGAAATTGAAACTTCGCAGTTAGAGGCAGATTCCTGCCCTGCTTTCTGAGAGCTCAGTTTCTATCTCTTTTCTGTTCGCGCCACAGCTGGAAACTGTTCACCATGTTTTGCCATAGGACGTATGCACCCGGTCCGATGGATGCCAGGGGATTCAGGTAGCTTTGCGTCATCCAAATTGCAAGAATGGTGTTTTTTTGTCCCAAAGCTTGCCCTGCGGCCACGCTGTCACCGTATCGGCGCCCGAGGCGTCGTCCGATAAGAAACTGAAGCAGGCACAGTATCAGCGAACATCCGGCCATAATCAGCTCCGTGCTGTAAGTGTCACTTTTTTGCTCCACTATGAAGGCTACGCTGCGCCCCGTAACAATGGCCAATGCACAATTCCATAGATAAAACGAGAGCTTGGAATATTGTTGTATGCGGGTTATGAGTTTCGCTTTCATCCGTTGCAAAATAGCGGCCAGCGCGAGGGGGAAAAGAAGCAGAGGAAAAATCCTTCCGGCTATGGTTGAGAAAGAAGCTAAAAATCCCAGCCTTGAGTTCGAATCTCCAATTATCGGAAAAATCAAAGGTACTAACACGGCTACGCTTATGTTGCTCAGTAAACTGTAAGCGGTCAGGCTGGCTGTATCACCCCGGAGCATCTCTGTGATGACAGGTGCGGAAGTTGCCGTTGGGGCCAGCAGGCAAATCATAGCGGCTTGTGCGATTCTTTTGTCAAAAGGCTGAAGCAGCAGGAAGACAGTCGCCCCTCCTGCTAATTGTATCAGGAGTAAGAGGGCGTGAAGAGAGGAGAGACGAATACTCGCTAAAGGCAGTTTGCAGAAGGAGATAAACAACATGGCAAAAATGAGGAAAGGAGTCAACGGAGACAGCATGTTGAAGAAGGGATAAAACAGACCTCCGGTGAGCATCGTAAAGGGCATCATATATGGACGCAACTTTTCCAGCATTTTGTTCTTTTTAAGTCTTTTGAGGCAGTAGCTCTTCCAGTTTTATCATTTCGTCGCGAAGGCGTGCTGCTTCCAGGAAATCGAGCTTTGCTGCTGCTTCGTGCATCGATTTTTTGGTCTTCGCAATGGCTTTTTCCAATGCCGGGCGCGACATGTAGCGAACCACCGGATCGGCTGCAATATCCTGATTCCCTTCCGGCTCGACATAGGATAGGGGCCCTGTTTTCGATAGCGATGCCCGTGCACCCTTTACAATGGCTGTCGGGACGATGTTGTTTGCCGCGTTGTAAGCGAGTTGTTTTTCCCGGCGCCGCTTGGTTTCGTCGATGGTTCTTTGCATGCTCTCGGTAATGCTGTCGGCATACATGATGACTTTTCCGTTGAGGTTTCGAGCAGCCCGTCCGGCGGTTTGTGTCAACGAACGGTGCGAGCGAAGGAAGCCTTCTTTGTCCGCATCTAAAATGGCCACAAGCGATACTTCCGGCAGGTCCAAGCCTTCGCGCAGCAGGTTTACCCCCACCAGAACATCGTATTTTCCCCCTCTTAAGTCTTCAAGGATCTGTACGCGGTCGAGTGTATCCACATCGGAATGTATGTATGCGCAGCGTACTCCCATTTTTCCTAAATAGGCCGTTAACTCTTCGGCCATGCGTTTTGTGAGCGTTGTTATTAGTGTTCGCTCTTGCTTCTCGTTACGCTGGGTGATTTCTTCAAGCAGATCGTCAATCTGATTTAAACTCGGTCTTACCTCAATATGGGGGTCGAGGAGGCCGGTGGGGCGTATTACCTGTTCTACTATAATACCTCCGCTCTTTTTCAGCTCATAGTCGGCAGGTGTAGCACTGACGTAGATGGTCTGAGGGCTTAGCTTTTCAAATTCTTCGAATTTGAGTGGCCGGTTGTCTCGTGCGGCAGGCAGGCGAAATCCGTATTCGACCAGATTTTGTTTACGTGCGGCATCGCCTCCGTACATGGCGTGTATTTGAGGAATGGTGACATGGCTCTCGTCGATGACCAGTAAAAAGTCTTTGGGAAAGTAATCTAAGAGGCAAAAAGGACGGCTGCCCGGAGGACGGTTGTCGAAATAGCGCGAATAGTTTTCGATTCCCGAGCAATAACCCAGTTCCCGAATCATCTCAAGATCGTAACTTACCCGTTCGTAGATTCGTTTGGCCTCGAAATCTTTTCCTTGCGAACGAAAAAAATCAGCCTGCAAGTCACGGTCTATCTCAATTTGATGTATGGCGTTGTTGATACGTTCCTTGGTTGTTACAAAAATACTTGCCGGATATATTCTGTAACTGTCGAAATGCTCCAGTGTTCGAAAACTTTCCGGATCGACAGTAGTAATTTCCTCTATCTCATCGCCCCAGAAAACAACTCGTAGCACGAAGTCGGAGTAGGCCGGAAAAATATCCACTGTGTCGCCTTTCACACGGAAGTTGCCGCGTTTCAACTCCAATTCGTTTCGTACATACTGACTATCGACCAGATTTCTCAAAAAAACATTCCGAACGAGCTTTTGCCCGCGTCGTATGTCGATTGAATTTTCTTCAAAATCCTCCGGATTCCCGATACCGTATAAACACGAAACGGACGAAACCACTAATACGTCCCGCCTGCCCGATAGCAGCGCAGAAGTTGTGGAGAGACGCAGTTTTTCTATCTCTTGATTGATGGATAGGTCTTTTTCGATATAGGTGTCCGTTACAGGCAAGTAAGCCTCCGGTTGGTAGTAATCGTAGTAGGATACGAAATATTCTACGGCGTTATTGGGGAAAAAGTTCTTGAATTCACTGTACAGCTGTGCGGCCAAGGTCTTGTTGTGGCTGAGCACTAAGGTCGGTCTTTCGAGCTTTTCTACCACATTGGCGATGGTGAAGGTCTTTCCCGAGCCGGTAACCCCCAACAATGTTTGAGCCGGTAAGCCCATGGCTACTCCCTCCGAGAGCTGTTTTATCGCTTCCGGCTGATCTCCTGTCGGACTGTAAGATGAAGTAAGTTTGAAAGACACGTGACGGAGCTATGCTGTTTTAGTTCGATTTTTCCGCAGGAGGCATTATGATCCAAAGTACGATGTAAACTAAAATACCTGGAAATGCAGCTGAGAAAATGGATGTCAACACATAAAGAACGCGAACCAAGGTTTTGTCCCAAGCTAAGAAATCGGCAATTCCTCCGCAAACTCCACCCAAAATACTCTCCGCGGAGCGTCTAAGTTTTTTGTTATTCATGAAATAATAATGAGATCTAAATTACGGAAATCGACAACAAAGGAACAAAAAAGTCTTTGAACTACAAGACAGCCAGGGTTGACGCATTAAAATTGTATTGTGATTAGTTGTTGTGGCTTCATTCGAGCCAG
>BDEJ01000079.1 GCA_001653155.1 Porphyromonadaceae bacterium H1
AAAATCTGCAAGTTTCCTGTTACAAAGGTAAGAAAACTTGCAGATTTATCAAAGGGTTTTGCAGATTAATTTACTAAATATCAGATGATCGATGGTTTTTAAGGGACAACTATTTAGCACACAGCTTTTCGATAGCAATTTTGGATCCTTTTCTTGTCATCCTTCCAGAACGGAAAAAGTCGTACAAGTCAATAAAGACACCTCCAAAGCAACAAGCAGCTCGGAGCGCTTTGATTGAGCAAAGGCCCTATTCGAAATTGAAACTCAGGGTAATCATCCGGGAAGTAAGAGAGCTGAGAGCAAGGCTATACTTCTTATCTTCTTCGCGAATAAAACCGCTGTTTCGTTCTGCCAAGGGAGTGAAAAGATCGTTGAAGCCGAGGGAGAATTTCAATTCGGGAGAAAGCTTGAAGAAAGAGAAATACAGGTCGCAGCCGACGCCGAACTCGGCATAGAAATCAAAAGGACGAAGCAGTACGGGCTTCTCAGGGTCGCGCCCAAGGTCGAAACTAAGACCGGGTCCTCCGATCAGATACGGGCGGCAGTTACCTACACGTTTAGAACTGTATTTCAGATAAATAGGCAGAGAGATGGGTATAGAAGCCACGGAAACATCCGACAGTTTTCCGTCGGAAGCGCGGTAGCTGATACGACGTTCGCCAAAATGCAGGGCAGGTATCAAGCGGAGGTTCCAATATTCGTGTAGCCGGAGGTCGGTAATGACCCCAACAGAAAATCCGGGACTAAGTTGCGATATGCGAGCGTTGTAAGTCATTCCATCCAATTCGATCCGACTTTCTTTGATCCGAAAATCCATCGTATTGGCCCCCAGTGTAAATCCGAATCGAATGAGTTTATCGTCCACATAAGGTAAGTTGCCTTGTGCGAGCAATCCGCCTGCGAAGCTTGTCAGCAAGACCGAAAACACAAAGACCGTTCTAATATTCCATTTCATTATAGTATCCTGTTCTGCCCCTCCTCAGTGCCTCTCACACGAAGTAAAGAAGCCCGAGAGGAAAAATATTCGTTGTTATAAACGAAGCAGCAAAATATTTATTGTTAGCTGAAATTAATCCGCTTGACTTTATAGCCCATTCCCTCGAGAAGTTCAGCCGTTTTTGCCCGGAAGTCGCCCTGTATAAGCATCTCGCCTCCGCGGGCAGAACCTCCGGATCCGCATTTTATTTTAAGGGTTTTAGCCAATTCTTTCAAGTCCTGCTCGCTCCCCTGATAACCGGTGATGAGGGTGGCTGGTTTTCCGTTTCGTTTGTCCAGCTCCACACGCAAGAGTTGCTTGGCCGGAGGCAAAGTCGGAATGGGCTCTTCCTCTGCCGTTTCGTATTCAAAATCGGGTTTTGTCGAGAAGACAATGTTCAAACGCTCTTTCCAATCCTTCATGCTTTGCTATGTATTTTGTTTGAGTATTTTCAAGATAATGAGGCAAGAGGCGGCGGGCAAAATCCCAGATAACAATGCCGGCCGATACGCTTACATTGAGTGAGTGTTTGGTCCCGTATTGCGGAATTTCGATACTTGCGTGGCAGGCATCAACCACCTGCTGCTGCACACCTCGAACTTCGTTACCCAACACAAGGGCATATTTCTCTTCCGGAAGAGGCTCCATATCAGAAAGTTGCAAACTATTTCGAGTCTGCTCCACGGCATAGCAGGTGTAAGCTTGCCGCTTCAGGCCTTCGACGGCTTCCAAGGCATCGGAAAAATAGTGCCAAGTCACGGAATCCTCAGCTCCAAGTGCGGTCTTGTGTATCTCAGCATGAGGGGGCGTACTGCTGATTCCACAGAGATAAATCGCTTCGACACGAAAAGCATCGGCACTACGAAAAATCGACCCGATATTGTGCAGGCTCCGAACATTATCGAGTACTAGAACCAAGGGCAGCTTGGTACTTCGTCTGAAATCTTGGGTCGTGAGACGCTCCATTTCAGTTATTTTCAATTTCGGATCGCGCATCAGAAACCTCTTCTTTTCTTTTCAAGCTCGATGATGGCTCGCTCAATGATTGCATCGTTTTTTTCATCGGCCGAATTCATATCCTGTTTAAAATCCGGCTCGATACCGAACTCGGTGTCGCGCTTGTCGATGTCGTACATGGGGGATGCCGAAAAACGCAAGCTCCAGCCGTTGGGCAACTCGCTCGAAAGCGGGATGCCTCCTCCTCCACCGCTGGTGTCGCCCACGGTTATCACGTTGTCGAGGGTCGACATTCGATTGATAAAATCGTTTGTTGCACTGTAAGACATCCGGTTACAGAGCAGAGCTACGGGCCCATTGTTCCAGCGAAGAAAACTGTGGGCCTTCGTTTTTACGCGAATGTAGTCGGAAAAATCGCTGTGTCCACGCCCGGTCTTATGACGCAGATAACCTGTCAGGCGTTCTTCGGGAAAGAAATAAGAAGCGAGTTGCTCGGAATAGAGAATAGATCCCCCTCCGTTGTTACGCACATCAATGATAAGGGAAGTGCAGTTACGAAAAGTATCAAATATCCTTCTCATATTAGCATCCGTAAAAGCATCCGTAAAATCGCCGTAATAGATATAGCCCACAGTGCCGTCGTACAGGGTTCCGTAGCGGAGGGCACCGGCCCTTCGGTAGGTTGGGCCCAAGTACTTGGAATCCGGCCCGAAGATTATTCCGGCATTGAAGTTAGCCGGATATTTCGAATACCAATCGTGGTAACGACTGACATCGAAGTCGGATATCAGATTTACGTGCCCGTCCTTGAGTTCGGCAAGCATCGATGCCATCAAGTCGAAGAGTTCAAGTTCATTTTTCACCTTCGACAAACGAGCATCGTAATCCACTTTTATAGCCTTCCAGTCGATATTCTTATAGTCGAGATAGCAATAGCGTTCGTCGATAATACGCCACAAAGCATCGAGATTTCCCTGATAGGTATTGACATATTGCGGCTCTTGCTCGAAACAGGAAGTAAGGAGAAGAGGCAGGAGGGAAAAAACACCCAAGAGATAGATGCGTAGATTTTTTGAATACAAAGTTTTCATTAAAACTGACATTATATCTCGTTAATAATTCTCAGTCGATTTAAAAGCCTCCGGCGCCTTATTTCTCTTTCCCCAGAAAGTATAAGTATCAAAACTAAGTCCGAGCGTCAGACCGTAGCCATCAAGCACATAAAGAGATTGATTGGCAAAATGCTTCCGTCCGAGAGCATGCAATCCCAGCCACCACTGTGCTTGACCGGTAAGCCATGAGAGGGAAAAATCCACTGCATAATCGAAAGTATTGTGATACGAGGCTGTGTGAAATACTCGCGAAAGCTTCGAGTCCTCGTGTGAAAACATTCCATAATAAGTTGCTCCCTGCTCCGGAACAAACATAAAACCTAAAAAAGGACTTCGCAACTGCAGCTCAAAACTGAAGTCCTGCCCGAAAAGCTGTATTTTTCGCCTCAAAGCAAGCGACAAAGCGAGATTGGCTGCCAAATCGAGATTGAAAGGATTGTTGCTGTTACGAAAAAGGAATTTGGGATACAATTCGAAATCAACACTCCCTCCCAAAAGGCATTGGAAACCATAAAAAGAGGGCAAATGATAGTGCACGGCAGTGCCCATATCCAGGGCAAAGAGCGTTATGTTCGCTGTACGGGCCGGATTCTGCGTAGTCCCGAGCAAGAGGTCAACACGGCTTTGGCGGGAGTATTCTTCGTTGTTACGGAAAAGGAAGCGCCTCTTGTCGTATTTTATCAAAAAGGCGCCTCCTATATAGATAAGGGGCGACAGGTAGGGGTCTGAAATCCTTAAAGACGAAAAACCATAACGTACACGCTCGGTATTCAAGTTGTAAGTCAACCGGGCAGGAGTTTGTGCTATCAACAAGAAAGAGCTAATGGCAGTAAAAAGAAACAAAAAGAATATACGTTTCATGCTCCGGTTTATTCCATCGAGTTAAAAAGATAAACCCCAAGGAAATTTTCCTTGGAGATATTCTTTGGCAGATAAAAGAAAGAAGGAAAGGTGCTGCTCAAAACTTTAGAAGTGGTAGTTGCAGAAAGTTTTTTAATACCAAATCTGTTCGCATTCGTAGCAATAAGACCGGCCTTTCATCGTGTAGATGTTATAACTAAAGGTAACGTTAAACATGCCTACTGCATCCAAAAACTTCGAAGGGGAAGACGAATCGATCCCATCGATATAATCGGTAAAGGCTTGTTGTCCCTGCAACTCCAACCCAAGAGAAAAAGGCGTATCGACAAAATAGTACTCAAAGCCGATCCCGGCAGGGAAGAAGAGGAAGAAGTCCTTCTCTTTCACTTTATCTACGGGACGGGGTGTAAACATCAGATTAGCTTTCACATGCCCTGCTCCCAAGCCAAGAAAAGCATAAGCGGCATAACGGTTTTGGCGCGTAGCTCGGGTCCAGAAGAAGTATTCAAGATGAGCAGCAGCTTCAAAAACATCGGAGTCGAACTTAAAGTTCCGTGTATGCTGATAACGTCCGGCTCCTTGATCAGTTCCGGCGACTTTGGCATAAGTCAGAATACCCTTACAGGACCAACGACCGTAAAACCAGTTCCGATAGCCTAAAGAAAGGTTGTAGCGCATGTTATCCAACTCCCAGCTTCGGAAACCCGGAATATTCATCTTCATCTCACCCAAATCACCCGAATAAGTAGCCGGACCGAGGGACATAAAGAGGTGGTGATACGAGGGACGTCTCAACAAGCCTTGTGCTTGAGCCATAGCAGAAACTCCCAACAAGAGCAGCAAGATAATTCCTATTTTTTTCACAGCAGTCATAAATTCAGTTTTCCTTTCTTCTTTAGAAGTAACAATGGACAAAAGTAGCGAATATTTTATTCAGCACCAAACAGCCGCGGCAATTAATATGCCAAAATTCACGCTTCGTAGGTCTTCTATTCTTAGCCATTTGCTCAATAACGGAAGCTACTTCCACCGACAAACTCCCGAAGTAAAGAAGTAGGTGGAATTTCGCGATCGGGGATGGGCAGAAAATAATTCAGAAATTTTAATAAACGATGTGCTTCGGTATACTCCTCACAATACTTGGGCACCTCGGTCAGAATGGGTTCGGCGTAACGTTTAAGGACAGCCAACTCGAAAAGCAAAGCCGAATTAAACATCACATCGGCATGCTCCTGATAGGGAAAAATCCATTTCTCCTCCCCTCGCCTCACACTGGGCCAGCGGGAGATGGTATCGCGCACGGAGTAACGCCGGAATCGATGATCGCGAATAATACGGCGCAACAAACGGGTATCCGTCGTAGGAATCCAGTTGTGATTGTCGATGGAAATAGTAGTAAGCGCCGAGACATATATTTTAAATTGCCTTTCTTGAGGAATGAGCGGTATCAGTTCGGGATTGAGAGCATGAATGCCTTCCAATATAAGCATGCTGTCGGCTTCCAGTCGGATTTTTTCACCTTTGAAGTAACGCTTTCCATCCTCAAAGTTAAAAAATGGAATCTCGACTTCCTCGCCTCGCAAGAGCTCTTCCATCTGCCGATTAAAAAGCTCTAAATCAAGGGCCTTAAGATGTTCGAAGTCCCACTCTCCATTGGTATCGAGGGGTGTATCCTCGCGGTTTACGAAATAATTATCCATCGAAAGGATAATGGGCTTCAGTCCAATTACTTGCAATTGCACCGAAAGGCGTTTACTGAAGGTTGTTTTTCCTGAAGAAGAGGGCCCCGATATAAGAATAAGCCGCACCTTATCGGCGGCGGCATGGATCATATCAGCAATAGATGCTACCTTTTTCTCGTGCAAAGCTTCGGAGATTTTTATGAGGTTGAAAACCTGATTATTTTGGCACATAACGTTGAAATCACCTACGGTATTCAGCTTCATGATTTTATTCCAGCCCACATACTCTTTAAAAATATCGTACATTTTATCCTGCCGTACCACATCTTCGAGTACCAAGGGATTATCGCGGTTTGGAATACGGAGCAAGAATCCGTCGTAAAGCGGAATCAGATCGTAAAGATCGATATAATCGGTTGACGGCAACAATACTCCGTTGTAATAATCGATGTAGTCACCAATACGGAAAAAACGGCAATACGGATTCCCGAGGGTTTCGAAAAGGGCTGACTTATCTTTTTGTCCGGCTTCGGTAAAAAGGCGCTTCACTTCTTCGGTTTGGCGCTCCTCGCAAACGATCTCCTCTGCGGCAGCAATAATTGCATTTACCCGTTCCTTAATTTGAGCTATCAAGCTTTCATCGATGGGCTGTTTCAAGTTGTCAAGCGTACAGTAGTAACCCTTCGATATGGGATGTTCGATATGCAGAGTAACATCGGGAAGGAGTTCTGCAACGGCTTTAGCCAGCACCATACAAAGCGAACGCACATAAACGCGCATGCCCGAGGGGCTGCTCAGGTCGATGAACTCGACATCTTTAGGCTTGTAGATACGGAAATTCAGATCTTCGACCCGATAGTTGACGCGCGCAGCTACCACCCGATAATTCAAACGAATCTGCAAGTCGTGGTATATATCCAAAAGCGAAGTACCGAAAGCATAACTGTGGTAAGAGGCCGTGTTTTTACAGTAAATCGTAACTAACTTTTCCATAAATCAATCATTTTTTAGACAGAAAATGCATTTTCACAAAAGTTCATTCCAAAAAAGAAGCGTAAAAAAGAAAATATCTCGTTTATTTGAAGTATTTTTGCAGAGCGTAAAAATACAACAAAGCCCGCAAACGTAAAAAACCGAGCAAAACATCTTGCTGCATTTACCCTAACGGGCCACACTGCAAAATAACGTTTTAGCCATGCAATTGTTTGACGTGTATCCACTTTTCGACATTAACATCGTAGAAGGAAAGGCTTGCTATACTTTCGACGAGAATGCTTGTCCTTACCTTGATTTCTACGGAGGACATGCCGTAGTATCCATCGGACACTCCCACCCGAAATATGTAAAAAGGATTAAAGAACAAGTCGAAAAAATAGGATTTTACTCCAACTCCGTTATCAACAAGCTGCAAAACGAAGTGGCCGAGAGGCTCGGAGCTCTATCCGGATACGACGACTACGCCCTATTCCTCGTAAACTCCGGAGCAGAGGCCAACGAAAATGCCATCAAACTCGCCTCTTTCCATAATACAAGACGGAAGCTCATTGCATTCCGTAACAGTTTCCACGGACGAACATCGGCTGCCCTCAGCGTTACCGATAACAAACGGATAGCGGCCCCCGTAAACGAAGGATTCGACGTTCAGTTTCTTCCTCTGAACGACGAGGCCGCATTGGAAGCCGCATTGGAGCCTGGAGATGTGTGCACAGTAATCATCGAAGGTATCCAAGGTGTAGGCGGTGTTCAAATACCCACGGACAACTTCCTCAAGACCTTAAGTAAGGCCTGCAGGAAACACGGAACCGTACTCATACTCGACGAGATACAATCCGGATACGGACGCAGCGGACGCTTCTTTGCGCATCAACATGCCGGAATACGCCCGGACATCATTACCATGGCCAAAGGAATGGGTAACGGATTCCCGATAGGAGGTATGCTCATACATCCACGCTTCGAAGCCCGAAAAGGCATGCTCGGAACTACCTTTGGGGGAAATCACCTCGCATGTGCCGCCGCCGCCGCCGTACTCGAAGTGATGCATGAGGAGAAATTAATTGAAAATGCAGAGCAAGTAGGACGCTACCTCATGAAAAAGCTCTCTCAACTGCACCAAATAAAAGAAGTGCGTGGACGTGGATTGATGATAGGCCTCGAGTTCGAAGTTCCCGTTGAAGAAATCAGACGTCGACTTCTATTCGAGAAAAAAATATTTACCGGACAAAGCGGCACACAGATCCTGCGCCTACTACCTCCACTCTGCCTATCGAAAACGGAAGCCGATTCTTTCGTAAAAGCACTCAAGGCTGTTTTGGATTAAATTTCCGGATACTCCTCTCCTCCTGCAAAACACAATCGAGAAAGTGGAGCAATAAAGATAATCTGTAGGAAATTAAGCAGGCTTATAGCCACTATCCAAAGGATTTGCCAAAAAAAGGAAGAGGTCTTGTACACAGCTTAAATGCTCGGTACAAGACCTCTTATAACTCATAAAGACTTAATCTTAATAGCCTCGTATGGCTTCGATACCGGGCAACACCCGTCCTTCGATGGCTTCGAGCAAGGCTCCGCCTCCGGTAGATACGTAAGAAACGGCATCAGCCAACCCAAACTTA
This sequence comes from Porphyromonadaceae bacterium H1, assembly GCA_001653155.1. Classification (GTDB taxonomy): domain Bacteria; phylum Bacteroidota; class Bacteroidia; order Bacteroidales; family Paludibacteraceae; genus H1. Next base: position 8,204 of record BDEJ01000079.1, read on the forward strand.
TTGACACAAGCTACCGAGTCGCCGCCTCCCACAAGGGAAAAAGCGCCTTGGCGTGTAGCTTCCGCAATAGCTTCTCCTACAGCACGAGAGCCTCCACTGAAATTATCGAATTCGAACACACCGGTTGGGCCATTCCAAAGTATAGTTTTGGAGTTTCGGATAACATCGGCAAAACGCTTCTCGGTTTCAGGACCGATATCGAGTCCTTCCCAATCTTCGGGTATCTGATTCACAGGCACAATACGGCTATTGGCATCGTTACTGAAGTCATCCGCAATCTTAGCATCAACAGCCAAGACAAGGTTCACACCATTCTTTTTAGCTTTTTCGAGGAGCGAAAGAGCCAAGTCCAGTTTATCTTCCTCGCAGATGGATTTCCCAATCTGTCCGCCCAAGGCCTTGGTGAAGGTATAAGTCATTCCTCCAGCAATAATCAGATTGTCCACCTTGGTAAGAAGATTCTCAATAATATCAATTTTGGAAGATACTTTAGAGCCTCCCATAATAGCCGTGAAAGGACGTATGGTATCGGCCAGCACTTTTTGTACCGCATCCACTTCTTTTTCCATAAGATAACCGAACATTTTGTTGTCGGTGTCGAAGTATGCAGCAATCAGAGCCGTAGAAGCATGTGCACGGTGTGCCGTCCCGAAAGCATCGTTGACATAACAGTCGGCATAGGAAGCGAGCTTTTTGGTAAACTCCTTTTGGCTTTCTTTTACAGCTTTCTTGGCGGCAGCTTTTTCTTCGTCGGAAGCATCTTCGGCCAGCCCACGAGGTTTGCCCTCTTCTTCTGCATAGAAACGAAGGTTTTCGAGTAAGAGGGCCTCACCGGGCTTAAGAGCGGCAGCCAAACGAGCGGCTTCTTCACCCACACAGTCCGGAGCAAATTTCACATCCACAGCCAGCAAAGCGGATACATGGGCACGGATTTGTTCAAGAGAGTATTTGGGGTCGGGATTTTTCTTGGGGCGTCCCATGTGTGAGGCGATGATGAGACTGCCTCCGTCTTTCAATATCTTCTTGAGGGTCGGTAATGCGGCACGGATGCGGGTATCGTCGGTAATATTCCCGTTTTCGTCCAAAGGCACGTTAAAGTCAACACGCACAAATGCCTTTTTGCCGGAAAAGTTAAATTTATCGATTGTTTGCATAATGTAAAATGGATTTGTATTATAAATATTGATGTAATTAATTTCAAAAAGAGGAGAATTCGTATCAGTTGGTTTTATACGCATAATGTATCTGACCAAGCTCTTGATTGGCTTGCACAATTTTCGCTTTGAGGCTTTCTTTATAGCGTTCCAACTTCAGCTGCAAGTTTTCGTCGGCTACTGCAAGCATTTGCAATGCTAATATGGCAGCATTGAGCGAGGCATTTATGCCCACCGTAGCAACCGGTATGCCCGGAGGCATCTGCACAATGGCCAATAAAGCATCCATTCCGTCGAGTGAAGCATCAATGGGCACTCCAATAATGGGCAAAGTAGTCATTGAGGCAATAACACCCGGCAAATGGGCAGCCATGCCTGCCGCCGCAATAATCACGCGAACTCCGCGCTTGTGAGCCTGAGTTGCAAAGACCTCCACTTCCCGTGGAGTACGGTGCGCCGACAGAGCGTTCACTTCAAAAGGGATTTCAAACTCGTTGAGCAGATCAGCTGCTTTCTTCATCACAGGCCAGTCGGATGTGCTGCCCATGATAATACTTACCTGAGGGTTCATAGCTTAAGAGAGATAGAGAAATCAAACATTTGCAGCAATAAGAGCCTTGTAGTCGGCAGCCGAAAGAAGATTATTCAATTGCGCCGCATCCGACAAAGCTATTTTTACAAGCCATCCTTTTCCATAGGGGTCCTCGTTAACAAGTTCGGGTTTATCTTCCAAGTCGGCATTAACTTCAAGCACTTCACCATCAACCGGCAGAAAAAGGTCCGAAACTGTTTTAACGGCTTCTATTGTTCCGAACACATCACCCGAGGCCAACTTCTCGCCTACGGTCTCCACTTCTACAAAAACAATCTCGCCCAACTCGCTCTGAGCGTAATCTGTGATGCCTACATAAGCTATTTCGCCCTCGGAACGAATCCACTCATGTTCTTTTGTGTACTTGAGATTTTCAGGAATATTCATAACGTTTAATTAAATTTTTTATATGTGATGCATTTCTATTTCCGGTCTATTTCCGGAGAATCGGAGTCCAAAAATACGTTTTCTTTTGCAATCGGGCAATTATTTTTCCTTTTTCGAGGCCATAGCCAAGGAGCAACGTAAGGGATAATGGTCGGAGTAATTGACTTGATCTATCTTGAATTCGGAAGCGACAATGTCTTTATCGCAAAGGATATAATCGATGCGCAAGCGGTACAGCCATCGACAATAGGTAAGTCCCAAGCCTCTACCGGCCTCCACAAAGGTATCGGTGAGTTTGCCACGCATCTTTTCGTAAGCATACGACAGAGGAACGTCGTTAAAGTCACCGCAAACAACTACCTTGTGAGGCGACTGTCCGATAAGCTTCGAGACAATATCCACTTGCTTAGCACGGATTTTAGCAGCCTCGTCCAATTTGCGGGAAAAGCTATTGGTAATATCGGCAAGATATTCTCTGTCAATCCCTTTTTTCAATTTTGCTCCAAGGGCTTTGTCCATACCCGTAATTTTATTCGACTCCAAATGTACGTTAACTATGCGCAAGATCGTCCCCTCGACATCCACATCGGTATAAATAGCGGAATTGTAGCGCGAGGGAATATCAATCCTCCGGCGTAGCAAAATGGGATATTTCGAAAAGGTCGCAGTACCTACTTGTTTAAAACGCTTGGTCTCGACTTTGTAGGAAATGTGCTTATAGGGATATTTTGCATATATCTTCTGAATATCTTCGTAAGTGAGAAACTTTTGATCTTTACTCACATTGAACTCCTGCAGGCAAACGATATCGGCATCCGTATTCAATATATAGCTAATACCATCATTTTCATCATCTTCCCGGTGTTTTTTGTAAGCAAAATTAGCCATCGTATTATAACTCAACACTGTGATTTTTTTCCCATCTACTTCCTGATTGTTTTTATTAAAGATAGGATAAACGCGAATAACAGAAGGGATAGCGAGCAAAAGCACGAAAAATGATAAGAAAGCATAACGCCGCCTCAAAAAACACCAGAAGACACAGAATAACAGATTCAATCCCAAGAGGTAAGAGAAAAATAAAATCAGCGAAGCAGGAAGGCCAAAATCCTCGGGACTGATACGCCCTGCGAACAAGGAAGCCCCCAACAGCAAAGCGCAGACAATATTTGCCAAAAACAATATCAAACGACTAATTTTACCTAACATGCCTTTCAATTAAGAATCTTTCGATGATGGGATGATTCAGCGTTTCATTTCGAAAAGTTTGCGTTTTTCCTCTGCACTTAAACTTTCGTAACCCGAGGCTTTTATTTTATCCAGAATTCGGTCGATTTCTTCCATCCTTTTTGCCTTATTGCGGTTGTAGTCTCCGTCGTTCATTGGTTTTTGATAAGCCTTGGACTTAGGCGAAACCTTCATCTTCGGGCGCGAGAAGCGGGTAAACAACAGATCGATTATTTTATTCAAGCCTTGGGTTATATCGCGCCCCTTGGAGATGAACGAAGCAAACAAGTAGCCGGCAAAAGCCCCTCCCAAATGAGCTAATTCGCCTCCGCTATTGTCGGAAGTTATCCCAAAGAAGCTAATCAGAACTAAGGCCATCGCGATGTATTTAAGCTTCACCGTACCGATAAGAAAGAGCCTCATTTCAGCATTTGGGGAGCGAAAAGCCGTAGCCACGATAACTGCCGTTACCGAACCCGAAGCGCCCAACAACAAAGCGGAGCTCAAAACGGATTCATAATAAGGAAAAAGATTGAAAGCAAGGATGTAGAACAAAGCCGCAAGCAGTCCTCCGATTATATAAAGCCCGAAAAGCTGTTTCTCGGAAAAATACATCAGGAACATCCTTCCGAACCAAAACAGGCAGAGCATATTGAAAAAAACATGAAAAAAACTTTCGTGAAGGAACATGTAGGAAATTGGCGTCCATGCACGATGAAGCAACTGAGGCAAGTCAGCCGGAAGGGCCAGATAGTACATCAAATAAAATCCGCTCAGATTGAAAAGCATCAATAACACTGCGACAAATTTCAGCAAGATGAAAACAGCCACATTGATGTAAATCAGCTTAATCGAAGCATCACCTCGACGAAAGGTTTCCCTCAGGTTCTCCCACACATTCATATATCTTCTTATTGTATTTTCGGTCCCCCGGGCAAGAACTTAGAACGTTCGGCGTTTTTTCCAGTAAAGAATCAATATACAGCCAAAAAGCATACCTCCGAGATGAGCAAAATGTGCAACACTGTCTCCCGAGAAGTTAGCTACCCCCAGAAAGAGTTCGGCCAAACCGTACAAAGCTACAAATATCCGCGAAGGAATGGGAATAGGAATAAACAGCATCATCAGACGGGCTTGTGGGAAGAGCCATCCGAATGCGAGCAGAAGCCCGAAAACCGATCCGGAAGCCCCCACCGTAAGCAGACCGTCGAGAAAGAGGTGTTTCAGATCCAAAAAATCGGAAGTGGTGAAAAATTCCAAATTCGATATCCGGAAGTAGCGTTCCAGCTGGGATTGAAAAGGCAGCAGAGCATCCGCCGTTCCTGCCTCAATAGCCTCATTCATAGCAACAACCAGAGATCGAAACTCAAGAGTCCAAACCAACTGCTGGACAAGCCCCGCTCCTACTCCGGTGAGCAAATAATAAAGCAAAAAACGTTTACTCCCCCAATGCTGCTCCAAGGCAGAGCCAAACATAAAGAGGGCAAACATGTTGAAGAAAATATGCGAAAAACCTCCATGCATGAAACTATAAGTCAGCATCTGCGCAACACTGAACTTAGTTGAAGCCCAATAGTGCATCCCCAAGATATCCCTCAAGTCAATATCAAAACGTGGCAGCAATATACTTGCAAGCCACATAATAAGATTAATAACAATTAAGTTTTTGGTGATGGAAGGAATCGAACTCCAAAGGGATGGCCTACCGTAATTCATATTTTTTTCAGTCTATATTTTAATAAATAAAGGTGGAATAAAAGTGAAAGACAGAACACAGTCCTCTCCTTAACTCCCACACGAATAAGAACTTTATAGGCACAAAAGTAATCAAAAAAACACAAGAAAACTGCTATTCAACATATTTTATGAGAAAGAGAGGATAAAATATATTATTTTTCCGCTAAATTCTTCGAGTTAAAGAAACAATACATTACATTTGCAACACCTATTCTTACACTTTAAACACATCATCATCTTTTAAAATTAATTTATTATGAACAAGTCAGAGTTAATCCAAGCCGTTGCAAGTGAAACAGGTTTAAGTAAAGCTGCCTCCAAAAGAGCAATCGAAGCTGTTATCAAGAGTGTATCCGGAGCTTTGAAAAAAGAGGAAAAAGTAACTTTAATCGGATTCGGAAGTTTCTTCGTAAAGAAACGTAATGCTCGCAAGGGTGTGAATCCGGCAACACAAAAAACAATCTCGATTCCGGCTCAAAAAGTGGTACGCTTTAAAGTTGGATCGGAATTGGCAAAGGCAGTAATGTAAAAGTTTTATTTGCCACCGGCTTTAAGGACGAAATAGCCTCTTTAGGGAGTGCCGTTTCGTCCATTTTTTTTAACATCATCTCATTCCACGAAGTAGCTCACCTATTTCCATCCGTTTTTTATTAGGAACCTGTACCGATTTCAAAACCAGAAAGCCATCCTTCAAAGCTATTTTAGCTGTTTTCTTAGCATCTGTGACAAGTCTACCGTGAGGAAATTGATGCACAGAGAATTCACAGTCCGTTTCGAAGACTTTCAGAACGCTCTCCTCCGGCTGTCCGGGGAATTGTAAAAGCGTCCAAGCTCCGGGATAAGGAGCCAATCCTCTGACAAAATTGTGCACAGTTTTCACATCCTGCGTCAAATCCATTTTACAATTCTCTTTAAAGAGTTTCGGGGCTATTTTAAGCTCCGAATCAGGGAGAGCAAACTCCGATTGATCGTAAGCTCTCACTTCGCCGGCAGCTATCAAATCAAGGGTACGGGTCAGTAAAGAGGCACCGGCTAACATCAATTTATCGTGCAGGCTACCCGCATTATCCGTATCGGAGATGGGAAGCTTTTCTTGCAAAATAATTTTTCCCGTATCAATCTCGTGTGTCAGAAAAAAAGTCGTCAGACCGGTTTCCCGTTCACCGTTCATAATAGCCCAATTGATGGGAGCAGCGCCTCGGTATTGAGGCAATAGAGAGGCATGCAGATTAAATGTCCCGTGAGGAGGCATACTCCAAACGACTTCGGGCAACATACGGAAAGCTACCACTACCTGAACATCGGCCTTCCAGGCCCGGAGAGCGTCCAGGAAATCTTCATTCTTCAACTTCTCAGGCTGCAACAGCGGCAAACCTTGCTCCAAAGCATATTGTTTGACAGGAGAATATTGTATACGATGTCCTCTGCCGGCTGCCTTATCGGGCATGGTAACCACACCCACTACCTCATAACCGCCTTCGACAAGGGCTTTGAGACTCTCTACCGCAAACTGCGGCGTTCCCATAAATACAATGCGCATTCTTACTCTTTTTTAAAAATGAAAAGCAACTCCTCCCGTCAAGCCCAAACGACTTACAGTGCGAGTTAAGTAGGAGTTGTAGATGGATCCCTGAGAGTTGATCCGAGGGAAATGAGCCCAGAAAGACTCTGCGGAGAGGGAAAAACTCAGCAAATCACTTGCCCGAAAAGAGCATCCCAAGCTTGCCGAGCAGCCAACAGCCACCGAAGATGTCATAAATAAACTGGACTTGGATCCAACGCGTGGAGTTCCTTCTCTGATTTCGTTTATCTGGTTATGAGTATATCCTAAATGGGAATTACTATAGGTTAAAGATAAGGAAGAAACACCGACTCTCATGGCATCAAAGAGGCAACCTGCTCCGAGCCGTGCATCGAGCGAAAAACGAGACTGCGCAAGAGGCCATCTGCTCAAAAAGTTCAGTCCTAAGTAATTCATTCGCTCATTCACATCTACCTCAAGCCGCTCCATCTGCCGCATGGAATCTTCGGTACGACTTCTTTCGATACTGATTTTACCAAGATCTTGCGTAAAACGATAGTTCAAAGCAATCCCCCAATTGGGTGTAAAAAAATATCCTCCTTCCAAACGAAGCGGTTGCAAGGCCGGGAAAGCAGGTATGTCCACGGAGAAGTGAGGAAGTCTTGTTCCGGTGTTAGCTGAAAAGAAATCGTAACCACCCGCGTAAGCAATATAAAAACGACGGAAGTCGGTTCTTGGCTGAGCAAAGCTCGAAAGCGTACATAGAAAAAGAAGCGATGCTACAAGTTTCTTCATTATAATTTCAATAAAAACTATCCAAACGATATACAAAAAAAGAGCAAACAAAAGTAAACATATCTGTGGAGATACGCAAGCGACAAGCTACGGATCGGCCTCAAACACGAAGATCTCTGCAGGTCGCAGCGTCATCGCTTTCGGTATTACAAAGGAGCTTTATTTTTCAGGAGGGAATAGCCCGGAAAATCCGGAATAAACACAAGATTAGTTTCGCTTGTCAAGTCCCCACATCAACTTATTTCGCAAGGTCGTGAAAAAAGTATGCCCGGGCTGTTTTACAATCTTAATGCTGTGATCCGCCTTGCTTATTTTCACACGCAGTTGCTGGTCAAGCACCTGAGAGCGCCCATCAACAGCCAGCAGGAAAGAGCCCGTACGACTATCGACTTCCAATTCAATAGGCCAATTATCGGGGATAATGAGCGGACGCACGTTCAAGCTGTGGGAGGCTACAGGCGAGACAACCAGCGTCCGGGCTTGTGGCACTACAATAGGGCCGCCCACACTCATGGAGTAAGCCGTAGATCCGGTAGGTGTGGCGACAATCAAACCGTCGCTCTGATAGGTATGTACGCGTTCGCCGTTCACCGTGAGGGTTATCGCCAACATCGATGAACTATCCTGCTTAAGCACCGCCACCTCATTCAAGGCATAAGGATAAGGCAAGACTTCAGTGCCGGAAAGGCTCAAAGCCAACAGAGAACGCTCCTCAACAGGATAAGGAGGTCGCAAAACGAAGTCGATAGCCGAACGAATATCTTCTTCCGACACATCGGTAAGGAAACCCAAACGCCCGGTATTAACCCCTAAAACAGGAATATCCTTCTGTCCGATATGAGCTGCGGTGGTGAGAAAAGTACCATCACCGCCGATACTCAAAGCCAGGTCGGCATCAAAATCGTCATTAGCAATAAGCGAAACAGAATCAAGAGACAAACCCTGCTCCGAAGCATAAGCATAAAGACCTTTTTCGAAAGAAAAAGAGACAGGCTCTCCCTTCAATAACTCCAAAAAAACGTTGAGGCAGGACAAGACCGCGGGACGCCCTACTGCGCCAAAAACAGCTATTTTCATCATGCAAACGATAGGCCGAAGAGGGAATGCTGCAAGAAATCACTCCAAAGAGCGCATGAAAAAGAAGTTGCATTCATTTTTTTGCGTTACTTTTGCAGCAAACTTGCCTCCTTGGTTTTTTAATTATGCAAAGAAAGTACTTTTTTTCTAATCTTCCATGCAGCGGGCAAGACGGAAATCTCACATCATCCTTATACAAAACAGCAACTCATGACAAAACTAAGCGTCAACATCAACAAAGTAGCTACTTTACGTAACGCTCGAGGCGGAAACATACCCGATCTCTGCCAGGTGGCCCTAGACTGCGAACGCTTCGGAGCAGAAGGCATAACCGTACATCCCCGCCCCGACGAACGACACATACGCTACGCCGACGTACGGGAGTTAGGCCCTTTACTCAGCACGGAATTCAACATCGAAGGCTATCCCAGCTCCGAGTTCATTAAGCTGGTAACAAGCGTAAGACCACAGCAAGTAACCTTGGTTCCCGATCCGCCCGAAGCCTTGACCTCTAACGCAGGATGGGACACTTTCCGACATCAAGACTTCCTAAGCGAAGTGGTTAATGAGTTTCAACGCAATGGGATACGGGTCTCTATCTTCGTGGACACCGAATTGAAAAACACCGAATATGCAGCCAAAACGGGATGTGAACGTGTCGAGCTATACACCGAGGCTTATGCCCGACTTTATAAGGCAGGAAGAGAAAAAGCAATCCAACCTTTCATCAAAGCCGCCGAACTCGCTCGCAGCATCGGCCTGCAAGTGAATGCCGGACACGATCTAAGCCTCGAGAACCTCGCTTTTCTACAGAGTAACATCCCATGGATCAGCGAAGTATCGATCGGTCATGCCCTGATTTCCGACGCTCTTTATCTCGGCCTCGAAGAAAGCATACGGCAGTACAAGCAGCAGCTCAGTAGAAAATTAGTGGGGATATGCGTATAGCTTTGCCATTCTGAAAAGAAAGAACTTTCTGTCAGCTACTCCTCTAAGGTTTGCGCGAAAGAGTTTGATTTTGGCATTGAAGGACTCAGCCATTGCATTTGAAGCACGATTATTATAGAAGTTAAGGATTTCATCATAATGTTCATAGAACGTAGCGGCAATGACGTTGAAAGAGTGAAGTCCTGCTTCTTCGACCTTGTTGTACCACCGTGCCATGGATAGGCGTGCGGCATCCTTGGTTGTATTCTTGGAAAATATCATCCGTAGTGAATGGCAGAGTCCGTATGCGATCTTTATATCAGGATATTCTTCAAATAGTATGGCAGCCCGCTGCTTCTGCCTGTCAGTCCATTTCTCTGCCGACTTGAACAGTAGGTAACGTGAGCGTATGAGCAGTTCCTTGCGGGTATCTCCATTGGGATAGCGGAAGGGGACGTAATTCTCTCCATTGAACTTCGCTTCCTCCATTTCATCGTTCGCCTGTTGAATAGCATCCCAACGGTGCTTGATTCGAAGTTCCTGCACGGCATCACATGTCAGTTTCTGAATGTGGAATCTGTCTATGACACGATTGGCTTTGGGGAATACTGTACGCACGATTTTACGCATGGAGTCGGACAGGTCAAGCGTAACTTCCTCCACCGCATGGCGCCGCTCTTCGTCGATCCGCCGGAGAATGGCAATCACATCTTCCGACTTTGTGCCTGCCACAACGGCTATCAGGGATTGTTCACGTGTACGTGCGTCACGGTTGGTTACGAACGTGTAGAGTTCGCCATTGGAGAGCGAGGACTCGTCGATTGCAAGCCGAGGGCCCATGTTGTCAGGAAACAAGAGCCACTTATCGGCATGTGCCAATTGATCCCATTTCCGGAAATTGCTCAAGGTTTCCTTATATTGCCGTTCAAATGTATGTCCGTCTATCCCATAGAAATCCTCAAGCGTACGGCAGGTCACGGGGGATGTCTCCATACGTCTCTTTTAAAAAAGCCCCAAATTCCTTGGAGTAACGGGTTCCCTTGGCTACAATGTCAAGGTCGATGGGGAGGCTGAAACTCTTGCCCGTACGGGTGTCAGTCCAGCGTCTACGACGTATCTTCAGTATCACTTTATGGTCTCTGATTGGAAAATCCGTCACACTTACAGGTTCCATAAATCCCTTGGATTCGAAATGGACATCCTCCGAAAGATTTTTGTCCATCAGTTCATCCAAATGGATATGTATCTCTGTATCCGTTTGTACCAAACCAACCACTGTAAAGTAATCAAGGATCTGCGAAGGTAATACCAAGCTTGCGATGGCTTTGAGATATTCATTTTCCATAGCACGAAGTAAAGCATTTTATTTCAGGAAGAGATATTATCCCCACGATTTTTCTACTGAGCC
>BDEJ01000080.1 GCA_001653155.1 Porphyromonadaceae bacterium H1
TTGTATCGCTGCTTTTCTTTTATTATGCCAGATCTGACACTTTCTTCACATAAACACTTAGGGCAATTCATATTTTTTTTGCACAAAGATACAAATATATATTTAATTAGCAATACCCTAATTTCTTATTCTGTAGGATGGAGAAAGTCGGTCCATAGCCGACGGAAAGAAGCTTTTGTTCTCCGAAAGCTTCTTTTTTTATGCGGAAAAATCCTTGAGATACCTTCCTAAAAAAGCTTTTCCAGGGGATTACTGTTTAAATTTTTACATCGAATTTCCGAGCTCCGCAAGGAGCTTTTTCAATTCCTCGGGCGAGGGGAGGCCTTGGTTGGTGGAGATGATGATGTGCGAGCGGGCATTTCGTTCCTCTTCCGGAAGCTGTCGTTCGATGCGTTCCATTACTTGCTGCCGGGTTATGCCGTCGCGTTTCATCACACGTTGGATGCGCAAATCCTTGTCGGCTGTTACGTTTATTATTTTATGAAAGAGTGTCCAGAATCCGCTTTCGAAGAGTATGGCCGATTCGAGAAAGAGGATGTTGGCTTCTTGTCGTTCCGCTGCCCAGCGGAGAAAATCCCGCTTGACGACCGGATGTACCGTTTCGTTGAGTTGTAGGAGAAGTTCGGGCCTGTTGAACACGATGTTTGCAAGCCAGGGGCGGTTCAGTTCTCCGGAAGGGAGGTAAGCCTTGGAGCCCATTAGCTTCGTGATGGCTTGTCGTAGGGATGCGTCTTCGTTTTGGAGGCTTCGAGCGCGTTTATCGGCATCGTAAACGGAATACCCTGCTTGCCGAAACAGATTGGCAAGACTCGTTTTTCCGCTCCCAATCCCTCCGGTTATGCCCACCAGCAAGGGGGAGGATTCACTTTTTTTCTCCTTAGAATCCAAAACTAAATCCGGCTGTAATGCTTGTATTTTCTCCTTGCCAAAAAGCAGGAGTGAATCTTTTTAGGGCTTGTTCTGCCGTCATTTTTCGTTCACCGAAGCTGGGTGCATCGCTGTTTTCATGTCCCTGGGCGTTGTTGTGTTCTACGCTAAGGATGGCGTAGGCGTTGTTAAACACCTCATATACGGCTTTGAAGCTTAGGATTCGGTTGGTCCAGATGGGCTTACCGATAGACTCCTGGCTGATGATGGAGCGTATGCTGCCCGTTATTCCATTCCAGTCGGTGCCACGTCGGATGTATTCATACTCCTTACCGTGTTTGGCATCGCTAAAAGAGAGACTCACATCAAGTCCTCTTATGGGCTTGTAATGCAGGGCCAGATAGATTTCCTGCGAATTGTCGCCTAAATAGTGTCCGAGGTTGTAGCTGTTCGAGGCCCAAGTGAGACTGGGTATCGAGTGCTTGTAGTTACCGATATTGCTGTGAGTAAACTCGGCCGTAAGCGATAGATTCGATAAGGGAAAGTTCGATAAGCGCCCACCCAGTTTTGCGGAAATGAAGTTCGCTTCTTTATTTTCTGCTTTGAGCCGCTTGGTATTGAATTCGTCTATAAATACGGATGCAAACAGATGCAGATGTTTGATGTTGCGAGAGCTTATGTTCAGGAACATGGTAGAGTTCTGGTTTTCTGTCCGCAGGCCTTTCGTGAGCGTATGATCAAGCGATTTGTAAAAAGCAATGGGAAGGAAATAAGCTGCTTGTACATTGCGTTCGGCATATATAATGGCATTCCCAATTGAGATATTAAGTTTTTTCAGCGGAGTAAAGCTGAGCATGTTTGCGGCCATAAACTTGTTCATGGGTCGGTAGTGTACAGTCTTCTCATTTTCAAGGTAGTAGTAACTACTATCGGCTACGTTGGAGACCAGCCATCCGTGGAAGTAGTTCAGTTCGAACCATTCGACCGGTTTCAAGCTGAGTTTCAACATGGGGAAGGAGGGGGCACGCCCCGATAGAATGTTGGAACCGTGGTAATTGTCACCCCAGCTTATGTTATCCTTCATCAAAGCTATCGAAGCTCCTTCCCATGCCAGGGAAATCCCTCCGCGCGAATCGCTGTAGTCGCCGCCATAGGAGGCTTCTTTGTATTGGTATCCGGGTTGGTCGTTCAAGTATTGCGGACGTGAGAGCAGGTTGCCTCCGAGGGATGTCATCGAATTGTCGCGAAGGCTTCCCCATATACTTATGTTTTTTCCAATCATCGCTTGAAACTCACCCCCCAACCAACGTTTCGTGATGTTTCCTTTGCTGTTGTGGTGGATGTGCATACCGAGCAAGGGGGTTATCCGTGCACGAAATAGTCTGTCGTTATAGTGAAAAGCCGGTTGCAGCAAGCCCACTCGGATATAATCGTTACTCCAACTTCGGGGAAATGCTTGGGGGAGACGCTCTTCTTCGAGTGCATATTCGTTTAAAAAAAAGTCGGTTTCCTGCATTTGGCGTTTGTTCAGCAGCCATCTCTGTCTTTGTGCTTCGAGCAGTTTATCGCTGATGAGTTTTCGAGAGTAGGGTTTGACGGACGAATTCAGCTCAATAACACCGTCGTTTGCCAATTCATCGAGGAAGTCGTAAATTCGGTTGTAGGAAATGTGTTGTGGAATTTCCTGTGCGGTGAGCTGCAGGCTTATACCTATGCAGCATAACATCAATATTAGTTGCTTCATGTTACGTATCGCTTTAATTTTATGCACTTCTTGCTTTTTTGAATAGAATGTTACCGACAATTTTAAAAAAATAGCGGAAGTCGGTAATGAACACTCCGTTTTTTTCGCAAGCTTCGAGGTATTTCATTTCCGAAGCTTGTATGTCGTCGAGGTTTTTGGGCATGTCGGCGTAAAAAGGAGGCAGTAAGCCCGGTTTGAACTGTACGCGTTTTTCCTGTAATTCTTTGCTGTAGAGATTGAAATACTGTTCGCTCAAAGGGCGTACTCCTATTATCTTCATATCTCCTTTGAGAAGGTTAATAAGCATCGGCCATTCATCTATCCAGTATTTTCGCATAAATTTTCCCAAGGGAGTGATGCGGATGTCCCGTTTAAATTTTCCTCCTTCCTGCAAGCTATTGTGTTGATATATATAAGCCTGCATATACTCGGCGTAGGAATACATGGTTCGGAATTTATATACCGTGAACTTCTTTTTGTTCTTTCCGTATCTCTTCAGGCGTATCAATGGGCCGTAGTGGCGTTTCTTTAGCGCTTCGGGCTGTTTGTTGCGCTTCGCAATGATGTAGGTCAGGTCGCCTATCTTCCTGTCGGACAGAACTTCATACCCGTTGCAGTAGAGCCTTCCGATGACCTCGGTTTTTGAAAGAATGCGGTTGTTCCCTCCGGTAATATCGTAGTAAAGGCGGCGTGTTAGAAATATTTTGGGAAGTATGCGGTGTGCAAAGAAGTCGAGAAGATCGGCCATGTTTCGCGTACCTTTGGGATATTGCTTAGAAAGCCTTTTCTTTCGCGAGCTTAAAGAGTCGAAACAGCAGACCAGCAGCCCTCCATCGGGCAGTTTTTCGTTAATAATATTGAGCATTTTATTGATACCTCTGGAGCTGTTTAGCTTTTCGAGTCGCACGATGGTGTGATACTCAAACTCCGGAAGGGCTATCAGTTCCTCTGTGCTTCTCAATACGAAAACGAGTGTGTTGGCGCTTCTTATGTCCGTCTGTTGTTTCAGAAAGTTTAGTGTCTTTTCCCCCGAGTGCGATTTTATCATTTCGCAACGGAGTTCGTAGGATTTTTCGTCGAGCGGAGGAAGTTCTTTTAAACGGGCATTTTCACGGATGACGGGGGGAATGTCCGGAACCTCGTACTCCGTAGCATAACGGTAGGCAAAGTAAATGAGCGAAACAAAGTAATTGGCTGCAAATACAACAACGGTTAGCGACAGCAAAACATTTTCCGATAAGTTATACTCCTCGTCTGACACGAGAAAGATACAAAAACACAGTATGAAAGAAATAAAGGCGGCGTAGAATATCTTAAAAGTACTGCTGAAGTAATGTTGTGTACGAAACGATTGGTAGCGTCCCATCAGGAAGGAGCTGAGCAGCCATACGAGGGAAAAAATAAGAAAATACAGCGTATATTTTCGGAACGGTGTTTCGGTGGTTAAGGGAAATAGAGTTAAAATAATAACACAGCTGCTGATTAGCACAACTATGTCGATAAGCAGAGGGATGTAGGATAGGTTGCGTAACAGTTTCATATTAAAAACGGCTATTTTGAGGCTACAGGCTTAATTTTTATTGTGCTGCACTTGATTTTCCTTAGCCTGTTCGTTTTGCAAAAATAGGATTTTTTCCCTAATTACCCTCGTGTTTTTCCTCGTTTCTGTGCTGCTTGTATCGATTTTTCCGACTTCTTCGTCGTAAAGCCCAAACAGCCTCAAACAAAACCACGCTTTGCTTGTTATTAGTAGCAAAGTTCGTGCCTCTCTTTTGGAAAAAATAATGAATAAAATCAATCAGGAACAGATACGGAACTCCTTTTTTAATCCTGTTTACAGCTTGCTCCCTTTGCTTGCTTTCCGGATGACGGACTTATTGTTCCGGGATGTTTGCAGTCTCTGGGCTTGGGCTGCATCCTTGGCTGTGGGGATTTTTATGTTGCTTTCTGTGGCATTTGTTTTTCGGAAGCTGTTGTACTGGTATGCTTTCAACGTCGGTTTGTTTTTTATTTCCTATTTGCTCGCATCGGTCTTTCCCCACCATCTGTTGCCCGAAGCCCTTGCTTTCGTGTTCGATGATGTGTTGTGCCTCCTTCTTTTCACTTGTTTGCTGTTTTTCCGGCAAAGCTATACCCGTGTTTCTATCTGTCTGGTTTGTCGCAAACAACCCATGTCGAACAATATCTCGGAGATGAGGCGGGTGTTATTGGCTCTTTCCTTGCTGTTTCTTGCTTTGCTGATACTTTATGTTTTCTCACTTTCGTTACTTCCCGTCGAAAGTGTTTTCGAATTTTACTCTTGGACTTACGTTCTTTCCGTAGGATTTTTCATGTTGTACCAGACCCTGCGGGTGTTTCTTGTTCGTAAAAAACTCGCTGAGGAGAAGTGGTGGCCTGTAGTTTCGGAGCAAGGCAAGGTTCTGGGAAGTATTGAGCACTACGAGAGCCTCTTCGGGAAGGAGCGTTTGCTCCATCCGGTGGTTCGTGTTTTGGTGCTGGAAAACAGTCGCTTATATCTGCGTAAGATAAAAGACAAAAGTTTTGTTTCACCGGGTCTTTGGGATACTGCTCTTTCGTCGCATGTGCAGATGAATGAGACCGTGGATGAGGCAGTTAGACGGGTTTTTGCTGCAGCCGGTAAGATCAATCCGGACTATTTTTTTCTCTCAAGTTATCTTATTGACTCCGAGCTGGAGAGGCGCTATGCTTACCTTTTTATCACTTGTAATACGGAGGCTTGGGTGTCTTCCACTGCTTTTTCCGAAGCTACTAAGTGGTGGACGCTTCCACAGATAGAAGACAATCGAGACACCGGTATTTTCACGCCCGACTTTTTGGCTGAATATGAGATTGTAAAGCGTGCCGGCTTTTTCGATTTGGATGCCTGCCCTTGCGAGTGCAAACTGAAACGGGCTATTAACCTGCAATTCGAAAAATAACACTCGGTGTCGATTCGTTTTGAGTTTGTCCCGGGTTCTTATTTTACCTCTTTTTTCCTTGTTTTGAAAGACAGAATGTGTATCGTAACGAAACTTGCGATACTTAGCAGTAAGAGCTGAAGCCAGAGTTTTCCCGTGGCTACGAAGCAGGCAGCATACAAAATAGAAATCCAGATGCCACTTATGGAAATAACTTTTATTCTTATGCTGATGGATTTATCTGCCATGAAACTCGAAATATAAGGGCCGAATACGGAGTGCCCCAACAGCCATTTGTGTAGTTTGGCTGAGCTCCGGGCGAATAAGGCAGCCGATAGCAACAAGAATGGAGTTGTCGGTAGCAGAGGAAGAAATATTCCCAATATCCCGAGTCCTAAGCTTAGGAACCCCAAGCAGATAAATAGGGCTTTCATGTGTTTCAGAGCACAGGAATTTAAGAACGTTTGATTCCGGTAAGGACAAAGTCCACAATGCTGTCTTTGTTCTTTTCGAATTCCGAATTGATATTCTGACGGATGTAGGGAACTTCTAACCCTTTGATGGCATAAAGGATGATGACGGCTGACAGGTTGACGTCCATGCGTTTAAAAACGCGCTGTTCGACCCCTTCAATCAATATCTCGCGGATGAGCTCAATTTCTTTCTTGTCGATGGGGCGACGCACACGTTCTACTTCGTAAATATCCATAAAGAAATCCGAGCGTAGCGAGCCGTTTCGCGAAACAGCCTCTTTCACGGCATCGAGGTGGGTTACGATGTGCTGAGTGAGTTTTATATCCGCTTCGGTATTTTCTTGTGATACCTCTCTGAGCCGTTCGAGGATGCGAGTGAGCTCATTCTGGATAACTGCTTTGTAGACTTCTTCCTTGTTTTTGAAGTAAGTGTAGAGGGTGCGACGTCCTTTTTGCGATGCCTCTGCAATATCGTTCATCGTAACGTTATTCTTACCTTTAAGTCCGAAAAGCGTGCGGGCCTCTTCTATCAGCTTCAGTTTTGTTCTCGATGTTTTACCTCCCATGTGTTCCGAAATGTACTTATGCCTGCAAAAGTAGGATTTTAGACCTTATAAACCAAGAGAAAAAAGGAATAAAATATTTTTTTCGTATCGGAGTTCCTTAGACAAAAAGATGAGCTGATATCTTGCATTTTTCTCTGTTTTTAGGAGGAGGTTTTCTTGGTTTTAGTAATCTTGTGTTGTTCTCTAAAGTTTATGTACTTTTGTATTTTCAAAACACAAGGATCTTTTTTGCCCCATGACCCTGAATTATATTTGGATTGCTTTTTTTGTACTTGCTTTTGCGGTAGCTCTGTTACGTTTACTTTTCTTTGGTGACACGGAAACTTTCAATGCAGCTGTGAATGCCAGCTTTGTGGCGGCACGTACCGGTTTTGAGGTATCTATCGGTCTTACAGGCGTACTTGCTTTGTGGATGGGATTGATGAAAATAGGCGAGCGTGGAGGATTGATTACCCTTTTTGCTCGTGGTATCGATCCGCTTTTTCGTCGTTTATTTCCCGGTATTCCCAAGGGACACCCGGCAGCCGGAGCCATGCTGATGAATATATCGGCCAATATGCTGGGGCTCGACAATGCCGCAACTCCGGCCGGATTGCAGGCTATGAAAGACTTACAGGAGCTCAATCCCCATAAAGACAGAGCCTCCGATCCGATGATGATGTTTCTCGTTCTCAATGCTTCGGGATTGACCCTGATACCTGTTTCGGTGATGACCATTCGCGCTCAAATGGGGGCTGCCAATCCGGCCGACGTTTTTGTTCCTATCATGATAGCCACCTTTGTGGCTACTTTGGTGGGGGTGTTGGCCGTTTGCATCAAACAGAGGATAAATATCTTCGATCCTGTGATATTGGGTTCTTTTACTGCTGCAGGAGGGCTTATTGCTGCTTTGGTTTATGTCTTCCACAGGATGGGACCCGAACGGGCGCAAGAGCTATCTACTGCAATAGCCAGTATAATCCTGTTTGGGTTGATTGTTTTTTTTCTGCTGAACGGCCTCATACGCAAAATCAATGTTTACGAGGCCTTTATTGAAGGCGCTAAAGAGGGCTTTACTACCGCTGTACGGATTATTCCTTACTTGGTGGCTATATTGGTGGCCGTCGCCATGTTTCGTGCATCGGGAGCGATGGATTTTCTGGTGGACGGTCTCAAGTCCTTCGTTACGATGCTGGGTGTCGATGCCGCTTGGGTGGACGCCATGCCGACAGCCCTGATGAAGCCTTTGAGCGGTGCCGGAGCCCGAGGTATGATGGTAGAGACCATAAGTACGTTTGGTGTTGACTCTTTTGCCGGGAGGCTTGCCGGAGTTTTTCAAGCTTCCACCGATACGACTTTTTATCTCGTAGCTGTATATTATGGGGCCGTAGGTATAAAAAACAGCCGATATACGGTTCCTTATGCCCTGCTTGCCGATTTGGCAGGTGTAATTGCAGCGGTGGCGATTGCTTATTTGTTCTTCCCTTGATGCAGGCTTCCGAGTGACAGCCTGTATCGTTTCATTCGTTTTTTATTTCTAAAAAACCAACTACCTTCATTGTTGGATAAAGGCTTCCTTCTTCAAGCGTTTTAACAGAACATGCCGCATGGCGTTGTAGAAAAGAGCGGTGGATAAATGTCCCGTGTTCCAAATTTCCACTTCCAGATTTCCATAAGCGGGAGCGTGCTCGTGAAGTGGTAAAAACGCGTCGTAGCGAGCCATAACCGGAAACACATTGGGAGATTGAATCTCTTGCCATTGGCCTGAGAAATTCAAGTGCTGTGTAATGATTTTATTGCGTTGGATTTCGCTTTCGGTGGTATTTTTCTTTGAGAAAATAAAAAACTTTTCGTGCGCCACCGTTCCTACTATCGGCACATAAAAATCGGCCGAATTATACGTCACTCGATGCCTGTTTGCTATCACAGCTCCCAAGCTGAATCCGCCAATTTCAATAGTTTGTACTCCTTTTTGTCGTAAACTGTGAATCAGCTTTTCGGTCAATTTCACACTTGTTGCCATCGTTGCCATAAAGGTCGATAAGGTCGCCGTTCCCTGTTTCAAAGCCCCTTTTTGCTTATGAAAAGGAGTTCGGACCACGATCAGATTTATACCCAAATCCTTCAGTTTCTCTTTTTTGAAGATGTTAGAAAAAATCCCGTAAAAAGGATATTCCGATGCTCCGTGATGAAAAATGAGTGTGTTGGAAGCATCTGAATCCCATTTATGTACTAAAAATGCGGGATCTAAGACGCCTGCTTTGCTGGAAGCTTTTAGCTCGTATAATCCTTCGCTGTCCCAATCGGGAATTTCCAAATTTATGGCCTCTACATGCTCCGTAAAATCAGCGCTTTCCACTCCGTTAGGAAAATAAACAGGTTCGGAATAAGCCACTCTGTCTACCCCAAAAGATAGGTTAAGAGCAGGAATCTCTTTTTTAATTGCAGAATCCGATCCTTGTATGAATGTTTTATCTATTTTTTCGTAAGACGGATTCCGGAACAGCCACAGAAGGCCGATTGCTAAGCAAATAATAACTGACAACAAAAATAAATATATCATCTTTTTGATTTTCATTTCTAAGCTTTTATGTTAATTGTAAGCATTAAGCTATGGTGAATACAACTTTTTTTGATTCAAATTTAAGAAAAAGATTTCTTTTGAGAATAATAAAAACTCAGTTTAAATCTTGGCTTGTTGTTGGTGTATTTCTTTATGTGCTTGGGCATAAGATTCTTGTGTTTTGGAAATTTGATTTTTTAGAGATGCTTGGATCAGGATGATTTTGTAAATGAATTCGTGTGAAATCTTAAAATTTGAGCTTCAAGCCTAAATCTTTCTTCCATCTGCTTTTTAATTCGGACTTTAGTCTATGGGGCTACGATATGTTTTTGCGTCCAATCCAGACTGTGAATGACAGAAATATTGTGCCTGCTGCTTGCATCTTGCACTTCATAAATTGAGATTACAATCTCTCCTCTTTTGTGATAAGCTGTTTCGATGGCCGAATAAAATAGCTATCTTTGCGGCCGGTTTAGACGAAATGAGTTAGTTATGAGACGAGCCATCTTTCCGGGTACTTTCGACCCATTTACTATTGGACACTACGATATTGTCCGTCGTGGCCTCAGCCTCTTCGATGAAATTGTTGTGGCCATAGGAGTCAATCCAGATAAGAAAACCCTGTTCTCTACCGAGGAGCGCTTTCAGCGTATTGACGCTGTCTTTTGTGGCGAAAAGCGAGTAAAAGTTGCATTGTATAGCGAACTTACCGTGGATTTTGCCCGACATTTGGAGGCCGAGTTCATCATCAGAGGTTTGCGTACGGCCGGTGATTTCGATTACGAACAGTCGATAGCACATACCAACCGTCATTTGAGCGCTATCGAAACGATTTTTCTCCCAACGGATCCGCGTTATTCGTACATCTCCTCCTCACTTGTACGTCAACTGATTGTTGCCGGGAAAGATGTTCGGGAATTTCTACCTCCCGAAACCTCTTACAGCGTCTAAATTTCACGAAACAGACCCGACTTTTGAAAATGAAAAAAACAAAACTTATTTTTTTACTTGCCTTCGGTTGTTGCACTGTCGCCTTGCAAGCTGCTGAAGACCGTAGTTTCCGCATTAATAAAAACCTCAATCTCTTTAATTCCATATCCCGCGAACTGGATTTGAATTATGTCGATACGCTCGACTACGATAAGAATACCCGTATCGCTATTGAAGCGATGCTCCGGCAGCTTGACCCTTATACCGTATATATTGCCGAGGAGCAAACCGACGATTTAACCTTTATGACTACCGGGCAGTATGCCGGAATAGGAGCCGTCATAGCAAAGGGGAAAGAAGGGGTATACATTGCGGATCCTTATGAAGGGAAGCCGGCACAAAAAAAGGGATTGAAGGCCGGAGATATTATTCTGGCTGTGGATGGGCAGGATGTAACTCAAAGTTCGGTGGGAGAGGTAAGTGCCAAACTGAAAGGCGTACCCAATACTTCGTTGAAACTCAAAATTCAGCGCCCGGGGGATAAAAAACCTTTTGAAAAAACTTTCCTTCGCGAGAAAATACAACTCGATGCCGTCTCATATACAAAAGTTTTCGATGGAAAGACCGGCTACTTGCTGCTGAATGATTTTACGGACCATGCTGCCTCCGAATTGCGTAACAGCGTTTCGTCGATGATCAAAAACGACAGCATCGAAGCTCTTATCATCGATTTACGCAATAACGGCGGAGGTCTTATCGATGAGGCGGTTAAAATATTAGGTTTCTTTTTACCTAAAGGTACAAGTGTAGTAAGTACACGCGGGAAGACACCTGCTTCGGAGCGCAGTTACCATACGCCTTCTCAAGCTCTTTTCCCCGATATGAAACTTTGTGTCCTGACCAACAGTGCTTCGGCCTCTGCCTCCGAAATTATTGCAGGAGCGGTTCAGGATCTCGATCGCGGCGTAATTATCGGCGAACGCACTTTCGGTAAAGGACTGGTGCAGAGCATACGTCCTTTGAATTATGGAGGACACCTGAAAATAACTACAGCCAAGTATTATATTCCCAGCGGGCGCTGCATACAAGTCATCGACTACAGTCACCGCAACGAAGATGGAAGTGTCGGGCCTGTACCCGATAGTTTGACAAGTGTTTTTCACACCCGGAACGGGCGTCCGGTACGCGACGGAGGGGGCATTACTCCCGACATTCGTATCGAAGACAACCGTAAGATGAATATAGCTTATTACATATACGCCCAGAATTTGTATTTCGATTATGCAACCCGATATGCGCAGCGCAACAAAGAAATTGCATCGCCCGACAGTTTCGAGCTGAGTGATGAGATCTTCGAGGACTTCTGTGCTTATTTAGTGGAGAAGAAGTTCAGCTATATCTCGCAAACCGAGAAATATTTCGAAGAGTTGAAGAATTTGGCTCGCTACGAAGGGCTTGAAGAAGCTGCTCTCGAAGAATTTGAGGCCCTTAAGAAAAAGCTTAACCCCGATATCTCCGAAAGTATGCGGAAAAATAAAGCTGAAATAACTCGTATATTGGGAGCTGAGATTGTGAAACGCTATCATTTTCAGAAAGGCGAAATTGCATACTCCCTCCGCAACGATCCCGTATTGGAAAAAGCCAGAGCATTGTTGAAAGACTCGAAGGCTTACGCAGATTTGCTACAAAAGAAATAGTTTGAACTTTTATATTTATTTTTGCTTTTTAGTTTTTCTTCTAAATTAAAATTAAAACTACGGGGATTTCCTCTATATTTCTTAGATTTGCAGCGTTTTTCGCCGGAGTGAAAGTCACGAATCCGGTATATAATTACAAAAACATCGTATCAATGACTACAAATACTATTGCTAAAAAAATTACGACAATATGCACCGATAAAAATATCTCTTTTCAGGAGCTCTCCGAACGTTCGGGTTTGAGTCTTGAACAGATTGAAGTGATACGGAATAGTGAGCATTTCCCTTCCCTGGCCCCACTTATCAAGATAGCTCGTGCATTGGGAGTGCGCCTGGGTACTTTCCTCGACGACTCCACTGCCGTAGGCCCCGCCATTTATCGGAAATCCGAAAACTCGAAAGGAGTTACTTTTTCCAGTCAACTCTCCTCGGCCAATTCACATCTTAATTTTCTTTCGCTGGCCTCATCCAAATCCGGAAAGGCAATGGAGGCATTTCTTATTGATGTCAATCCCACTTCAACGCAAAAGCCCGTAGTATCCTCGCACGAAGGGGAGGAGTTCCTCTATGTGCTCGAAGGCTCGGTTAAGATTAACTACGGAAACGAAGTCATCCTGCTGGATGCCGGTGAAAGTATTTATTACGATTCCATAGTCGACCACCTGATAACTTCGCTGGACGGACAATGTGCCAAAATATTGGCTGTTGTTTACACGCCGCTTTAAGTTCATTCCTTAAAAAACAGAATCTCTTAGCAGACCGCTTATGCAATTATTTGAGAAAACCATCGGTCAGTGGCTCGAACATTGGGCTGAAGCGACTCCGGATCGCGAATATATTGTCTACTCCGACCGTGATTTGCGTTTTACTTGGAAAGAATTTAACGACCGTGTGGATGATATGGCCAAAGGCCTTTTGGCGATCGGAGTGGAACCGGGAACGCATGTCGGTATTTGGGCGCAAAACGTCCCCGATTGGTTGACTTTCCTTTTTGCTTGTGCTAAGATAGGAGCCGTAGCGGTAACCGTTAATACGAATTATAAAGAAGAAGAGCTAGCCTTCGTGATCGAGCATTCCGATATGCATACACTCTGTATCACCGACGGAGCTGCCGGATACAACTACCTCGACATGATTTACACCTTGTTGCCCGAACTTCGGAGTCAGCCGAGGGGGTATCTCAGAAGCGCGCGTTTCCCACATTTGAAAAACCTTATTTACATTGGACAGGAGAAGTATCGCGGTATGTACAACACGCCCGAAATTCTTCTATTGGGAAGTACCCGAGATGATGAACATTACCGCCGTGTGAAGGAGGGCGTATCTTGTCACGACGTCGTGAATATGCAATATACCTCCGGAACCACCGGCTTTCCTAAAGGGGTAATGCTTTCGCATCACAACATCACTAACAACGGCTACCTCACAGGCTGTCACATGAATTTTACTTCGGATGATAAGCTTTGTGTATGTGTGCCGCTTTTCCATTGTTTCGGTGTGGTATTGGCCGTGATGAATTGTCTTACGCACGGATGTACGCAAGTGATGATTGAAAAATTCGATCCGCTCCTGACCCTTGCCTCCATACACCGTGAGCGCTGTACGGTGCTCTACGGAGTACCTACTATGTTTATTGCCGAGCTGCACCATCCCATGTTTCCCATGTTCGACATGCGTTCTTTGCGTACGGGTATTATGGCCGGAGCTCTTTGTCCCCGCGAATTGATGCGCGAAGTGAGCGAAAAGATGTATATGGACATTACCAGCGTATACGGCCTCACCGAATCCTCGCCGGGAATGACTCAGACGCGCATCGACGATAGTTTTGAAGTGCGATGTGCTACCGTAGGGCGTCCTTATGAGCATACCGAGGTAGCCGTTATAGATCCCGAAACCGGGAAAGAATGTCCCGTCGGTGTGGAAGGAGAGATGTGTTGCCGCGGATACTTGAACATGAAGGGATACTACAAAAATCCCGAAGCTACCGCACAGGTAATCGATGCGCAAGGCTGGTTGCATTCCGGAGACCTCGGTATGAAAGATGCCGATGGCAATTATCACATAACCGGACGCATCAAAGACATGATTATACGTGGAGGCGAAAATATATCTCCCAAGGAGGTAGAGGATTTTCTTTATAAAATGCCCGGTGTGAAGGATGTACAAGTGGTTGCTGTGCGATCGCCCCGCTATGGTGAGGACGTGGGAGCTTTTATTATTCCTCATGAAGGCTACAGCTTCACCACGGAAGACGTGCGTGATTTCTGTAAAGACCGCATTGCCCGCTATAAGATTCCTCGCTACGTATTTACGGTGAAGGAATATCCCCTCACGGGAAGCGGCAAGATACAAAAGTTTAAGCTTCGTGACTTAGCCCTGGAACTTTGTGCCCAAAACGGCATCAATATCATATGAAAAGATTTTTTACTTGTAAGTAGAAGAGAAAATTTTATCTCAGACAAAGCCTCGGCTTGCACCAATGTGCTCCGAGGCTTTTTATATTAAATTATGCGAATGCCGTTTTAGTTGTTAATAAAACTTGTTTTTCGATATTTGATGAAACTAATAAGGAAGCGCCCTGTAGGAGCTTATGCTCCTATACTGTGTTTTCTCAATTTTGGCTCAAAGCCTTCTCTGATTGTTTTTGCGCATCGAATAATACTTCGTATCTTTGTCGCGGATTTTCGGTGCCGTCTTTCCCGTTCGGGGGATCCGGTGAAAAGGGAATCAGGTGAAAATCCTGAACAGACCCGCTGCTGTAAGCTCCATTGATAGTTTTCGGACAACAAACCCAGTCCACTGTTCCGCTTTGTCGGGATGGGAAGGAGGTTCCGAGGACGGAGTAAGTCAGAAGACCTGCCGAAATAATCTGCTGTTTAATTGCTTCTCGGGATTTAGAGCATTAAAAACAAAACACAATCTCAAGCTTTTGCTGTGTCGGGCTGTGTAACTGCTCGTAATTTCTTGTTTTGTTGTTAGGATACTCCATCGCCTCCCGAAAGAGAAGCCGCTCGAGAATAAGGATGCGTATGAAAAATTAAAATCATATAATTTTATAATAACAACAAAATGAAAAAACAATTACTTACATTATTCGCGTTGTGCTTTCTGGCATGGGGAGCATGGGCACAGACTACCGTCAATATGCCCGAAGGTGACGGTGCACACACGACGGTCAACGTTAGTGACCCGGTGACTTTCTATGATGCGGGCGGTGAAGCCGGAGATATCGCTATTTACCAAATAACGGGCATCACTTTTACGCCCAGGGCTAACCAGGTAATCCGAATCGTTTTTGAAACGATCGACTTGCAGGGCGGATCACTCATCAAAGCTTTTGAAGGAGCCAAAGCCCTGAACAAGTACTGGGATAGCGATGAAGAAGCGTATTCTTATTCCATCCCGACAGGACACAAATGGGCTTTTAGCGGAACAAAGAGTAACGTTACCATCGAATCGGGGAGCGCAGACGGCAAGATAACCGTTTGTTTCCAAAACTCGAACGGTTCGGGTGCCGGATGGAAGGCAACCGTGAGTAGCATTGAGCGGACAGGCCCCCCGCCCGCATTGCGGATGCCGAGTGAGGACAAGGAAAAGCTGACCGTAGCCCTTACCGATCCTAAGGAGTTCCTAGGCCCCGATCCGCAACTGCCCGGCTGGAAAACATCGGGAATTACCTTTACTCCGCGCGATGGCGAGGTGGTTAAGGTGGTAATTCCAACCTTTGCGCTTACCAAAGCCAACCTTACTTTCATGGACGACGATCAGCCCCTGGAAGACCTGTCGAACAATGAACACAAACGTATCTCGCTCGACAAGAACGGTACAAACTTCGAGATTTATTCGCTGGCTGCCAACGGTAAACTTACCCTCGCACTGGATACCAAATACGGCCCCAATGCGAGCTGGACAGCTACCGCAAGCAGTATTCCTCGTCCCGCCGTAGTAGAGACAGCCGCTACCGACCCGCTACTGCTGAGCGTAAACCCCGCCGTGTACACCGTCTCTACCCCTGTGAACTTCTACGATGACGGAGGAAAAAACGGTAAAATCAGCTTGGATTTCGACGGTAAGGTAACCTTTAAGCCGGCCACTCCAGGGCAAAAGGTAAAAGTGGAGTTCACTAAACTGTCGCTGTTTAATACCTCGACCATTGGAAAGAATGACATTCTGAAAGTCTATAACGGATCCACGGTCAACGAAGAGAACCTGCTCGCTACACTGCTGACGGCTCCTACCCCCGTGGTGCTGAAATCGACCGCTGCTGACGGCTCGCTTACCATCACGCTCAAGAGCAAAACCGGATATCCCGGAAATGGTTTTGAAGCTACGGTAAGCCAATTCACCCCCGCACCGATGACCTTATTAATCGGCAATTCAATATACGCACTTTTGATTTTGGTGCGCGTTATCATTTGCGGAT
>BDEJ01000081.1 GCA_001653155.1 Porphyromonadaceae bacterium H1
CAGGAAATTGCGGACCATAGCCGGGAGATTAGTTCGAGAACTCAAGCGTAATCTTGGAGCGGATTCTCGTTACACCGGATTAATTGAGAGATTTGAAGCCATTCTTTCACAAAGACGTAACAGCCGGAAAAAGATTTATTCCATTCATGAACCGGAGGTAGAATGCATCAGCAAGGGGAAAGAGCACAAGAAGTACGAATTTGGTAATAAGGTATCCATCATACGTTCGGCTACGGGTATTATCCTTGGAGCCCAATCTTTTCGGAATGAATATGATGGTCATACGATAGAAGCCTCGTTAGCACAAGTTGAACGTCTTACACGAAGAAAGATCAAAATACTTGCGGGCG
>BDEJ01000082.1 GCA_001653155.1 Porphyromonadaceae bacterium H1
CTTCCCAAAAAATGTACAATTTGTTTTCAAAAGTTGTACATTTTGTTTTGCCGATTATACATCTATCATTATTTATTAACCACGTTTTCTTGCATCCGCACCGTGCGGGCAAGTCGCCGGAAGATGCAAGAGAGCCTTAAATTCAAATTATCATGAATAAATTGAACGCGTGGTTGCATCCCGTCATTCGAGGCACATTTTACGACAAGGTATGGGACCCCGAAACTCACAACATGTACGTAGCCATAAACCAAGGGCACGACCTGCGCAAAGCCCTAGCTCAAACTGCGGTTACCCTGCTGGGCGAATTGGCCGATCCGATGGAGATTTACTCCCTTACAGACATCACCTGCGGCTCCAACGAAGGCACCATCACCCGCGGACGTAACGCCGAGTTGCGCGGCAGTTATATCAAAATCGCAGCCGACATGGCCGATACGGGCATCACCCTGCGCAATGCCGCTACCATCGAGAAGACAAAACTGGCCCCCGCCAACATCGTTATCAACAAACCTTCACGGTTGATGATGCTCGTACCCGAGACCCTGCCCCTCGGCGAGTATGAACTCAGTGTAACCACAAGGTACGGAGGCGCTGCTACGTTGCTAAAAGAGCCACGTACCGCCCTGCCCAATATGCCCCTTATCGTAACTTAACCGGAGCGTTGATGGATAGTAATACTACTAAGGCACCCCTTAGTAGTATTGCTAAGGCATCCCTTCCAGCCCCCCTCAGAACATACTGTAACCGAGGAGGTGAAATGTCAATAAAAAACAGACGAAACAGACGAAAAATCAACACAGCCATGAAACGAATTTTTATTATTCTACTGCTTTTGCCTGTGGCTTGGCTCATGCAAGCACAGCGAATGAATTATGTGTATGACAATGCCGGCAACCGTATCCGACGTGTCATTGTACTGGAGCAACCGCAAAGGGCAAAAAAAGAGGCCCAAATGCCGGAATACTATACCGAAACGATGGGAGACAAAACCATTAAGCTCTACCCCAATCCGGTAACCACCTCCCTGACGATAGCAATAACCGGTTATGAGAAAGTGCCGGAAGGTAGTTACGTACTCTTCGATACGCAAGGAAAGATGCTGCTCAATCGTTCATTGGAATCGGCGAGTTTCTCCATCGACATGTCGGAGTACCGGGCGGGCAACTACGTGTTACGCATCGCAATAGAGGGGGAAACGACCTCTTGGAAAGTGATAAAGAAGTAAATAACTTAATGCCACACAAAATGAAACACACATTATTCTTTTCCGCTATACTCATCTGCGGATATATACAAACGGGACTCTCGCAAGCCAATACCTCGGTTTCATTCTCGAAGGCAGGTAACAACGATTACGGCGACAGCAGCATAACTACAGTCGAAGCCATTAACGAGCGCGATACGTTGTTCCATTACTCGGCTGTGCCTACAGGCTATTCTCCTACGGCCGAAGAGCAGGCCTATGTCTCGGCAAGGGAACGGGAGTGGAAACAAAACCATCAGTTACTTACCGCCTCATCAACGCTTACGAGCCAACGGAGCGGAACCGCTCAAACCACATCGATCGACGTAAGCAAATCGGTAGGGCAAATCCCTTTTCAAGAGGGGAATACTCCTTCGGGAGGCAAAACATACTCCATACCCATAATGACGGCTCCTGCGACTGCTTCGGCACCGCAGATAGCGCTGGTTTACAACAGTCAAGCCGGCAACGGTGTGGCCGGATACGGCTGGAACATCTCGGGCTATTCGGTCATAGCGATAACGGGTAAAAACCACCATTACGACAACCAGGCAACACCGGTAAATCTTTTGAATCCGAATTCTTATGCACTGACACTCGACGGCACCCGCTTGGTACCTAACACGGGAAACATTCCCGAATATCAGTACGAGACGGCCCAAGGCTACGTTCTGGTCAAAAAACATCTGAGAAACAATGCAATTAGTCATTTCGAGGCACTATACCCCAATGGGAATAGAGCTATCTTCGGGTTCCCCACCAATAACATAACACAACACCTCTACCCCGTAACCTCAATTACCGATATGAATGGTTACCGGATCGATTTTGAGTATTTTTCCTCGGGCAACGGATACTACCTCTCCCGCGTACGCTACGGCGGAAAAAACACAGCATCGCACGTGGCCGAAATCAAATTGGAATATACCGGCCGCACCGATTACACGCCCGTTTACTTATCGGATGTAGAGATAACTGCCGACCGGCTGCTGACCAAAATCATATCGTACAACAACGAACAAGAACTCAGAACCTACACCCTGACTCATACGACGGCTGATCACGTACAACGGCTTACACAACTGGGATGCAGCGTTTCAGGATTATCGCTCAATCCGTTATTGTTCAACTATGAGACCTACTCTCCCGGCTACACGGGAGCTATAACCGTTTCACCGTACAGTGGAATACTTATGCAGTATTTCAGTGAGCGGGCACAATACATCAGGGGTAAATTCCTGAAAGATGAATTCAATGACGGACTTATTACCTACCCCTCTTTTTCTACTTATACCATAACCGGCACGCTGAAACGATGGATCCCTTTCCAATACCTCTACCACCACCAATACGGAAGCGGATACAGCCCGGAGCAAAATTTGCTGATAGCCCGGCAGCTCAACAGTATAAGTTCCATGGAGACAATCAAGGCAGGAGAGGGATTTCAAACCATCAATGCCATAGATGTGGACGGCAATGGCGTGGACGAGGTGGTCAAAGTCAACTTCGACGGAACAACAGACCAACATACCCGATTGAAAGTAACCGTATATGGCTATAACGACAATCAGACATTGAACTCCCGCTCTTTCACTCTGAACGTTGATGGAGTAGTAAGAGACCACACGTTGGTAAGTCCCATATCGTGCAGCTATTACTTCGGCGACTTTTCGGGCAGAGGAGAAACGCAATTACTCGTCGTCTCGCATAATAAGACCTTTCTGGGCGAGAACCGTGAGTCCAAATTCTATTTGGTCAACCTGCGCACGGGTAACCTTATCCGAAAAAGCACATTATTCTCTCATGCCCCCAACGAGGAGGTGGTGGCTTTGGATGTAAACGGCGACGGAAAGATGGAACTCTGTCGCATAGGCTCATCCACCGCAGTATATGCACTTGACGCTAACAACTACTTTATCCTACTATTCAATGAGTACGGTATCTCTAAAGACCGCACCAAGCTATATGCCGACTTAAACGGCGACGGAATGACCGATATACTTATCCCCCCCCCCTCATTCTATACAAGAGTCGAATAACGTGTACTCTATACCGGTATGGGCGCCATCAGCCTGTCCGTATTGTTACGGAGAATATCCCATAATAATGCTTAATGAAAACCACTGCCGGCATTGCCAAAACAACTTAAAAGAGTACTTTTCCGGTATCGGATACACCGAATGCTTCTTTTGTAGCGAAAAGATCATGGAAAATGAGCAGGAGAATTTCGAATGCCCTACCCATGGCCTGTATGGTGATTATGAGATACAAGGGGAATACATCGACAACGGTAACGTGTGGACGGCTATGATAGCTACAGGAAAAGGATTTCGTTCCAGAACCATGCCTCTGTTCAATACCCATTATGGCGAAAAATACTATCTGATGGACATCAACCGTGATGGCCTGGCTGATCTGCTCCGGATTAAAGGAGAACAGCTGACCCTCTATTCCAACCGAAACGGTACCCTTCAGTCCACATCCGATACCGGCATCGTTCCCGTAAACTCGAACACCCAACTCGTATCGGCCAATCTCAACAGCTATAACGGCATAAGCCACCTGATACAAATAGAGGGTGCCATCATTACCGGATACTCCTTCTCCAAAGACCAAAGTAAAAACCATCTGCTTACCTCCATGAGGGACAGCTACGGATTGATACACCAAAACGAGTACACCGATATGACGGCACAGGACGGGACTTATGTACCTACCACAAGCAACTGGGGACATCCCTACTTCAAGGTAATGGCCCCGATAACCTTACTGAGGACTACAAGCGTGTACGGGCAAAACCATAACCTCTTGAGCCGCCTGCGCTATACTTACTACAGCGCCGTGATGCATCGCACGGGATTGGGCTTTTGCGGTTTCGCAAAAATACGTACTACCGATGATGTAAACAGTACATATATCATAGAAGATAAAGATCCGATCCGCTTCGGGGTGACTACCCACCAAGCTACACCCGTTTCTGAGGCCTATTATTCTTATGCTTTCAACGAAAACCATCAAACCAAAAAGAAAAACATTTATTTGACGTATTCATCGGAAAGGGACTTGCTGAAAAACATCTTCCGATGGAGTTCGTACACCTACGATATGTATAACAATCCCATTTACGTCAGTACTGGGATAAACGGTGGAGGAAGCATAACCGAACAAACGCAACAAACGTATATCAATGTGGTTTCGGCAGAGCGATACCTCATCGGACTACCACAATACAAGACGGTAACCACCACTCGTGACGGCCGACAACGAATCAAGCGGGAAGAGATTACTTACAGTTCGGCCTATCTGCCCGTTTCGCACCGTATATATACCGCAGGGCAAGGAAGCCCTCTACAAAACGAGACCCGCCGGGAATACAACAGTAACGGCAAAATAGTGTCCGAAAAATCAGCGCCGTACAACAATACGCTATTCTTGGGAAAAACATATACTTACGATGCTCAAGACAGGTACCTCACCTCCGAGACCAACGCCCTGAACCAAACCACTACCTACTCCAACTATGATAAATACGGCAATGCATGTACCATCACTGACTTCAAAGGGCGAACAACTACCGCCCTGTTCGATGCTTGGGGGCAAGCCCTATCCGTTACCAACCCCGACGGGACAGTAGAAAGTACGGCAAGGGCTTGGGGCGGAACAGGACTCTATATGGTAACAACCAACACTACCGGTAAACCGACCACCGTAACCCATTACGATGCATCGGAACGGGAGATATGGACAAGTGTCCGCCGATTCGACGGGCAATGGCAGCATGTAGATAAACAATACGACAATAGAGGACGGCTGTGGAAAACCTCTCTGCCTTTCAGGGAAGGAGGACAACCCTCCCAGTGGAATACATATACCTACGATAATTACAATCGCCTCATCTCAATGGCACAGGCCAACGGAAAAACAACTACCCGAAGCTATGCCGGCAACACGGTAACCGAAACCGCCGAGGGCATCACATCCACAAAAGAGTACGATGCCACAGGGGCGCTGATACGCGTTACCGATCCGGGGGGAACCATCAGCTACACCCTGCGCCCCGACGGCCAACCGGCAGCCATTACCGCACCCGGCAACGTGATTACCACCTTCGAATACGACAACGCCGGACGACAAACTGCCATAAACGATCCGAGCGCGGGGAGAAAAACGTTTTCGGAAACCTACTACAATAACGAAAAGATAACCTCCGTTACCGATGCCAACAACAAGACCATTATCAACCGATACGATAAGTACGGACGGATAAAGCAGATAGAGCGCCCCGAGTTTAACACCACCTATACCTATAATGCCGACGGACTATTGGCCGGTGAAATATCGACCAACGGGACAAAAAAAAGCTTCGAGTACGATACTTACGGACGACTGAAAAAAGATGCGGAATACGGAGGAGGTATAGAGCTTCAGCACAAATACACTTACTCGAACGGTAACCTGGCAACAAAATCGTACTATTATTCTACCATTCCTTTGGCAACCGAATACTATACCTATAACTATGGCCATCTAAAAGAAATTGAAGTAGAGGCTTTTACCGAAATGGAGAATTTAACTCGGCGCAGCATCTGGCGGCTGGATGAAGAAAACGCGCTGGGGCAGCCCGCCAAAGTGCAAACCGGCTTACTGCAACGTACCTATGACTACGACACCTACGGTATGCCTACAAGAAGAACGGCCGGCGACGTACAGGATTTCTCTTACGAATTTGACCCCGAAACAGGGAATCTGCTTGCCCGGTACGACAATATACGGGCGCTTTCCGAATACTTCGGCTACGACAATCTGAACCGGCTGGAATATTTCAATGGCGACCGGATAACCTATGTTGACAACGGCAACATCATATCAATGCCGGGAACAGGCTATGCCGAATACAACAACACAGCCAAGCCTTACCAGGCCACAGCTCTTATATCGTTGAACAACCCTATTCCTCAGCGGGAGCAAACCATCACCTACACCTCATTTCAACGGCCCAATACGATTGAGGAGGGTGATTTTTCCGCAAGATTTGAGTACAACGCGGCAGGAAACAGAACGAGCTTCATCATCGAGGGTAGCTCTTTCAATTCCTACATGCACCACTCAATGCTTAATAACGAATACGAATATTGGGATGAAAACACCAGACAATTTCTGTATGTAGGTGGCGATGCTTACTCAGCGCCTGCCGTACTGGTAATACCCTACATGGACAATCCCTGGGAACTCTATTACCTCTGTCGCGACTATCTGGGCAGCATTACCCATATAGTAAAGGAAGACGGCACAGTAGAGCAAGAGCTAAGCTACGATGCATGGGGACGCCTACGCAACCCCGATTCGATGGAGCTCTACGCGCCCGATAACCAGCCCTCTTTATTCCTTGGCCGCGGCTACACCGGACATGAACACATACCGCAATTCGGGCTGATCAATATGAACGCACGGCTGTACGATCCGTGGCTCGGCCGCTTCCTTAGCCCCGACCCCTACGTGCAAGCCCCCGACTTTACCCAGAGCTTCAACCGGTACAGCTATTGCTGGAATAATCCGCTGAGGTATGTGGATGAGAATGGGGAGTGGGTACATTTAGTTATAGGAGCTGTAATTGGAGGAACAATTAA
>BDEJ01000083.1 GCA_001653155.1 Porphyromonadaceae bacterium H1
TGTGAACCAAGGCTTTTGTGTTTTTTTACAAAAGTGCATATATTGAATTGCCCCTCAATTGAGCGCCGAGTGCCAAGGCTGTTTGCGCAGCTACCACCCCGCTGATACCGGCTCCCAACACCAAAACCTCGGCAGGCGGGATGCCCGCAGCGCCTCCCAAAAGCAAACCTTTGCCTCCACCGGAAGAGCTCATCAGCTCAGCGGCTACATTCAGGGCTGTATTGCCCTCTATTTCAGCAATGGAAGCAACAACCGGAAAGGCTTTCTGCTGATCCTTAATCAGCTCGTAAGCAATGGCTGTCATCTTTTTCTTCATCATCAGGCGGATGATGGGAGCCGAGAGGGAACTCAGCTGCAGCATGGACAAGACGGTAGAACGCTCCCCCATCAAAGCCAACTCATTAAGGGTAGGCGGAGCTATTTTCAAAACCAGATCGGCAGCAAAAACTTCTGCTGGACTATCTACCAGAAAAGCTCCCGCTTCGCTGTAATGCATATCACTATAAGACATCGGGAAAGCGGCTCCCCGCTCAATGTACACACTATGTCCCTCCTCCGTTACGATGGCTACCCCTTCGGGCGTAAGAGGGAGGCGTGTTTCGACAGCAACATCCTCTCGCGGAATACCGATGGACAAACGAGGCTGTTGATGGATTTCGCGTAGCAGGCACTCTTCGGGGAAGAGGTTTTTTTCGCTTTTTGCCTTCATGATATTTTCTTTTTCTGAATTTACTTACAAAGCTACGGACAATTATTGAAGCAGCCAAACCCGAAATGCAGAAGCAGCTCCCCTATCAATCATTGTATCAGAATTAAGTGCTGAGAAGAGGTATAAGATGCGACGACTCCCAATCCTCCTGAAACGTTAGTGTGTATCTGAACGGGCTCGGAAAAGGGATCGCCCTGTCCCTGGCCATTAAGCATTCCAAGGCTACGTAGGTAGCGATAAAAATCGAGACTTATGCTCTGCAAGTCGATGTATATTTCGTCGTGGGGTTTTTGGGGGTAAATAACCTGTTCATTCGGCAAGAGGAAGTATCGATAGGCCGAAATGGAAAAACTCAACGGATAGACTTTCCCATCGAAAAGCTCGTCGGAAAAGATATACATCTCCTCCCGCCCATTTCCTTCCGTTCCGAAAGGAATAGCAGCTCCGTTGTTTGAAGCGAGAACCACCGGATCGTCGAAAACAAAATTCGTTTTTTCCACATCTTTAAAAGCCTGCAACAGCACTTCGGAGAAAAGCTTCCGTTTCACTTGCAGACGGTAATAGTTACGCTCGCCCGGAGGATCGGAAACCTTCACGACAAAACGAAACTTACAGTGCTGTGCCTTACCAAGATAACCATTTAGACTGCTGGAAGCTATATTTATAATACTGTCTTCCTGAAGTATGGTTGCAGTACTGTCCACGGCCAGTACTGCCGCACGGAGGGGAACATGCGTTTCGGCTACGACAGAGGGCAAGTTCAAAGAAGGAGGCGCTTCCGCACGGTATCTGATACGGTCGCCTGCAAGCACCCGGGTATCTAAAGAATAAATTCCCTCACCGTCATCTTTCAGCTCGCCTCGAAAGGCATCGTTGACCCAAAGTTGAATCCGACCGCCTTCAACAAATTGCGGCCGACCGGACTCGAGGAAGAAAAGACTTTTCGAAAACTTCACCTTCACCCAGGAAGTCTCGCCTTCCACCAAGCTGTTGAGCACCAGCATCGGTTCCGTTACCTCAGCATTAAATTCAATTTCCTTCTCACAGGATTGACCTGCAAATACAAGGACAAAAAGGGAAATCAGGATGCTTGGCTTTTTCATATTCGGGATATTTTCTGTTTGCATTAAAACTTATAGCTGTAACTTACCGAAGGTAATATGGGGAAGATGCTCAACAATTTGAGTGTTTTATGCTCTTCGTTGTGGGTTGTTCCGGTAATAGGGTTATAAACGGGCACCATCTTACTGGACTGGTATATCATAAAGGGATTCAATTGATTATAGGCATTGTAAACACTGATATTCCAGGTGCGGCTCCCGTGTTTTTTCCGACGGTGGAAGTTTATCCCAAAATCGAGGCGGTGGTAATCGGGATAACGAAAATTGTTACGCGCCTGCACATGTTCGATAATACCGGGATGCTTCTCGTTCGAGCCATAGGACGACTTACCACTCCAAAAAGGATAACTCATCCCGTAATACTGCTGTAGCGGTAACGTTCCGGCATTTCCAGTGCTGTACACCCAGGTAGCAGCCACATCGATGCGCTCATTGAATTTATGCGAAAGTACCAAGCTAATGTCGTGCCGGCGGTCGTATTTGGCGGGGAATACTTGTCCGAAGTTCAATTCGGAGCCCGGACGGTCGAAAAGCCGATCGGCCTTAGCCCAAGTATAGCCAATCCAGCCGGTAGTATTCCCGAAGGAGCGCTGCACAAGCACTTCCACCCCATAAGACCAGCCTCTCCCCATGCTCACTTTATCCTCCCAACCGGTGGACGAACCGAAGAAGGTGGCACCGTCTTTATATTCCAGGAGATTATCCATCGTTTTATAATAAGCCTCTACGGAAAAATCGGCAATCCCTTCGAGGGTATAAAAAAATCCCGCTGAGGCCTGCTGCGAAACCATCGGGCTGATACGTTTCGTAACGGGAACCCAAAGGTCGGTAGGAAGGCTGATGTTGTTGTTCGACAAAAGGTGAATGTACTGTGTCATGTAAGCATAGGAAATCTTAAAAGACATGCTGTTACTCAGAAGCAGGCGAGCGCTCAGACGGGGCTGCAACGAGTGATAGGGCCGTTGTTGCACGCGAAAAAAGGAGTAATGCAGACCGACGTTTGTTTTCAGAAAATCCGTAAGACTGATATTGTCTTCGGCATAAGCCGCTATTTCCTGGGTTGTAACGTTGTCCCTTTCGCCGACGGAGACCCGGATATCTTCAGGCACATCTCCCTTGAACGACGCTACACCGGGGCTGAAAGCATGCCGGGTATAGCCCAGGCCGAACTTGATATCGTGCTTCGGGTTGGGCAAGAAATCGAAATCCGTCTTCAAACCCCAATCCTCGATACCCGAATTGTAAGCCAGTCCGAGCTCCGTCTTTCCCTTAGCAGCATCCTCTTGGGAGTTGATCATCTTCATCAGGAAACGGTAGCGGGTATAAGTCGCCGTGGTATTCATAAAAAGCCGATTGGAGAGTACGCGGTTCCAGCGCAAGGCGGTAATCAGATTACCCCAATCCCAGTTCAGACTCTCTTCAACTTTGCGCTTTTCATGAGCTAAATACGTAGGAATGCGGGCGTAAATACCATCATCGCCAAGATAAGTACTGAGATAGAGTCGATCTCGATCGGAGAATTTATGGTTGATTTTGGCATTGAAATCGTAGAAAAAATAACCCGCATACATATTGTTGCCATGCTCTTGCGATTGTCGTGAAAAGCGAATGAAAGGCTGTGCCAAAATATCGAAATACGTACGACGGAAAGAGATGTTGAAACTCGTTCGATCCTTCCAAATAGGGCCCTCCAGATTAATTTTAGAGGAGAGCAAGCCCACTACCACATTACCGTGGTATTCCTGCATATGTCCGTCGTTCATGCGGATATCCAGCACCGAGGAGAGACGTCCTCCGAAACGAGCAGGAAAGCTTCCTTTATAGAGTGTTACATTTTTGATGGCATCGGGGTTGAATACAGAAAAGAAACCGAACATGTGATTAACGTTGTAAACCGGCACTCCATCGAGGAGGAGAAGGTTCTGATCGGGGCCACCTCCGCGGACATAAAGTCCGCTGGCGCCTTCGGTTCCGGCCTGCACACCGGGTAAAAGTTGCAAGGCTTTGATCACATCCACCTCGCCAAAAAGAGCCGGGATAGACTTTATCTGCGCTACCGGCACTTCAACGGCGCTCATCTGAGTACTGTGCACATTCCGATCGGAAGCTTGCGCCACGACCGTAACCTCCTTCAGCAAGTTAGCTCCTTCCAAACGAATGTTTACCGTAGTATCTTTTGTGAGCATGAAGTTCAGCTCCTGATTGCTGTAGCCTACATAAGAAAAGCGCAATGCAAGCGTCCCTTCGGGCAGGGTGATGGAGTAGAATCCGTAAGGATTGGAAAGACTCCCTTGCTTCGATTGCGAGTCGTAAACCGAAGCTCCGATAAGCGATTCGCCTGTTCGTAAATCGGTAATGTAGCCACTCAGGGTATAGTTTTTAGCGCAAAGAATGGAGGGAAAGGACAAAAAAAACAGATAAAAACAAATTTTCTTCATGCACGATAATTTCGATAAATCCGTCAAAAGAGTCGGTAAAATAATTAGCGACAAAGATACGGAATTATAGCTTATAAACAGGGCTTTCGGGAAATTTTCACAAAAACCCGATTCAGCCAAAAACCAAATAAATAAAATACTAAAAGACCGGCA
This sequence comes from Porphyromonadaceae bacterium H1, assembly GCA_001653155.1. Lineage (GTDB taxonomy): Bacteria > Bacteroidota > Bacteroidia > Bacteroidales > Paludibacteraceae > H1. Next base: position 4,422 of record BDEJ01000083.1, read on the forward strand.
AATAACGTAAATATAGCACGAAATTTGATAATTCGAAAAAATTTACGGAAATTTGAGGCTGAAAAATGAAGCGCTAAGCACAACCTATCGGCCTATCGGCCTATCGCCCCAATGCAAACCGCTTAAAGCTAAAAAAACAACGCATGGAAACAGATAACAAAAAGAAGGTAACGGAAAAAAAAGAAAACGACATCCTCTTCTCGAAGGCAGTGAAAGCCGGCAAGCGGATTTACTATCTGGACGTAAAGCAAAGCCGGAACCAAGATTTGTACCTGGCCATTACGGAAAGCAAGAAAAAAGTTCTGAACCCCGAATCGGATGCTCAGGTGTTGTTCGAGAAGCATAAAATTTTCCTTTACAAGGAGGATTTCGATAAATTCATCGAGGGTTTGCAAGAGGTTATTGCCTTCATAAAACAAGAACTTCCGAATGCCGGCAAGCCGAGCGAAAACTCCCCAAGACCTACCGAAGAGGAGCACGAAGACGAAAGCAAGTTGAAAGGATTCTTAAACAAATTCAAATTCTAAATTCTTTCGAGCAGCCCTTCCGGCCACTCTTTTCTTCATGCAAATAAACCTGCGACTATCCGCCTCCGACTGGCTGCAACAAGGTCCGGTAGCCGTAAGCGGCTATTGCTTCGATGCCGACAAAGGTCTGTTGCGCGGCAAGGACTTATGCGATTACTTTTCCGGGATAGACAATATCGAAGGTTTCCGTGAACGCCTACGCAGCGCCAACGGCCTCTTTGCCGTGGTAGTACAGAGCCCCGAGGGAGGATTGTTGGCCGCTACGGATATCAGTCGAAGCCGTCCTTTTTTTTACCGCATCGGGGAAGGAAGCATCAACATTTCGGACGATGCTTACACGCTGATCGAAACCGGAAGCCGCATACACTCCGAAACCGAGCGGGAAGTCCTCCTTGCAGGCTACAGCTTTACGGAACAAAGCCTCATCAAAGGCATTTTCCAACTTAAGCCCGGTTACCTGCTAAGCGTCGAAGGCGGGACAGTCCGTCAGGAAGCTTATTACTCCTACCGTGCCACCAGAACGGAAGCTCGAATACCCGATTTTTCTTCGGAGAAAACAGCTTTTACCAAAGTGTTGGAAAGAGTTTTCGATCGCCTGACAGCTTCTCTTGAAGGGCGTCAAGTAGTTGTTCCGCTGAGCGGAGGCTACGACTCACGCCTCATACTGGCCCAGCTCCGCATCCGCAATTACCCCCATGTACTGTGTTACACCGTAGGCCGGCCTCAGAGTCGCGAAACCCAACTGGCTCAAGAAACGGCTCGACGAATGGGCTATCCACACCGGTTTATCGATAACGCCTCTCCCGACCTCATCGGCGGATATACCGACAGCTCTTGTTTCGAATGTTATTATCGCTACTCGGCCACCCTCGCACACACATTCTGGATGTACGAATACTTCGGCGTAAAATTACTGACGGAAACAGGATGGGTGGATTCCGATGCCGTGTTTGTACCGGGACATATGGGAGATTTCCTCGCCGGAAGTCAAACCTCCAAAAACAATGTAAGTCCCGAGGATAGCCCCGAGCAAATCCTACAAAAGCTGGCTGATTACCTGCTTCCTTTCCGCCCGGGTCGGACTCGGGGAAACATACCCGAAGGATTGCGTTCGATGGCAGGCTTCGAGTCCGACATACTCCCCGGATCCGTATTCGACGAAGCGGTATGGCAAACTCGCTATGCGCGCTTCATCAACAACTCGGCACGGATATATCCCTTCTTCGGACACGAATACCGGCTGCCTTTTGCCGACAATGAAATGCTCGAATTTTTCCGCTGCCTTCACCCCGATCTGAAACGCAACAAATTTTTCTACAACACCTACCTGCGCGAAGAAATCTTCGAAGCTCTCAAGCTCAACTTCGAACACGAGCTGCAAGCCGCACCGCAAGACCTGCGGCGCATGCAACGCCGTGCAAAGTTGAAGAAGCTCCTTCCCCACCCCATCGTTCGTATGCTCACACACGAAACCGACGACACCTGCATGTGCGAAATATCCCAAGCCCTGCTCCACGAGCTTCGCCAACAGCAGCAGGCAAAAGGCATTACAGCCTACAACGAGATATTCGTCCGTTGGTACCTGATGAAGCTCAAGGAAGAACTCCGGTAAAAACTTAAGGGCAGAGATTCCGGCCTGTCTTTCAGCAAGGAGTCCGTAAATCGCAGTTGGCAATTCGTAATCGATTCCCTATCTTTGCAACTTTCGGTGGAAAGCCAAACGACCGCCGCAACTCAACATCAGATAGCGATGCTTAAAATTGCCGTTATAGGGCCCGAATCGACAGGAAAGACAGAACTCGCCCGAGGCTTGGCCGAACACTACGGGGGCGAATGGATACCGGAGTATGCACGTAGTTACGTCGAACGGATCGACCGCCCTTACTGCTACGACGACCTCTGTCGCATCGCCGAGCAACAAATCGAAACGGAAAAGAGCATCTCGCAGAACTCTTCGGAAGAGGGATTGATCTTCTTCGACACCGAACTTATCATTACTAAGGTCTGGTTCGAATACGTTTACGGTCGAGTGCCGGAAGCGGTCATCCGCCAATTGGGAAGCGGCTTTTTCGATTACTACCTGCTTTGCACTCCCGATTTGCCTTGGCAACCCGACCCGGTACGCGAACATCCGGAGAAACGCGATTACTTCTTCGAACGCTACCGCCGTGAGATAGAAGCTTTACAAAAACCTTATGCCGTAGTCAGCGGACAAGGAGCAGAACGCCTGCAAGCAGCCATAGCCGTTGTTGACAACATCAAATTGAAAGATCCAGAAAACCCAGTAAAAAGAGAAGAACAAAATGAAAAACTCCAAACTCTCGGAAACCATACAGCGTCTCGCACAAACCGATAAATTGCAAGGCGCCTATTGTCAATGCGACCAAAGAGGCAATATGCCTTCGATAGATGTACTCCGCGAAATCGTATCCCTGTTGCGCTCCATCCTTTTCCCCGGTTACTTCGGTTCGGCACAGGTAAACGACCAAAATCTCATTTATCACATCGGTCTTAATCTCGAACAAGCCCTCCTGTTACTCACAGGGCAGATACGCGCCGGTCTTTGCTTCGATGCATCGCAAGAACGGTTCAGCAGCGAAGAAGAACTCACACGCACGGCACAAAATCTTTCAATCGCTTTCATCGAACAGCTTCCCGAAATCCGCGAAACACTCTGTACCGATGTAACTGCAGCCTACAACGGCGATCCTGCGGCCAAAAGTCTGAAGGAAATTATCTTTTGCTATCCCGGCATCCGAGCCATTACCAACTACCGCATTGCTCATGAATTGCTAAATCTGGGGGTCCCTCTGATTCCACGCATCATCTCGGAGATGGCACATTCCGAAACGGGAATCGACATACATCCGGGAGCCCGTATCGGACACTACTTTTCGATTGACCACGGCACGGGTGTAGTCATCGGCGAAACTACCGTCATCGGCAACAACGTAAAACTTTACCAGGGAGTTACCCTCGGAGCCAAGAGCTTCCCGCTCGATGCAGCCGGAAATCCGATAAAAGGAATCGACCGACATCCCAAAATCGGGAACGACGTGATTATATACTCCAACTCTACGGTACTGGGAAACATCCGTGTAGGCGATGGCGCTGTCATCGGGGGAAATATATGGGTGGACAAAGAAGTGCCTGCCGGAGCACGACTCCTTCAGCAGGAAAAAAGATGCGAGTAAAGCAAAAAGACAGCTTTACTTGGGGGCACTCCGGTAAAGCCCGATGCCTACGATGAAGAAAAGTATATTGGGCAACCAGACAGCCAGAAGCGGAGACATCAGACCGCTTACCGAGAAGGAGGACGAGAGAGTAACAAAAAGCACATAAAGAGCACTCAAAGCCAAGCCAATACCCAAATGCAAGCCCATACCCCCTCGCACCTTACGCGACGAGAGAGAAACACCGATTAGAGTCATAATGAAAGCAGCCAAAGGCATCGAATAACGCTTGTAATACTCATCCTGAAAGGCTTGTATATTCCCGATACCGCGTTTCTTTTGCTTCTTGAGGTAGTCACGCAGCTCTGTGTTGGTCATCTCGGGAGCTTCTTGCGAAGTGATGAAGAACTCCGATGGTTGCACTTGAATCAGCGTATCGAGACTTTCGCCTTTTACAATACTCTCACGCATTCCGTCGAAGTTTCGTTGCAGGTATTTTTCAATTTTCCAGTTATAAGCCGAGTCCCAGGAAATTTCCTCGGCTGTAAGGCGCGAGACCAAATGCTTTCCGTCGAATTTCTCCAAGGAAAAATGGTAACCTTTATTCCGAATTATTTCGTAACGCTCGATATAAAGAATCACTCCTTGCTCAACCTCCATCTGCACATTATGAGCATTTTCGGTTTTAAAGCGCTTAATATATTTATTTTCAAAATCAAGCATGGTTTTGTTCGCATGCGGTATAACAAAACCTCCGAGAATGAAAGATATCAGGGCAATAACCGAAGCCGAAATAAAATAAGGTCGCATCATACGGGCGAAACTCACTCCGGTAGATAAAATGGCAACAATTTCCGTATTACCGGCCATTTTCGATGTGAAGAAGATAACGGCAATAAAGGTAAAGAGCGGAGTAAAGAGGTTCATGTAGAAAGGGATAAAATTCAAATAGTAATCGAAAATTATCTCTTCCAACGGAGCGTTGTTATCGAAGAAATTATCTAACTTCTCAATCAGGTCGAAAACAATGGCAATGCTCAGAATAAGCACGATGGAGAAGAAGAATGTCCCCAAAAACTTAGCGATGATGTAGGTATCGAGACGCTTGAGACCGATCTTCCGAAAGTCGAAACTCAATTTGTTTTTCTTTTCTTTCCTGTTTATCATGTGTCGCTGTAATTACAACCGGCGTCCTACTTGTTCGATCATATTTTTTTTCCAGACAGAGAAGTCTCCCGCAAGAATGTGTTTGCGTGCCTCTCCCACCAGCCATAAATAAAAAGCCAGATTATGAATGGAAGCAATCTGCATGGCAAGCAACTCCTTACTTACAAACAAATGACGAAGATAAGCTTTCGTATAAATGCGATCGACCAGCGAACTCCCGAACTCATCAAGAGGCGAAAAATCGTTTTTCCATTTCTCGTTGCGCATATTCATAATGCCCTGTGAGGTAAAGAGCATCCCGTTACGTCCGTTTCGGGTAGGCATCACACAATCAAACATATCCACTCCACGTTCAATACCTTCCAAGAGGTTCTGAGGCGTCCCGACCCCCATCAGATAGCGGGGTTTATTCTGAGGCAATATCTCGTTTACCATCTCGATCATTTCATACATTTTCTCGGTAGGTTCGCCTACTGCCAAGCCTCCAATGGCATATCCTTCGCGTTCCTGTTCTGCCACAAAAGCAGCCGAGTGTTTCCGCAAATCAGGATACACACAGCCCTGCACAATGGGAAAGAATGTTTGGGAATAACCATATTTCGACTCTGTGCTGTCAAAACGCCTCAGTCCCCGGAGCAGCCAACGATGAGTCAGTTCCATGGATTTTTTAGCATAGTGATAGTCCGAGGCTCCCGGAGGACATTCATCGAAAGCCATTATTATATCGGCCCCAATGGAACGCTGTATGTCCACTACTTTCTCAGGAGTAAACAAATGCTTGCTCCCATCAATGTGCGAGCGGAAGATGGCACCTTCTTCGCTCAGTTTCCGGTTTCCGGTAAGGGAAAATACTTGAAAACCGCCACTATCGGTTAAAATCGGACGCTCCCAAGCGTTGAACTTATGAAGCCCTCCAGCTCGTTCCAACACCTCAACCCCCGGTCTCAAATACAGATGGTAGGTATTCCCGAGTATGATTTGCGCCTTGATATCCTCTCGCAGCTCGTGTACATGGACTGCCTTCACCGAAGCAACGGTGCCTACCGGCATAAATATGGGCGTTTCTATCAGACCGTGGTCGGTTGTGATCACTCCGGCGCGAGCTGAAGAGTACTTATCCGTACAGGCAAGTTCAAATTTCACGAGTTCAAGTTTTTGGAGTAAATAAAGTTTTTTAAAATTTGCTCGCCCCATCCTCCCGATCTCTCGGGATGAAACTGTACCGCAAAGAAATTATCCTTTCTCAACGCAGCACTGTAGTCAAATCCATAATTCGTCCGAGCGATACTGTATCCAGATACATCAACATAATATCCGTGTACAAAATACATATAAGCACGTTCGGGAAGCGCTTCGAAAAGAGGCGAGCGTAATTGGGCAATTTCGTTCCAACCAATCTGAGGCACCTTGAGGTCTCCTATCGGAAAAGCCTTCACATCTTCATCAAAAATCCCCAAGCAAGGAGTGCCACCTTCGTCCGAATATCGGCACATAAGTTGCATCCCCAGACAAATGCCTAAAACCGGTTGCGTTAGCGTAGGTATCAACAGGTCAAGTTTTCGCTCTTTCAGATAGCGCATAGCAGAGTCGGCTTCTCCGACACCGGGAAAAATCACCCGGTCGGCCGAACGTATCTCCGTATCCACATTGCTCACATGTGCTTTGATTCCTATACGTTCCAAAGCAAACAGCACCGAACGGATATTACCGGCGTTATATTTAACAACTACGACTTTCATTTGGCCTCGCTTAGCCCTCTCCATTACAACCCTTTTGCAAATCAATGAATTTTGTTCGTTGCCGTATCGGGGAAAACTACGGTCGGTTTAAACGATTTTGCCTCCTCGGCATCCAATATGGCATAAGCCAAAATAATAATGACATCCCCGGGCTGTACCTTGCGTGCGGCCGCTCCGTTAAGGCATATTGTTCCGGAGCCACGCTCACCGGTTATGACATAAGTATCAAAACGCTCACCGTTATTATTGTTGACGATACTTACGCGTTCGTACTCAATAATACCGGCTGCATCCATCAAATCTTCATCAATCGTTATGCTCCCCACATAGTTCAGGTTAGCGTCGGTTACACTCACCCTGTGAATTTTCGATTTTAATACATGAATTTGCATCTCACAAATATGAAATTAAGCTCCAAATAAAATTATCTGGGAGCTATTTTGACGTTATCTATCAGTCTTACATCACCGCAAAAAACGGCCACACAAACTACCGTAGGAGTAGCCCACGAGTTAACCGGCTGCAAGCTTTTCGCATCAACAACCTCCACATACTCTACGCTCAGATCAGGCTGCTTATTAATCGCTTCGGTGATCCGGGCAGCAAGCTCCTGAGGTGATTCCGGTCCGGCAAAGGTAGCACATTCAAACAACACTTTGGATATTCCGGCTGCATTTTGACGCTGCTCGGCACTCAAACGTTCGTTACGGCTGCTCATGGCTAAGCCACTAGTCTCTCTAACGATGGGACAATCAACAATCTCTACTTTCAATCCCATCACTTCTACCATACGGTGAATAATAGCCAGTTGTTGAAAGTCTTTTTCTCCGAAATAAGCTCGATCCGGTTCCAATAAAGCAAATAACTTACTGACTATCTGAACTACACCATTAAAATGCCCAGGGCGAAACTTCCCTTCCATCACTCGATCCAAGCCTCCAAAATCAAAGTCGAAAAGGGAATTTATCTCCGTTTCGCTATACATTTCATCAACTTGAGGAGCAAAAACAACGCTACAGCCAATCTCTTTCAACAAGGCAATATCATGAGTTAAAGTTCTCGGATATTTCTCCAAATCTTCGTGGTTGTTAAACTGGGTCGGATTCACAAAGATGCTTACTACACAAACATCATTCTCAGCCACCGCTCTCTCTACAAGAGACTGATGCCCCTCGTGCAGAGCACCCATAGTCGGGACGAAACCAATACGCTTGGCTTCATTTTTAAAGCCTTTTACCAAGCGGCGCATCTCTTCCGACGATTCTACAATTTTTATCATTGCTTTGTATTACAAGTATTTTTGGCTAAAAAACGTCTGCAAAAGTACAAAACTTATTTGTATAATCCCTCCCCAAAACATCAGATTCAAACAATAGCCTCATACACTTACAATTAACACAACATGGAATATAAAAAGTAGCTTAAGAAGAGTAATCCAATAAGCTTTTCTGCGAAAACTTTTCTTTTCTGATAATATGGTATGAATATTGCATGTATCTTTTATTACAAAAAATATTCCTATATAAATAAAAACTGAAGAATTATGAATACACTGAAAATTTTATCCGTCGGAGTCGTATTTTGTGTGGCACTAGTAGCTTGTGGCAAAAGTCAAAAGCAAGAAGTCCCCAAAGAAGAAAACGTTTCAATATCCATAAAAGAAAACAGCCCCGAAGTAGCAACGAAAAATTCTCAATCAGCACAATCGGGTTTTTACGGATCTTACGAAGGCACCCTACCTTGTGCCGATTGCGAAGGTATCAAGACGAAACTGACAATCAGAAACGATGGAACTTACGATCTGAGAAGTGAATATCTTGGAAAAAAAGATGGAGTTTTTGAAGAAAGTGGTACATATTATATTATCAATCAAGAACTCATCGAATTAAATGCTCCTTCTTCGGGGCAGAAAACTTATTATAAAATACTGACGGACGGTACTTTGGCTCTATCCAATGCAGAAGGTAAGGTTAACGACGGAGAGCTTGCCGCATACTATATCCTAAAAAAGAAATAGCATCCCTCTAGTACTTCCAAAGAAAGCCGAAGCAGAAACTCCGGCTTTCTTTTATACCAAAAAGAGGAATCAATAAGAACAGCAAAAAAGCATAAGATAAATCTATATAAGGATAGGCTTTATCGTTTGTTCTTTACGACAAATCTTCCTACTTTTGCAGAGTAAATCAAGAGTAAAAATAAACTAATTAAAACTATCAATTTAATATGAAAACATTAGATTTTACAGGGCTCAAAACAGCCGGAGCTCAAAAAGTAGTTACAGAACTTCAACAACTTTTGGCCGACTTCCAAATATTCTACACCAACTTGCGTGGCTTCCACTGGAACATCAAAGGTCCCGGTTTTTTCACCTTACATTCAAAATTTGAACAAATGTACGATGATACTGCAGAAAAAGTGGATGAAATAGCAGAACGTATTCTGATGCTCGATGGAGTGCCGGCACATACCTTTACAGACTACCTGAAGCTAGCTAAGGTTAAGGAAACCGGATATGTAAGCTGTGAAACAGAATGCATCAAAAACATTCTGGAAACATACTCATGCTTTTTGGCACAAGAAAGAAAAATTATAGAAATAGCCGAAGAAATAAACGACGAAGCAACCGTAGCTCTTATGAGTGATTACATCAAAGAACAAGAAAAGTTAGTTTGGATGCTCGTAGCCTACTCATCAAAATAAATCCAATTTATTTTCAAAAACAACAAAAGGGAAGTAGCTCTTCAAAGGCTACTTCCCTTTTGTATTTAGTCGCCCCTTAAAAACTCTCTTTAAGTGAGATTCGATTTTCAAATGGGCTCTCGCTT
>BDEJ01000084.1 GCA_001653155.1 Porphyromonadaceae bacterium H1
TTTTTAATCATAAAATCTGCAAGTTTCCTATTACAAAGGTAAGAAAACTTGCAGATTTACCAAAGGGTTTCGAAGATTAATTTGCTGAATATCAAACAATATGTGGTTTTTTAAGGGACGACTACAATAGCATTCATCAACCCGGTCAGCGGGAGATATGCGTTGTCCTATGCCAAACGACTTTTCTTTACGATACCGACTTGGCCGGTAACTTCTTCTGTTCGTTGTGAAACGGGAGTGGGGAAAGTGTCCTCGCAAGTTTTCAAATTCGTTAGTTAGACATCAAAGATAGTAGGGGGACTTCGGTTCTTCTTCATCACTGTTGTCATTATTGAACGATAGCAAAAGTTGCTGCATCTGTCCGAATCCATCTAATATAAATATTAATCGGTTTATGGTCGGTCGATGCGGAAGTGTAATAGAGCTTGAATGTTTCTTCTTATGGTTAAAGATTATTCAGCTTGAACACAGTATTGCTGTCCTTTTCCAGCTTCCTTTTTTGCCGTCCAGTTAGAAACATCTAATCTGATAGGTTGTAGGCTCGTGATAAAAGCTATGACGTCAAAATATCCGGAGTAACGGTTCTCGATTTTTTGATAGCCTTCTATTCTGATATACTCATCGGGATAGAGATGCGATAAGATTTTACCGGTCAGCAAATCCTTTTCAAATGCCATATACCGGGATTCGAAAGTCTCTTCCTTAAAAGCCTCTATAAACGCTCCTGTCCCTGCACTCGGCTCCAAGAAACGCATCGGCTCAATCCCGCTTTCTTTCAGTGTTTTTGCCAAGATGTCAACAACAGGCTTAGGCGTATAGAAGGCGGTGAGTACAGAGTTTTTTAATGAACCGATATATTGTTTATACGCTTCCGGTGTGGAGGAGTGTTCACGAAGTACCTGATGAAGTTCCGCGACTAAAGGGAAAAGTTCAGCCTCGGATTTAGACCAATGCCGGATGTCTTCAGGCTTATCAACAGGATTCAAGATGGCCTTGAGCCCCCCAAATCCTGAATAGAGAGATAGCACGCTGCGCTCTTCGGGCGTAGCTTCCCATTGTTCATCTTATAGTTCTGACGACAACATTGCTTATCTATTATTTAGTACTTCCTTAATTTCCAATCCTGTTATTCGTCCTATTTTTATACCACTTTACAATAAGCCAAACTAATGCTACAATGAATAAAATGTGATGAATTGGCTCTAACCAAGTAACAAATAGTGCCTCTGTTATATCTAAAGCCCATTTATCGCAGTCATAAGACATTCTAAATTCCTCAAAAAAGAATACTACATTTATAAATCCTATAATAGAAATAATTCCCCATAGAATTAGCGAGAATGCTATCCATTTGTTTTTCTTAAAGAATTTATTAGCTACTATATAGCTAATTATCCCCAAAATAACCTCAATCAATATTCCGACTAACATTATATCAAGTATTTATTGATCATTATCCAATGTTATTCTTTCTTTTTTTATACCACCTTACAATAAGCCAGAGCACTGCTACAATGAATAAAATATGATGAATAGGCTCTAATATTAGAAAAGCAAACCCTGATATAGTATACATAACTTCCTCACTAAAATCATAAGAACACCACACATCTTCGTAAAAATATCGAGCAAAAATAAAGGATATTGTGTTGAATACAAACCAATTAATAATACAAAAACATATTACTTTATTCTCTTTTATAAATATGCCAGTTAGCAAAAAGCTAAACAAAAGACATATTATCAAACCTAAATACTGATATAGTTCTGACGACGGCATTGTTTATCTATTGATTTAGTGCTTCCTTAATTTCCAATCCTGTTATTCGTCCTATTTTTATACCACTTTACAATAAGCCAGACCACTGCTATAATAAATAAAATATGGTGTATTGGTTCTAAATATAAAACAATCATAGCATTCATCACAATATCTAACACATAATTTTCAAAGTTATAGTGTATTAATAATTTATCAAAAAGAAAAGAAGAACATATAATAAGTATTACCAAAATAATTCCCCATAGAATTAGCGAGAATGCTATCCATTTGTTTTTCTTAAAGAATTTATTAGCTACTATATAGCTAATTATTCCCAAAATAACCTCAATCAATATTCCAATTAACATTACTTCCAATATGCATTGATTTCACTTGCTGTTATTCGTCCCTTTTTAGATGTTCTAAATAGCTCTTTTCCATTGTGGAATACAATCCTAACCCCGTGTCTATAATCTTGTTCCGCATTAGTTGTTTTATCTCCATTGATATTAGGATTTGCCTTCGTTAAATGAGCAATAACAACCGCTTTATCTTTTCTTTTTTCATATAGATACTCAGACAAATTAACCGCAATATTATCTACTATCGGTACATCTGCACCAGACTTACATCCGTGTATTTCTATTTTAGCCGAGTTCGTAAACTTTCTAAAATCAATATTATTGATAACATCAACATCACTACCAGGCAACCAACTTAAAAATCCTTTAACTGTTCTACTCGCAAACAAATTATTCTCTTCAACATTATTTTTTTCTATATCTTTATCAAATAAGGAATTTTTCTTTGTATTTTTATCTCGTACCATATACAATGCTATTTGTGAGCCATGAGTAAAGAAATCAATAGACTGTATGGTGTTATCTTCTTGCTCATTTATAGTTTTAATAATATACTTTGCAGATTCTGCCTTATTGTCAATTATTGTATCTTTACTTTCACTATAATCATTAATGACATTCCTTGAAGCAAAATAAAATGCACTATTATCTCCTTTTTTTCTTGCTCCACCCCAAAACATTAACCTTTTATATTTAACAGTTACCGTTATTGTTTTATTATACTCAACACTTGGGACATCTAATGTTATTCCTATCTTTTTCATCATTCAATCTGTTTGTTTAATTACTTTTAATTCTATCTGCTCAAAGTCTTCTTTTATTTTGTAGTCGGTCAGCATATCTTTTTCTAACCGTTTGTTTTCATATTCAAAGTCTACATCACTGTTATTCAAACTTATGGTAAGAGTTTGACCGATTAAATTTTGAGTACGAACATTTAGAAATATCTTTTCTCCTATATAACTGTCTAAATTTTCTCTGAAAGAATTTCCGTTTTTATCCGTTAAGTAGTAATCTATTACTTTTGGGGTAGTATCTGTGGGTAACTTCGGTTTCTCCTCCGGCTCTACATACCATGTTTTATACAGATAGAAAAGTTCGGCTCCCATAAAGCGGTTATATATCCGCTCATTGGCAGTAAGCGTAAGACTTACAAACATTCCATCTTGTTGGTTATAGCCGGCAAGAAAATACACCGGCATCACTCCGCGAAGGTCGTAGCGGTAAAACTCCTGTCCGTCAGATAGTTCATCATAAAAAACTATCTCGCCATCGTACCAATAGCCTGTATAGCCCTCATTTGCCGCACTTCTGCCGCACATCCAGTCTAAGAAAAAGCCGTCGCCCTCCTCAGCAGCGAAGCTCACTCGGATAAACGAATCCTTGGGATACGTGCACGGTATGCCCAAAATATCTATATCTCGGTCGTGAGAAAAACGAAAATCCAAAAGTGTACGTTCGACACCGTTAAATCGCATTATCCCTTTCATAAGTATACGTATGGGTTTAATATATAAATGATTATTAGCTATTTTTGCAAAGTTAATAATATTTTTTAATCAACGGCGCGTATTCTCTATTTTTAAGTTTATAAATTTTATACATCAATCTGTTTTTTTTAAAATAAATTAAGTGTTTGATATCACAGTCTCATATCGTATTTCCTTGTAAAAAGGATTAAATCTGCTTAAATATCAATTCACCTTCCCGGCCGGCTGCTCTTCCAACGACAAACGGGCTTTCATCGGATATTCCACGCCGTCGATGTTCGGGGTAATATCCAGCAAATGAGGGGATTTATACCCGTAGCTCATCGCGTTGAGTTCGTCTTTAATGGCTTCCGGCTTGATGCCGTATTTTTGGTATTCGCTTTCAGGAATACGATTGGTGTCGAATTGCCGGAAATCGGTTTTCGGTTCGTCTGTTTTGGGTGCATGGGGTTTCATTTCTTCTGTTTGAGGGTTAATAATTTTGTTTTGCTTGGGTGCCGATTGAGACTCTCCCTGTGTTTGATGCAGGAAATTTTTCGGGTTGATGCGGAATTTTTCCAGCTCTTTTTTGGTTAGCGTAAGCACTTTGTCCAACATCTCGACCGTAACGGCATAAAAACCGATATGCGACGGATTTTTGAACTGGTTGAAGAAGTTTCTGAAAAAGTTCTCAATCGGATCGGCGTGCCGGTCAATGATGAGAAAATCATTGGGCTTTGCCTTCAGGGGGTCAATGGCATCGATTTTTCCTTTTTTGTCGATGCCCTTCACTACTTGGAGTTTGTTGCCTTCTCCCTCTTCTCGCATCAGAAGAACGCGGTCTTTCGGATTTAGTTTTTCGTCCATAACTATACTGTTTTTGTTACGTATTATTATTAATGCAGAGCGAAGATAATATCAATTAACAGGATAATATATCATTATCACAGTAGATGGCATCATGTGGCGTAGGTTTAGCTGCATGTGGCTTTCTTGAGATATATCAGTAGAAGTTCTTCAATCAAGGTTAATTGATTCGAATAATGTTGCCAAACTAATCATATTTTGACTATGTTTACAACAAAAATAACATTCTGTAAAAGACGGTTTAAAAGTACAGGGAATAAATACTTCGATCTCCTATTTTATTCTTATTCTTCTTGCTGCAACAAAATTCGCGGCTCTAACTGTCTTTAGTCCTCCTCTTTCGGTATGAGGTGGAAAAGTTTCGGATCATTCTTTATCCGCTCCAGCTCGTCGGTAACGATTTGTTTCGTTTCCTCCTTGATGCGGTTGTAGTTAAACTGTATCTGTTCTTTCATTCGGTTTGTCCCGTTCTCATCCGTAAAATCAGTGATGACAGGAATAGACTGATAAACCTTTGTTTCGGCTGCAACCTTTGCATTATCCACTACAATCTCGCAGTGGAAAATTTTTTGCTCAATGCGTTCGTCGAAATTATCGGCCACAGCCCCGACAAACATTCCTTATGTAAGGTTGGAGATTTTCGATGCCGGTATCAGGCTGTCCATTTGTGTAGAGATGGAAGTCGTTTTATCGCTTCGGGTAATACTCATGCTCTGCCGTTTTTGAAGCACTTTTCCGAAACGTTCCGATAATGTTTTTGCCGTTTCACTGACCACTTGACCAGAGAAGATATTGCCGACTGTATTTTCAATAACCTTACTCTCTTTATCCCCATAATCGCGTCGCAACTGGCTGAAATCCTGAAAACCTAACAATACAGCAACCTTGTTGCTTCGAGCGGTGGCAATCAGATTATCCAATCCCTTGAAGAAAATAGTCGGTAACTCATCGATGATGACCGAACTTTTCAATCGACCCTTTTTATTGATAAGTTTTACAATCCGGCTATTGTACAGGCCTAATGCAGCCGAGTAAATATTCTGACGGTCGGGGTTGTTGCCGACAACTAAAATCTTAGGATCTTCCGGATTGTTGATGTCAAGGGTAAATTCGTCTCCGCTCATTACCCAATATAACTGGGGCGAAATCATTCGGGAGAGCGGGATTTTTGCACTGGCTATCTGTCCCATCAATTGATCTGCGGCGCCACCTAACCAAGCATCCATAAAAGGGCTCAAGTAGTTTTCCAGTTCGGGATAAGAAGTAAGGATGGGGAAAATGTCTTCATACCGCTTGTTCAGAAACTCAATGGCATGCGGAAAAGTGCAGAACTTACCATCCTGATAAATACGCAAAAACCAGATAATAGCTGCAAAAAGGATAATCGGACTCTCCACAAAGAAGTCGCCCTGCTTCTGCACCCAGTTCTTATTTAAGTTCAGCATAATAGTGTAACTCGATTCATAAGCATCGCTAATATCCTCCATAAACAAGGGGTTAATGGGATTGCAACGGTGCGAACGTGCCGGATCATCAAAGTTTATCACATAAAAAGTGGGGACTTTTTTGTATCCTGCCTGATGATTCAGCAAATGATTGTAGGCAATCATCGAAAGGTCAGGAAACTTAAAGTCGTACACGTACATCGAAAACCCTTTTTCAATCTGTTGTTTGATATACTGATTGACTACTGCATACGACTTTCCGCTGCCCGGAGTCCCTAACACAATACTGGCCCGAAACGGATTAACGACATTTATCCAGCCGCGCCATTGCTTTTTCCTGTACCAGAACTTGGTCGGCAGGTTTACGGAGTACTCATTTTGCAACAGCTTCGTTTCCTGCATAAAGCTCTCGTTTTCGATATTGAAAACATCGTCCATCAGGTTGTTTTTGAGCTGTCGGCTCATCCATAGTCCACCTGCCAACAGAAAAAGATAGCCTGATGCCGTTGTCGAGATGTATAACCCTGAAGTTGCTGTTGGTGTCAAAGGCAAATCGAGTATCCACCAGTTCATAAAAAAGAGGAGAAATCCGATGGTCAGAAACACGTAAATTTTCGGCCACGTAACCATTTCCTCTTTAACACCCTTTGTTCCTAAGCAGGAGAGGGCAAGGAAGATAACGGCAAACAGTTTTGTATAAAGAATGTTGCCGAACAATCCGGCTGTACGGTTGAAGTTTAGCAAGATTTTATCCACGACGGCGATACCGATATTCCATTCCTTAATGGCATAATAGCAGAACCAATAGATATTTATCATGACGAACAGAATACTTATCGCTCGCATAAACTCCATCACTTTGGCAAATCCTCTCAAATCGTCTTCTTGTTGCATAATGGGAGTGTAAGATGTTTTGAGTGGCGAAATTAGAGAGAAGATTTGATTTTGTTCTTCTGATAAAATGAGTTGGCTGTGTGTGGCGTTGGTTTGGAAAAGAGAGGACAGTTGCTCAAAAATAATATCTTGGTATTTTATTAGAAAATAATATTGTAACTTTGTCCTTGCTGTTTTAACACATATGTATATGTACTCAATTTGAAAATATTCGTAATTAAGTTGCAAGTGCTTGATGTTAACGGTAAGTTTGATTCACCATCTCATATTCCAGCATCATTCGTTAAGTAGAGTGAAATTTATTATATTAGAAACCTAGAACATTCACTTTAATGTTCAGAATAATTAAGAAAACAAAGTATGGCTAAAGCATTTTTATCTCATAGCAGCAATGATAAAGGGTATTGCTAATTAAATATATATTTATATCTTTGTGCAAAAAAATATGAATTGCCCC
>BDEJ01000085.1 GCA_001653155.1 Porphyromonadaceae bacterium H1
CTTTTGCTGATGCATCATCGCAACGGAAGTCTATATATACTTAGTTAGCAATTCCGAAATTAGTATTATTTGTTTTCGCTTAGCTAAGTTTTGTCGTTCAAAATCGCCGAATGAGGCATAGCTATCTCCTCCTCAGTGTTCTTTTATATACCTTTACCCAGTCCACTTGCATACGCACGACACCTTCCATGGTTTTCCGGAATGCATCGAGCTGAATACATAAATGATGAGGCACTTGTGGTATGGCTACCCGGTCTTTAAGTGTCCACTGCAGGCTTCCGTCCACATAAATACGAATCCTCCTCGGCTCCCATTCCATACTTACTACATGCCATTGCTTAGCATCGAAGTTATGCTCTTTATGGTGCTGTTTGTTATCTTCTCCGTAATGAATAAAAGTATGAAAGCTTTCTCGTCGATTGGTGGTGGTTTCATAAAAATCGTTCTCGCCATCGATGGGCCAACGCTCGCTCTCCGGCCAAGTCAACAGTACGGCACTGGTAGCTTGGCTCGGGTCATCGTCGGCACGCACACGAGCTTCAAATTTTCCGTAAGTAAAATTTTTCTTATGTGCCATACCTCCGGAAACAAGCTGCCCCTCAATCATCTGAGCCGTAACAGTAAGAATACCTCCCGATACGCTAAAGGCCGAAGCTCTCCGCAATCCGTTGCCGGCATGACCGGGACTGTGGTAAATGTACCAATCATTCTGATTTACTTCCGTTCCGTTAAAATCATCTTGAAAAACCAATTCCCAGCGTACGGTCGGATTCGGAGTGGGTACCGGATCAGGTATATCCTCCTCATAAGGCGGACGATCGGCATTACAACTCAGCGTGCAAAAAGCAAATAACAGGAAAAATGCCGGAATAAATATGAATTTCCGAGAAATCAAAAAAAGATTAATAGATACGTTTTTCATCTTTACATCGCTTTTTTTATGTTATAACTCTTCTATTTTAACATTATCAATCGTGATAATCCCAACAGGACTTCCCCAAGCGGCTACTCCGATAATCACATAGCCCTTACCGGAAAATTTGGAGGTAAAGATACCACTTTGTTTATCAATAGCTCCTCCGGTCCAACCGCTATCTTGAGGTAAAAAGCCGTTTATCGGATTTTTCATGCCGTTCCAAGCATCCCACATCGAGAAGAAAGTATGCACTTCGCTGCTATACACTCCATCGGTAGCATAGGAAACGGTAGTAGGCAGCAGATGCGAAAGTATCAGATAAAACCGTGCATTGTTGATATTATTACCTCCCGCACTGGATATAGTAGCAGAGAATTTGTATTTTTTATCCTTTTCAAGCTCTACGGTGTTGTAGAAATACACTTCGCCCGTCGGACTGCCTGAGCCATAATTAAAAACGAGAGCTCCGTCTTTTATTGCAGCCACGGAGGCATCCAGGCTGCCACTGTAATTGACCCGTGTCCAATACTTCTCGCTTCCGGCCTGAAAGTCTCCTCCTTCGACGATTTTAGGGGCAGGCAGGAAAGACGACCCGTCAATTACAATTACGGTTTGACTTAAGCGTGGATTTAAATCGTAAAGGGTCGGATCGGATATCTTCACGACCAAAACCAGTTTTTTGTTCGCATAGCCCGGATACGATTTCACAATTTGCTTCAAATCTACATTAAGCGAAAAAAGCGCCTGTCTTTTCCCATCAGGAACCGATATCTTTTCGGGCAATGTATAGCTGTCAGTCGGTAGGAGCACTGCCCGTCCCATAGCTGGCAAAAGCGTATTGGCAGCATCGATATCGGCCTTTACCGACACTGAGTAAGCCCGTAGTGCCTGAAGTCCCGAACGATATACTCCGAGTGTTATTTTCAGCATATTACTTACAGAATCAAGCTCGTAGTTTTGAGTAGAAGGATTGTTATTTAGGGGAACGGGATATTCGTTGCTCAAACCGCCATTCAGAATGGCTGCCTGAGGCATGTAAACAGTAGCGACTCCCCACTCCTTTTCGTTATCGTCCGGAGTGCAGGCACACAGGCATAACAAAGATAAGAAAACATACAGGCAAGATGTTTTGCAGGAATTGAACTTCATAGTGTTATTAAATGTGATAATTTTTCTTCTGTTCATAGTAAGCTTACCAACCTTCATTTTGTTGTAAAACACCCTTTGACTTACTTATTTCGGTCTGCGGTATGGGGTAATAATACATTTTGGGAGCTATAAAATTTCTGTTTTCAACCGTAAATTCGGTGTATTTCGTTTCATCCTCCTGCTTAAGCACCCTCATTCCTCGTAAAGGCTGATTGAGGAAGCTCTCGGCATCCTTCCAGCGGATAAGATCAAAAAATCGATGGCCTTCAAATGCCAATTCTATCCTTCGTTCATGTTTTATTCTTTGTTGCATTTCCAATTGAGACGAAGCCTCTACGGGCGGCATATTAACTCCGGGACGTTGCCTGATCATATTTATCGCTGCCCGAGCTGTAAGTCCGTAACCATTATCTTCGTCGGGGCCATAAGCTTCATTCATTGCTTCGGCATAATTAAGCAGGACTTCGGCATAGCGCAAAAAGACCCAATTATGTATTTTTCTCTCATCTTGCAGCAAATACAGATTTTCAATGAGGAACTTCTTCAAATAATATCCCGTTTTCGAGCTGTTGGCTTTAGTCCATGAATCTGACCCGTCTTTTTCGATATTGATAATACGTCCATTCCAGGGACTCTTATGTGTTACTATCGAATAGCTCAAACGAGGGTCTCTGTTTGCATAAGGATTACTCGGGTCAGGAGCGGCCGTATATTCGTAAGCCGAAACCAAATTATGAGAAGGTGTTACCCCGGTATTTCCACCCGGTGTGGCTATGGGATAATTCGCTTTTTCGAGTTTATTGGATGCTCCATCACGTATGGCCATAATGACTTCAGCATTACTAACGCTGTTTCCTTCGAGAAAAAGTATCCGATAATCGTTTGACAAAGAATACTGTCCGAGTTTTATGACATCGTGAGCAGCCTTAGCAGCTCGTTTCCATTTCTCTATATCATTGCGGGGATTATCGCGCTTGCTTGCGGCATAGAGTAATATACGAGACTTAAGGGCCAAAGCAGCTCCTTTCGTAAAACGACCGTCGCGTTGCGAGTCATAGGTTTTCCAATTCACCTGTAAGCGCTCGCTTGCTCCGTCAATTTTTGCAACAATCTTATCTACAATCTCATGATAATCAGTGCGTGGTAAATTACTTTCATCAGTAAGGGAGAGTAATCTGTCAACATAAGGAACTGATCCGTATCGTTTTAAAAGCTCAAAATAATAATAAGCTATCAGAACCTCGGATTCAGCACGTAGAAAGGCAATGTCAGCAACATCTCTTCCGTACTGATAAGCTCCATCGGATACGGTATCACGGTTCGAAGCCAACTGCTCCTCGTAGTTCTGACTGTAATCGAGGAAAAAATAAGCTGCTCTTATTCCCTCATAACAACGGATATAGACATCATCGGGATTATTATACGCATTCCAGCTCCCGTTGTTAAAAATCTGTACCTGAGAAGAAGAAGCTGTCTGCTCCGCCTCATCGGACATCGAAGCGTCAATGTTGTTATCGATGCGATAAAATCCGTTCTCGATATTCATATAAGGAGCATAACCTATCTTGAACAAATACTGATAATTTGTTTTCAAATTATCTTCTACGATTTGTGTATCTATTTTCGTATCCAACAGGTCGCAACCCGATGACAAAAACAACGCAAAGAATAAATATACGAAATACCTTATTTTCATAACCTTATTTTTTAAAAACCAAGCGTTACACCTAAATTATACGATTTTACAGCCGGATAACCGGATACGGTTTCCGGATCCACACGATAATCCCTTGTCAAACGACTGAAAGTAAACAAATTGACTGCATTAACAAAAAAACGCAGCTGCGAAAGCTTCATTTTTTCTAACACATTCTGAGGGAGTGTGTAGCCAAGTTCTAAATTACGAAGCTTAAGAAAACCAGCATCCCTCATCCAAAAACTTGAGTTTTTATAATTATTCTCGTTATTCTGTGTAGATAATCTCGGATAAGTCGCAAAACTTCTCGTATCGATACCCTGCTCGGGATAATAGGCCCAACGACCTTTGGCTATTTCATAAGCATTGCCGTTATCCGCAAATGCGGCGAATTTATTCCATGCGGTTTCGAGCAAATTTACATCATGCCCTGCAGCCCCTTGAAATAAAGCTCTGAAATCTAAATTCTTAAATGCCGCCTCGACATAGAATGCATAAAAAACATTGGGAAAGGGAGGGTTACCGATTTTATGCATATCCCTTTCGTCAATCACTTCGTCCTTGTACAAGTTTTTATATTTTATATCACCCGGCTGTAATTTTCCAAAATTAGGTAGAGGAATTCCCTCTTTTAAGCTTCCGTCGGGATTAAAATCAGACAAATCATAAAAGCCAATGGCTTCGTATCCGAATGGAGTAGCAATACTCTGTCCGGTTTTCGAGGCTAAAGGAGAGGGAGGGGTCAATTCGGCCATATAGTCTATCCTATCCTTGAGGTAAGTAGCATTTACTCCAAAGGTATAGCTTAGATCAGCCAGTTTATTACGATAAGAAATATCCGCCTCTATCCCGGCTGTAGTGACTTTTCCGATATTCCGAAAAGGAGGTCTGGCCCCAAATACAGCCGAAAGAGAGTTGTCGATACCAATTATCCCCGAACGCTTATCGACAAAAGTCTCAAGCGACACATCTAACCCTCCAAAGAGCTTAGCATCTATTCCAACATTGTACTTGCTGCTTTCTTCAGCAAAAATATCCGGATTAGCAATAGCTCCCAAGCTCAAGCCCTGATTCCATACCGGAGTGGAGTTACCCGTAGGATAACTTCCTGCATCAACATAGTACTGCTGATAAAGATAACGTCCGCCTTCAAAGGTATCATAAGCTGATTTTCCGGCAGAAAAGCGCAGTTTAAGAAAGTCAATACTGCGATTTTGTTTCAGGAAGGCTTCATTCGAAAGTATCCATGCTAAAGATAAAGCCGGATAAAATCCGAAGCGATTGCCTTTTCTGTAATTATCGGAACCACTATATGCAAAACCAAATTCTGCGGCATAAGTATCGATGTACGAATAATGCAAGCGCCCTCCCAAATTTACATGAGCATAATGGGTATGGCCCCCGGCAGCGGCATTCATGTTCTGATCTACTCGATAAGCATATTGCAAATAATTGATAGCCGAAGTAATTTTATGTCTCTTCAACTGTCTTTGATAGCCGACACCCAGCTGAAGTTGCTGCCAATTCCATTGGTTTGTTCCGTTGTCATCGGATTTGGTAAAATCGGTATTTTGATCGTTTGTTTGTTGTTTCCCATCAAGATATCGTGCATAGCTCTTTGTTTTGGAGAAACTTCCACGAGTCCAATTGTTGAACGAAACAGCCTGTAGGAGATATAAACCCGGAGTAATGAAATCAAGTCTCTCTTTCAAAGAAAAATTCCCCTGCAAGATACGATCACGAGTGGCATAGTGTCCCAACTCACGAATGGAGGCTACAGGATTATCCGGATGAATAGTAGTACCGGTCCATGTATTATCGACATTTCTTAACGGATAGATATTACTCGGATAGCGTTCCAGATTTCTCCAGAGAGCTGCTCCGTTGTAAGCCGGATATTTCCTGTCTTCAATACGTCCGCCGACATCTACCTTTCCTTCAAAGATATCAAAAAGCAAAAAGTCAAAATTAGATCGTATGTTGTACTGTTGTAAGCGGGCATTGGAATACGACGCATCGTTTTTAACATCATAAAAACCGGCACTTCCGACATGTCCCAATACAACAAAATACTTCGAATTATTGCCTCCCCCACTGAAAGAAGCATCAATTGACGAGAAAGGGACATACTCACTCAACACTTCATCGTACCAATCCACGTTGACTCCGGTAGCATTTCTATAAGCCTCGAGTTGGGTAGCCGTGTAATATGGATTCCATATACGCCCATTATCGTTGCTTACGGCCTCGTTATACAGTGTGGCATAATCAGCTGAGACGAGGGGTTTCGTTATCTGCAAAGGTTGCTGCATCCCGATCCGTAGTTGTACCTGAGCCTTTCTTGTATTATTCTCTCCACGCTTCGTTTCAATCCAAATCACACCGTTGGCTCCCTTCATACCAAACGGAGCTAAAGAGCCTGCATCTTTGAAAACAGTAATCTTCTGGATTTCAGATGGTATTAAGTATTGAAAATAGTTAAACGCCGTCTGAAATCCATCAACAAAAACAGCATAAGAGCCGTAATTGTAAGAACCGACACCGCGTATAGTTATATTGGCTTGATCGTATCCGGGTTCACCCGAGGCTTGTCCAACCGAAACCCCTGAAAAGAGACCATAAAAAGTATTTGTCAAATTAGCCGTAGCTGTCTTATAAAGAGTTTCACCTAAAACAGACGATACGGATCCCGTAGCAGTAGTTTCATCAACATCGAACAACGCTCCGGCTTGTTTTATCTTTTTCGATGGATTATTTATCAAGGAATCCGGCTGCAAAGCTGCTACGCGAGCAAATGTCAGAATATTTACCGCCAGCAAAAGTATGCTTCTCTTTACATGTATATTTTTGTGCCTAATCATATTTATTTTCAATTTTAAAGCGCCTAATTTAATATCCGGGATTTTGAATCAAATATCCTTTATTCACTTCTACATTAGGGAAAGGACTCAGATACTGACTCGCCGACCAGAAGCCTTTGTAAACAAACTGAACAGAGTAAGTTTGATAATCTGCTGCTACCCAACCGGAATTACCACTGGTATAGGTGAAAATAAAACTATGCTTGTCTCCTCCGATAATACCATTACCGATATCTTCATGTTTCCAATGTTTTACGTCATACAAGCGATGGCCTTCTTCATAAAATTCAACCGCCCACTCACGCTGTATTATTTTTCGCAGCTTAACTTTGTCGGTCTCCGTGTAAGGAGGCAGGCCTGCTCTGTCGGTTATAATCTTGAGATTTTCCAATGCTTTGACACTATTTCCCAATTCATTATAAGCTTCAGCCAGGTTCAAATAAAATTCAGCCAATCGAAAAATAGGGAATTCAAACCAGAATCGTGTTCCGGATCGATACCAAAATTTGACTCTTCGCCCGCAAGCTTCGTTTCCTCCTACACCTTCCCAGTTAGACTGCCCGCTTACATTTGCACTGCTCCAATGGCTATCACTCGGATTATTCCATGCATCAATACCCGCTCCCATAGCTGATGCTTTATAGCGTGGCTCCATCTCATTAATTCGCATGACATAATCGCTATAAGATTTCTTTTCATTCAAGGAAGGCCAGACTTGTTCTGATCCGTCTGCCTTTCTATACTGAGAGAGCTGATTGAAACTCATACCATTAGCACCGCCACTTTGTCCGTAAGGGTGGTAAAACGTAAAACCGCTGCTGTTGGCTTCCTTTGTCTGATTTTTGTAAGCAAGTAAAACTTCCTTGCTACCGGGAACAGCTACTGCCGAACCATAGTCCTCAAGAGGATTGCCCGTATTAATAATTTCATAACCGTTTGCCAAAGCCCAAGTTATCACGGCCTCTGAAGCAGTAACGGCCTTTTGCCACCGTCCGGAGTCTTCATTACCAAATGAAATAAGCTGATTATGAGCACCTAAGTCAAGGTAAGGCTTAGAGGAATTGAACAGAGGTCGGGCTGCGTACATGTATATTTCAGCTTTGATGGCCAAGGCAACCCCCTTCGTAACGCGACCAAGATAATGCGAAGGCCATGCATCAGGGAGTACGGCGAAAGCTTCGTCACAGAGTTGTTCGACATGTATTTGTACATCTTCGAGCGTAGCTCGTGGAATCTTGGCGTCATCTCCAACCATCAAAGTTTTTTTTACAATGGGGACTCCTCCATATCGTTTGAACATCTCCAAATAACGATAGGCAATGAGGGTTTTCATCTCGGCTTTCACAATCAATTTATCTTCCTCCGTCATATCTGCCACCTTATCAATATTTTCCATGACCAGATAACATTGTCTAATGGAAGTATAGTTAAATCTGAATCCATCATCACTTCTGGCCCAACCTTGACTTTCATCAGCCGTCATTCCGCTGCGTTGTATCATCCACTGGTCTTCCCAATTAAATTTTAAAGCATTTATTTCTCCGGATAAGGCACTGATTGTTCCTCCCTTCAAACCGTTGACACGCCCACCGTCCCAAGAACTGATAGTGATACCCGAAGCCAGACTGTTCGAATAGGCCTGAGCAATAGCCGATAGGGCTTTATGCTGCGTCGAAAATATAGAATCCGAAACCAAGAAACTTTCGTCCGGCATGTCCAACATCGAGTCCAGGCAAGATGTCGTACTAAGTATCAAAAGTAGCGACGAAATGATAGCTAAAACAATTTGTTTCATAATACGCATGTTCATTATGCTTCTTAAAATTCTACATTAATACCGAAGTTATATATTTTTGTGGGAGGATATAGATAGCCTTCCGATGCACCGCCACTGTCTTCCTGTTCCGGGTCCCAGCCATCAATGAGTTTCGAGCCCCAGGTAAAAAGATTATTTCCGTTGCTAAATACCCGAACCGATGACAATCCGAGTCGTTTCAACCAATTCAGGTTTTCAAATTTATATCCGACTTCTACATTTTTTAGCTTAATATGTTCGGTCGAACGTAACCACAGGTCGTTGGGAGCACCGTTTTGCGAATCGAAAGTACGTACCGAGGCACGAGGGAAGGTCGGCTCTACACCTTTCGCCACTTTATCCGCTGTCCAGCGCCCCTTATATTGGAATTCCATTGCCGACCCGTTTATCATATAGAAAGGATTCAACACATAAAATGAGCTTAAGGGCATGGAACCTTTGTATGTTCCCGAGAAGAGCGCAGAAGCATAAAGCCCTTTATAACCCAAATTAAGATGTATTCCAAAAGCATATCTGGGTAAATTGGAATAACCTATCGGCACCTGATCTTTGGAATCTATGATACCGTCCCCATTAATGTCAACGAATCGTATGTCTCCGGCTTGAACCTTATTACCGTCTCTGCTTACATAAGGTCTGTTACTGGCTTCACGAGCATCATTATAAAAACCATCACTACGCCAACCCTTGTATTGATTTAGTGAGAATCCTGTCGTATTCATCCACTCATAGGGATAAGGCGGTTCGTCCTGATACACAATTTTATTTTGAGCATAAGAAAGGTTCAAACCGATACCATAGCTAAAGTCCTCAATCCGATCCGTCCAATGCAACTGTAGCTCATAACCGTTGTTATTAACTCTACCGATATTGGCACGAGGAAATTCGACCCCAACAAGAGCCGGAACGGTTCCCATACTCCACAAAATATTATCTCTCTTCTCCCAAAAAAGATCAGCAACAAATACAAGCCTATCCTTAAGAAAGTGAAGATCAAGGCCAAGATCCATTTTTTGAGCACGCTCCCAAGTTACGTTCGGATTTCCCAACTTGCTTTCATTAGCACCGTGATAATAAGGCGACTGACTACTTCCATCGGTTTTTCCGAAGTAATATCCATCCCCGGGTGAAGAGCTTCGCATCGCCCAAACACTGGGTAAGTACAGAAAACGCTCGCTCCCAATAGCATCATTTCCTACTTCTCCATAGGAAGCTCGAATCTTAGCCCATGAAAGAAAGTTATTTCTTGGAAAAAAAGTTTCATTCGTCAGAATCCATCCCAAGGAAAAAGCCGGGAAAAAGCCGAAACGTTTTCCGGGAGGGAAGTTCTCGGAACCATTGTACCCCATATTGAATTCGCCCAAATAACGGTCGTCATACTTGTAGGTAACACGTCCTGCAATACCAACAAGATTATTAGGGACATTATATTGTAAGCCGGGATGTCGAGTTTGCTGGAGATTGTACAACAACATCGCCGTAAGATCATGCTTGGCTAAAGCCATCTTATAATCCGCCTTTGCCTCAAAATAAATACGGTTCCACTTCGCATTGTAGGTATTGTCTATAATGGAACGAGGACTGGTTGTTCCTCCAAAAAACAAAATCCTATTTGGGTCATCTTTAGCACGCATGGCCGAATGGGTCGGAACGTTATTTTGAGTAAGCACTCCCTTCCGGTACAAATCGTTATATGAAAGAGTTGCTGTGGCGGACAGTCCTTCGAGAATATAGTTCATCTGATGTCGCAATCTTACGGTCGCATTAAGATTGGAAGTTCTAGTCTGAAGCACCTGACGCGTATATAAGTAAGCCGTGGGCGAATAGCCTGTATTTGACTTGGAGGCAATGGGGCTTTGATTGGCCGGATGCCCTTCTACCAATTTTCCATCAACGATACCGGGTCCGGAAAAAGGAGCCACCGAAAGAATCATTACCAACATTTCTTTATGTCTGGCTCCGGCATCGACAGATCCGTCTTTTCCCGTAAGACCCTGTTTATAATCAAACTGGCCACTAAAATCAACAGACAATTTTAAGTTTTTCCAAACATCAATATCCAAATTCGATCGTATATTGTAGCGGTTGTAATAAGAATTGAAATCCGATCCTCCGTACTTGGAATTCTTAAATATACCCTCTTGAGAAAAATAACTCAACGAAGTGAAATATTTCATCTTATTTCCTCCTCCGGAGACATTCACGTTATATTGTTCTTGAGGAGACGATGCACCAAATATTTCATCAAAGTAATCGTGGCTTGAAAAATATAAAGCCGGGCTGTTAGACAAACTAAGCTTCTGCAAATCGCTTATGTCCATCAACTCTATTTCTGCCGGTGTATAATCTCTTTGATTTTTAAATTTCCACAACTCATCTTGAGTAAACAGGTAGGAATACTGTCCGACTTCTTTATCACTCAACAAGGCTTCATTTCGGAAAAGAGCATACTGATAAGATCCAAGCATCTTTAGTTTGGTTGCCAACTGCGTTATCCCGTAGCGGTATGAAAAATTCACCTTAGGAGTTTCGGTAGTTCCTCTTTTAGTGGTGACGATGATTACTCCGTTGGCGCCCCGAACACCATACACTGCTGTTGCCGAAGCATCTTTCAATATACTGATATTTTCGATTTCGTTTGCATCTATGGAGTTCATTGTGGTAGAGGTTGCCTGCACTCCGTCAATAACTACCAGAGGCTCCCTTCCCATATCATTTAGTGTCCCCACACCTCGGATGCGAATGGTGGAGTAATTCTCGCCGGCCTCCCCGCTGGCTTGTGTAGAAGCAATACCGGGTACACGTCCGACTAAGGCATTCGAGATGCCCGCAGTCGGGGTTTGTATCAAAGCTTCGTTACTTACAACAGCTACCGATCCGGTCAATGTCTCCTTGCGTTGGGTGCCGTATCCGACTACCACGACCTCGGACAGCTCCCTCTCAGTCTCTTTCAGAACAATAGTTAAGGATTCACTCCCATTTAAATAGACCCGTTGAGAGACATAACCCAACAAAGAAACAGATATACTTTTCACATGCACGGGTACACTCAAACGAAATCGACCCAAAGCATCCGATATACTACCGAGCGTTGTACTCTCTGCATGGACTGTAGCTCCTATTATCGCTTCTCCTTTTTCATCTACTATTCTACCATGTACAATGGTGGTTGAATCGCTATTTTGTTGGGCATGCAACATGCTTATGAAAAATGTAGAAAACAGAAAGGCCCATAGAAACATCTTACTCTGTCCACATAGTTTTCGCGAAATATTCTGTTCCATCTATCGGATTTTAAAATTGAAGAAAAGTATATTCGGGTTCACCCGGATGTATCGGAAAAAGCCTCTGTCAAGCTCCTCCCCTCAACATCAACAAAGAAGAATGATTTAAAATTTCAAACAATAGCTATCGTCCTTACTTGTTACTTTCAGCAACTGAACGCCATAACCGCAAGAAGGCAACTCATAAATACCTTCAGAGATAACTCCTTCGGAAACAACTTGCAACAATTTCCCTTGCAGATTATAGACTTCAAGCTTTAGTGCTCCTCCATGCTTAGAAACTTGGCACAAGGTCTTCCCTCCTTCCTCACGCAATATACGAATAGGCGAATCAAAACCTTCTGTGCTCCGTAAGTTGGTAGTTATATGATTATTCGAAGGTGATAGAAAGATATCATCAAGGTATAATGTTGTAGTTTCTCCGTTCTTATTCGGTTCAATTTCAACTTTATGATAGGGGCCTCCCAAATCATTCTCACTGTAATCGTTCTTTTCCTGTAAATCGATTACGATGTACTGCCATTCAGAGCTGGAAGATATCCAATTCTCTTTTGTAAGGTAAGGGGTCGGATTTAATTTAACCACAATGGAGGCGTTTCCTCCCTGTTCACGAAGCAACTTAAAGTGGAGGTAGCGATATTGACCGGCGGCCGCATTCCCTGTTTTAGGAACAGGAATATTTAAGTTGCCCTGTTTTTCGTTATCATAATGGATACCACAAGTTTTTTCAGCTTTTTCCAATTTGTAAACATTCTCGGAGGTATTGATGCCCGACTTCTTGGGGTTTTTAACGATTACATTGGCTGCCATCCCCCAAGCCCCCCACCTATTTACATTTGATTCGAAGTTATCCACTAACAAGTTTTGTCCCTGCAAAGCTCCCATAAGAGTGAGCATTAGTGACACTAAAAAAGTAATTTGTTTTTTCATAACATGTAAATTTAAAAATTAAATATAATCCTAATTTCTCTGCCTGCTCAATTAGATAATGCATAGCTACTGAAGTACGGAAATTTTCATCTCTCAAAAAAATTTTGTATTCGAAATAAAAACCCATGAGTTTTGAAATTAGCAGGTCAAAAGTAATTTGCAAAGTGGGTAGAATTGTTATCATTTTTCCATATTTTCTTATCATATATTACCTTCATCAAACGAATATTCAGCTTAACACAAAGAGAAAAAAAGCATAAAACACTATATATAAACCAAATACACAAAAAGACAAATCAAATACCGACACAAAGCGCAGGATTTCCGTTTCACCTACTTTTACAGGAATTGTTCTACTTTTGAGGAGTATTTCCGATGTTTCATTTATCTCTATTTTAGACATACACCTCAATTATGGATAAAAGAAAGACAATATTAACCCTATATCTTCTTTTATATGGGATGGCTTTTGCAGTCCACAACGCAATAAATTTAGGCCAATTAAGCATTACCGATGGCCTATCAAGTGGTTCGATCACCTGTATCTTACAAGATAGTAAAGGCTTCATATGGATCGGAACCGAGGACGGACTGAACAAATACGATGGATATCAACTCTCGATATACAGGCATGATCCGGAAAATTCAAATTCAATAGGAGGCAATTCGGTACGTTGCCTTTTTGAAGATAGTCGAAATAACCTTTGGATCGGACTAAAAGGAGACGGACTTTGTCGTTTGGACTTAAAAACAGGAGAATACAGCTCCTTTCGCCACAATAAGACAAAAAACAGCATCAGTTATAACGATGTATCCGGAATCGTAGAAGATAAGCAGGGGCGTTTATGGATTGCCGTAGACCGAGGGGGCTTAGACATGTTTGATCCACAAACAGGCAACTTTACTCATTACCCGCTCATGGAATCCCGCTTCAAACAATCACTCAACAATGCTTTGACAGACATCGTATTGGATGAAAGGGGAAATATCTGGTTAAGTTCGTGGGGAGGAGGCGTTTATTGTTTCAATGTAGAAAATAAGTATTTCAGCATCCATCCCTATTGGGAAGGAGAAGCTCCGGAGGAAACTGTTTGCAAACACATTCTTTCCCTACACATGGATCGGGAAGGCTTGCTCTGGGTATGCTCGGCGCACGGAGGACTCTACGTCCTGAATGGGACAAAACATCATCGAAAAAGTATCTCCGATAGCAATCAAATCATACGGGCTGTTTGTGAAGATGATACCGGAAGACTTTGGCTTGCTACAAGCAACGAGGGGATCAAGATACTTGATAAAAAAACGGGACAAACCCTCCATATTCAAGCCAACGGCAACGCAGAGAAACAGCTGCTTTCAAATAACATCAACTGTATCTATCGAGACAAAAACGGAATGATATGGATAGGAACGCCAATAGGAGTTAATTTCTACAGTCCCTTGTTATCTCAATTTTCGTTAACAAAAAAGGAATATTCCAATCCGAATTCCTTGTCCGAGAACCACGTACTGTCACTCTTAAAGGACAGAAAAGGGAACGTATGGGTCGGAGGGATAAACGGGGTAGACAAAATACTCCCAAACGGGAAAAAAATAAAGCGTTACCTCTCAGGGGAGGTCTTCGAAGGAACAGAACCCTTTCGTTTTAACCAAGCCATATGCGAAGATCATAACGGGAACATCTGGATGGGAGGATACGGGGCTTACCTGATGAAATACAATCCACAAAAAGACAGCTTTGAGAAAATAAAAATACCGCCACCCCAAAATACGGATTTTTCATACCGCAATATCTACCACATATACGAAGACTGGGATCGAAGCCTTTGGTTAGCCACAGAGTTAGGAACATTACACTACAATCCTTCCAAAAAGATATTTACACCTCTATTCGAAAGCAAACAGATTATTTATCCCGATGAAAAATCACACGTCGTTTACCGCGATCAATATATGGAACTATGGGTGGGGACAGAGAAGGGTTTAAGACATTACGACCGCAATTTCAAATTAAAACATAATTACACCACACTCGATAGCATAGCAAAACCGATTACGAATAATTTTATTACCGATATATACGAAGACAGTGGAGATATTCTTTGGATCGGGACAATGGGAGGACTACACCGATTCAAAAAGAAAGAAAGGAGTTTTGAACTCATAAAACGCCCCGGAATAGCATACGGTGATCCGATTTTCGGTATCTGCAAGGACTCGTCGGGTTGCTTATGGATAAGCACCACCTACGGCATATTGAAATACGACACACAAACAGCAGCCTTTCATATTTACAATGAGTCGGACGGGCTGCAAAGCAAAGATTTTCAATTAAGAGCCTTTTTTCAAGCGGATGACGGAGAGCTGTTCTTCGGAGGAAAAGACGGGTTCAACACTTTTTACCCACATAAACTGAAAACGAATAAACATAAACCCTCTGTTATTATTACAGATATGCTTGTATTTAATGAGGCCGTGACACCACAGAAGAGCAACATACTATCCCGGTCGATAAGCGAAACAAAGCACATCAGCATCAGCCATCAAGAATCCGTCGTATCGTTCAAATTCGTAGCTCCGAACTACATATCGCCCAAAAAAAACCGCTATGCCTATAAAATGGAGGGTTTTGACCGAAACTGGATTGAGACCTCCGCAGATCGGCGTATTGCGACTTACACGAACTTGGATCCCGGCAACTACAGCTTCAAAGTGAAAGCCTCAAATAACGACGGAGTTTGGAATGAAGAGGCAGTTAAATTGGATATCACAATACGCCCGCCATTTTGGAAAACCGGATATGCTTATACAATTTACACATTACTTTTAATAACAATCATTTACTTAATAATAAGGTATTTTACTATCCGTGAACGAGATAAAAATAAACTCCGCATAAGCGAAATGGAAGCAGAGCGAGTCCGTGAAATGGAGAGAATGAAAGTTAATCTGTTTACGAACGTCTCGCACGAATTTCGTACACCTCTCTCTCTGATTTTGGGACCTCTCTCTCAAATCATAGAGCAAAAGAATTATAAGCCGGAAGATGAGAATCTATATACCCTGATGCATCGCAATGCACAACGTCTGCTAAGATTAATAAATCAGCTTCTCGACTTCAGGAAAATAGAAGCCGGCAAGTTGGAATTAAACTTAAAATACGATAATGTGATCAAGTTTATCAACAACCTGGCCGCTACTTTTTCATTTCATGCTGCAGAAAAAGATATCCGTTATGCAATCATATCTACGACGCCGGATTTATGGATGAATTTCGATCCTGACAAATTGGATAAAATATTGTACAACTTACTGTCCAATGCCTTTCATTACACAGAGGCAGGAGGCAAAGTTGAGGTTTCGGTTTCCGAAGTAATTATCGAGGGGCAAAAGTATTTACAAATACAAGTGAAAGATACCGGAATAGGAATTCCCGCCTCAGAGATGGAGTCGCTTTTTACCTTATTCTATCAAGGCAAACAGCACAAGAAAATACGAAACGGAGGCTCTGGAATTGGCCTGGCTCTGGTTAAAGGTTTGGTGGACTTACACAGAGGAAAAATCAACGTCGAAAGTGTATTAAACCAAGGAAGTTGTTTTACGGTACAATTACCTGTAGATCAAACAGAAAAGTTAAGAACCGTAATAGAGCACTCCTCCGAAGAGGAGCTAAAGGAACAGAATGAGAACAAACACAACACTATAGAAAACAACGAATTGGATATTATCCTGATCATAGAGGACGATACTGATATGCGGAATTACATAAGCAACATATTGCGTAAGCAATTTCAGATAATTCTTGCGAAAGACGGATCGGAAGGACTAAAAATAGCATTGGATCTCATTCCGGATTTAATTGTAAGCGATATTATGATGCCTTCGATGGACGGCATAGAAATGCTAAAAGCATTGAGGAATAACGATAAATCAAATCATATTCCCGTCATTCTCCTTACATCGCTTCACAATGAAGCTCAAGTGCTCGAAAGTTACGAAGTTGGAGCGGATGACTACATAACAAAACCTTTCTCTCCCTCCATTCTCAATGCCCGAATACAAAACCTGTTACTCTCTCGGAAAAAGATGTGGGAACAATACAAACAATCGGAGAATTTGAATGAATACGAAGAGAAACTCTCCGAGAACCCTCAGAAACAAGCCTTTATAAAAAAGGTGAATGAAATCATAATGGCACATATAGCAGACTCTGAGTTTAACATCGAAATATTAGCAGAAGAACTGAAAATGAGTGTGAACCAACTCTTCCGAAAAGTAAAAGCTCTCATGGATACTACACCCTATAATCTGATCATTCAAATACGAATGACTCATGCAGCTCAATTACTAAAAGAAGGTAATCACAATGTATCCGAAATTGCTTTCGCTGTGGGATATCAGGAATTATCGAACTTCAGTCGTGCATTTAAGAAATATTTTAATGTTTCTCCTCGTGACTTTCTAACAAAACCATCCCATAACTGACAAAGACCTAAGACTACGAGTAAAAGCAAATCCTTGGAGCAAATTATTTGATAATAAAACATCAAAAAAAGATAAATTTCAAATGCCGCTCTGTATCTACCTTTGTTGTTCGGATGGCAACAACAGGTATTTTGCAGAAGTATGAAAAAGAAAAAACATTGCAAGCATTTGATATTATCTTTTCTGCTGATGGTATTTTCAGCACAGGCAAGTAATCATTCAAATGTCAGAAAGAGAATAAACATCGACGAGGATTGGCGTTTTCACCTCGGCCATGCGCAAGATCCGAAAAAGGACTTCAACTACGGTACAGTACGGCTTTTTGCCAAAACAGCCGAAAACTATACGACTTGCATTCGTCCTGATTTTGATGACAGCGGATGGAATAAAATAGATTTACCTCACGATTGGGTAGTAGATTTACCTTTCGAATACTCCAGTAATCCCGATGTGAAAGCCCATGGATATAAGCCCATAGGCGGTTTGTATCCTCAAAACAGTATCGGATGGTACCGAAAGGCCTTTAGGCTGGATGCACAAAGCGATACCGACAAGCGTGTATTGCTTACTTTTGACGGAGTTTTTCGGAACAGTCAAGTATGGGTCAACAACTTTTATTGCGGCACTCATTTGAGTGGATATACCGGTTTCTCATACGATATTAGCGACTTTATCCGTTACGACCGAGAGAATGTAATTGTTGTTCGCGTAGATGCAAGTCAATACGAAGGTTGGTTTTACGAAGGGGCCGGAATATATCGTCACGTATGGCTTGAAATATTCGACAACCTCCATTTTACTGAAAACGGTATATTCATACACGCCGATCTTAATGCCGATTTTTCGGAAGCTCGCCTCAACATTCAGAGTGAAATAAAAAATGAATACGATCAACGCCAATCATGCAGCATTACAACACAGATACTAAACCCTGAGGGTAAAACAATAGCTCAAACTGAAACAGCATCCATTTCTCTGGAAGCAGGAGAAGAAAGAAAGCTAAAAAAACACCTCGTCATCCAGCAGCCCTTACTTTGGGACTTGGATAATCCGTGTCGTTACAAAGCGGTTTCGATAATCAAATCAGCAGGAAAAATCGTCGATTGCATAGAGACTCGTTTCGGCATCCGCGATATTCGCATAGATGCAAACAAGGGTTTCTTCCTGAATGGCGTAAACATAAAGATAAAAGGCGTCTGCTGCCATCAGGATCATGCCGGCTTAGGAAGTGCCCTGCCGGACTACCTGCAATATTACCGAATCGGCCTGCTTAAAGAAATGGGGGCAAATGCCTATCGAAGTGCTCACAATCCTCCCACTCCGGAACTACTCGATGCCTGCGACAGTCTCGGAATGCTGGTTATAGGCGAAACCAGACTGCTCAATTCCGGAAAAGAATATATGAAGCAACTCGAATCCCTTGTCCTGCGTGATCGGAACCGTCCTTCCGTGTTCATGTGGTCTTTGGGAAACGAAGAAGAGGTCTATCAATCGGCAATTGAAGGGAAACGAATTATTCGCTCCATGTTGAGAAAGTTAAAACAGATTGACCCTACACGCAGTGCGACATGTGGAGTAAATTTAGGCAATGTAATCTCTGGGGTAAACGAGGTTATACCTGTACGGGGATTTAATTACAACCTGAACGAACTCGATGATTACCGGAGAGCTCGTCCGGATCAGCCGATCTTGGGTTCAGAGTTAGGGAGCACGGTCAGCACCCGCGGTATCTACCGGAAAGACACTCTAAACCGCTATCTTAGCGATTTCGACGAGAACTTTCCTCCTTGGGCCTCTACAGCCGAATATTGGTGGAAAATAGCATCGGAGCGGGCATGGTTCATGGGAGGATTCGTGTGGACAGGGTTTGACTATAGAGGAGAACCTACTCCCTACGAATGGAAAAACATCAATTCCCATTTCGGAATAATGGACATGTGTGGTTTTCCGAAAAGTATCTACTATTATTATCAATCGTGGTGGAGCAATAAGGATGTACTCCACATCGCTCCACACTGGAACTGGAAAGAAGGAGAAAATCTCAAAGTATGGATAAACTCAAATGCCGAGAGCATCGAACTCTTCCTCAATGGGAAAAGCCTCGGAAGGAAAGTAATGCCGCGCAACGGACATTTGGAATGGGAAGTTACTTATAAACCGGGAAGGTTGCGTGCCCTTGCATTCAAAAACGGACGAAAGTTTGAAAAAAGTATCGAAACTACCGGAAAAGTACATGAAATAGTATTGACACCATCAAAAGAGAGCATACGAGCAAACGAAAAAGATGCCGTAGTGGTGAATATTTCAACCCGAGATAAAAAAGGGCGTGAGGTGCCTGACTGCAATAATCTTATAAAGTTCTCTTTGTCAGGCGATGCAAAAATCATCGGAGTTGGTAATGGAGATCCCTCTTCGCACGAAGCCGACCACTGCATGGAAGGACATTGGCAGCGTTCCTTATTCAACGGGAAGTGCCAGCTGATTATCCGATCCGGTAAAACAAATTCCGATATAGAGCTGACCGCAACAAGCGACAATATTAAATCAGCAAAACTTAACATAAAACAACGTTAATAACAGAAAGTCCCAATAAGAGGCTTTTCATCCTGAGCTTACAAATTAGTAATTCATTCGACTGAAGAGACTTATGCATTCTTATTTTCAACAAATCATCATGTTCAACAAATCACTCGGCATCATCATTTTATGTCTGACAATCAGTTCTTTTTCGTCTGCTATGGCTCAAGAAGCGCCTCGCAGCCCCATCATGATCGGAGCAGAAGTTTTCATTGAACCGGGCCAAAGCGCCGATGAAATAGAACTGTGGTTCAAACGGCTGCAAGAAAACGGCATGGAATTATGTCGTATCCGCTTGTTTGAAGACTATATGAAAGACTCCAACGGAAACTGGGATTTCAGACTTTTCGATCAGGCATTCTCCGCAGCGGAGAAATACGGCATAAAAATATTCGGCTCCTTATTTCCTTACACGCCCGGAAACTCCATTGGTGGTTTTAAATTCCCATTAGACAGTCAACACGAAAAGAAAATAAAGATCTACATAGAAAAAACAGTCCGGCATTTTAAAAATTCTCCTGCACTCTACGGTTGGGTGCTCATGAACGAGCCGGGAACGGGCGGCCACTTGCCTCGAACAGATTACAGCCGGAATAAACTCTCGGAATGGAAAGCTCAACAAAGCTCAAACAGCTATCGTAGCAAAGGGTATCGCTTACTCAAAAATTTTGAAGAACAAAAATTCCTACTCCAACACAATACAGCTTATCTCGCTTGGATTGCGAAAGAAGTAGAGCAGCACGACAACAGTCATCACATACACGTCAACAACCATCAGATATTCGAAAACGTAGCCGAATACGATTTCCCTGCTTGGCGCAAATTCCTCCATTCTTTAGGAGCATCCGCCCATCCCAGCTGGCATTTCGGTTTTTTCAAGCGTCCTCAATACACAGTTGCCATATCGGCCAATTGTAACCTTATTCGTTCGGGAGCGGGTCAATTACCTTTTCTGGTAACAGAGCTACAAGGAGGAAATAATACGTATTCAGGGAAGAATCCTTTCTGCCCGAGCTATGAAGAAACTCTGCAATGGCTTTGGACAAGTATTGCAACAGGTGCCAAAGGCATCATATTCTGGTGCCTCAACGCTCGTTCTATCGGAGAGGAAGCTGGGGAATGGGCCTTACTCGATTTTCAGCACAAGGCTTCCAATCGGATGCAAGCCGCCAGCGAGGTAGTTAACTGTCTGACAAAAAACAATGCTGTATTCAGTCGTGCCGAAGCTCTCGAATCGAATATAAACATCCTTTACAATAGGGAGTCTTTATGGGTGGAGAAAGAAGTACAATACGGTGAAGGAGAAGATTACGAGGGTCGGCAACCGGGGGGAGTCATCAAATCGGCATTAGCCTATTATGAGATGCTCTGCGAAAACGGCATTGTGCCAAATTTCAAAGAATTTAATGAGTTCGACTGGTCTAAAAACAGCTATCAGGGTGTTTCTATCATTCTGGCCCATCAAATCGTTCTGCCCTCGTGGCAATGGGAAAATATTCGAAATTTTGTAAAAAAAGGAGGGAAACTCTTTGTCGAAGGTCTCAGCGGTTTTTACGACGAAAATATGTTGAGCCTTTTCAATACAGGTTTTCCGCTTGAGGATGTATTCGGAGGGAGCATCCGAGAAGTAGTTTGCCTACCCGGCAATTTCCCTTTGATGTTACAAGAGCCTCTCGCTGCTCATCTTTGGAAAGCCTACATACAGCCCAAGGGAGCCGAGATATTGGCAAAGGATGCAGAAGGCTGTATTGCTGCCATCAATCAATTCGGGCAAGGAAAATGCCTTTGGATACCCTCTCTGATAGGTCTTGGTGCTCGTCGAAGTGGAGAAAGCAAAGAGCTATCACGCTTACTTCTGGACTATATAGAGCCTCAAGTTCCTATCCGTTTCCGAAAATATGAAAAAGGACTTTTCATGCAAACAATGCAGAACGGCAATTCCTTTTTATCGGTAGTTATCAATAAAAGTAAGAAAAAATGTAATCTACACATCGAGGCTCCGGGATTAAAACCAAAGATCATTTTCCCCAATCGGGATAGAAAAATATATGGAAAGAAAATCAGCATTCGACCAGAAGAAACTCTCGTCCTTGAGTGGAATTAATAATAGCCCCTACCCTATTCAACATATGCGATTCTTAAATTGAGAACCTTCTCGGGGAAAACTTATCCTCCTATTAATGCTCCAATAATGTAACTCATGTGAAACCGGAGCGTATTATAAAGATTCAATCCAGTTATTAATCATATTTTTCCCCGCCGTCGTCATGATCGATTCGGGATGAAATTGAAGACCTCGAACAGGATAACAGCGATGACGGATAGCCATAATCAAACCCTTGTCATCTACGGCTGTCGTCAGTAATTTTTCGGGACAACTCTCTCGTTCGATGACCCAGGAATGATAGTGTCCGATCGGACTTCCATCCTCAACACCCCGGAACAGCAACTCGTCAGGTTCGGTAATAAGGAGAGCTGACCTGTGTCCGTGAAGCGGCTGATCAAGCCTTGTCAGCCGCGCACCGAACACTTCGGCAATGGCCTGATGTCCGAGGCAGATGCCGAGTATCGGCATATGCTTGTGTGTTTCTTCGATCAGCCGACAGAGTTTACCGGCCTCACCGGGAAGTCCCGGACCGGGCGAAAGCAGGATGCCTTTATACCCGGTGATGCTCTCCGGAACAAGGCAGTCGTTCCGCACGATATCGTACGTACAATGCCCGTTTTCTTCGACCATTTGCACAAGATTATACACAAACGAATCGTGATTGTCGACAATCAACAGATGTTTCGGTTCTATCGCTTCCACTGCGCAAAAGTAAAACTAAAACGGCTACAAGTCCAAGTTTTTTCGATATTTTTGCAACATGAAAATAACTTCTGGAATCATTGTCAAAGAGATTGTCATCAAGACTATGCAGAAAGATGGCATGGACTATATCTGTATTACGGATATTGCCCGGCAAAAAAATCCTGCTGAACCAAAAGATGTCGTAAAAAACTGGATGCGCCAGAAGAATACGTTAGAATACCTTGGTTTGTGGGAGAAATTGAACAACCCTCAATTTAAAGGGGTCGAATTCGACCCCCTTCTGGTAGATGCCGGAAGCAACGCATTTACGATGAGTCCCTCTCGATGGATTGAATTAACTGCATCTATAGGTATTATCACACAGAAAGGTGCCGGTGGAGGCACTTATGCTCAACATGATATTGCATTTAAGTTTGCAAGTTGGGTTTCGGTCGAGTTTGAACTATATTTGGTCAAAGAATTTCAACGACTTAAATCGGAGGAACAAAAACTATTAGGCTGGAGTGCGAAAAGAGAACTTGCCAAGATAAACTACCGTATTCATACAGATGCTATCAAACGGCATCTGATTCCCGAAAAGATTACTCCGACACAAACAAATATCATTTATGCGGAAGAAGCGGATGTGCTCAATGTTGCCATGTTTGGCATAACGGCTAAACGATGGCGAGAGATTAACCCCAAATTAAAAGGAAATATCCGTGATTATGCTACCATCAACGAACTGATTTGCCTCTCGAACATGGAAAATATCAATGCTGTCCTAATAAATGAGGGATTGCCGCAGCACGAACGACTTATAAAACTAAATCAAATAGCGATTCAACAGATGCAAATACTGGAAAATTTAGAGGAACGAAAATATTTGAAAGAATAACATGAAAAAAGCGGAAGAAGTCATTCGGATGATGAATCAGGCAGGGGCTGAAGGAAGCCCGTTTGTCTTCGGGCTGGACTTTGAACTGTGCCGTGGATTCTTTGTCCTCAACCCACTCGAACAGCAGGAGGTGCTCTTCGATTTTCAGGGTTTTTCGAATTGCCAACCGAAAACAACAGACTCCTCCAGCTATCGGTTTGATAAATACCCCGAAACGCAAACAGAATATGCTCGCCGCTTCTCCATCGTACGTGAAGGTTTGCTTCGAGGCGATTCCTTTCTGACCAATCTGACAGTCCAAACGCCTATCGAGACTGATCTATCTCCCGAAGAGATATTTCATCGTTCTCACACATTGTATAAAGTATATGTTCCCGGCGCTTTTGTCTGCTTTTCTCCCGAGCGGTTTGTAAAAATAGAAAAAGGAAGCATCTCTTCCAACCCGATGAAAGGTACGATCGATGCACGCATTCCCGACGCAGAGACAAAAATATTAAGTGATTACAAAGAGCTTTCCGAACATTATACCATTGTCGACCTGATACGGAACGATCTCTCGATGGTGGCTTCTCAGGTACGGGTAGAACGATTCCGCTACATCGACCGCATCGAAACATCCAATGGTCCTATTCTCGAAGTCAGCTCCGAGATAAAAGGAGACCTGCCGAGCGACTGGAAAGGTCGTTTGGGAGAGATTATTCGAACGCTCTTGCCTGCCGGCTCCATCTCCGGCGCTCCCAAAGAAGCGACCCTCACGCTGATCGCGAAGGCCGAAGCAGCTCTCCGTGGATTTTACACCGGCGTATCCGGCTATTTCGATGGCAGGAGTCTTGACTCTGCCGTGCTTATCCGTTTCATCGATCTGGAGAGTTCGCCGTATGTGTACCGCAGCGGAGGAGGAATAACAGTCAACAGCAGCTTGAAAGACGAGTACGACGAGGTGGTGAAAAAAGTATATCTACCGTTTTAAACGACACAAGCCCACAAAACAAACACGATGGAATTTATCGAAACAATCGCTATCCGAGATGGTCGTGTAATCAATCGGGACGGTCATCTGAAACGAATGCGCGAAACGGCCGCACACTTCGGCTTCCCTCTACCCAATCTCCCTGACCTTGCAGGCATCATGCCGCCTTCGCTGAAGTCCGGTCCGGTAAAGTGCAGACTGCTTTACGACCGTCTTATCCGCGACATTACTTTTGAGGCTTATATCCCCAGAAAAATTACCTCCTTGATTGCCGTCAATGCCGACAGACTCGATTACGCTTTCAAATATGCCGATAGAAGAGCTTTGGAATACGAAAGGTGGAAGCTCAAAGGCTTCGATGAGGTCATCTTTTTAAAAGACGGCTTCCTCACCGATAGCTCCTTTTCCAACATCGTGCTCAGAAGAGGAAATGAATACATCACCCCGGAGACCTTCCTTCTGAACGGAACCCAAAGACAACGCCTGTTAAAGACCGGCTGCATCAAAGAAGTCCCGGTACATATCACAACTCTGAAAGAATACGACGAGCTGATCCTGATCAATGCCATGTTAAACCTTAAGAATGGTCTGCGTTTGCCCATCAGCGCCATTCATCTAATAGATTAAGCAAGAAGACAGGACGATGCTCTGAAAATGCAATTTGCCTGTATATCGGTAATACAGGACATTTGTGAGTGATTGTATCGGGAATTCGCATATCCGAATGAAAATTTATTTCTTCAAGATTTCATCGAAACTAAATCTTGCATGACTTATGATTGGGTTATAACATAAACTATTGCTACAATCATAAAGTGCTTACAAAAAGGAAACAGGTGTACGCGAGAGCGACACCTGTTTCCTTATATATTCAACAAAAGGGATTTATTTCACCAGCACCTTGCTCAATTGTGAGGTTTTTCCAGAGGTTTGTATCAAATAAATACCCGGTTTGAGACCGACAGTGGAAAGTAAAGTTACATCAACTGTTGCAGCTTCTTGGCGGAGCAACATACCTTCGGGTGAAAAGAGGCGTATCCATGTCAGCCCTTCACTTTGGACATGCAAACTTTCACCACTTACAACAGGGTTAGGCCAGAAACTGAGTGCCGGAGCTACAAGACCCGAGAGACCGTTCTTCTGTTTAACCGTTACGGTAAATTCTGTTTTTACAATCTGTGTTCCATTCTTGAGAATTACTTCTATCTTTGAACTACCTGTCGAATTTCCCGTAAGCGTAAAGTTTACGTGAGTATCATTCACAGTTTTACCCGAAAGGCTAAGCTTATTTCCGTCCATCACCTTAACATCAATAGCGAAGTTATCCGCTTTTTGTTCTCCTTTCAGATTGTAAGTCAGTGAAATTTCACGTTTTTTGCCCACTTCAAGTTCGAAGTTTTCCTGCATTCCAAGTTCAGGAAGCATGAGAACTTTCTTACCATAAACTTCAAACTCGTAAACACGTGTCTCGAAAAGTGCCCAATCATATGGATTGAATTTCACATAGCGTGCTCTGACAGGAGTAGATAGCTGATCATCTTTGATGTTCTTTTCAATAGCGTTTCGACCACGAAGGACCTGTTTCCAATCCCCTTTACCCTGTTCGTCAATAGTGGTTGCGGTAAATACATTATAGTGATTAAAATTGTGCAACACTACGGGTTCCATGCTCCGACAATCATAAGTAACGAAGCGTGTTATATCGTAATTAGCTTGCAAATCGACAATGGCCCAATATTCGGAAGCCCCTTTGGCATTCCATCTGTGAGAAAGATTGCTTGGCTCTGTAACACCGTCAGTTAGGTAGCTTTTTCCTTCATCATGGCTAGCAAGTACAACAGGTTTATTGAGGCTTATCAAACTTTCACTGTTGGATACCTGCAACATTTTTGTAGCGGTTATCGTTTTTTCTCCCCCTGCATTAATTGCCGTAACGCTAATATCATAAACTCCTTCTTCGCCGAATGTAAAGATAGCTTTACTGCCGGTAGGAGAATCTTCTTGATCTACTAAAGTAGAGTTTTCATTAATTTTCCATTGATAATCAGTAGGATTCTGAGAAGCTTTAACAGTAAAAGTTACTTCTTCATCTACTTTAACGATACGTTTGTCTGCTTTTAGTTCTGTAAGTGAAGGAGTTGGAGTAGCTTCCAAACCAAAGACATCAAATTGCCAAATACGAATCGTAATCGCTTTATCGGGGTCGTAAGGCACCAGTTTAACGTATTTGGCAAACACCGGAGATATATAATGGTCTTTTACGTTGTAAGCAGCTGTAGCCGGAACATTTTGCATATCGAGCACTTTCTCCCAATTTACCTTGTCGACACTAGTGTAAATTTTGTAAAAAGTCATGTTATCCGAGGGATTTTCCTTATTACCGCAATCGTGAATTCTAAAACGATAAAGTTCATAAATTTTATCGAGCGTTATTATGGTCCAATGCTCTTTGTCTCCACCGGCACACCATTTATTCGAAAGTGATCCGGGTACTTCCACATTGTCAATAAGCCATCCGGGATGCTCCCTGCTACTAACCATAAAATTATTACAATCGTATCCATTAAAATTTCCTGTCACACTTCCTCCATTAGATGCACGGCTCACTATTTTCAGGGAACCGGCATGCACATTCACGATTTTTGTTTCCCGGTGGGTAGTACTTCCAATCGAATTACTTACACTTACCTCCACATCGTGCTTGCCTTCGGAAGTGAATCGATAACGAGCCGTATTTCCGTTCTGACTCAGTAATTCACCAACGCCTGCTTCCGGAGCTTTCCATTCGTATTGAGTGGGGAAATTCGTAGCAGTAACCGTAAAGGTTACTTCTTCATTGGGCTGAAGCAAGGATTTCGAAGCAAGAACCTGCTGTATC
The DNA here is from genome assembly GCA_001653155.1 of Porphyromonadaceae bacterium H1. Lineage (GTDB taxonomy): Bacteria > Bacteroidota > Bacteroidia > Bacteroidales > Paludibacteraceae > H1. Next base: position 27,252 of record BDEJ01000085.1, read on the forward strand.
TCAGGAAGCCCTACTTCGGGGAAAGAAGCGGAAACGGAAGCTCCTGTGGCAGACTCTTCCATATTTTTATAAACAGCTTTCACCGAAACACTCAAACTCGTTTCATCAAGCCCCTTACGAGTAAATTTCGGAACGTAGAAACCTTCGTTACGGGTTTGTCCTACCAAGTTAGTTTTGCCGTTACGAGTAAGGTAAACATTATAGTGGTCGATTTGGCTTATGTCTGCAGGATGATCCCAAATGATACGAAGATCCCCCTGTGTAGGCGCCAAGTCATTCTGTATTTCGATATTTGCAACTTGAGTTGCCTTCGGTGTATAATTAGACGGATATATGCCAATTTGTCCCAAAGATGCGGCAAACCCTGTACCATCCGTACCGGCATTCACATCCAAAGAAATCATGTATATGCTCCTTTTATCTAAGCTTGACAAGTCATAAGTATCAACCGTCCAGCCGTTACGAACGGTAGTAGAAGTCGGTTCGTATTTTGTTGTAATAGCCGTCGTTGCAGATAAAGTTCCAAGTTTAAGCCTGATGCTGTTTGCTTTGTTCGTTTTGTACACAACCTCCATCTTATCACCTGCAGCAACAGTTATCTTTGTTTTATAGAGATTGAGGGTGTAAGAACCATTTTTCAAATCTCCCGATAATTTTATGGAAGTACCCATGTTGTAGGCATCATCCCAATCGTAAGCGAACTTAATATCGGATTTTGATCCTCCCTCAGGAGCTACAACCCACCAGCGCCAAGTAGGCATAACACTCTGCATACCACGATGATACCAATCTTGCGTACCTCTCTTTTCTCCATTTACAAAGCGGTGTTTACCCAGTCCCATACTGAAGGCTGTCACAAAGGGCTTATTTTGTATGGCGGAACGTTCCTGTATTCCGGTAGCAAGACCCCTTGTAGAATAATTCCGTATCAAGGTAACATCTCCTTGGTTATTCGTCCAGAAAGTCTGCTCATTCTTAAAAACTCTTTCCATAGCTTGGTAGGCCATACTCCCCTGAGCATTAGGAGTTTCAAGCAAATTTTTTACGACCTGTTTCCAGATTTGCTCTTCAGGGTTAAACCAGTTTACTGAAGCAGCATGCCCTGATTTAGGAAAAAGCCTGTCAAACTCCCAAGAAGGGACATTATAGGAGCCACTTTGTTCTATACCTGCATAATAGGATTCAAATTTATTACCCCATTCATTCTCATTCGTATGTCCGGCTGTAGCCTGAATAGCACTATTTACCCCTCCATAATTAACCATGAAAGATCCGCCTTTTTGACGAGCAACAGACTGTGCTGATGAAGCTACATAGCTTGCCATATTGTATAATTGTATTTCCTGGCCTTCCAGCCCAATCTCTTTAGCATAGCGCAGGTAGTCCTTCGTCCAATTCGTCCAATCGGCACTTGTTATGGTTTCGCTGTTGATAAACCAGCCGTCGAAGCCATAATATTTAGCTATTTCAGCACACTTACGCGCATATGGATATACCCCATCACCCGTTGTACTGTTCATTTGTCGGGTCCAATCGGGATTTCCACTAAAAGCAATAGGTGGGAAGAATATCTGTCCTAAAACTTTAACGCCACTCATGTGAGCCGCATCGATAACAGGAGCCGAGGGTGGGAGGATGATACCTTCGCCAGCCGAACCTCCCCACCAAACCAAGAGGTCAAGGTATTGCCAATAGGTTGGATTGTACCCGACAAAGTTGTTAGCCCCTTGTGCGGGAACCTGACTACACATAGGATGCATGGTAAGACAAGCGGCTACTTGTCCTTCGGAGAATTGTTCATTATTGGCTTTTACAGTCTGTTTAGTAGGGATACGGGGTTGTAAAGGTACTGTACTACGGTTAAATTTTCGATCAGGATCTTTCTCGGGAACCCAATCCTTTATAAAATCAGGATGCCAACAACCTGCAAGTGGCGCTTGACTCCATACTAACGTGTTAATACCCCAAAGCATCAACACAAAAAACAAAATACTTTTAGTTTTCATGATAGTGTTACATTTAAATGAATTAGAATTAATTTATAGCATTCTTCTATTTATATTTAAAGAATACTCCGTTTTTATCTATTTTTAAGCATATTGAAAAATAACTGTCCGGGATGTATTGAGAAGTTGTTCGGTAGGTTTCGTTCTCCATTTTCATTAGTGGTTTCGGTAAGATCCCACCACATACGAGCATCCGCCCTCAATCCTTGAGGATAAGGAAAATTCACATTATTAAGACTTTCACTTCCGGGATAATTGATACGTTGTATAAATTTTCCTTCAGCTACCCTCCCTCCGGAATTATTGAAGAGAGGCAGAGAGATAAAATCTGGGTAGTCCGTCCGCCGGAATTCAGCCCAAGCTTCATTTCCATTGGGAAAGATAGCCAACCATTTGTGTATGATTATCTGCTTCAGCATCGCTTCTTTATCAGTTGACTCGAAAGGATTTTTCCCAGCTTCGGTAAATATCTTAAGGCCGGCTATATATTCATTGATGCTAGCCTCAGGTATTTTATAGTATGACATGGAAGCCGTTATCCCTTGTAAGAAATAGTCGATATGCGACAACTCAACGCCCCCCCACTCCCGAAGTGCAGCTTCGGCAAGCAGGAAACGGCTTTCGGCATAGCTTAACCAGACGCTTTCGCGCGCAAGTCCAAACCAAGCATCATCACGAAGTTTTTTCCCATCTCGGGCATACGAACGTAAACGCGAATGCTTGAAAGAAGGTTTTTGGATATCTGGATCACCAGTTTGAACGCCTAAGAAGTCTTTCGTCGATTCTATCGGGTCATCCAATGTACTGTTTTCTTCAAGAGGGCGATACCAACAAACAGGACAGCGAGGATCGAGAACAGAGCTCAAACTTTTGTATGCCGTTTCCAAATCTTTGTTCAAACCGGCGTCCGACCAAGTATAACTACAGAGGGCATAAATATTCTCATCGCCTCCGGAGTTTTCTCCTCCCATATCAACAGTGGCATATTTAGGGATAGTTCTCATATTATCTTCCTGTCCTGTCATCAGTCCTCCGGGATGGGATAGGGCCGCTTCACCTTCCTTGCGTGCACGTTCGGGATCGACAGCGGATATACGCAGGGCGAGCCTTAAACGTAAAGTATTAGCAAAACGTATCCATTTTTTAACATCGCCCCCATAACAGCGGTCGTCCTCACCCAGATTAAAGGAGTCTTCCGCAGGTACAGGATTAATATTCGACAAAGCTTCATCTAATAATTTGAAAATGATATCATAAACTTCTTCCTGTTTTCTGTATTTCGGACTTTCAGAGTCGGATATACCTTGTAAATGCTTGTCGGTAAGAGGAATGTCTCCATAGCTATCCGTTTGCATCGAAATCAAGAAAGCATAATATATGCGAGTTATATAAAAAGCATTCAGATAAACCCCAGTATTTTTTTCAAAATCGTGTTTTACAAACCAGAAAGTCCGTACCAATTCTCCATATTCAACAGTGCGATCCTGATAAAAATGGTTCCAACGGTGATTACTCCACGATTCGCTATGATTGTAAGTAGGGGTAAGCGCAAGAAAAGACGGATTCAAATTGGCAAAATATCCGGCGTATATATCGTGAGTAAGGTTGGTGGTACGCTGATAATTATTGTACACTCCCTCGTAAGAAAACTTGCGAAATATGGTTCCCATATTTTCGACATTACTTTGAAGTTGTTTCAATTCTACATCGGTAATAGCTCTTCCCAAATCTATCCCAGGGACGAAAAGGCTATCAGTAGATGTATCATTAATATTTGCAAGCGGGTTCAATGATTTGTTTATATCTTCGAAATCGGAGGTACATGCTTGAAAAACAGCAAGAAGAAGCATTGAAACGAAGATGATCTTAAACTTGTACATCAGAAACGATTTAAAAATGTTGTTCATAATATCTGAAAGATTTAATTTTGTTTAAAAACCGGCACTAATGGAAAATCCCAGCGTACGTGTATTCGGCATTGACAAATAATCGAAAGCTTGCGAGTAAATTGTCGTATCGAAACCTCCTTCGGGGCTGGTTCCGGGTGTATGCTTAAGAAGATAGAACAGGTCTCGTGCAACAAAAGAAAGACGGAAGGAGTTCATTGGTGTACTTTTCAGCAATTTACGATTCAAGGAATAGCCTATCGAAAGTTCTCGGAATTTGATGTACGAAGCGTCGTAAACAAAATTTTCGGGAACACCGGTATTCTTACCCGTATCACCGATATAGCGATAGTAGTTCTCCAAAGATATAGCCTTCGTGTTGGGAGTTCCATTTTCGTAAACACCCGGAACGATATAATCTGTCCGTCTGTCCAATGTACGAGCTGCGGTTCCGTAATGCGTTGCAATAGCTTCAGTAACGGAAACAATATTACCGCCAAACTTCATATCGAACAAAGCTGACACGTGGATGTCCTTAAAAAAAGTAAAACGTGGTGCTATCGACATCATCAAATCGGGCTGTATATTTCCCAAAACAAATTTTTTATCGAAGTTGCTCCGTTCTTCGGTTTGTGGAAGACCCGAATGCTTATTGATTATCAAATTACCATCTTTGTCTTTTTTCAACACTCGTGCCGCAAAGATATCCCCTAACCTTCCGCCTTCAACAGCTCCTACAGTCACAAAAAAGTTATCAACACCAAAATCCACATAAGTCTTTTTGGGGTGTAACTTACGTACCACAGTATTGTTGTGTGCTAAATTCATATCCAAAGTAAATTCAAAGTTCTTCGTTTGTATAGGGGTCGTGTACAACGCAAACTCCAAACCCTGATTCTGTACATCTCCGGCATTGATCCTCCAATCTTTAAAGGTACTCGATGATGCAGCCGGAATAAGCATTATTTGATTGTTAGTAATCGAGTTATAGTATGTAAAATCAAAACCTAAACGATTGTTCAAAAATTTCATTTCCAAACCCGCTTCGTAGGAAGTATTCATCTCAGGCTTGAAATCGGGAGTAACATAAGTCTTGGTACGATTGTAGTTCGGACCGGTAAAGGACTGGTTGTAGGTATTATAGGTTTTTAAAGAATATGGTTCGGTATCCTTTCCTGCCTGAGCATAAGACAAGCGCAGTTTTGCGTAAGTCAGCCATTTCGGACTGCGTATATCCATCTTATTCATGAACTCGGTAGCAATATAACTCAAGTTAAAGGACGGATAAAAGTAAGCATGAGGTGCCGGTAATGTAGATGACCAATCGTTGCGTCCGGTCATGTCGAAAGAAAGATAGTCATCGTAAGCTAGCTGAAATGTGTAGAACAGTGAGTTCACTTTCTTTTGCTTCAGCCTTTGATTGGCATAAGTAGGGATTCCTTTCTCTGCATATATCTGTTGTCCGGCGCTGTTCAGATACCAATTTCCTTTCTCGGACATATTTTGTGCAGCGGCATAGAGACCTTCTTCTTTGAAAAACATTGAGTTGGCTCCCACCCCATAATCAACACGAATTTTTTCTCCGATACGGTTGTTGCCATGAACCATAAACTCGGAATTGATTTCAAAAAAGTTTTGTTCGGATTTGAAAAAGTTATCATTCAATATGATATTTTCAATATTTAATCCCAATCCTTTATCGGTTTCTTCTACCTTAGTTCGGTAGTAGTCAAGTGATATTTTTCCAGTAGCATAAAGCCAAGGAGTAAAATTCACTTTCAAAGAATGGTAACCAAAAGCACGCCAACGCTCATCCATATTGCTGCGCTGATTACGCATCCAATAGGGATTTCTGTAATCTTGATCTGGGCCTAACCAGTTGTCGTGCAGCTGATACTCCGTACCCGATTGAGAATGTATTGCAGTGCGCATGTGGTGCCGCTCCAAATCCTCCAAACTGATGTTGTTCGGCAAGTAAAGCAACTGGTACATCTCCCCGTAAAGTCCTATATAAGGACGGTTTTTTGCCGTTGTTTTGGATAGGGAGATCTTACTGTCCATACTAAGGTATTTGTTGATTTTTTTTCCGGAATTCAGATCGATGTTTATTTTCTCAAGTTTTTCTCCCTGAAACAAACCATCGGAATTAAGATAGCCGATCGAGCTACGGTAATGCGAATCTTGATTTGTACTACCTATCGAAATGGTATGATTTTGAGAAAATCCGGTTCGAAAATATTTTTTCAACTTATTTCCATTGTAGCGATAAGGAATGCTGTCGCTTCCGCTATTTTTCCACCAAGCGGGAGTCAAATGATTGTCTAAAGGCCCTCCAAAGCTAAAAACCGATTTACGGTAGGCACCGTTCTCACCTTGCCCATAAACGTCTTGCATATTGAGAGTTTCGGCCACATCGGTCCAAGTGAAAGAAGAGTTATAGTTTACTCCAAAACCCTTTTGAGCAACTCCTTTTTTTGTCGTTATGAGTATCACTCCGTTTCCGGCACGCGATCCGTAAAGAGCCGCTGCATTGGGGCCTTTCAATATCGAGATGGATTCAATATCTTCGGGGTTAATATCGACCGAAGTCCCTCCTCGGTCAATTCCTCCGTAAACCGATACGTTCGAATTGCTGGCATCGCCGAAAGGTATGCCATCTACGATCCAAAGAGGTTGGTTATTATCAGTCAGCGAACTGTTACCCCGGATGGTGATTTTTGTCGATCCATTAAGGCCTGTAGGAGATATATTCATTTGTACACCAGCGACTTTACCTTGAAGTGCTCCGGTTATCGAAGCATTGCCTGTTTGGTTCATCTGATCGCCTTTTAGCTCTTGCATAGAATAACCTAAGAGCTTTTTCTCTCTCTTAATTCCTAAAGCTGTTACCACGACCTCATCAATAAGTTGAGTTTGTTCTTTCAGCTCTACATTAATCACCGAGCGATTCCCCACGGCAATCGTTTGTAAATGGTAGCTGATGTGCGAAAATTGTAGTTGGGATTGATTCGAAGGCACTTCTATGCGGTACTTTCCATCAATATCGGTAATGGTACCGATACTCGTACCTTTTACGGTAACTCGAACCCCAACGAGAGGCTCTCCGGCATCATCCACAACATTTCCCGAAACGGAACGGCGGTTACCCGGAGTTGCTGCTTCCGACTCTTTACTTTTAAGAGAAAGATAAACGATATTGTCCTCAATCCGATAAACGATGTCTTTGTTACTGAATAAGGCTTTGAGCACATCGTTTAGCGTGCCGTCGTCAATTCGGAGGTCATCTGCTTTCAGATGAGCAATACGGTCATCATAGAAAAAATTGTATTTGCTTTGTTTTTTTATACTCTCAATGGCTTGTCCTATTGTCGCATTTTGCAACGACAGCGATATTTGCGCAGTTGCATGCAAGGAGACACAGAACAAAGACAGTAAAAGCAAATAAAGTTTTATTCCTCTGCTTGTGTTAGCTGAAAAATTTTTCTTCATGGTATGTTTTTATTGTTTGTTAAAATTTTTAATAGAAAAACACGAGTTCAATCACTCGGGACAAAAACCCATTCTTAAGTAGGATCATCATGTTATAAAACAAGTAAACAAAAAAAAACACTTAGACATCTTACTACTTTTTTTCGGCGCAAAAAAAACTTGCCCAAAAACAGCATGAGCATCATCTCATTTCTCGTAGGGTTAAGGGATTTTTTGTATAGGGAGTAAAGAGTCAATCACGACTGATGTACACTTCTCCGGACTTCAATTCGTATTTGATGGGAATAGAATTCTTCAGAGAGCGGAGAGCTTTCTCGATACTACCTTGATTTTTAAGCGTACCGGAATAAGTCGTTTTATCGATATCCGGAGCTATGCGTACCTTGACTCCATATATTTCTTCAAGGGCTTTAGCAATTTCTTCCACGGTAGCTTGTTCGAAAGGGATGAGTTTGTTGTGCCATGCAGCATCCAAGGCAGCTTGCGAGCGACTTTTCACATAAAGCTTGCCCGACAGCTTGTCGAGTTCGGCTCGTTGCCCCGGGGATAGTACCACCAAACCTTCGTCTGCCTTAGCTTCCACTTTGACTTCTCCCTCCAGCAAGGTGACCGAAGCCGTGTTCGCCTCCGTAAAACTATTCAAATTGAAAACAGTACCCAAAACGGTAATCTTCATCGCCTCGGTTTCGACTACAAAGGGCTTGTCTGCATTCTTAGTTACTTCAAAATAGGCCTCACCCTCTACCGAAGCAAAGCGCTTGGAAGTTCCGAAATGTTTCGGATATTTCAGGAGGGAGTTTTTATTGAGCCACACTTTTGTTCCGTCCGGCAATACGATTTGTTCGACTTCCTGTCCGGCAGTCAACACCTCCATAGCTTGCGAGGTATAAAAAAAGTAAGCTCCACCGGCCAACAAAGCAAAAACAACACAAGCCGCAACATAGCGCAGCATCCGTAGCGGGAAAAAAGTTCTCCGGGGCAATTCTGCAGCCGCAATCCGCTCCTGAAGTTTCTCTTTTTGTTCCCGCACAAAGTCTTTGTCGGAATAACGTTTCAGTTGTCCCAGCTGCCAAGCAACCTCGAGGCGGAAAAGCTCGCGGCGATTTTCTTCCGACTCCGAAAGCCATTCGAGCAGACGAGCAGCCTCCAACTCATCGCATTCGTTCTGCAAATATTTTAGCAAATTTTTTTCGTCCATAATATAAATCCGTGAAAAATCAGCTAAGCTTTTTAGCTCGCTTTTCAAAGATAAAACAAACAGTTTGCAAAAAACACTTAGTTATTTCAGATAAAAAAACAGAAAAAAGAGTCCAATACAAAGAAAAAGCCGTTTCAAAGCAAGCCTAAGAGTCTTCAAGGCTTTATACATATGAGCCTCGACGGTGCGAGGCGATATATCGAGCACTTCCGCAATTTCCTTATTCTTCAAACCTTGCAGGTAACTCAGACGGAAAACCTCTTTACACTTATCGGGTAGCTCGTTGATAGCCTCAAGCAACTGTCCGCGAAGTTCCTTATTCTCGATAGCCCGTATAATCTCGTTGCTGTCGGTCGATTCGTAAAAAGCCAGTTTATGCTTGTAGAGCTCTTGTATTGCTCCGGAGTACTTCGAACAAACCTGTTTGTGATTCAAATGATTTATCGACCGGGTGTAAACCTGTCGGTAAAGATAAGCCTGAATGCCGGCCCCCAGGTTAAGCCGATCTCGACGTGTCCACAAATCGAAGAAAGCATCCTGTACGACATCCTTCGCCTCGGCCTCATTCAAGAAACGCGTGGCGTAGAAGAGCAGTCCGGGGTAATAACGCTCGAACAAAACCTCAAAGTCGATATTTTCTTTTTCTTCCGTCATGTTTTTATTGCGGACAAAGCCCGAATACGGACATTTAGCCCTGCAAAGTTGGGATTTTTTTTTCGATTATCACTTAAAGGAAGGGCTATTTCCTCCCTCAATAAGGAGCTCCCTCCCCTACTCCGACCATCGATAAAGTTCTCAGAGAAAGAGATTAAGTATTCAAAAAAAAATTCAAAAACGAAGAAATGGATTTTTTCTCAAAAGGCCGGCCGACATGCTTTGGAGTGAAGTTAAGCCGGAACTTCTTTCGATAAACAATATATTGTATCTTTGCCCATTCGGGCAGCACCGCTTTTGTGTCGGATTGGGCGGGGAACCCGGTGCAGCGTGTGGAGTACCTGCCCTTTGGCGAGACTTTTATCGACGAGCGTACGGCCAGCCCGGCCCTGCCCTATAAGTTCAACGGCAAGGAGCTGGACGAGGAAACGGGCCTGTATTACTACGGCGCACGCTACTACGACCCCGGCCTCTGGCTCAGCGTGTACCCGCTGCCGGAAAAGTACCCGAATATAGAGATCTGCGCTATATAGATGACAACCCGATAAACACCTATAGATTTCAAGAAGGATAGTATTAGCGTTAATATCATTCGGAGAACTTTACACAATAAAAAAAAACAAGATGTTCTGCTATAGTTGCCATACTGATAAAGCAATCAATTCATATCCAAATAAGCCACATCTCAAGCATGAGCTTTTCTCTCACAACAAGCTCGGAAAAAGCCACTTAAATTGAACATATATAAAATCAGAATAAATGAAATATCTCGCAATTTTAATTACCGTATCCTTATGGGGCTGCCATCTCACTAAGCACGAAATAAAAGAAGGTGATTTGTTGTTTAAAGAGACTAAGAGGAATGTGTTGTCCGATGCAATCAGTAATGTAACCGATACAACGGGGACATACCGTTTCTCACACATCGGAGTATTAATTAAAGATAAGTACCAATGGCAAGTAATAGAATCGACACCGGGCAAAGGAGTACGCATTTGCCCTTTGGAAGCCTTTTGTCTCCCGGCTAAGGGCGAAGAAGCAAAGGTAGTAGTAGGGCGGCTAAAGGAACAATTCCCCTTTGATCTGGAGAAATTAAAAGAATACGCATACAAACAGATCGATAAACCTTACGATTATCCTTTTGTATGGAATGACTCTGCGTTTTATTGTTCGGAACTGGTATACAAAATGTTCGTCAATGCAGGACAGACAGAGGCTTTTGCACTCAACGTGATGACCTTCAAACAGGCAGGAGAAGAGCAATTCGACCCAACTTGGATACACTACTTTCAACAACACCAGGCCCCCATCCCCGAAGGCAAAATGGGAATCAACCCCAATGCTATGGCCAAAAGCCAAGCCGTAGAACTGCTTTTCGAACTTGAACACTAAGGGAAAAATCGGACAAATAACTATGTAATAGCGGAATACGATCCTCAAAACAAGAGATACTTTTCTCAGCATCATGCACAAAAATTACATTTTTTGTAATATCGTTTTTTGTAATTACTTTTTTAGTATTATCTTTGCAACGGGACATCAAGGATGATTTACTATGGAAACTCCGTTTATATTTGGTAAAATTGCCACAGAGAAGAATTTCACAGATCGGGAACAAGAAACAGCGACTCTGCTTGCCCACTTCACTTCGCTCATCAATACAATTATTATCTCACCGCGTCGCTGGGGCAAGAGTTCGCTTGTAAACAAGGCTTCGAAGCTCGCATTGGCAGCAGACAACAAATTGCGCATCTGCCACATCGATCTTTTTAATGTTCGTAACGAAGAATATTTCTACTCATTATTAGCACAAAAAGTCATTACAGCAACCTCCTCCAAATGGGAAGAAGCCATTGAGAATGCTAAAAAGTTTTTCTCCCATCTGGTGCCCAAAATCTCGATCGGAACCGACCCTACTAATGAGATCTCCATCAACTTCGACTGGGAGGATATCAGACATAACCCCGATGAAGTTCTCGATCTCGCGGAAAAAATCGCCCAAGAAAAAGGATTGAAAATTGTCATCTGTATTGATGAGTTTCAGAACATTTCAAGATTCGGCGACCCCGATTATTTTCAGAAAAAATTACGCTCACACTGGCAACAACAACAGCATGTCGCCTACTGCCTTTATGGTAGCAAACGACACATGATGCTGGAGGTATTTACGGACTCATCCAAACCTTTTTACAAATTCGGCAACCTCATGTTTCTCAATAAGATTGAAACGAAATGCCTGATGAAGTTCTTCGACAAACGTTTCAGCGAAACCGGTAAACATATTAGCAAAGAAGCCCGTCTGCTCATAGTTAATCTTGCGGATAATCATCCCTATTATGCCCAGCAGCTGGCTCAATTGTCCTGGCTCAGAACAAAGGACAAATGCACGGAGGAGATCGTACGAGAAGCTCACGAGGCACTGGTCGAGCAATTGAGCTTGCTGTTTGTAACCATTACCGAAACCCTCACAACTCAACAGATTTGCTACCTCAAAGCATTAATAGCCGGCGAAAAATCGATTAGTTCAACGGAGGTGATGCACCGCTATAATATATCTTCTCCGACTTCAATTGTACGCTCAAAAGCAGCGCTAATCAAAAACGATATACTGGATAAGTTAGCAGGCAAAATATCATTTCAAGATCCGATATATGCCTATTGGCTGAAAACACAGTATTTTGCAAAATAAAGAGCAATTAAATTGACCTTTGAATAAACCGGCGCAGAGCCCGAGAAGTATTTATCCACACAACAAGCCCCGGTTAGTAAAGGCCCAAGGGATATTCGCTACATATCGTTAAAGCAATTTTTTCCTCAACTGAAAAGTAGCTGCTATGCCCCTCCTTGCTTTTCTTTAAGCCGATGTATTGTTTTTTTTGCTAATTTGAGAATATCCCTTTGTCATAAATCACGACCGCCTACTGCTATAAAACCAAGAAGTATGAGAACTTGAAGCGGACACAGTGATTGAAACATTATCCTAAAACGTCTGCTTGTTATCGTAATTCAATCGTTTGTAAAAATCAATTTTAATTCGCTCATAAGCTATCTGTACATTACTATACATACGGCGATTATTCGGGTTTTCGTGATAAACCTCGTGCTTCACAATCTCCATCAGCCAACTAACCCATTCTGGGTTTGCATACTCACTCAAGCGCCTGCCTCTGAATTTAAAATTGTCAAATTTAGCATTTCGGCTGTCGTGCATATTCTGCAACAATGCTCTTATTTTAGACTCGGTAGACTCAACATCCGAAATACAATCTTCTTCCCTTATTTTCTTTACTATGCCACAAACAGCCTCTACAGACAAATCGAAAGCTAACGAAGCTATTACTTTTACCCGTGCATCGGTCTCCATTATTAAACCTTCACGTATGTCATTCAATCCTTCGTTTTGCTTCTTAGTCTCATCAAGTAACTGACCAGTAATCTTGCTCTGCCCGTCTATCATGCCATTTATCATCTTCACAAACCACCGAACAAATATTATCATCATCGTAGCAGAAAAAAATAAAAAGAATCCGGCCGTAACAGCCAGCATCCCGAACTCCGAGATGCCTTTTGCAATTTCAATCTCTTTCATAATCTTCTTCCTCTAAAAAAATACTTACTTACAGATCTCTTTGTTATCTAAACATTTAATTCCAGTTTTATATTTCTATAAAAAATTCTCAACTTTTTAGAGCTCAGTAGAAAATTAGTGGGGATATGCGTATAGCTTTGCCATTCTGAAAAGAAAGAA
>BDEJ01000086.1 GCA_001653155.1 Porphyromonadaceae bacterium H1
TCAGGCCTTCGGGCCTTGCCGCAGCCTTTGGCTAAAGGACGCTCAGCCTTCGGCAGGCTTGTCGGCCGGAGGAGGCGTTTTCTCGTACCTGCGGACGAAGCGCTTGCGCATTTCATCCACATGAGCTTTCACGGCGGCATCGCGACGGGCAGCCGAACGCAGGTAGTCGTACACCTCGTCGGCCTGCGCCATGGCATCCACCGATGCGGCAAAGAGGGTGTCGTCCAGGGCTTCGAGCAGGGCTGCCAAGGGAACGCGCAAGTCCCACAACGTACTGATAAGTTCCACATCCTGTTCGAAACCCGCGGTTTCGAATCCCGCGGGCAGGTAGTCGCCGAAGCTCCGGGCACCCCGCAGAGCCAGATTGACGTACTCCACGCTTTTTTGACCCATCACGCGCCGGCCTCGTTTCGACCCCGCCGGGAGAGCCAACAGAAAAGGCAGCAAGCCTCGCAACTCTTCGATTTTAGTTCGCGCAGCGGCACTCTTTTCGGCGCTGAGCGAAGCAGCAATTAAATTACTCATAACTGTAAGAATTTAAAGGATTTTAAAACTCCGGCTTCACTTCGTGCTGGCGGCCGGAAGCCTTCGGCCGATAATACTTTCGCTGCCGGATGCAAGCTTTTGCAGCCTTCGGACAAAAACAAAGCAGCCGGAAGCGCCGCCCGGTCGAGGTCGGGGGCAGTTCCGGCAAAGCCTAAACTGTAAATAAATGTTAATTCGGGGGGGGGTAAAACGAGCCTTCCGTCCAGCTTGCGGGAGGAGGACGAGGAGCGTCTGGCTTTTTTTACCGGTGGCAACATGGCAGTGGCGAGTATGAATTATATTTTTTCGATTCGGAGCCGCCGAAAAAAAACAAACTGTTTTTTCCGAACGAATACGCTGACAAATATAATAATCTATTTTGAAATTCGGCTTATAAATCTTGCGATTTAGGGCCCGAAATGTTAAAAAAAAGACTTGCGCACGTGCGCAGGCAAAAAAGTTTTTTGTTTTTTTAGCATTTGAGG
>BDEJ01000087.1 GCA_001653155.1 Porphyromonadaceae bacterium H1
TTGGGGCAATTCATATTTTTTTGCACAAAGATATAAATATATATTTAATTAGCAATACCGTTTCCTCCAGCTCGACAGCTCTTCCGGAAAAAGTACTACGGGTCTGAACTCAGAAGTGGAGCATCATGCCCAATGAGGCTGCATGTACCTCGGGGCCTTTCCCGTTTTGAAATACCCCCACAGGAGCATACTTTGCGTAGAAAGAAATGCAATTATAACCTATTTGTCCGATCAGGTCGAGTGTGAGCGGGTTTGTCTTCAATCCCCGGGATTCTACCTCATTAAATTCTTTTCCGGAAGCAACATCGTATTTTACGCGATAAGTTGCGTTTACGTTCCAGCCGGCAACAGCTCCGGCCGTCACGTAAAACCTGCGTTTTCCTGCCCAAAGCGGTTGCCATTCGAGCAATAGCGGCATGGTCAGATGCAACATACGCAGGCGGCTGTATTTGTAGGTTACTCCTGCCGGAGCGGGGTAGGCGGCGGTTACATCATTTACTTCCAGCAAATGTTTGTTTCCCTCGAGATGGAAGTTGCGCCAATTTAAACCGAAACCCGAAGTAATTCCGAAGCTGTTCCCGAATATAGGGAGCAAACCTTCTATGATGTTCCATGTAATTTCAGTGGATTTTCCCCTGTCTATCGGGAATCCCGGGCTTATGCCGATATGCATCCGGTTGTCCGAAAGGGTGAGTACTCCAATACCGAATCCGGCCCAATGTGCTTCCAGCGTGTGTTTCTTTTGCTTTCTCTTGGTGAAGGGAATTGATATACCCCAGTCCTGAACTACGTTAAAACGCTCAAAACTCTTTCCATCCGAGAAAATACCCTCATAGACTTTTTTGTAGCTATCACCCTCCCGACTGCTGATGCGTATGTTTATTTGATCTATGCTGTCCTGAATGTGAATCTGCTTTTGGTTAAATGTGAAAGTGGTATCTTTCATTACTTGTGCCGAAAGGAGCGAGTTCGTCAGACTTAGGGCCAATACCGTCAATAGAATTGCATGCTGTTTCATAATCTGTTATTTGCTAAAATTGATATTATTTTTTCTTGAGAATAAACTTTAAAACCTCTTCAGCTTCTGCTTCCGATTCGATGTATATCAGTGTCGTTTTTTGGGTCTCTTTCCTGTCTTCGTTGAAGAGTATCAGGCGTGAGTATTTTCCGCTTCTTGCGAACTCCAAATACACGGCTTGGACTATTCCGTTTACACTGATTTGCTTTACTTTGTCGGCTTTAGACTGATCTTTTTCCACACACTGTCTCGCAAAATCAGCTGCTTCGGGATTGTGCGTGATGCTGATACTTTTAAAAAGCGAAAATTCGTAATCTCCAATGGTTTCGTTGTTTAGCTCAACCATGACTACTCCCGTTTTTTTACCGTATTGCCGAAATAGTTTTTGTATTTCCAAATTCTGTTGAGGATGCAGGTTTGTTGCATAGCAGAGCATGAGGGCTAAAACACCTATTTTTCTTGTTATTTTCATAATTCGAAAGTTTTTCTAAAATTCGATATCCGAGAATTCTTTCAGATGTTCTTCAGCTATTCCATCAATTGAGAAAAGGGCATCTAAAGAGCTGCTCGCAAGTTCTATGATTTCTTCTTTGTTCTGTATTTTCTTGCCGTTTACGTAGGCCACATCCGTCGCTGCCGCCGGGATGAAGAGACGATAGCCGATAAAACCCATAAGGACGATGGCTATTGCTGCAGCTGCCCGTCCCAAGCGGAAGAAAGAATGCAAAGGACGGCTTGGCTTTGAGGATTGAGCCTGGAGCTGGCCCCAATGCTCGAAGATGGCTTTTTCTGCATCGTATTTCCGAGGGAGCCCTTTTTGTTGTAAAAAACTGCGTAAAGCATCCTCTTCCGCTACGGATGTTGCGCCTTCGTAGTATTTATCAAGTAGTCGGTCGGCCTGCTCGAAAGAGAGTTTGTGTGTTCTTTTATGAATCATAGTGCTGACAGTTTTATGTATCGCTCCCGTACCGTTTTCCGAGCGCGTGCGAGGTTCACTCGTATCGCTTCGGGCTTACTGCCGGTGATTTGAGCTATTTCTTCTACCTCGTAGCGTTCGACGTCTTTTAGGGTGATGATCATTTGTTGCAGTTTGGGCAATTCGTTGATGATTCGTATGACTATTTCCTCACTGTCTTTCCGCTCCAATTGTAAATGTGGATTGTCGTTTTGTACGTCAACGTCTCTGTAATCATTCACCAAACTTTCGCGTTTCTTTTGTCGTATCCGGTCTAAGCAATGGTTTTTGATGGCCGTGTTTGCTACAGCAGCCGGATTTGCATAGCGATGGAGCGAGTTGGAGATACGCCAGAGTTTGAGCAAGACCTCCTGAACGGCATCTTCCGCTTCCTGGTCGTCCTCCAGTATTTTTCGGGCCGTATGCAGCAGTTGTGTGCGTAGCGGGAGAATATCCTTTTCGTATGTGTTCTGACTCATCTTCGATTATACGACGTATCTTCGGCAAAAATATAACATCGAATGACGAAAAAAACAGTTTTTTTTTCAAACAAAAAGAGACAGCGGTTGGTATTCCGCTGTCTCCTTCTTAACTTTTATTTGTGGAATCTTGCTTTTGAAGTCGATCAATAGCGAGCTTCTACGGCTTTCCAGTCGATTATTTGCCAGAGAGCGTTCAAGTGGTCGGCTCTGCGGTTTTGATAGTCGAGGTAGTAGGAGTGTTCCCATACGTCGAAACCGAGCAAAGGTACTAAGCCTTTAGTTACCGGGTTGCCTGCATTGGCTTCTTTGCTTACTTGTAGTTTGCCGGCAGCGTCCTTGGCCAGCCACACCCAACCCGAGCCGAAGACTGAAACGCCTGCGGCAACAAATTCTTTCTTGAAGTTCTCGAAATTTCCGTAGGCAGCGTTGATGGCTTCGGCCAGCTTGCCTTGGGGAGCGCCTCCTCCGTTGGGAGAGAAAGAGAGGAAGTAGATGTTGTGGTTGAGGGTTTGTCCGGCGTTATTGAAAATAGCGCCGTCGCTTTCTTTAACAATCGTTTCGAGATCGGCGTTCTCAAACTTCGTACCGGGAATAAGATTATTCAGGTTGGTAATGTAGGTCTGGAAGTGCTTTCCGTAATGCAGTTCAACGGTTTCTTTTCCGATAACGGGAGCTAAAGCCCCAAAGTCGTAGGGCAATTTCGGCAATTCAAATTTCATAAATAATACTCGTTTTATATTGGTTAGTACAGTTAATTAAGTAATCTTGAAATAAGAACAAGTTACTGCCGCTTTTGTTCGCTTGGAATTGTAAAAAACACCTTGTTTTCTTTTGAAATCCTTGTTCTGTATCCTTTTTGTCGGCTTCTTGTGAAGGGCGGGAGTCTGACGCAGGCCTTTAATTTTTCCTAAGAGATTGCGATTTTCCTATGCGGTATTAAAAACTTTGTTTACTTTTGCAATGGAAGAATTTGTTTCCAGCGGCTTACAATGGGCTAAAACGAACAGAATAAAAAATCTTCAAAAGGGTTATTCAAGATGAAAAAGACATTTTTTTTGACAGCACTTGTGGCATTAAGCCTGCTTGCAACATCCTGTAAATCGAAACAGGAGATAAGCGATGTATCCGGAGCACGTATTCAGGCAAAGGGCTCTTCCCGTTCAACCATCAAGACACAACGTATCAATCCGATGCCGGAGGTAACACGCGACGAACGTTTCATGCCGGCCGAAGGGGAACGCAATACCGAAGCTCTGAAAAATAAATACCACGTGGTGGTAGGAAGTTTCAAAGGGCAATCCAATGCCAAGGGTCTGCAACGCTCCCTCAATGCGGAAGGTAACAACAGCCTTGTAGTGGTGAACGAAAGCGGTATGTTCCGCGTTATCATGGCTTCGTTCAACTCTTATACACAAGCTCGCGATCGTGTTAATCAGGTTTCCCGTCGCTTCCCCGATGCCTGGATTCTCATTCAGAAACGATAGTGCTCTTCAAAATACGATAAACTACAGAGAAAAGCAGTTTGGAACTTCTTACTTCCAAGCTGCTTTTGTTTTTTCGAAAGCCTGCTCCCCAAATTAGGATTAGAAAAACTATCTCTGCCCTTTGGAAAGCTGGTTTTGCATCTCGCTTGTGTGAGGAGAGAGGACAAATAATACAGAGTGCGTAAATCCTTTTGTAAGAGATGCTGCTGAAGTCGTACATGATGAAGCCTTTTTTCAGGATGAGCACAAGAATCGTAATCGAATCATTATTTTTGCAGGCGCAAAATTTATTTAGCTTATGATAAAAGGACTTTTCTTCATTTTGTTGTTTTATTTTCTGGGCGAGGGGCTTAGCCGTCTCCTCGGAGCCTACATCCCGGGCAGCGTATTGGGCATGCTGCTGCTTTTCTTTGCCCTTTATTTTCGCCTCCTGAAACCTGATTACGTGAAGGCTGCTGCTACGGTGATAACAAAAAATATGGCTTTGTTCTTTGTTCCCGTCTCGGTGGGCTTGATGGCCTATGCCGAAGTGCTTTCACGCTCGTTATGGGCTATTGCTTTGGCCATTATCGTCAGTACGATACTCACATTGGTAAGCGTTGCTCTCGTTCAGGAGAAGCTGGGAAAGACTCCTGAGAAAGGAGGTGACGATGCTTAGCTGCCATTTGTTACAAAGTCTCCTTTCGACTGAAACAGCATTGTTGACGCTTGTTTTGGGTAGCTACCTGCTGGGTATTTATCTTTACAAACGCTTAAAGTTTGCCTTGCTGCAGCCCCTGCTTATTGCTGTGGTATTGGTTATTTTCTTTTTGGAACTGACGGATATTGATTATAGCGTCTTTCGCGATCGCACCAGGATTCTCAACTTTATGCTTGGCCCCAGTGTAGTAGCATTGGGCTACGTACTTTATGAACAAATCAACTACCTCAAAGGAAATGTTCTTTCTATTTTTACGGCTGTGTTCGTCGGTTGCCTGGTGGGTATATCCAGTGTTATTGGGGTGGCTCGCCTTTTGGGGGCGGATGAGAGTCTTCTCGTTTCCCTTGCTCCCAAGTCGGTCACGGCTCCCATAGCCATGAGTATTGCCGAGAACACAGGTGGAATTCCCGAGTTGGCCGTTGTTTTTGTGGTTATTTGTGGAATGTTTGGCGGATTAGTCGGCCCTCTCATTCTGAGGCGCTTGGGAGTGAAGAGCCGTGTGGCTAAAGGTTTAGCCATGGGTTCTGCTTCGCATGCACTGGGCACGGCTCGCGCTATCGAAATGGGTGCCGCCGAAGGGGCTATCAGTGGTTTGGCCATCGGCATCATGGGTATCATGACAGCTCTTCTTATTCCCCTCGTGGAGCGCATTCTGCTCTGATAATTACGAAAGCGCTCTTCTTCCAGCCCTTTATCCTTAGTATAGTTCAAGAGGCCGGGTCGAAATACAAATTCTCGACCCGGCCTCTTGCTTAGTTTCAAGGGGTATGTTTCCTTGTTTAGAGGCAAATGAGCTGCACGAGAATATAAACCGGTAGCAGGATAATGAGCGAAAATTTAAGAATATAACCGAAAAATCCCGGCATCCGCACTCCGTTTTCTTCGGCTATCGCTTTTACCATAAAGTTCGGTCCGTTCCCGATATAGGTCATTGCTCCGAAAAATACCGATGCTACCGAAATAGCTTTTAACAAAGCCTCGGAGATGCCGGCTACTACGGCATCGGATACGGGCAAACCTTGTGCTACGCTATGAAAGGCAAGAGCTGTTGGAGCGTTATCGAGGAAGCCGCTCAGCAGTCCTGTTGCGTAATAAAACTGCCAAGGGCTGGTTAATCCCATTTCTGATGCATGCTGGTTGAGATAAAGCAGAGCCGGGGTCATTGTTACAAATATCCCCAAAAAAACGAAAGCTACCTCCCCAATGGGCGTCCAAGTGAACTTGTTCCTCTTTCTCACCGTCTTCGGAGTGAGCAGGATGGAGGCTCCGATTAACAGCAGCAAGAGAATTTCACGCAAAAACTTAATGGGGAAAGCTGCGTGGTGGTCGGCCATCTGTGGAATGTATTGGGGGTTGATAAAAGCCACGGAGGCTACTATTCCCAGCAACAAAAGGAAGTTGACCTTGCCGTTGATGTGTATGGGTACCTTTTCGCGTATATCGGCGGAAATGGCTTCCCACTTCTCGTGTTTGAAATAATAATTGTCCAGAAAGTAGTATATAGTCAGTAAAATTGCCCCGGTAATGAGCCATTCGGGAAAGAGGTGGAAAAACCAGCTAAACTCGGCACCCCTCAGATAAAGCAGGAAGAGAGGAGGGTCTCCCAGAGGCGTGAGAAGTCCGCCGCAATTGGCTACCAAGGCAATGAAAAATAACACGGTATGCACTCTATACTTGCGTTGTTGGTTGGTACGCAACAGAGGGCGAATTAGCAGCATTGCTGCTCCGGTAGTACCCATGAGGGAAGCAAGTAGGTAGCCAACACCCAAAAAAGCCAGATTGGTTGCCGGTTTTGCTGCAATGTCACCTCCCAGATGAATGCCTCCGGTAACGACGAAAAGTGCGCAAAGCAGGATGATGAAAGGTATGTAATCGAATAGAATCTGGTGTTCGAGGTTGTGTGTCATGCCCTTCGTCAACATGAAAATACATACCGGAATACTTAAAATTACAGAAACGATTAACTTGTTGCGGTTTCTTTCCCACCAATGCTCGAAAGCAAGAGGAGCTACCGCTATCATAAGCAACTGAAGTATAAAAGGGATCAAGGCCCAAGCGGGTATTTGCGTCATAAGCTTGTTGTGTTGTTTTTTACGAGTTGCAAAAATATTCAATTATGCCAAACTAAAAAAACAAAGGCCGAGAAAATATCTCATTCTGCTATTTACCGGACTTGATGTTAGATAGCATGGCATTCGGCAAAATTTACTAACTTTGCGCGGTTGTTTTTACAGATACAAAGAGACGAAAATGGAACATACCAGCCAGCAATTCGATCAGGCATTCAAGCTGTGCCGCGAAGTTTTTAGTAAGAAAATGCAGGATTATGGTGCTTCGTGGCGCATTATGCGTCCGCAATCGGTTACGGATCAAATCCTGATTAAAGCCCGGCGCTTGCGCAGCATCGAAATGAAGGCCGTTTGTATGGTGGACGAAAGCATTGAAGAGGTGCTGATCGCGGTTGTTAATTACGGTATCATCGGTCTGATACAGCTTGAGCTGGGCTATTCCGAAACTGTCGATTTGAATAACAATCAAGCCATCAGCCTCTACGACAAGTACGCCACGCAGGCTAAAGACCTGATGCTGGCCAAGAATCACGACTACGATGAAGCCTGGCGCGTGATGCGTCCCGAGTCCTATACGGATTTGATTTTGATGAAAATAAACCGTACCAAGGAAATCGAAAGTAACGGTGGAGAAACAAAAGCCTCGGAAGGTATTGATGCCAACTATCTCGACATGATTAACTATGCCGTTTTCGGATTGATTAAAAAGGAAGAAGCCGGCAAAAAATAGCGAAAATATATGGTACAGACACATCGAAGAAACGCCTTGTTGAAGAGATACGACCCTGTCCCCGTGGTTTTTTTGTGCATCCGTTTGTTGTTGGCCGCTGTATTCATCTTTTCGGGCTTTGTGAAGGCTATAGACCCCTTAGGAGGCTCCTATAAAATAAACGATTACCTCCTGGCCTTCGGTGGCTTTTGGCTAAACTTTCAAGCCTTTTCTCTTGTCTGGGCAATCCTTTTGGCCGGCTTCGAGCTTGTGTTGGGGCTTTGTTTGCTTGCGCGTGTCCGCATTCGAAAAACGGCCTTCTTCGCTTTGCTTTTCATGTCGGTGATGACACCGCTCACGCTTTATATCGCTCTCACCAATCCGGTGACGGATTGCGGATGCTTCGGTGAGGCCCTGATTATAAGCAATCAGGCTACCTTTGCGAAGAACCTTGTCTTGCTTGCAATGTCAATTGCACTTTTCATTTATGCGAAACGCATGCACCCATTCTTGCTGCCTAAAGTAGAATGGGGACTTGTGGGGGGCTTTGTCCTGCTTAGCCTGCTTCTTTCTTTGCTGTGTTATGCTTATCTGCCGCTTATCGACTTCCTGCCTTACCACAAAGGAGTGGATATCCCCGAAGCGATGCGTATCCCCGAAGGAGCCCCTCGCGATGAATACCGGACAACCTTTATCTACGAAAAGGATGGTTTGCAGCAGGAGTTTAGCCTTGAAAACTATCCCCAAAACGATTCTACCTGGGTCTTTGTGGATCAGAAGAATGTTTTGCTTTCCAAGGGCTACGTCCCGCCTATCGGACATCTTGTGCTGAGCAATTCGTCTTCCGATGATATTACGGAGGAACTTTTACATCATCCGGGACGCGTTTATTGGCTTGTCATGTACGACTTGGATAAAACTTCAGGAAAGGGAGCCCGGCGCGCAGAGGAAATTTACCGTAAAGCCCTGGCGGAAGGAAGCCGTTTTTATGCCTTGACGGCCTCTTCGGCTGATGAAGTTGCGAACTTTGTAAAAGAACATGATCTTAGTTATCCCTTCCTTTACAGCGACCCTACTACCCTCAAAGCCATGATTCGCAGCAATCCCGGATTGTTGATACTTGAGCAGGGACGTATTGTGGACAAAAAGCCCTGGAGAAAATTCTAATGAAATTAATAAAAACAGATATAGTAAATTAAAACATCAAATTTGTATTAGAAATGAGAAAAAACATTGTAGCAGGAAACTGGAAAATGAACAAAACCCTGCAAGAAGGCAAGGAATTGGCTGCCGAGTTGAAACAACTGTTGGCTGGGGCAAAGCCTGCTTGCGACGTGATTATAGGAACTCCTTTTATTCACTTGGTAACTGTTTCGGAAGAACTTAAAGGCAGCGTTATTAAAGTAGCCGCCCAAAACAATGCGGATAAAGAATCGGGAGCCTATACCGGTGAGGTGTCCGCCTCGATGGTAAAATCCACCGGAGCCGAATACGTTATTTTGGGACACTCGGAGCGTAGAGCTTACTACGGCGAGACTTACGAAATTCTGAAGGAAAAGGTGCTGTTGGCGCTTAAAAACTCCTTGAAACCCATCTTCTGTATCGGAGAGGTGAAGGAAGAACGCGAGGCCGGCAAGCAAAACGACGTTGTAAAAGCACAACTCGAAGGATCGCTGTTTAACCTTTCTAAAGAGGAATTTTCTAACATCGTGTTGGCTTACGAACCCGTTTGGGCTATCGGAACCGGTCTTACCGCTACTCCTCAGCAAGCACAGGAGATACACGCCTACATCCGTGGACTGATTGCTGCCAAATACGGTAGCGAGGTCGCCGAAAATACATCCATCCTCTACGGAGGAAGCTGTAATCCCGGCAATGCCAAAGAACTCTTCTCGAATCCCGATGTGGACGGAGGACTTATTGGTGGGGCCTCCCTTAAAGCTGCCGACTTCAAGGCTATTATCGACGCTTTTTAAGAAGATGAATTTGTAGGATATACGAAATACGGGTTACGCGCAAAGCTTTTTGTCCGTGACTCGTATTTCTGGATTGTATTCTGCTCAGGGCGCTTCTTTTCAATCTTGAATCTTATTTGTGATGCTCCTGAAAATCTACCCCGAAAATCCGAATCCGGTAGCCATGCGCCGTGTGCTGGAGGTTTTGCAGCGCGGAGGACTTATTATATTCCCTACCGACGGAGTTTATGCTTTCGGCTGCAGTTTGTTCGATGCACAAGCTGTAGAGGCTATACTGAAACTGAAGAATAAAGACCCGCGTAAGTCGAATCTTTCTTTCGTTTGCTCCGGCATAAGCCAAATAAGCGAATATGCCAAACTCGATGACGCTGCTTTCAAGCTCGTTAAGAAAAATCTTCCGGGTCCTTTCACCTTTATTCTCAACGGGAGCAACAAACTGCCTAAGCTTTTCAAAAACAAGAAGACGGTCGGTATTCGTATGCCCGACAATCCTATTGCGCTCGAAATCGTAAACTTATTGGGGCATCCTTTGATGACAAGCTCCATCTTTTACAACGAAGAAACAACGGAATACATAACCGATCCCGAGTTGATAGCTGAAAAATACGGCGACTATGTGGACTTGGTTATCGATGCTGGGATGGGAGGACTAACTCCATCTACCATTGTGGATTGTACCGGATACGAAGCGACTATTTTGCGCTACGGAGCTGGGGAATTATCTTAGAAAAATGGATTCGGCGTAAATTTTTTCGGAAAAAATTTGTATTTTTTCGAAAAGACTGTATCTTTGCAGCGCAATTCGGAAATCGCGATTTCAGGCCTTGCCTCCCGAGCCTGTTTTTCTGAAATGTTGCACATCGTATTGCGAAAATAGCTCAGTTGGTAGAGCACAACCTTGCCAAGGTTGGGGTCGCGGGTTCGAGTCCCGTTTTTCGCTCAAGTGTTTGTAACACATGGCGAAACAAGAGTGTTTCGCTTTTTTTCTCTCTCTTGTCTTAAATGCTTAGAAAGCAAAAGACCCATTGCCCAAATGGTGGAATTGGTAGACACGCTAGTTTCAGGGACTAGTGGCTGCAAGGCTGTGCAGGTTCGAGTCCTGTTTTGGGCACAATGGCTTTCGCGTAGGTGGTGAAATTGGTATACACGCTACTTTGAGGGGGTAGTGCCGGTTCCGGCGTGTGAGTTCGAGTCTCATCCTACGCACAAAATCAAGCTTGTGATTACACATGGGCCTTTGCCCGTTTGTGTTGCCACAGGCTTGTTTCGTTTTATATTGTATTTTAACACCTAATCTTTTTACAATCATGAAGAAAATATGTTTTATGTTTTGTTGTGTGGCTTTGACGTCTTTTGTTTGCAGCTCTTGCGATTTGCGCTCCGAGTCGCACGCTACCCCCGAACTTGCGGTAGGTCTTTTTATAAATAAAGGAGATACCCTTAAAGTAAAACCGAATAAGAAAGGCGAATGGGAACTTGATAGCATTCGTGTGGGCGATACGCTTTCGGTAACTCTGCAAGCCAGCGCTTTATCCAACAACCTGACCAGGATGCAGCTAAAATCCGGCAATGAACATACGAAGATTCTGATGCCCCCCATCGACTCAATATATATTTTTCCCGAACGGACGCAGAAATCGAGCATGCTGAAGGAAGCATCGGACTATGAGAAGGCTGACTTCCTCTTTAACGGACGCCTGAGTTATTTAGTCATGCGTTTCCGATATGTGGCTGTGAGCGCCTCCGCCGATGCAACACTACAGGCCTCCGTAGAGTCCGATGCCGTACTTGATTTCGGGCGGAACACCTACAGTCTCAAGCTTAAAACCCCTGTTAAAGGGAAGTAATGTCTGCCGGACTTCTTATGCCGCTGCACCTACAGCAATAAGAAATGTCGTTACCGGCAAGAGAGTCGAAAAAAGAACAGATACAGAGCTTGTTTGTCGGCTCTTGGGAGGCAGGGCTTTAAAAAACGGTAAAAAATGCCGAAAAGACTTTGTGGCATTTCTTAACTTCCGCTGTATTTGTGTATTTTTACGGTCGAATATTTTTTAATAAGCACTCTGCAGATCCAATTTATGATGGCTATACAATCCGAGGAAAGCATTGAAAGAAGATCGCGGCTTTATGCCGGTATCGGTACAACCACCCTTGCCGCTTTGCTTTTTTCTTTTTTGCTGCTGTTTTACATGCCCAGTATTTTGTTGCCCGAAACCGAAGGCATTCTGGTGAGTTTTGGAGACTCATTCGACGGAGGTGGCATAGGGGGAGATTTTTACGGTGGCCGTTCGGGTGGTGAAGGTGATGCCAACGAGTACGCCACTCCGCAGGGGCGGGTGCTTCAGCAGGAGGCTGCTTCGACTCCTCAACAGACCTCCAGGCCGGGGCAGAGCCGGGCTACGGCTGAGGTGCTTACGCAAGATGAAGCTTCCGAGGCTCTTGTGAGCCAGCCTAAGAAAATCCAGAAGTCCGTAGAAGAACAACGCTTGATTGATGCCGAAAGAAAGGCCAAACAAGCCGAACAACAACGCTTGTCGGCTGCCAAGGAACGAGCGGCGCAGGAGGCCGAACGGCAGCGTTTGCTTCAACAAGCCGAGGAGCAGCGACGTGCCGAGGCGGCTCGGAAGCGTCAAGAAGCCATTGAGCGTGCCGATCGTTTGGGTAGCGCTTTGGCTGGTGGTAACAATCCTTCGGCGGGTAGCGGAACGGGATTCGGTGAGGGACGCGGTAGCGGAAATGCTTCCGGCGACGGAACAGGCAACGGAAGCGGAACGGGCGGAGGTGTCGGCGATGGAAGCGAAAACAGCCGCCAGGGAAATCCCGTGGGGAAAGGCTCGCCTACCGGAAACTGGTCGCTTACCGGGCGGGAACTTATCGGTAGTCTCGTACCTCCTATCTACAGCCGTAACGTAGAGGGGAAAATCACCGTTTCGATACGCGTGGCTCCTAACGGAACGGTTACCAATGCCTCCATATCATCACCTACGACCATATCGGATGCCGAAACCCGCAATGCCGCTTTGCTTGCTGCCCGTAAAACCCGTTTTTCGAGTGGTAGCGGTATCTCGGTTGGGAGCATAACCTATAATTTTCAGTTGAGATAAACAAAAAATAGAGATCATGAAAAAGGTATTTGCATTTCTGGCTGATGGCTTTGAAGAAATCGAAGCGGTAAGCACTATTGATGTTTTACGTCGTGCCGATATCGAAGTTATTACGGTATCCATTACGGGGAGACGCGAGGTGCAGGGGGCACACGGTATTCCGCTTGTGGCTGATGCTCTTTTCGACGATTTGTCTTTTTCGGATGCCGATATGCTTTTTTTACCGGGAGGCATGCCGGGAACCAAACATCTTGGCGAGCATGAGGCTTTGCAGGCTTTGTTGAAGAAACATGCTGCCTCCGGAAAGTACATAGCCGCCATCTGCGCTGCTCCTACGGTTTTGGCTAAGAATGATTTGCTCGACGGGAAGCAGGCGATTTGCTATCCCGGTTTCGAAGCGGAACTGTCAAAAGCCTGTATTTCCGATGCAGCTGTCGTACGCGATGCCAATTTCATTACTGGCAAAGGACCGGGTGTCAGTATTCGTTTTGCCCTTGAAATGGTCGAGGTCTTGAGAGGAGAGACCGTCCGTCGCAGTGTTTCGGAAGCGCTCTGTTTCCGAGCCTGACAACCGAAAAGCCGATGAGGAAGCGACTGCAAACCCGATAAACTTCAAGAAAAAGAAGAATGGAAAAGACGGGAAGCCTGCTCAAACGTATATTTATCAATAAATACGTATTCACCTTAGTGGCTTTTACTGTATTTGTTACGTTTTTCGACGAATACAACCTGATTGCACGCTGGAGAACTGCTCGAAAAATCGTCCGGTTGGAACGGGAGTTGAAACTTCAGGAAGAGGAAATCCGGAGGAACAAAGAAAAATTGAAGGATTTGCAGTCGAGCGACGAGAATCTGGAAAAATTTGCCCGTGAACAGTTTCTGATGAAACGGGAGAACGAAGATATTTTTATTATAAAGGAGTGATGAGAGATCTTGTATTGAAGTACATCTTTTTCTGTGCTGCCGTACTTTTGTTAATTGGTGCTGTGGGGGCATTGTTCGAGAAGAGCTTTGCTCCTTTTGTATTTTTGCCGGGAGCACTTGCTGTTATTTTTTATCAATTTATGCAATCTTTGGCCGTTCGAAAATCCGGAAACCGGCGTTTGCAGCGCTTGAGACGCATTGCTTTTTTGAGCAGTACGCTGCTTGCCGCCGCTGCTTATTGTATGTTTATCGCTTCCAATCTTTGGGTGGCTGCCCTGCTTATTTATTCCCTGACCACTTTTTTCCTTTCTTTCCGGGCTAACGACGAGAAATAATAGATATGATTCAACTACAAACTTCCGATTGGGATATACTCCGACAAAAAGGAATCAGTCCTGAACAGATAGAAGAACAACTTCGCTATTTTTCAACCGGTTTTCCCTTTCTCGAAATTCGCCGGGCGGCTGCTTTGGGTAGCGGTATCGAACGCTTCGACGAGCAGGAGGAGGAAAAGCTCCTGAGCGAATGGGACGACTACCTTAAGACTGCTGTAACTTTGCTTAAGTTTGTACCCGCTTCGGGTGCTGCCAGCCGCATGTTCAAGGATTTGTTTGCATTTCTGGAGACTGAGAGCGGGGAGATAGAGAAAGCTTTTGAGAAAACTTTCTTTGAGGGCATCGCCCGTTTTGCCTTTTACCGCGAGCTGAACAGCGCTTGTGTGGAGAACTGCGCCAAGGATATCGACACCTTGTTGGCAGAGGGGAATGCTAAGGCGGTAATCCGTTGCCTGTTAACCAATCCCGGCTTGAATTACGGAGCCCTTCCGAAGGGCTTGCTTAAGTTTCATACTTATCCCTCCGGTGAAACGCGAACGGCCTTTCAGGAACATCTCGTCGAGGGTGCTGCTTACGTGGCTGTTTCGGGGAAGGTATGCCTCCATTTTACCGTATCGAGCGAGCATCGTTTGCTTTTCGAAAAACATCTGGAGGAAAGTCTCCCGGCTTTGGAAAAGGCTTGCGGTCTTCGTTTTGAGGTAAGTTTCTCCGAGCAGAAACCTGCGACCGACACCTTGGCTGCCGATGCCAATAACGAGGCTTTCCGCGACAAAGGACAATTGCTCTTCCGTCCCGGAGGCCACGGGGTGCTCATCGAGAACCTCAACGACCTTGATGCCGATGTAATTTTTATTAAGAATATTGACAACGTAACGCCCGACAGCATGAAAGCCATAAGTATCAGGTATAAGAAACTTCTTGCCGCCATGCTGATCCGCATACAGCGCCGCTGCTTTGCCTACTTGAGGGCTCTGGAGGACGGCGAAGCCGATTCCGGACTCTTGACCGAGATAAGCGATTTCTGTACGAAGACGCTTTGTATCGAAACTCCGGAAGACTTGCAGGCTTCCGCTTTGAAGGATTATCTTTTCCGGAAACTCAACCGGCCCATACGCGTTTGTGGTATGGTGAAAAATGAAGGCGAACCCGGAGGAGGTCCTTTTGTTGCGGTGAATCCCGATGGAAGCGCTTCGCTCCAGATACTCGAAAGCTCGCAGATAGACAGGAGCAAACCCGAGACCGAAGCTTTATTTCGGCAGTCTTCTTATTTCAATCCGGTGGATCTGGTTTGTGCGGTGAAGGATTATCGCGGGCGTAAGTTCAACCTGCTGAGATACGTCGATAAAAATACCGGTTTTATCTCCCACAAGTCGAAAGACGGAAGAGAACTGAAAGCCCTCGAGCTCCCAGGGCTTTGGAACGGAGCTATGAGCGATTGGAACACGCTGTTCTTTGAAGTTCCGGTCGAGACCTTCAATCCCGTGAAAACGGTAAACGACCTTTTGCGTCCCGAACATCAATGAGGAATAACGGCTCTTTCCTTGCCGGGGAAGAGCCGTTATTCCTTTTCCGGAGAGGCTTTCTCAGAAAGCGGAAGCTTTCAGTCCTAAGCCCGTCTTCTCGTCCAGCCCGAACATCAGGTTCATATTCTGAACGGCTTGTCCCGAGGCTCCTTTCAGCAAGTTGTCGATTGTCGAGATGATAAAAAGCTGCTTCCTGTGTTTCTCCAGATGAAGCAAGGCTTTGTTGGTATTCACCACCTGTTTCAGGTCGGGGCTGCAAGGGCTGATGTGTGTAAAGGCACTTGAGGCGTAGTATTCCGTATAAAGCCGGTGAGCTTCCTCGATACTCAGGTCCGACTCGCTGTAGAGCATGGCATAAATGCCCCGGGTAAAGTTACCGCGTACCGGGATGAAATGCAGCTCGGGAGCGAAGCCGTCTTGGACTTGGCGGAGCGACTGTTTGATTTCGGCCAGATGCTGATGTTCGAAGGCTTTGTAAACCGATATGTTGTTGTTGCGCCAGCTGAAGTGTGATGTGGAGGAGGCTTTCGCCCCGGCACCCGTGGAGCCGGTGATGGCATTGATGTGTACCTCGTTGCGGAGCATTCCGGCGGCGGCCAGAGGCAGCAGCGCCAGCTGGATGGCTGTGGCAAAGCAGCCGGGGTTGGCTACGTGCCCGGCGCGGCGGATGGCAGCCGCGTTGAGTTCGGGTAGGCCGTAAACGAAGTCGTGCTCAGGGCTTGCCTGCCGGTAGTCGGTGGAGAGATCAATGATTTTAACCCGCTCCGCTATGCGGTTTTCCTCGATAAACTTCCGGCTGTCGCCGTGTGCCGAACAAAGAAAGAGGAGATCCACCTCGTCGAGTGGGAGGGAGG
Source organism: Porphyromonadaceae bacterium H1 (assembly GCA_001653155.1). Classification (GTDB taxonomy): domain Bacteria; phylum Bacteroidota; class Bacteroidia; order Bacteroidales; family Paludibacteraceae; genus H1. The sequence continues at coordinate 16,134 of BDEJ01000087.1, forward strand.
AGCTGAAAAGCAGGTCGCTTTCGCCGAAGAGGCCGGCGTGTAGTTCTGCCAGCGGCTTACCGGCTTGGCTGCTGCTGTGTACGAAGACAAGCTCCGCATGGGGGTGGGCAAGGAGGAGGCGCAGCAATTCGCCGGCCGTATAGCCCGCTCCTCCGATAATCCCAATTCTGATTTTATCCATTACTTGACTTTTGCTTGAAGTTTGCGTTTGCAAAAATAGTTATTCGATCAGGAATTTCAAATTATCCGAAAATTCCCCGTTGCGCAACTTTCCCAAACCCCTCCCCGCAAAAACACGTAGAGACGCAACTAATTGCGTCTCTACAGCGGTCATTGTATT
>BDEJ01000088.1 GCA_001653155.1 Porphyromonadaceae bacterium H1
TCAAGTTCGACCATGCTACTTTAAGAGCTTCGCTCATGCTGTAACCGTTACGCTTCACAAATTGCCATGCAAGCTGCATTACTTCTGATAAAAATTCACGTGTTTTCATAACTCTATTATTTATTAAGGTTGTAGTGTAAAAATGCTCTGCCTCTCTCAGTCCAAACAGTCGATACCGAAGTGTCGGGACGGCCGTCTTTGTGGAAATAGCGGGCTGTACGTGTAGTGGTGTAACCCTGACCGGCATAACGTGCCGTTAGTAACCATTGCCCAGATTGCTTGAAGATTATTTTACGCTCACGCAAACGATTGACAAAGGCATTGACACTCGTAAAATTGAGCTCTTTGGCCATCTGGGTAAAAGTGTAGGTCGATGTGGATTGAAGCACTTCATCTGTGTATTGGGCCTTAGGGGCGAGGGCTTTTACTTCTTCTTGGTAACGGTCGCGCTCGGCAGTGGTGATTTGAAGTTGCTGTTTGTGGTTCTCAATTGTAGCCTGCGCAACTTGTAACGCACGTGCCATAATCAGTTCTGGGGCGTCGGATTGTGCGGTGGCGAGGTAGCCGCCGTTTTGACGGATTGAGGGCAATACTTCTGATGTTACCCATTTTTTGAATTGCTTGGCAGATGGTAATTTGCTGCCAAATACGAGGGCATAAAGGCCACTTTCGTTGATAACCGTGGTTTGTTGCATAAATCCCTGATTGTCAGGGATAGCTTGTTTTACGCTATCCTCACTATCAACGTGTTGTGAAATTGCGGAGACTGGATTCGAATAACCAAGTGCAATTGCCACGTCACGGCCAACGAAATAAGGCTGATTGTTTACTTGCACTGTGCGTACAGTGCCGAATTGTGAGTTTTGAAACTCTTGCAAGCTCGTAGCTTGCCGGATTTTGGAGTTTGACATAACATAAAAAAATAAAAGAACGTGCCTTTCCTGCTGTCAAACTCCAAGAGGATGTTTTGTGCGCCATTACAGCTAACACACAGGGGTACACGTTCAGTTTAATTTTTTACCGATGCGACTATATAAAAATAGCCCTCAAGGTTTGAGAGCATATAAGTCGCTCTCTTGAAGTTTGACGTTGCAAACGTACAACGTCAAAACAAGTCGCACAAATTTATTAAGGTTTTTTAAATAATAAGATTGTGATATTGCCCTTCTACCACTCTTCATTTACTTTCTCAACATCTTCCATAGCTTTTTTGAATTGCAAGAAGTAAGAGTTTATATATTCGTCTATCCGTTTATTTCCCTTTTTTAGTGTAACTTTCCCTTTTGTTGTAAACATTCCAGTATTTATCCCCATTATCTTATCTCCAATAAGGGCGACCTTTTGATAATCTGCATTTTTAAGACTTTTGAAAATAGGGGTGAATTTAATCTTATTGTCTCGAAACTGAACATCTATCTTGTAGTTGAGTGCCCATTGATTATTACCAGTCCAATTATACATCATTACCCATGAGTTAGTTATTGCATCAATAACAATTTGCTCGTTTTCAATTTCTGATGCAACGTATTTTGGGTTGTTATACAACTGATTAAAATATTTCTTTGCTTTTATATACAAAGACGATTTTGATGTTTCCGGGACTTCAATTACAATATAGTTCTTTGTTGTGTCATCCATATTTACGAAGTTGTTTGGGCTGAGTACAAACTGCCCATAACTCACGGAACAAACAGTTATTGCTACAAATAAGATAATTAATTTTCTCATGATTATATTAATTTTTAATTAGTGAATAATTTTTTGCAAATATAGTGTTTTCCGGGAAAACTATAAATTCAAAGTAGGGCATACGCATGTTGTTTTTTTAAGAGAAAAGGGGTTGAAAGAAAAAGCCCCTACGTAATAGCAGAGGCTTGTGGTGGGGATGGATTGTGTTTCCTATTTTTTCCCTTTAGAATTGATTTCAATTCTACGATAGTACGATTAAGAGTAGCTGTACCGCCAAAAATAGTTTCCTGTACCAGAAGATTGGCAAAAATAAAATACGCCACAAAGAATCCCCTCGAGCCGACGCATCCCTTGTCAGTGCATATTGCACTCTAATAACCGTTTAGAGTTTCACCCTATGCTGGATGAAGCTCGTTTCTTTTCACCCCCCTCTCCCTTATCTATCGCCGGACTCACCGCGCAATTATTTTACTTCATTCCCCGTAAACATAAAAAAGAAGAACGCACCAAACAAAACATTGCGTTTGATACGTTCACTGTGGTAACGGACGAAATAGGAGGTGTTAAAAAAAACGACCTCTATCCCTCTTTTTTATCGGCCAGTTGTTTTATTTCATCAAGATATTTTTTAGCCAAATTGGCATTATCCCGAGTGTATTTATAGTTGATATAGCGGGCGTTATTTGACATGTCGTGTAGCCATGCGTACTTATGCGCTATTTTAGGGAAATGCTCCCTTACAAATCTTAGTTGGTAGCCGTGTCGTCCCTCACCATCGATTTTCTTTGCCCTGAAAAGACTTTCAAACGTAGTGTAAGTGGCGCCAAAATCGGACAGTGGCAACATCAAATGACGCACATAGTGAATAGCCGCATAAAATGCTATAGTAATAGTCCAATCACAGAAATCTTCTTTCTTACTTATATATGTGCACGCTTTGAAATTGTGCATTGCGTGCGCTTTACTCTCCTTTCCATCCATACACAAACAAGTAATCGTCCGCCACAAGCCTCTCTATATTAATACTGTCCTTGCCGCTGAAAGGGATAAAGCTGATATTCAGATTAGGCGTTTTTTCGCTAACCTTGAAAGAAGATTCATAGATAGATTGACACTGAACTTCGTCGGAAAAAACAGAATCTTTCAGAGCCACAATAACCTGAAAGTAATTTATTCCTCCAATCCGAAGCATCATAAACTTACGAACATCAGTCGGCAGGGCATTGTAAAATTGCTCTACCGAAGGAAGAGTGCGATGTAGATTTTCCTGCAAAATGCCTCTCATTTTTTCGGGAAATTCGTTCATTCCGGCCATCTTGCCCTTTTCGTAAGCATCAAGCATATTATCTGCCGTAAAAAACCTTTCCGGAGTCGAAGGCGAACCCCATTTACGGCTACCGTTTTTTAATTTGGGCTTGGTTGATGTAGCCTCCATAATTTTCTTTTTTTGCTGTTTTTACTATTCTCTTGAAATCCGCTCCAAAGCGTATAAAGTCGCTGTGCATATTTCGCTTCCCATCGGCAATGGTTTGCAGAGACATATTTCTTACATCTATCGACAAATCAGAAGAAAGGATTCCTGTGTTGTCACAAGACATGACACCGCTTGATGCAAGCATAAATCGCCTGAATCTTTCAGGGAATCCGATAATACTCGATTTCATAATGTTATTCCTTGTCAATAATAAAACGATTTGAACGTAGATTTGTTCTCCCTCCTAAAGATTTACAGCGCAAAAATAGCGCATGTTAGCGCATTAAACTTGTGTTTTTCGTTTTTATTAACGTTATTAACACGAAATATTTAAATCACCCAGAAAGGCAAGATACGAGGCCATATCTTTTGTTTTACAAGTTAATACATTGAAGTAATTCGCAAACATTTGTAATAAAAGAGATATAATTCTTTACTTCTCATTCAAATAATCGATAACTTTTCGATTTATAATATCTACTTTTGAAAAATCTTTGTCGATATAGAGAACTGTTTCTTTGTGTGCAGATGCGTGATTTAAGCAAAATCCAACCTCTTCATCTGATGCTCCACAATGATTTTGCGCTATTGTAGCCCATGAATGACGAAATGTATATGTTGTTGCTTTTACCCCTGTCAATACATGTATTTTCTTGAATCCTTTATTTAGGTTTAGATTAAAAGAATTAAAGTCTGTGTATCTGTCTGCAAAATCAAAGAGAGTTTCTTTCCCTTTGTATTTCTCAAAAAGATATTTGATTTCATCCGGTACGGATATTTCAAATCTGGCTTTGTCTTTTCTTTTCCCAAATGTTTTGTGTCGCATGTATTTGAGTTTTCCGTTGGTGTAGTTTTCGTGTTTTAACTCATACAAATCGACAGTATTAATACCTGCGAGGTGAAAAATGATTTTTGCCACATCTTTGGCTAATTTTGGGCGTATATCGGCAGATAGGGAGGTCAAATCAACATTGAATAGTTGCAACAAATTGCTTTTGGAGATTGCTCTCTTCTGTGCCTCTTCTGCTGATGGTATCATTTTTTTGCGGAAAGGGTAGTTTTTTATCAGCAGCGTACCGGTATTGTAGTCGTTATATTTTTCAAGACCAGCATCAAATACGGCTTTTATCATAAATGGGTATAGGTTTTTAGCGCGTGCTGTGTTTGCCATTGAAGCTATCCACCCTTTTATTACCTCAATAGTCAGTTCTGAGAAGTTTATATTGAAATTGTTTAAATCGTCGGGGATGATTTTCTTTTCGTTGACCAAATGTCGTTTTAGGCTATTTAGCGCTGACTTGTAATTTTTTATAGGATTGATGCGCCCGGCTTTTGACATCTCGAAAATATATTCCTTGAAGTAGTCGGTGAAAGAAATCTCGTCGCTGTCGCGTGTGATGTATTCTCGTACTTTCTGCGCTGTCCAGCTTTTTGCATCTACAGTATTAAGTCTATCGACATATTCTTTGATTTTTATATTTGTCTGAATGAGTATTTGATTGTCTTTGACATGCTTCCCTTTTAGCTGTTTTTTTGTAGCTGTATAGGCTGTTTTTATGTATGTTGCTTTGCCGTTGTGTATAACCTGTATATATACAGTATTGTACTCTTTATCAGCTCTTCGTACACAGGTGTTAAAGGTCGCCATATGTTATGTTTTTTGTAAGTTATTTGTAAGTGGAACTGCTATATCTACATCGAAAAAACGCTGTAAATACATATTTTGTTTTTGCTCAAACAAGAATCAGGCAATCACAGATGTTTGTAATTGCCTGATAATTAAAATATTTATCTTTGTGACCCCGGCGGGATTCTAACCCACGACCTTCAGAACCGGAATCTGACGTTCTATACAGCTGAACTACGGAGCCTTTTAATGCTGCAAAAGTACATAAATTTTTCGATTTCGGGAAAGAAAAACGGAAAAAGAAATCGAATCAGAGCTAACATATAGGTAGTCAGAGGATATATTTCCAAGTCTTTAGCGAGAGCTTCTGGAAAGGGTCTTCTGTAGCTTTTATTCCACGATGGTAATCCAGTTGTGTGTATCGGCTTCATCGCCGTATTGGATTGCTCTTAGCCTGTCGTATAGTTTTTGGCAGATAGGTCCGGGCTTTCCGTCTTTCGCAAAGAGGTAGGTTTTGTTTTTATCCGGGTCGTCAATGCGTTCGATGGGGCTTATAACAGCTGCCGTTCCACAGGCTCCCGCCTCTTCAAAGCTGTCGAGTTCCTCCAGAGGAATTTCCCGGCGTTCTACTTTTAATCCGAGTTCTTCGGCTAACACCATCAGACTTTTGTTGGTTATCGATGGGAGTACCGAGGAGGATTTTGGGGTGATGTATGTATTGTTTTTTATACCGAAGAAATTTGCAGCTCCGCATTCATCGATGTATTTTTTCTCTTTCGAGTCGAGGTAGAAAACGTTCGAGTAACCTTGTTTGTGTGCTCTGTCGCCCGGAACCAGACTGGCGGCATAATTTCCTCCTATTTTATAAGTTCCCGTACCCAAGGCTGCTGCCCGGTCAAAATCCCTCGTTACGACAAAGGGAGTTGTCTGGAAGCCTCCTTTGAAGTAAGGGCCTACCGGGGTGACGAAGATAAGGAAAAGGTATTCGCCGGCCGGTTTAACGCCTACTTGTGCACTGGTACCGATAATGAGGGGACGTATGTAGAGCGAAGCGCCTGATTCGTAGGGAGGTACAAATTTCTCGTTCAGTTTTACAACTTTCAGTACGGCTTGTTTGAAAAGTGCTTCGGGGACTTCGGCCATCATGATACCTCTGCACGAAGACTGCATGCGTTTGGCATTTTCGTCCAAGCGGAAAATACGTATCTTCCCATCCCGCCCGCGGAATGCTTTCAAACCCTCGAAAGCTTCTTGTCCGTAGTGTAAGCAGGTGGCTGCCATGTGCAGACTGATGTCTTCACGCTGGCTTGTTTCCAGTTCGCCCCACGCTCCGTTGCGGTAGTAGCAGCGTACGTTGTAATCGGTTTTTATGTAACCGAAAGCCAAATTACTCCAATCAATTGTACTCATAGCTCGATGTGTTTTATTCTTAATGATTTATATTAGTATTAGCGGGGATTCGTTCCCCATGTTGAAAAGTAAGTCAATAATGCTCATGTTGGGAAGAAATCCGAATTTGGATTGAAAAACTTGGTAATACTTCCGAATTTCGAATGGCAATTCTGTTTTCGGATGAATATCTTCCCGGTGATCCGTCAGCTCATTCTTATAGTCGCTGATGTATGCTGTTGTCGGTTTTATCTCTACCGACATATCCAGCATATCCAATACAACATGCTGGAGCCGGAGGTTGAAATCCCAAAGAAATCTCCATTTTTTTTCATAAAAAGGACGTAAGTCGTCTTTGTAATATTCAAAAAAGGGACTCGAACTGTATGCTGATTCGATGGCCCGCCAGTGGTTGAGCTGCCAGTTGGCGTGCTCGGAGATGCGTACATCGCGAATGAGTGTTTTGTTCCCTTCCTTTTTTTCTACCGGTATGCTCAAATCCATCACCCCGTTGGCCGAAATGATGCGCGTACGGTTCCGGTAGCTTTGTTTCCGGTAATGTTCATGAGCTTCTATCCATACTTGACCGGATTGTTTCAGCAGGCGGTAGTAGGATACCGGAGCCAAATAGGCAGTCGAAAGGATGATGCCTTTATGGACAATATTTCCTTCGGATTGAGCCTTGTTATTTTGATGCATCTTTGAAGAAACGGTTCCAGCGAATTTTGCCTAACCAGGATCGATCTTTGTCCAACGACAGCCAGACGAATACGGGACGTCCTACAACATGGTCTTCGGGAACAAAGCCCCAATAGCGCGAGTCGGCGGATTTGTGACGGTTGTCGCCCATCATCCAGTAATAATCCATCTTGAAGGTATAACGCGTTGTAGCTTCGCCGTTGATGTAAATAACGCTGTCTCGCAGTTCCAAACGATTCTTTTCGTAAACGGAGATAATCCGTTCGTAAACCGGCAAATTGTCTTGATTCAGCTCAATACTTGCTCCGCGCTTGGGAATGTAAATCGGCCCGTAGTTGTCGCGATTCCATGCCTTGTTGCTGCCCAGAGGAAAGGTATTGCCGCCCAACCAACTGGGCTCAATAACGATTTGTTCTACGCTGTGGACTGTAGATAACTTACGGTGCATGTCTTGGGTAAGCGGGAAATGGTAGACCGTTTTATTGGGATCCAGACCGATAGCCTCTAAAAGTTGTGGGTTGCTCACGAGGTTTTTGTCTTCGTTGCTGATGCCCAATTTACGAATCAGGTTGTCGCTGAGCATTCCGTTTGTTTGAACAAAATAATTATGTTGGATGCCGGGATGTTCTTTTTCCGGTTTTCCGTCGATGAAAATTTTATTATCTCGTATTTCGAGTGTCTCCCCCGGAAGCCCTACACAGCGCTTTACGTAATTTTCACGTCTGTCCACAGGGCGGTAAACGATTTCGCCAAAGGTCTCCGGATTGTTTCTTACCTTCTCACGTCCGTATTCGTAGCACAGCGTGTAATAATCGGGATTTTGCATTTTTAGGGCTACTGTGTCTCCGGTGGGGAAGTTGAATACCACAATGTCGTTCCGCTTGATGCTGGTAAATCCTTTCAATCGGCGGTATTCCCATTGCGGCTTTTCGAGGTAGGATTTTGTTTCAATGATGGGAAAGGTGTGCTGCACTAAAGGAAAGGAGAGGGGAGTGTTGGGTACGCGAGGGCCGTAGCTGGCCTTGCTTACAAAGAGGAAGTCGCCCACCAGTAAGGTCTTTTCAAGCGATGAGGTTGGTATCTGATAATTTTGGAACAGGAAAGTGTGAATAAAATAGACCGCAACTAAAGCGAAAACAATAGCATCAATCCAGCTGAAAATACTGAGAAGGGTTTTGTTCTTGATTTTTTTCCACCAAGTCCATGGGATGTAACCGGTAATAAAAGCATCGAAGATGACCGGTAGCAACAACAGCCACCAAAAGTTGCCTACCCATACGATAAAAAGTACGTAAACCAAACACCAGACACAGGCTTTGATCCATTGTTTGCTGCCGGCTTTAAAGCGTGATGCGAATGTTTTCTTTTCTTGTTCCATTTCCATAGCTCTGTTGTAAAAGAGTGATCAATCCTTTTTTAAAATTTCAACATATCTCCCATGCCGAGAAATCCTTTTTTCCCTTGAGTAAATTCCGCAGCAAGTACGGCGCCTAAGGCGAACCCTTCCCGGCTTTTGGCATCGTGTGTGATGCGGATGCTGTCCACTTCCGATTCGTAAATTACACTGTGGATGCCGGGTACTTCGCCTTCGCGAAAAGCTTTTATAAGCAGTTCCTGTCCGGATTCCGGCCTCCCCACTGTCCACGAGGTCTTTCGTTGGAGCTCTTCAAGAATGCCCTCGGCCAATGTGATAGCCGTTCCGCTGGGTGCATCGAGTTTGTGGATGTGATGTGTTTCTTCCATACTTACGTCGTAGTCGGGAAATCCGTTCATAATACGGGCCAGATACTTGTTCAGCGCCATAAATATGTTCACTCCGATGCTGAAGTTAGATGCCCAAAAGAGGGTATAACCCCTTGTTTCGACCAGAGTTTTTATTTCGGGAATTTCCTGTGTCCAGCCGGTAGTACCCGATACAACAGCTACTCCGGCCTCAAAAGCCCGACGGTAGTTTTGTGTGGCTACGCCGGGTGTTGTAAATTCGATAGCTACATCGGCACTGCGAAAAGCTGCCGAGCTAAAGTCCTCCTGGTTGTTGATATCGATGATGGATACGATTTTGTGTCCGCGTTCTTGTGCGATGCGCTCAATGGTCTTACCCATCTTACCGTATCCGATGAGAGCGAGTTTCATTTGTTTGTTAAAAATATTAGCTACAAAAGTATTCAATTGCGGGTAAATAAAAAAATCGAGCTTTCATAAAATCTGTCAAAACCGAATAGCTAAGAAGCTTTCTTATCGCACTTCCGACAAGAAAACTAACGAAAATGTATATTTTTGCCGCTTTGATTAAACTGAAAAAGCTATGTCCGTTTGTTGCGGGCATGGAATCGAAGGAAATTGTAATGAGATGAAAGCAGTGGGAAATGTAATCTGGTTGCTCTTCGGAGGTGTTTTTGTTGCTGTCGAATACCTGATTGCCAGTATCGGGTTAATGCTTACCATAGTCGGTATTCCTTTTGGTTTGCAATCGCTCAAGCTGGTGCAAGTTGCATTATGGCCCTTTGGGAAGAGCTTAGTTCCCGGTCCTGCGGCTTCGGGATGTCTGTCGCTGCTGATGAATGTCATCTGGTTTTTCCTCGGAGGGCTGCCTATTGCGCTTACTCACCTCTTTTTCGGCTTGCTTCTTTGCATCACCATCGTCGGCATTCCTTTTGCTAAGCAGCATTTCAAACTTATGAAATTGGCTTTCGCTCCTTTCGGTAAGCGTGTCGTAAGCGACTGAAGTTGCTCCTAAAGAATTTTCTATAAACCTCCGGGCCTGTTTACCCTGATTTTGCGTCCGTTCATTTCGATAATGCCTTTGAGGCTATTTCCAGAAGCATTTTCACTCGTCCCGGCCGGAACAAAGACGCCGAACAGATGCATCCTTTCTTTTTTCCGAGTTTTTCCGGAGTCGGGTACTCGTTATGCTCCGTACATCCTTTCCTGGATGGCTTTGATGTCGTTGGAGAGGAGGTAGTCTTCGTAGTTCATTTGCTTGTCGATGATACCTTTGGGTGTCAGTTCGATGATTCGATTGCATACCGTATCTACAAATTCGCGGTCGTGTGAGGCCATCAGTATGTTGCCTTTGAAGTTGATCAGCGTGTTGTTGAAAGCCTGTATCGATTCCAGATCAAGGTGATTGGTAGGGGAGTCGAGTATCATCAGATTGGCGTTTTCGAGCATCATGCGGGCTATCATGCAGCGCATCTTTTCTCCTCCCGAGAGTACTTTGGCTTGTTTGTAAACTTCGTCGCCCGAAAAGAGCATTTTACCCAAATAGCTGCGCAGATTTGACTCGAGAGTGTCGTCGGTATATTGTGCAAGCCAGTCCATCAGATTGAAGTCGGTAGCGAAGAAGTCGCTGTTATCCAAGGGAAGGTAGGCTTTCGTAATGGTTTGCCCCCAATTGTAATGCCCCTTAAAATGCGGATCCTGCCCATTGATGATTTCGAAAAGAGCGGTCATCGCACGAGGGTCTCGGGAGACGAAAACGACTTTGTCGTTTTTCTCTATGTTAAAGTTCACATCGTCGAAGAGGATGCTGCCGTCTTCAGCTGTTTTGCTTAGTCCGGATACTTCCAGCACCATGTTGCCCGGTTCGCGCTCGGGAGTAAATATGATACCGGGATATTTACGGGTGGAGGGTTGGATTTCGTCCACATTGAGCTTTTCGAGCATTTTTCGGCGGCTGGTGGCTTGTCTCGATTTGGCTACGTTGGCACTGAATCGGCGGATGAACTCTTCCAACTCCTTACGTTTCTCTTCGGCTTTCTTGTTTTGCATCTGTTGTTGACGCAATGCCAGTTGACTGGATTCGTACCAGAAGCTGTAGTTGCCTGCGAAGAGTGATATTTTCCCGTAATCAATGTCCACCGTGTAGGTGCTTACCGCATCGAGAAAGTGACGGTCGTGGGATACTACGAGCACCGTGTTTTCGTAGTTGGCCAAGTAGTTTTCGAGCCACATGACGGTTTCTACATCGAGGTCGTTCGTTGGCTCATCCAAAAGCAGGTTATCCGGTTTCCCGAAGAGGGCGCGAGCCAAGAGCACTTTTACTTTCTCTTTCCCACTCAAGTCTTTCATCAGCATGTAGTGCTTCTCTTCGCGAATGCCTAAACCGCTGAGCAGGCTGGCTGCATCGCTTTCCGCATTCCACCCTTCAAGTTCTGCGAACTTCTCTTCCAACTCCGAGGCGCGAATGCCGTCTGCATCCGAGAAGTCTTCTTTGAGGTAGATAGCATCCTTTTCCTCTTTGATTTTCCACAACAAGTCGTGCCCCATCATCACGGTTTCGATTACAGGCAGCTCATCAAATTCGAAGTGGTCCTGCTTTAACACCGAAAGGCGCTCGCCCGGGCCGAACTGGATGCTGCCCCGCGTAGGATCCAACTCCCCGCTAAGCATCCGTATGAGAGTGGATTTTCCTGCTCCATTGGCTCCAATGACGCCGTAGCAGTTGCCTGCCGTGAATTTTAAATTGACGTCTGAAAATAGAACGCGTTTGCCAAATTGAATGGCGAGGTTGTTGACTGAAATCATAATGTTGGAGAATATTCTTGTGTCTCTAAAAAAGAAAGTTATTTGCAAGTTGTCAAAACGAGAGGCCTTTCCTGCCCACATTTTTCGGGCTGCAAAAATACAAAACTAAAGTCAATTGAGCAATCGAAGCTCATACTCTCGCTCTTGACCTCGGTATGAGTCCTCGTACAGGAGAGGCTTCTTGTCTCGCGTCTGAAGAGGCTGATTTTTAGAGATGCCTGAAAGGGCGTATGTAGTGGATAATCAAAATCTTTTATTATCTTTGCCACACGTATCCGCTAAACCGTTACCGGGGCCGGATTGTTTTTTGTGTAAAATTTCGACTCATGAGAACGATTCTTCTTTTTATTATAACTTTTCTGTGGGCTGCTGTTTTTACCTGTAATTATGCTGCGGTAAGAAATATCCGCGGACAAGTTGTGGATGCGGATGACGGACAAGGCTTGCCGGGTGTATCGGTAACGTTAAAAACCTCCTCCTCGAAACCTCTGGGGGTCATGACTGATGCCAACGGAGCGTTTGAACTAAATATTCCGGAAGGCGTAACCGAATTTACCTGCTCTTATGTAAGCTATGCCACACAAACCGTTAGCTTGACCGAAGCTGATTTTTATCGGATAGTTTTAACTCCGTCCGAAACAGCCCTGAGTGAAGTGGTCGTTACCGGATATCAAACTATTGAAAGACGGAAACTTACGGCTGCCATAAGCCGGATAGACCTGTCGGAAGAGAAAACGGGTATGATACATGCTGTCGATCAGGCGCTTGCGGGACAGATCGCCGGGCTTTCGGCTTTGAATGTTTCGGGTGCTCCGGGTGCTCCGCTTAAAATTCGCATACGTGGAACTGCTTCGCTTAACGGTACGCAAGATCCGCTTTGGGTACTGGACGGAATTCCTTTGGAAGGAGCCGAAGTGCCGAAAACCGAGGATTTGAAAGATATCGACGAGCTTTATTCAACATCTATAGCAGGCCTCAATCCGGCCGATATCGAAAGTATTACGGTGCTTAAGGATGCTGCTGCTACGGCCATATACGGTGCTCGTGCTGCCAATGGCGTCATTGTTGTGACGACTCGGAACGGGAAAAAAGGGAAGCCGGTGATTAACTTTTCCTCCAAATTTGCCTATTCGCCGAACATTGATATATCTCGATTGAATCTGATGAATGCCCGCGAAAAAGTGAATCTGGAATTAGAGCTTCTGCGTTCCGATTTCACTTATCGCTCCAATAAAGGAGGAGTGGCGCGCATACTTGAGAAGAACGGGCTGACTGCCGATTATCTGACTCATGGGTGGGACGGACTTCCACCTGCTGTGCAAAGCGATATTAATGCGCTGAAGGAGCAGGCTACCGATTGGAACCGTATCCTCTTCCGCGATGCATTCAGTCAGGAATACAACCTCAGCATATCGGGTGCCGACGACCGCCTGAGTTACTACACTTCGGCAGCCTATTATCGTGAAGAAGGGAATGTACAAGGCGTTTCTACCGACCGTTTTAACATTACGGCTAAAACGAATTACAGCCTCAACAAAATACTCAAGGTAGGGGCTTCGCTCTTTGCTAACCGGCGTACCAATACTTCTTATCTATCGGATTACGACGGATTTACCAATCCGGTCTATTATTCAAGGCGGGTAAGTCCTTACCAACAACTATTCGATGGACAGGGTAAGTATATTTATGATTTTGACATTCAAGGCAAGGGAGATTCCAATCTTAATTTTAATATTTTCGAAGAACGGCAGAATACTTCCAATCAGAATCTTGCTCACTCTGTTTCGGCTATTTTCGATGCCGTTGCACGTTTTAGCGATCATTTCAATATTACTACCCAATTGGGTTTGCAGTCGGATTTTAGTTCTGTGGAGAAGGTCGCTGACGCCGAATCCTATGCCATGCGTAAGGAGCACGAGCGAGCCACCCGCATCAATCATTTGGGACAGCGGCAATCCTTTCTACCTCGAGGAGGGATGCACAAGCAGACGGAGACCCGGCTTTCGCAAGCAACTTGGAAGCTAATCGGGAATTACAGCTACAACTATCGTAATGCCCACGAAATCGAAGGTATGTTGGGCACCGAATTGCGTCGTACGTGGTACGAGTCCCTCTTTTCGGCCGGTTACGGTTACGACCGTCAGATGCTTACCACGGAGGCCGTCCTCTTCCCCAAAGCGGAAGATGCGCGTCTCTTTCCTTTGCACCTCAAGACTAACGAAGAGAATGCCTACGTTTCGGCTTTCGGTACTCTTTCTTACTCTTATCGCCACCGCTATACCCTTGGCGGAAGCATTCGTTTCGACGGCTCCAACATATACGGAGTGGATCCGCGCTATCGCTACCTGCCTCTTTACTCCGTAAGTGCTCTCTGGCGCTTGTCCAACGAGAGCTTCCTGAAAGGAATTTCTGCGATTGATAACCTGGCACTGCGAACTTCTTATGGCTTACAAGGTAATATCGATAAAAATACCTCACCTTTCGTTATGGGAACCTATCAGACTTTGCAGATATTGCCCGGAACGCTGGAGAAGATGATCGTAATATCTACGCCTCCGAATAAGAAACTACGTTGGGAAAAGACCGAGTCTTTCAATTTGGGTTTGGATCTGGCTTTGTTCAACCAGGCCATAAGTTTCAGTATGGATTACTATTACCGCTTGGGTAGCGATTTGATTGGCTTGCAGATGCTGCCTCTCGAAACGGGTTTTACAGCTACTACAATTAATTGGGCAGCCATGTCGAACCGAGGTGTGGAGTTCTCGCTGACAACACGAAATATTCATACGAAGCATTTCATGTGGTTTACGAATCTTAATATTGGCTTTAATACCAATACGGTACTGCGTGAGTCGGTTCCGGCCAACCAAACTACGCCCGAGCGTATCGGCTTTCCCGTGAGTGCTATTTTTGCTCTGAAGTCTGCCGGTCTGGATGCCGAGGGCTACCCCTTGTATTACAACAAAGCCGGCGAGAAGCAGAATTTGGCTGAACTCTTCCGACTGACAGCTGTCGGGCCTTCGGCTGTAAGCGCCCTGAGTCCCGAACAGCAACGTAAAAACTACTATTATGTAGGACAGGCCGAACCGCCTCTTTCCGGTGGATTAGGCAATACATTTACCTACAGAGGCTTCCAATTGGGGGTGAACTGTACTTTTAATTTAGGGGCTTATGCTCGTGTACAGCCGTCTTACTCTATGGTTAACTACGACCGGGGGTTGAACTCCAATCGAGACATCCTCCATCGTTGGACTGAGAGCAATCCGGGAGGTCCTTTCCCTACCCTGATAAATAATGGGAAGCGTCCTGCCGAGTATGCCTGGTATACCGAATTGAACCTCGATGCCTTGTCCGACCGCTGGGTGAAAAAAGTGAATTACATGCGTGTGCAGAGTATTCGTTTGGGCTACGAACTTCCTTCTGAGTTTATCCAACGTGCAGGTATACAGGCTTGCTCGCTTGCTTTGGAAGGACGTAATCTCTTTTTGCTTGCTTCGGATTATAGCAACTTCCTTGATCCGGAAACTATGGGAAATCCTTTTGCACAGCCTATACCGAAGTCCCTTATTCTGAGTCTTAACTTAAAACTTTAGCATCATGTCGAAGAAGATATTCTCTTATCTACCAATCCTTTGTGTAGCTTCGCTTGTTTGTTGCTTATCGGCTTGCGACAACTTCTTGGATATTCGTCCCTTAGGTCGGGTAATACCTAAAACGGCTACAGAGTACCGCGAACTGCTTACGCATGCATACTCCATATTCCCCGAAGACCGGGGAATGACCAGCTTTCGAAGTGATGAAATGACTTTCTCGAAAGCTTATACCTCGGCAAGCGACTACGACTCCTACTTCGATATTTGGGCTTGGAACGATGCTTCCCCTTCCCGGACTACTTCTTCATTCAGCTGGCGGAGTTTTTATCAGGTTATCTTCGAGGCTTGTGTTCTTATTGAGAATCGCGATAATATTTCCGGAGCTGATAGTCAGACATTGAACCAGCTCCTGGGAGAAGCGTATATGCTAAGAGCTTATGCGCACTTTGTCTTGGCAAATCTTTATGGGAAACCTTACACACAGCCCAATGCGCCGGCTTCTCGAACCATTCCTCTCAAAAGGAACAGTTCGACGGAGGAGGTGCTGCAACGCAATAGCCTTTCGGAGGTATATGCTTTCGTTTTGGAAGATATTGCCAAGGCCGAAACCCTGCTTAACGTCGAACTTTGGGAAGCTCCTTACCGTTATCGATTTGGACGTTTGGCTGTCGACGCTTTCCGCTCACGGGTTTTTCTTTACATGGGAGACTGGCAGAAAAGCCTCGAAGCTTCGAAGCGCGTTTTGCATGCAAACGGCAAATTACAAGACCTTACAAGTGGAAAGATGCTACCGAATAACTATAAATCCGATGAAGCCATCGTAGCATTGGAGCGTTGTTTGACTTCCGGTTTTCAAACAGCCGGCACTGTGTCCGATGAGTTGTTGAATAGCTACTCCGGAGGTGATAAGCGGAAGAGTCTCTACTTCCAGGCCATTACTCTCTCTGCCTACCGGGCGGCAAAAGGCGGTGGCGGAGAGCTGCGATGTTCTTTTCGAAAGGCCGAAATCTATCTGAATGCAGCCGAAGCAGCAGCTCAATTAGGAACCTTGGACGAAGCTAAGAGCCTGCTCCTTGAACTCATGAAGCATCGCTATACTTCTGCCGCCTTGTCGACGCAGCAAAGCTTGCTCGAAGCCATTGCCGGTCAGCAAGAGTTACTCGACTTTATCCAAGCAGAACGGCGTCGTGAGCTGGCTTTCGAAGGGCATCGCTGGTTCGACCTGAGACGGACCACGCGCCCCAAACTCGAGAAAAGTTACGAAGGTAAGAACTATGTATTGGAATCCGATAGCGAAACATATACTTTGAAGATACCTACCGAGGCAATTGAAGCAAATCCCGGATTGGCCAATTGAGAATTAATCAAAAACTCTATAATAAACCCTTTAAACAAACAAAACATTTATGAAGAAACAAGTATTATTCTTAACTTTATCCCTGTTGGCTGCTGTTTCGGCAATATTTGCACAGACTCGGCCTGTAAAACAAGTGTGGCATGCTCAAAAAGACCCGGCACGCGAAGAGAAAGCTCTGGTGCAGCGCGAACATCTTGCACTAACACCTTCCGGTGAATTGTATGCAGCCGGGCGCTTTTCCTCGACCTTCAGTTTTGCTGGAGCCGATGTAGAACCTATAGCCGGAAGCTGCTATCTGCTGAAATACGACGCTAAAGGCAAAGAGAAATGGGCTGTAGCCATACAGGGTGCCGTTTCCCCTACTGCGATTACCCTGGCAGAAAATGGAGATGTGTATCTGGCTGCTTCCTTCAACGATAAAATCCGCTTGAATACCACCTCAGGAAGCCCCGTGGAACTTAGTGGTCGGGCCGCAAATGACGAGTTGCCCAATGCTTTTATCGCTTGTTACAGCCCCGATGGAGCTTTGAAACACCACAGCCTGTTTAAACCCGACAGTGTGACTAAAGATGTGCTGGATGTTCGCTTTGTGATTCGTAAAATATTGGTTCAGGCGGAAAAAGTATATATTGCTGCCGAAAGCCATGGAGCTAATGTGAAAAATGGAGCCGTAACTTTCTCTGGGACGTATATGGATGTTTTCGGTATTATGTTTTCTTCTCTGAATAAAGTGTTTGTTGCGGAGCTTGATGCTACGGCTACAGCTACCCGTATCTTGTTGGATGCAGGCCCGGAGGCGGGAGGGACTCTTTTATGCAATGCCGTCACACCCAGTCTTGCCTTGGATAAGGAGGGTAATCTCTTTGTCGGCTTTGTAGCCAATGGTAACCAGAAAATCAAGATAGGCGGGCGTACGGAATCTCGGCAATATTTTTCGGAGGCCGGAACTTACGATTTTACTTACGTGCTGGCTAATATTAAACTCTCCGATCTCAGTTTCCGGTTAAACGAAAACAAAGTTCGCCATAATAAAGACTATAACCTTTGCCGTATCTCCAATCTTGAAGTAGCAGGAGACAAGCTTTTGGTTTTCGGTACATTCAACGATTCGCTACCTTACAATCACAAAATTAAGGCTGTTTCTGCCGACGATGCTTTTATCGCAGGACTCAAAAAAACGGATTTCTCCCTGCTCTTCAGTGCTGCTTCGGGTATAAGCGAAGGCGATGACCCTCGGTATTTTGAAGAGCAGGTATTCGGCAGCGGCGTTTTAGCTCCTTATGCTTCGATGGTTGTAAATACGGTAGATACCAGACCTACGGGCAAATATTTGAAATCCTATGAAATAGTATATGACCTTACTAAAAACAGCCTTAGTGTTTCACCTACTTTGCGCTATATGGAAACCGGATTTACCGCAGCAAACAATCGCATTGCAGGAGCGGCTCTGGATGGGCTGGGTACTGCTTCCACAAAACTGAATTTTTTGGTAGCAGCCTCTACCTCCAACTCAGTGAAAACACCAGAAACTTTGTCGATGGAGGTTTATCCTCGTGCTACTGCTGATGTGGTGAATTTTTCCGAGACCTGCGATGTGGAAGTAAACAACATCGGTGGACAGTGTCTCAAGAAATTCAAGGCTGTTTCGGCTGTTGATCTTTCGGACTTGCCCAAGGGGATTTATATCCTCTTGCTGTCAACGAAAGAAGGCCCCGCAAGCGTTAAAGTTATTAGGAAATAGAAGGAAACTTCTTCCTACAAGACAGACGGAGCTGCTTCGGTCGATATTTTCGCAAGGAAAGCAGTTCCGTCTGTTTTGTAAGCTTTAATATCTTCGCTTAAAATAACAGAACCCATTCTGTCTTTCCGAATTTAAATAGTCGCCCCTTAAAAACTCTCTTTAAGTGAGATTCGATTTTCAAATGGGCTCTCGCTT
>BDEJ01000089.1 GCA_001653155.1 Porphyromonadaceae bacterium H1
ATCCCGTATCCAATTAAGGACGGAAACATTGCTGACACCTAAAATACGACCGATCGATCGAAACCCTAATCCTTCAAGATATAGATGAAGCGCTTGCTTTTTCATTGACTTCGGCTTCGCGGTTGACTTCATTTCTACGGTATAATTAGTCGTCCCTTAAAAAACCACATATTGTTTGATATTCAGCAAATTAATCTTCGAAACCCTTTGATAAATCTGCAAGTTTTCTTACCTTTGTAACAGGAAACTTGCAGATTTTATGATTAAAAAGCCCCATAATAGCCTTGCTTGGTGGTAGGAGAGGTTCTCATTCCTCCCGATAATGACGCCCAGTTCGTGTATCTCAAACCACATCATGTCTCTGCTTGGCAAAGGGAAGACCGGCTGCGTGTCATCGGTCGTATTGTACAAATCAAGTATCTGCTCCGCTATCGGATGCAGAGGGATAAATGACTCCACTTTCGTCTTCTTACGGTTGATGCGAATGTATCTTCTATCGTCGGCAGTCCGCCCGATATGGTGTGGATACAGCAGTTGGGTATCGACATAGGCAAGTCCCGTAAAACAGGAGAAGATAAAAGCCCTGCGAGCCAATTCCTTCAATGGGTCATTGGCGGGCAGTTTCAGTTCTAGCAGTTGTTTGAGTTCCGCTTTGCTGATGTGCATTCGTTTGGAGGGCGGTTTCTTCTCATACTCCAACTCTTCCAAAGGATTGGCACGGATAATCTCATGGTCTACGGCAAGATATATCAGTCTGTTCAGCCAACAAAGGCAATGGTTGGTCTGCGATGCCCCGAAGTTCTTGTACCGCTTCAGGTAGACCTTATATTCCCGTCCGAATTCCTCGGTGATGTCCGAAAAGGCAATGTCCGCCTTGCCTTTCGAGTCCAAGAACTCACGGATATAGCTCTGGTAATACCGAGAACTCCTGTAGGTCGAAGTGGAGTCGATTTCCTTGGAACGGACGGCAAGGCGTTCCCGTTCCCTTTCTCCCATTTGGAGCAGATGGGTAGGAATGACCGCCTGACCTGCTATCCTGTTTTTCAATAGTTCGGCACTGACCACACCCTGCTCTTTGAGCATTTCATCATAGAGCCGCTCCGCATACTTTCGAAACTCTTTCAGGCGGTTGTTCGTCCGCACGTCCGCAGTCTCTGCTTTTTTTGCATTCCATTGTTTGGGATTGCAAGTAATACCCGTGGTTATCGTCATGCTTTTCCCGTCGATGGAGATTCGGCAAAGTACGGAAGTTGTACCATCCACACGTACCTTGTTGCGATTGATATAGAGTAGTAAAGAAAATGTGCTACGCATAAATTCATTTATTATCTATGGGGTGTTATAATACAAGTTTCAAATCTTTTGTCACTTCGATATATTTGTCCATATCCTCGAAGAGTTTCTTGGGCGTGACCTTTGCATATACCTGTGTGGTCTGGAGGTTGGAGTGTCCCAGCATCTTGCAGATGGTCTCGATAGGAACGCCGGCTTCCAAGGTAATCAGCGATGCGAATGAGTGCCTGCCGGCATGGTAGGTCAGGTCTTCCTTAATGCCCGCAAGAACCGCAAGGCTTTTCATCAGACGGCGAAGGTTGGGATGGTACAGCATTGGAAAGAGGGTCGGACGAGCATCATCCCGGTACTTCTCTATCAGGTCAAGGGCTTCGGGCAGCAGCTTGACACAGGCACGAAGCTCGTTTTTCTTGCGGCAGTATTTAAGCCACAGCTCGCCATTGTCATCCGTGAACAGATTGTCACGCGTAACGGAAACTGCATCGGCGTAGGCTGTTCCCGTATAGCAGGCAAAGAGAAAGAGATCTCTTGCCAAAATGTGGGAGGCGCGATGTTCGGGGATTACCAAGTCACGGATTTTCTCGAAGGATTCCCGGCTTAGGGCTTTTGGTGTCTTCTCCTTTTGTTTGGGGAGACTGAAATGAGCGAAAAAACATCTGTCGGCATAACCGTCCTTGTAGGCTTTACGGCATATTTTCTTGACGATAGCCAAATAGTGCCGGCAGGTATCTATGGCAAGCCCTTTCTCGTCCAAGATGAAGCTCTGATAGTCATGAATGAACTGTTCCGTTATCTGACCGAAAGCGATGTCTTTGGTGCGAAACGTCTTGTCGATGAACTCCGCCAAGGTTCTCCGGGTATAGATATAGGCAGGGTAAGTTCCCTTTGCACGGTCTATCCCGATGCGTTTCCTCAAATCTTCACAGACGATGTCCGTCATTCCCAACAGGGTCATCTGCGTTTCAAGGCTTCCTTGAAGCAGGTTCTTGACGGCTTCCGCATCGAAGTCTGCTTTTCTTTCCACAAGCGTGTCGAATGCCGTATGGATGGAGAGCATCAGCTTGTCCAGCTTCGCATTGGTCTCCACGGCTTCATGGCTCTTACCTTTCAGACGGCTTTCACGAGGATTCCACAGGTCGGATGTGCAGGAGATTTTGCAACTGAATTGCACCATCGAACGATTGACGGTGATACGTCCCATAATGGGCGCTTTGCCCGACTTGTCGGGTCTGCTCTTTTTGAGGTAGAGCAACACCTTGAATTTTTCTATTTTCATACGCTTTAATTTTATGGGCAAAATTACCCGTTGTTAAAGCGTTCTTTGATAAGCAAAACGTTGTGGAACAGTGAGATAGTGCCCATGTCAGAAAAACCTTTCCTTTTTCCGTTACCTCACCACACTAGGGAAACCAACGGATAACGGTTTGGTAACCGAAAGGATTCAATATTCCGTGTTGAACTGCTTTCCTATCATACTCGCAGAATATATAAAATCGACTAATTCACAACACGTTATCGGTTTATTCTCTACATTCTTCCAAATTCTCAAATGGTAGGTATTTTCCACGTCGCCCGGCACACGTTTGCAACGACCACCACGCTGTCAAAGGGCGTACCCATTGAAACGGTTTCCAAAATGCTGGGACACACCAATATCGAAACGACACAAATCTACTCCCGCATCACCAACAGCAAGATAGGCAGCGATATGCAGGGGCTTGACAAGAAGTTTGTCGGCATCGAGAAAATTTACAAGGAAGTCGCCATGTAATCTTGATTATTGGGAACTGGTCACAATTTGTGACCAGTCCTTACTATTATTCCAACATTGCTAAATCTCCTAAAATATACGATTATGGATTTGCAGATTATCCAAAACAAGATTTTTGAGGTCAGAGGTTGCCGGGTGATGCTCGATTATCATTTGGCAGAACTCTACCAAGTGGAAACACGAGCGTAGTTTCAACCAGAGAATGCAACTTTTTGTTTCAAATTTAAGAAAAAGATTTCTTT
>BDEJ01000090.1 GCA_001653155.1 Porphyromonadaceae bacterium H1
TTCCTGTTACAAAGGTAAGAAAACTTGCAGATTTATCAAAGGGTTTCGAAGATTAATTTACTGAATATCAAACAATATGTGGTTTTTTAAGGGGCGACTAAGTATTTAAAAACTAAATTTATACTCTCTCCTTTTTTCAAACAAAGCTCTACAATTCCTTCGCGTACAGGCAGTTCTTTACCGTTATGAAGAACAGAATTTGTCTGACTCGGGAGTTTTAATTTGAAACAATTTGCAGCTTTAGCTATTATGCCGGTTTGTTTTATACGATTATTTTCCCAAGTTACGCTCACCTCCGCTCCACCACGTACACATAATCCTTTAAAAAAACCATTTTCCCAAGTATCGGGTATAGCAGGAAGTAATTCAATATAACCATTTTGACTTTGTACTAGCATTTCAGCAATCCCTGCTGTACCTCCTAAATTTCCATCGATCTGAAAAGGAGGATGAGCACAGAACAAATTTGGATAGCTTCCGCCCGAATGACTACCAGAGTTTACAGGAACAAGTAAGTTTTTTAGTAAAGAATGGGCACGATTTCCGTCTTTGAGGCGAGCCCAAAAACATATTTTCCAAGCTCTCGACCAGCCTGTTCCTCCGTCTCCTCTTCTTTCTAAAGTCTTTTTTGCGGCAAGCGATAATTCGGGTGTTTTATCCGGTGAAATTTGATTTGACGGATAAAGTCCATATAAATGAGATACATGCCGATGTTGAACATCTACCTCCTTATAATCTTGTAACCACTCTTGTAAATAACCTGCGGAACTAATTTTCATAGGAGGAAGCTTTTGCATGGCCTTTTTGACTTCAGCAATGCTTTCATCATGAATATCCAAAATTTCAGAAGCCTTGAGTAAATTAGCAAAAAGTTCACGAATAATCTGTATATCCATCGTAGCCCCCATACAAACATACACGGCTTCGTTGCTACCGGGTAAATAAAAAGCATTTTCGGGCGAAGAAGAGGGCGCTGTAAGCAAATAACCGTGAGAATCGGAAATCATGTTAGTGAGAAAAAAATCAGCTGCTCCTTTAAGAACAGGATATACGGAACGAAGGTAATCTTTATCCTGTGTAAAATCGTAATGTTCCCAAAGATGCTCGCAAAGCCAAGCTCCACCGGTATTGGTAGCTCCCCACGAAGCATGTTCGCCGGGAGCAGTAAAGCACCATGGATTCGAAATAACATGAGCTACCCAACCTTGAGCTCCATAAAAACCTTGAGCTGTCTTTGCCCCGGAACTTTGTAAAGATTTTGTAAAATCAATTAGTGGCTTATGCAACTCGGATAAATTACAAACTTCTGCCGGCCAATAATTCATCTGTACATTGATATTCAGATGATAATCTCCATTCCAAGGAGTTTCGATACTATTTGCCCAAAGACCCTGTAAATTGAGCGGAAGAGAATTTTCCCGAGTTCCTGATATCATCAAGTATCTTCCAAATTGGAAATACAGAGAAACCAAATTCGGATCTTCATCTTTTTGAAAATTTTCAAGCCGTTGATCCGTATCTTTCGCTACATTCTCAGTATTTCCCAATTGTAATTCTACCCGATTAAATTTTTCTTTATAGTTTCTTATGTGAGCTCTTTTAAGCTCATAATATGATTTTTTCTCTGCTCGATTAAGTAAACTGTCCACTACTTCTTTATAATTTTTATTCAGCATGTTCGTAGAAGTAGAAATAAGAATAATACTTTCTTTGGCATCCGAAACCGACAAGGAATCCCCTCTTCCGGAAATTTTTCCTCCTTTATTTAATACCTTGACTTTTGTAAAATAACGCAGTCCTTTATTAGTATCATAACCATCATTCAATTGACCTTCCATGCATAAAACATTATTTTCAGCTGTAGTCTTTGAACGTTCGGGTCTTGACAGATGTAAAGTAAAGGAGAGCGCTTTATGTTGGGACGATTTCATACGAATAACCATTATATCATCCTCATGCGAAACAAAATATTCCCGTTCAAACTTTACTTTACCTTGTGTAAATCCGGTATAAGCAACTGCCTCCGAAATATCGAGTAGCCTGCTATAGCCGAGCGTCGGAAAAGTGTCGGATTTATTTTTATGCGCTATCCGTAAATTTCCTAACATCTGAAAACATCCGTAAGCTTCATCTTTAGCATTACCCAATGCAGAACCTTTTCCTTTACAGCGAAAATGTTCATACATAATTTTTTGTGCCTCTATGTTTTTTTCTTGAAGTAAAAGCTCTCTAATCTTCGGTAAGTAATTAATTGATTCATTGTTAACAGCATCTTGCTCACTTCCGGACCACATGCTTATATCGTTTAATATAATATCTTCGGAAAAAATACCTCCGTCAGGCATCATACCAATCCGACCATTGCCAAGAGGAAGAGTAGCTTCCCAAATTTTTGCAGGAGATGAATATTTCAACATCAAGTGAGACCTGGCGAACGACATACTGCAACTAAAGCCTAAGAGTAGAAAAAAAACATTTCTTTTCATATATAAAATATATTTATAATCAGATAAATAAGCTATAAAGAACTTTTGTTTGTTGAAACTGTTTATAAAACACAAATAAACTATTATAAATTGATTTGGAAAAATTAAAATGAGATCCTTATAATTTTTCTTCTGTATCTGCCAAGAAAATGAAAGCATTTTTCTTATTTATTTTTTAACCCACAATCGAAA
The DNA here is from genome assembly GCA_001653155.1 of Porphyromonadaceae bacterium H1. Classification (GTDB taxonomy): domain Bacteria; phylum Bacteroidota; class Bacteroidia; order Bacteroidales; family Paludibacteraceae; genus H1. Next base: position 2,679 of record BDEJ01000090.1, read on the forward strand.
GTTATTGATAGCAGAAATGGCAAAAACTTTTTAACTTTGTCGTCATAAACATTATGTTAATAACATTTATAATCATTTGTATCTCATAACTAT
>BDEJ01000091.1 GCA_001653155.1 Porphyromonadaceae bacterium H1
GGGGCAATTCATATTTTTTTGCACAAAGATATAAATATATATTTAATTAGCAATACCCTCAGATTATCCCCATAATCCTTTAAAACCGGTAGCCGATCGAGAGTTTTGGAGCAATTCCCAAAAACTGCTTGAACCTCGACCCCGGTGTCTGGAAAGGCAAATCCAAGCCCACGGAGAGCAGCAACCTACTACCCTCGTAACGGTAAGCCGCCCGCAAGAATCCATAATAATTAAACGCATCGAAAACCCGGGTATTCGGGAAACCCATAAAGCCAGACTCCGAAACAAAACGCCCGTAGTACGGCACAAAGCCCACACCCGACTCGAAGAAATGACAGCTACCGCCCAGCAGGTAATAAACGTTCACGGGCAAGGACACAACAGATTTTGCATCCTCCGGACGCATAAAACCCGCCACCGGCGAAAGCTTCAACCCCTCGCTCCGATAACCCAGACCGTATCCCAAACCCACCTTATAGCCCCAACGGCTATCCGGAGCCAAACGGCTGTCGAAAGACAGGCCAAGCAAGTCGTGCACCCCGAAGAATTCCAAAGCTACAAAACGCGGCGTTTCTGCCTGACACAAAAAAGACCAGGCCCCCGCAAAAATCAAAATTAAAAAGCGTTTCACTCTCATCGTTTTTTCTCCAATAAAAATAAGTTGTTTTCATTTAGCCACCAACCTGTAGCTGCCTTAAGTAATTCCAAACAGTTAAACTTAGGGCTGCAAAAGTACGGAATATAAACATCCTGAGCAAAACTCCAACATAAAACCCTTACAGCTCCTCCGGCGGGCAGATCTTACTCATTTTTCACTTCTTAACGCCTCAGCTCCCTTTCCTTTAAGACTTCTTCCGCAAAAAATTACTACTTTTGTTGTCCGTAAAAACATCCGAAAATGCTCAGGAAAACTTCTCTCTTGACCTACTTGCTCATACTCCCCGTGCTCCTGCTGACGGGTTGCTCCTTCTTGCGCCCTCTTCCTCAGGCAGCGCTTCCAAAGCCTCATACCGAAAAACAGAAGCTACGCGACTACTATTTCTACGAAGCCATACGTCAAAGCGAAACCGGCAACTACGCCGAAGCTCTGGAGAGCCTCTTGCTTTCTTCCTGGCTCGAACCCTCCGATGCGGCACTGCACTACGAAATAGGGACTGTTTTCGCCCTCCTCGGTTTGAAAAAAGATGCTGCCGAACACCTCGAACAGGCTGCAAGCATCGAACCGGCCAACCGATGGTACCTCCTTCGACTCATCTCCCTCTACTCCTCTTCCGGTCTCTGGGATGAGGCCATTCGCCACGCCCTTAAACTCCAACAGCAACATCCGAACTACAAAGACATCTACCCCATACTGGCCGGCCTTTACATTCAAAAAGGAGAGCGCTACAAGGCCATTGAAGCCTACAACAAACTCGAAAACTTCACCGGTCTCAACGAAGAACTCTCACTCGAAAAATTCCAGCTCTACCTGGAAATGGGAAGGGGAAGGGAAAAGGAAGCCTTCGCAGAAATCGACCGCCTGATGAAAAAATACCCCGGGGAAAGTCGCTTTCGCGTGCTCCTTGGTCGCGCTTACATGCAAATGGGGCGAAAACAGGAGGCTTTTGAAGAATTTCAGCGCGTATTGACCGAAGATCCCGAGAATCCCTACGTCTACCTATCCCTATCCGAGTACTACGACCAGGAAAAGAACGAAGCCAAATCACTGGAAGCCATAGAAGCAGCCCTCAAAAGCCGCATACTGGATACCGAAACAAAAACAGGTATATTGGGTCGCTACATCAGTGCTAGCATTCAGGACAGCACCAAGCATCAAGGCGCCGAATCCCTCCTCAAATTGCTGATCGAGCAACATCCTCTCGAAGAACAGGTTTACGTTTACTACGCTGGCTTCCTGCAGTACCAACAGCGGGATGCCGAGTTCGTCGAGACCCTTGAAACCATGCTCAACATAAACCCCAAAAACGAGCAAACCTGGATTGAAATGATTCGCCATTATCTCAGTCGAAACAACTACAAGGCCGTAATACACAGCTGCGATCAGGCCCTGGAAAAACTCCCTCTATCGGGGAGATGCTACTTCTTTCGAGGTTTGGCCCTCTATCAGCAACAAAACTATAACGAAGCCATAGCGAACTACGAAAAAGGAATCACCGTGCTCGGCGACCGGGAAGAAAAGGAACTGAAAAGCGATCTCTATGCCCAAATGGCCGACAGCTACCTCAAACTGGAGGATAAAAACAAAGCCTTCGAGATGTACGAAAACGCTCTATCGACCAACCCATCGAATCTTTACGTAATGAACAACTACGCTTACTACCTCTCGCTAGAGAAGCAAGACCTGAAAAAGGCGGAGCGTATGAGTGCAAAGACAATAGAGAAAGAACCCGACAACAGCACTTTTCTCGATACCTACGCCTGGATATTCTACCAGCAAGGGAATTACAGTTTGGCCAAATTCTACATAGAAAGGGCCTTGAGAAACCATAAAAATCAGGAGGAGAACCCCGCTGTTCTCCTCGATCACTACGGGGACATCCTTTGGATGCTCCACGAAGATGCAAAAGCCAAAGAAAACTGGCAAAAATCCTACGAATCGGGAGAAAAAACCGAAGTGCTAAAAAACAAAATAGAGCGTGGCGGCCCCAAACGGAAAAATTAAAACAAAATACATCACCCTGAAAAGCGATTGAATTATGAAAGCGAAACACATGCTATTTCTGCTCATAGCAACAAGTCTGCTACTACCGGCCTGTAAGTCAAAAAAGCTCCTTACAACACCCTCCGGCAAGCCGACCGGAAAAGATGTTGTATCCCTGGTTCGAGCAGCCGAACCTCAGTTTCAAACGGCGCTGGCATCCAAAATAACAGCAACTCTCAAAACAGAGGATAAAAGCTATAGCTCTCCCGCTGCTTGCCGCATCTTCCGCGACTCAACCATACAGCTTTCCATAAGCCCTTTTATGGGAATCGAGCTCTTCCGTATCGAATTTTTTAAGGAAAATGCTCTTGTCTTCGACAAAATGAACGGTGTCTTCTACCGGATGAGTTATACGGAGATGTCCGAGCTTTTATCCGTCGAAATCGAATTTAAAGATATTCAGGCAGCGGTCTGCAACGGGCTCTTCTCCCTGGCCGATACGGAGAGCATCACAGCTACGGAAATACGCGACGTAGAGCCCTCAGGCAAAGAACTGCGATTCGAAACAGCACAAATAGAACAAAGAACTTCGGTCGATTCCGAGTACCGAATTCGTAACGTAAACATCGTATCGAAAAATGGAAGTTTTTCCCTTACAATAGCTTACGAAGACTTCAGAACGATAGAAGGTGTAAATGCGCCTCAAAAGTTGAGCTTCGAGCTGAGAAACGACAGACAGCTTCTGAATTGCGACTTTTCGGTTTCGCGCCTGCAATTCAACCAAGCTATACGTGTAGAAGCCACCAACACAGAGCGCTACACGGAAGGGAAACTTTCGGACTTACTGAACCAAATTAACTGAACCAAAACGACAACGACTTTATGAGAAATTGTCTTCAAAAAAGCCTGTTTGTCCTACTGATGCTGGCAAGCTTCACCGCTCAGGGGCAAACGATAAAGCAACTGGAGAAGGAACGAAAGAACATTCTCATGCAGTTGGAAACAACCAATAAAATACTGGATGAAACGCATCGCTCACAAAAGAATTCGATGAACAAACTCACCGTGCTCAATCGAAATATTCGTCAGCGAAAATCGCTCATCTCCACCATAAGCAAAGAAATTGACCTGCTGGAAAAAGAAATAGAGAAGCTTGCCGCTGAGAAAGAAGCGCTCAACAAACGCTTGGAATATTTACGAGGCGATTACGCGAAGTTAATCCAAGCCTCACAAATAAGCAGCCGCGACAATTATTCGAAGTTTATCTTTCTGCTCTCTGCCGAGAATTTTGCGCAATCCTATCGCCGCTTACGCTATCTGGAAGAATATGCTCACTACAGGAAAGAACAAATGCAGGAGATAGAGCAAGTTCAAAACAAAATAGCGTTAAAAAACGACAGCTTGTTGCACTATAAAAGCAGTAAACTAAAAACGGTGCGTGAAAAAGAGTCGGAAACCCGCAAATTATCCAACGACCAGCAAAAAGAAAAGAAGCTCTACGGGAACTTACAACAAAAAGAAAAAGAGCTGCTCGAGAAACAGAAAGAACAACAGAAAAAGGCTGACGCCCTCAATCAACGTATCGAAAAATTGATTGCTCAAGAAATAAAGAAGGCTGAGGAAAAGAAAAAGAAACAGGACAAAAAGAAGAAAAAAGGAGAAAAGACACCCGATACGAAAACCGGCCAAGATGCGAAAACCTCGGTTTTGACGCAAGAACAAGAGCTTTTAGCCGGAAACTTCGAAAAAAATCGCGGACGACTCCCCTGGCCTACTGCGAAAGGATTTATAAGCGGACACTACGGCATACAGCCTCATCCGGTTTTAAAGTACGTAACAACAAACAATAAGGGCATATACATACAAACCCAACCCGACAGCGACGCCCGGGCTGTGTTTGAAGGAGTGGTCACACAACGATTTTCCATACCCGGAAGTAACAACGCCGTCATCATCCAGCATGGAAACTACCGTACCGTGTATGCAAACCTGACCACGATTTATGTGAAAGAAGGGCAAACCTTAAAGGCAAAAGAAGCTATTGGGAAGATTTATACCGATCCGGAAGACGACAAGAAGACGGAGCTGTACTTCCAGATATGGAAGGATAAAAACATTCAAAACCCGGAGCCTTGGCTTACCCACTAAACAAAGACAAATAGAAAATAAACAGAACACATGCAAGAACTCATAAACAATTACGACGACAGCAATATCATTACCCTCGAAGGTCTTGAGCACGTACGACGCCGCCCCGGTATGTACATTGGGAAACTGGGCGACGGCACACATCGCGACGACGGTATCTACGTGCTACTCAAAGAAGTCCTGGACAACTCCATCGACGAGTTCCGGATGGGTTTTGGAAAGACCGTCGATATTTCCCTTGAGGAGGGTCTTGTGTCGGTACGCGACTACGGACGCGGCATCCCTCTCGGAAAAATGGTAGAGGCCGTATCCATCATGAATACCGGAGGTAAATACGACTCAAAGGCCTTCAAAAAATCCGTAGGACTCAACGGAGTGGGCACCAAAGCCGTCAATGCTCTCTCGGACAATTTTGTCGTACAAAGCTTTCGCGAGGGTTTGATGCGTCGCGCCGAATTCGAACAAGGGAAACTCAAAAGCGACACCGAAATCATCTCTTCTTCCGAAAAAACCTCAGGAACATTCATATCTTTCCGGCCCGACAATACGCTTTTCGAAAATTTCTCCTACAAAGAGGAGTACATTGAAAGCATGCTGCGCAACTATGCTTATCTGAACACCGGACTGACGATTAACTTCAACGGGAAAAAGTTCTTTTCCAAAAACGGACTGCTCGACTTGCTGAACGAAAACCTGACTTCCAAAGCTCTCTATCCGATTATTCACCTCAAGGATGAAGATATTGAAATAGCTTTCACCCACAGCGACCAATACGGGGAAGAATACTATTCCTTCGTCAACGGACAGCATACCACACAGGGAGGAACTCATCAAAGTGCATTCCGCGAGGCTGTAGCACGAACCATCAAGGAGTTTTACAACAAAAATATGGAGGTGGCAGATATCCGTAATGGGATTATTGCCGCAGTCTCCATCAGCGTCGAGGAGCCCGTATTCGAGTCGCAAACAAAGACTAAGCTCGGTTCGCGCGACATGTCGAAAGACGGTGTTTCAGTAAATAAATTCATCTCCGACTTCCTGAAAAAAGAACTGGACAACTACTTGCACCGGAACGCCGAAACAGCAAACACCCTGCAACAAAAAATACAGGAATCGGAAAAAGAGCGCAAGGCCATAGCGGGAGTAACGAAGTTGGCACGCGAACGAGCGAAAAAAGTGAACCTCCACAACCGGAAGTTACGCGACTGCCGCGTTCACTACAACGACTCACCGGGGAAAGACGAAACCAAGAACCGCATGATAGAAGAATCGGCGATCTTTATCACCGAAGGAGACTCGGCAAGCGGCTCCATCACCAAAAGTCGCGACGTGAACACACAAGCAGTATTCAGTCTCCGCGGAAAACCCTTGAACAGTTACGGACTGACCAAAAAAGTAGTTTACGAAAACGAGGAGTTCAACCTCTTGCAAGCAGCTCTGAACATTGAAGAAGGCATCGAAGGATTGAGATACAACAAAGTCATTGTCGCCACAGATGCAGACGTAGATGGTATGCATATACGCCTGTTGATCATCACTTTCTTTTTACAGTTCTTTCCCGATTTGATTAAAAAAGGACATGTTTACATCCTGCAAACGCCCCTCTTCCGCATCCGCAACAAGAAAGAGACCCTTTATTGCTACTCTGAGGAGGAACGCCTCGCAGCCCTCGAGAAAATAGGAGCAAATCCTGAAATTACACGTTTTAAAGGCTTGGGTGAGATTTCTCCGGACGAATTCAAGCATTTCATCGGAAAAGATATGCGCCTCGATCAGGTGAGCCTCAAAAAAGAAGATGCCGTGTCGGAGTTACTGGCTTTTTATATGGGAAAAAACACCGCCGAAAGACAGAATTTCATCATCGATCGACTTGTCATCGAAGAGGATCTGGAAGACATCCCCGCACATACCAACGCCTGATATTTACTTTGTATGGAACTCCACTTCCCCGAAACTACTTTGGATGCGGTAGTAAGCTTACCTTCATCGAAGAGTATCAGTAATCGCGCTCTGATATTAAATGCGCTCGCTTACAGCGACCTTCCCATACGGAAGCTCTCCGACTCGGATGATACTCAGGTACTGCTCCAAGCTCTGGATTCGGATAGCAACAGCTTTGATTTGGGAGCCGCCGGAACAGCTATGCGCTTCCTTACCGCCTTTTTGGCGAAGACCTTTGGAGAATGGACTCTAACAGGAAGTGAACGTATGAAACAACGCCCCATCAAAATCCTCGTAGAAGCGTTAAAAAGCCTCGGAGCGAAGATAGAGTATTTGGAAAAGGACGGTTTTCCGCCCTTGCGGATATGGGGCTCGGCCCTCAAAGGAGGCGAAATAAAGCTCAACGCCGGAGTCAGTAGCCAATACATCTCGGCTCTGATGATGATTGCACCCTACATGCAGGAAGGATTACACATCCAACTTGAGGGAGAGGTGATATCCCGTCCTTATCTGGAGATGACTGCGCGAATGATGCAAGATTACGGTTCAAAAATCGAATATTCCTCCCAATCCATCCGAATTCCGCCGGGAAACTACAAAGCCATCGATTACAGCGTAGAGGGAGACTGGTCGGCCGCTTCGTATTGGTACGAAGTCTTGCTCCTTGCGGGACGCGGAACACTACTCCTCCAGGGGCTCCACAAAGAGAGTTACCAGGGAGACAGCAAGGTACTCCAGCTCTTCGAACTACTGGGTATCGAAAGCAACTTCCTTCCCGAGGGACTTCGACTGAATATCGTAGGAGAAAGCCCGTCAAGCTTCAAGTATGATTTCCGCGATCAGCCGGATCTTGCACAGACCTTTGCCGTCTGTTGTTGCATGAAAGCTATTCCTTTCCATTTTTCCGGCCTGCAGAGCCTGAAAATAAAAGAAAGCGACCGGGTATCGGCACTGATCACCGAACTACATAAGTTAGGCTTCCTGCTACGCCAAGAAAACGACGGAGAACAGCTTATTTGGGAGGGCAAAACCTGCCATTCCGATCCTTTACCCCGGATAGCAACTTACGAAGATCACCGCATGGCTATGTCCTTTGCTCCCGTAGCCTTACTGCGACCGTTGTTCATAGAAAACCCGCAAGTAGTAAGTAAATCCTATCCGTCTTTTTGGGAGGATTTGCAAAGGGTCTGTACAAAGGCTAAGACATCCTGAATAAAACCTTATAAACACCTGTCAGACCCAGGGCTGACGCATTAAAAGGACTTTCTGTATATTTTTGTAGTCGTTAAATAAATAAG
>BDEJ01000092.1 GCA_001653155.1 Porphyromonadaceae bacterium H1
GGCGCCGCTGCGCTTGCGCCGATTGCTCCCGGGGGCGCGGTCAGGCGGGCCCGGGATGGAGGTTTAGGCAACCTCTTCTTTTTTCGGTTCTACGAAGAAGGTCTCGTCCTGTACGACAGAGATACCGCATTTCGCAAACATTTCTACCGTTTCCGGGAGCTCCCGGTCGGCAAGGAGCTTGTCTTTCGCGGGTTCTTCGCTTATGCGCACGTAGCCGGGAAGGAACTCTTTTAATAAGTTCGTTACAGCGCCCCAGGTAAAGCCCTTCAGGGTTTTCAGTTTCGGAGTGCCGGTGCGGAAACCGATAACTCCGTGCGTGCTTTCGTAAGACTTCTTTTTCGCGAACACCTCGTCGCGGTTCTCCATTGCCCAAGCCTGCATTACGTCGAAGGCTTTGTCCTTCGCCTCGCTTAGCTTGCCGATTTCGTCCGCATACTTGTCGCGGATTTCGGTAAATTTTACGTCCATGGTAGCGTTAATTTTCGCCAGCCGTGCGTCTGCGGTTGCGTAGTCGCTAAAAGCCTGCTCCATTTCTTCGCTTGTTACGCCCGTGTGGACGATTTTCTTTTCTCTTTTTGCCATAATTTTTTAATTTAAAATTTAATTGTATAAACCTTGTAGTTGTCTCCTCCGATGTGCTCGGCCCTGATTATTCGTAATTGTCCGTTACATAATATAGAATCTGAATATTTTTCAAACAAAAAAATCGATTTCCGATTTTGTCATCGTCGTGTTCCATTGCGGTATCCTTGCGAAGTTCCTAAGAGTTCTGTTAGTTTTTTCTTCACATGTCTCCATTTTTTTTATTTTTTAAGGGTTAAAAGTATTGTTATACAGTATGCTATAGTAATTGTCGCGATGGGGATAGCGGGTATCCACAGCGGCGCAAGTACCCAGCACCAAGGCCAGTCGATAGCACCCAGCAATCTCATCGCGACAAATACGGCCGAGAGGCCCCAAAAATACCCCGTTCCGGGTATGTTTTTAAGTGTTTTTGTAATCATAAAAAGTTGGTTTTAATTATTAATGTTCCTGTAAGTTGCGTAGTTCGTTAATTATGTTCTCGAGTTCGCGACGCGGGTTTCTTTCGTTTAGCATATTGTTAAATGTTGCGTAGCTGCAGCGGAGTTCCGGCTGTATACAATCGTAAAAAATTCGTATGCGTACCGTGTATCCGGTTTCGTGCTTCTCTAATAGTTCCTGAGCGCGGATGCAGCGTCGCAGGTATGCGGCCCGACGTCCCAGTGCCATGCGTTCGAGTTGTTTGTTTTTCATTAATTTAGTTGCGATAATCGAGTTGTTTCTTTGTGTTTCTCGCGTTCTTTTGCAAGTATTGCTTCCAGCTTCCCGGTAAGCTTGCTCAGTTCCTCATCGTTCATGCTGTAGAGTCGCTTCCCGGCGATACGGGGGTGTTCCAAAAATCTGTTTACCTCGTGCCAGTCTGTAGTGTCGATACCATGCTGCTGCAGGCGCTTCAGGATTCCGCTACGAAGTTTCTTAGTCCTTTGCGCAGCTTCCAGTTCAATACGTTTGCGCAGCTCGCGAAGCATTAAATCGTATCCCCGTGGATCGTCCTTCAGGAATGCCGATAAGCTGTCTGTGTGTCCGTTGCTGTAAGCCCATACAAGGCTTTCTTTGCTCGCCCCCGGCATACGATTCAGCAAGGCAAAAAAAACACCGTGAGGAGAGTTCTTAGCCATTGTGCTTTTGTTTTAAGCGGGTGGATTTTACCAGTCTTTTGATGCGTCGTATGTCTTCTACGACACGTACGGAAACGCTGTTTCCGTCGGCTCCTTCGAGGCATTTTTTTATCGGTTCGCACTTCTCGAAAATATTCTTTTGCAAGTCCGGATCATCGATGCCGTTTGCCGTGCAGATTTTACGGCAATCCAGCAGGTTGGCGCCTACAAGGTGTATGTAAACACGCCCGAAACGACTGTCGAGCTCGTCGTATCCGGTCTTGTTTAACCTCACCCCGCGCTTGATAGTTGTTTCGAGAGCTTCAGTTCCCAGGATCGTAAGTCCAAGAACGTCCTCGCACTCGTTAAACAGGTGTATAATGCTGCGCAAGGCCGAGTCTTTAAGCGAGTTCCCCTGATCGATAATCAAAAGTGGCTTCGAGCTTGCGATGCGGTTAAAATGCTCGGAAATAAGCTCAATAAGTGTGTTTATCTTTACATATCCGGACGAAGGGAGTCCGATGCCTGCCTCCTGTGCAATACGCATAAGAAAAGCGTGCGCATTCCATTCCTTTGCACGAATCAAGTAAACAGGCTGGTTGCGATGCTTGCCGAGGAAAGCGCTACTGGTAGCCGTTTTTCCAGAGCCTGCACAGTTAGCTACACCCATGAACATCGACTCGTTGCGCGAGTCCTTGAGTACCTGCATGATAATCTCGTAGTTGGTTATTTCCGCGATTTCCCAGTCTTCCGTTGCGAAATCGTAACCCAAGCGGCGTCCGATCTCCTGCATGATGCCGTCCGTCTTTCCGGCATACGTCCCGGATCGTAGTTGTGAGATCGTAGTAGTACTTACGCCGCACTTCTTAGCTACCTGCGAAAAGGTGCCGAGGCGGTTTTTTTCCTCGTCGATTAGTTCGAGGATTTCTTCGTGTTGTTTGTGTGTCAGCATGTTGAAAAATATTTAATTAATTAGTAGTGATTCCGGATGTCGATCTTCAGTTCTTCGTCCTCCAGTTCGCTTATGAGGAAGTTGCTTTCTGCCTCCTCGTAGCTGTATTTGTGTGTTTTGCCGGCAAGCAGTACGCCTACTTCGTCCGCTATAACCGCCTCGGAATCGCCGGTCTGTAAAGCGGCCCGGCGCTGTTCGCGCAAGCTCTTAACTTGCTTGTCGATAGCCTTCATACGGCCCACTGCGCGCATGTCCTTTTGAGGGCCGTATTGCTGTGCCGGAGTGATGCGCCGGAAGCTTCCGAGAGCTTGTCCGTCGAGGTCAAAAAGATGTACCTGGTCGAGGTTGTCTAAGTCGAAACAGGCCTCGATCTTAATGCCTGTATAGTGTTCTGCCATACCGGCATCGTCAATGCCATAGAAGTATGTCGCACCGTAAATTTCAGTACGTATCATGTAGTTTCGTATCGATAGACTCTTACGAAGTCCGAATAGTCTGCAGTAGCTTGGATAGTCCATCGAAACCGAATAGGGATGCGTACAGCTGTTATGAAGCTCCGATGGAGACTGTGTAATGTGTTTGTGTTTGCGGCTGTAGTGAGAAAATGGGGTGCTTACATATGCGGACAATATGCGATCCGTTTCCCGGCAAGCGTCGTCAAAGTTGAAGCCGCGCTTGCGGGACTCGTCCTGCATAGATTTTATGTACTCTTTCGATCGATGTGCGTAACGCCTGCTCGATCGAACACCTTCGCCGTAATAGAAGTCGCTTTCCGACATAAAAACATCTTGCAGTGTGCCCCACCATCGCTCGATGTGCGCCTTGCCTTCCGCTTTTACGGTCTGTGTCATGGTTACGCCTTTTTTCCGCAGCTCGCCTTCCAGCCAAGTCCACTCTCCGCTGTTGTGTCCCGGGAACTTATCGTAACGCAACTCGTAAGGCAGATAGCCGGCGTTTCCGGCGGCCATTGCCAAGGCGTTTATTACTGCTGTGGCACTTTCTTCGTAACAATACTCCCATCCGAGTATATGCCCGCTCATCACGTCCCGCACAGCGATGATATAAAGATATTTATCCTTCCGTTTGCGCTTTCCGTCCGAATCCGCTACGGCCACCGAGTGGCTTATAATATTAACCCGAGTACCGTCCAGCTCCCAGCAGTCTCCGGCATACATGGCCGACGCCGTTGGGGTGTATATCCGGTAGTTTTGATTAAAGCGCGATCCGGAGCCATAGCGCTGGTTTACGAGAAACTGTGTCGAAGGGTTATTCAGCCAGTCCGATATCCAGCGTTGTGATGGGGCGCTCATGCCTTCCTGCTCGCAGCGCAGGCGGATTTTCCGGAAAATTGTTGCGGAGCTGAAATTCTTACCCGATTCGCCGAGGTCGATCAGCCAGGATTGCAGGTTGCGATTGTTCGCAAACAGGCTCCTGTTGCTGTTTTTTTTGTTTTTTGCATATACCAGATCGCTTATGTGCTTCCCTTGCGAGTAGGCCCGTATCTTGTCGCGCAGGTTGCGCCACGTGGTAGGAAGGTACTTGAGTTTCTGTACAGCAATCTCGGCTGCAAGCTGCTCAAAAAAGTGAGATTTTGAATATGAAATGCCGCTGTTTTTTACGTAGATACTCGCTTCGTGTAGCACGGCTGCCGAGCGGGCTTCTTCCTCGCTCATGTTTTTTAAAAATAGCTTAAAAGTCGAGTAAACAGCGCGCGAAATAATGTTTACTACATCGCCATGTTCCTCCACAGCCGCCTGAGCAAGCTCGGCCACGTCCGGGAGCTTGTTTGCCGCAGTGCGTGGAAGAGTCGAGTAGCGGAAATAGCACTTGTTTTGTATCGTTTCGTGTTTCCATGAAGGAGAGCCCTGCCGCGAGCGCAATTTTGCCACCCGGATGTAATCCTCCGAGATGCCCGATCCGGCCAGGAAATCCTGCGATACCCACAAATCGTTATTATGTTTCAAAATGCTGTTGTACATAGTCTTTTGTGTCTGCTCCTACGCGGGGAATCGAACCCCGCCGAGAACCGTTTAGGATGGTTTTCTAACGCTTTCTGCGCTTTTGATTTTTTTCGTTTTCAAGCTGCAAAACGGGGGGGGGGG
>BDEJ01000093.1 GCA_001653155.1 Porphyromonadaceae bacterium H1
TCCGATAAAATCAATCCTTACCTATTCCCTAATAGTTGCATTTGCTAATTGAATTTACGCGTCAGCAAGATTTTATTTCGGATGCTTTTTCAGTTCTATTTCGTTAAGAAAAAAACCGACGGCTTTTCGTATGGAAGGGAGTCCGAAGTCTTCAAGGCGGATTTCGGTCGGATTACAAAAGAAACACTCCGCTACATCGTCGGCCGCTTTTAAGGATTCGTAGGAGGCAAGACGGCAATCGAAAAACAGGTCGAGGGTAGGCACCGTTAACCCGCTGTATTCGTATTGGTTGGGCAAGGAGAAGAGAAAACGGCTTTCGACCACATCGGATCCGATTTCTTCTTTCAGTTCGCGGCGGAGGGCTTCTTCTACTGTCTCTCCCGGGTCAACGAAGCCTCCCGGCAGATCGAGGCTACCCCGAGCGGGATCCTTAGCGCGGCGGCAGAGCAAGATTCCTCCGTTTTCGTTGCGAACAAAACAGGCTACCGCTGCCGAAGCATTCAGATAGTACACAAAACCACAGGCAGCGCAGCGCTTCGAGCGCAGGCTGTCGCTTGTAAAAAAATCCGCAGCGCCACAAACGGGACAATGCCTGAAAAGAGTAGTGAAATGCATGATTGTATCTTTTGTTTTATTTACGTCCGAAGTCGGCCGGAATTTCACCCCAGTGTGTTGTTTCCCACTTCAGAACCGGATTGTTGTAGCGGTTTGCTTTGAGCCAGTTCTCGGCTCGCGAGAGGAGGTCGAAAAGCGGGCGGTTTCGCTCTGTCGCTTCGAGCTTTGTCTTTGCTCGTCCTGCACGGAGCCAAGCCAATGCGGTAACGCTGTCGGAATATACGGTCAAGGAAGAGTTCCGCTGCTTGAGCCAAGCCAGGGCATGTACCAAAGCGAGGAACTCGCCGATGTTGTTGCTGCCCGCTGCAAAGGGACCTTGATGGAAAATCTCTTCTCCCGTACGGGTATAAACGCCGCGATACTCCATCACACCGGGATTGCCGCTACAGGCAGCATCTACAGCAATGCTTTCGAGCAAGGGAGAAGAAAGTCCTCCGGTAGCGGCCGGTTTTGGAGCTCGTTGGGAGGACGCCTTCCGAGGTTTTATAAAAGACGTCCACGGCGAGAGGAAGGCCTCGCGTGCTTCGGCCTCGCTGTCGAAAGATTTGTAACGGGCGGCTTCAAAACCTTTTACTTGACGTTCGCAGTCCTTCCAATCGGAGTAAATGCCGGGCTCTTTACCCTCCCACACGGTATAGTACTTCTTTTTTTTCATCGTCTTTTTTCCCATTCGTCCTTTGAATTCGGGCGGTAGCCTTTTTCAGTGTCGTTATTTTGTGTCTCCGATAAAAAATGTAATTTTGCAACGCAGTTTTCCGTTGGTCCTGTAGTTCAATGGATAGAACGAAAGTTTCCTAAACTTTAAATCCGGGTTCGATTCCCGGCGGGACTACTTAATTCTTCCTGCTTTCGAAGTCCTTAGCTTATCCGGGACAGCCTCCTTTCCGAATACAGCCTTGAATGCGCGAGGTAAAGTCGACTCTATGCGGGTGACTGCACCACTCACCGGGTGAACGAATTCCAGCAAACGAGCATGAAGGCCCAAACGTCCGATAGGGTTGCTCGTCGAGGCATATTTTTTATCCCCCACAATGGGGTGTCCGATAAGTTGCATATGTACCCGTATCTGGTTCTTACGGCCCGTTTCAAGAGCTACTTCTAACAGAGAAAAAGTTTCATTTGTTTTTAGGCGCCGATAGTGACTTACTGCTTGCTGGCCCTTGTCTTGTTTGTTGCTCGAATGTGTTTTTAGCGATTTCTGATGTTCACGCAACCAGCTTACTATGCTGTCTCCTTCCTTTTCCACGGAGCCTTCTACCAAAGCTACGTACACGCGACGTTTGACACATTGCTGCCAAGTCTCCTGCAGTTGCGTTTGCACAGCCTTGTTTTTGGCAAAGAGAAGAACCCCCGAGGTCTCCCGGTCGATTCGATGTACGACGTATAACCTGTTTTTGGGATTTATCTTTTTTACATAATCTTTCAGTATGGAAAAGGCCGTTGTTTCATTGCCTTTGTCCGTGGCTACCGACAGCAAGCCCTCTTTCTTTTCTACGGCAATCAAATAGGCATCCTCATACAATATCCGGAGTTTTGGATATTTCAGTTCGACCGCTGCTTTTGAATGATTAACCGTTACGACATCGCCGGCTTTCAAGGAAAAATTGTAGGCGGTCTCAAGCTTTCCATTCGCCGAAACGCGGCGCTGCGAGAGCAAAGATTTGACCGAGCTACGGCTCATACCACCCATTTTAGCCAGTAGAAAATCCATCAACAGTGCATCTTCTTTCACCGTGATACGCGTTTCTTTCGAAGGCATGTGGTTTTTATCTTGTTTCATTTTCTTTCTTTTTCGAGGTTATTGAGAAAAGCGGCTGCAGCCGTAGCGGCATATTCTCCGTCGATAGCCGAGGAAGTGATTCCTCCGGAGTATCCGGATCCTTCGCCGCAAGGGAAAAGACCGCCTACATCGGGATGCTGCCCCGTTTCGGGATTCCGCGGGATGCGCAGAGCCGACGAAGAACGGGACTCTACACCCAGTATCACAGCGTCGTTGGTCAAGTAGCCTTTCATCTTTCTGTCGAAAAGCTTGAAGGCTTCCCGCAAACGCCCGGAAATAAATTCCGGTATCCAAAAATGTAAGGGTGAGGAAATGATGCCCGGCAGATAAGAACAGGGAGGCAGGGTCGTCGAGACGCGGCCTTTTACAAAATCCTCCAAGGCTTGTGCCGGAGCCTTCAATCCCTGTCCTCCGTTGTTCCGGTAAGCCAGCTGTTCGAAATGCTGTTGAAATTTCAAGCCGGCTAATACCCCGTAGGAAGAGAATTCTGCGGGAATATCCTCGGGGCGTATCTCGACAACAATTCCGGAATTGGCATAAGGCGAGTTTCGGTGGGAGGCCGACATACCGTTTACAACGATTTCTTCCGGGACACTACCGGCGGGGACTATATGCCCTCCGGGACACATGCAGAAAGAATATACGCCCCGTCCTTCAACCTGCTGCACCAGATTGTAACTGGCTGCCGGCAGGTACTCGCTTCGAGCCGAGTGATATTGTATCCGGTCTATTAATTCTTGAGGATGCTCTACCCGAACTCCCATGGCAAAGCCCTTTGCTTCGAGGCGGACAGCTTTATCGTGTAGCAGCTGATAGACATCCTGAGCTGAGTGACCGCTTGCCAGAATGAGGGCTTTAGCCTCGAAACTTTCGCCGTCGGAAGTTTTGCAACCGGTTATGTTTTTGGCATCGTCCCAGAGGATATCGGTCAGTTTTTTTTCAAAAAACACCTCACCGCCACTGTCGGTAATGGTTTTTACCATGGCTGTTACTACGGCCGGCAACTTATCGGACCCGATGTGCGGATGAGCTTCGTAGAGAATATTTTCGTTAGCTCCGTGGTAATGGAAAATGTTCAAAATATTCTGTACATTGCCTTTTTTCTTCGATCGGGTGTAGAGCTTTCCGTCCGAGAAAGTTCCCGCTCCCCCTTCCCCGAAACAGTAATTGGATTCGGCCTGCATACCTTTGTTCCGGTTTATCTGGGCGATGTCTACTTTGCGAGCGCGAACTCTTTTTCCCCGTTCCAGAAGAATCGGTTTGAAGCCCAGCTCTATCAATTTGAGTGAGGCAAAAAGCCCTGCCGGGCCGGCGCCTATCACAAGAACCGGAGGCTTGTCTCCCACAAAGGGATAGGAAAAATCGGGGAAGGATAACTGAGGAGCGGCTTCTTTCCAATATATTTCGACACTAAGATTTACCTTGATACGTTGCGAGCGGGCATCGATAGATTTTCGCACAATGCGTAAAGCCGTTATTTCATCCGGAGACAGGGCCAAGGCTTCGGAGGCCTTCCTTCGAATGACTTCTGGATGTGCTGCCTCTTCGGGAGTCAGGACTAATTGCAGGGTATGATGCATGTGATGTACAAAAAATTAAGAACTGCTAATCGATTTCCATATTCAGGTTGTGACGAAGTTTCGCTAAAGCGGGATTTTTGGCCACCATGGATTTGTAAATGTCTTCAGGAGAGGACGAGCGGAGCTTCTCTTCGGACTCTTCGAGTTTAATCGTCATTCTTACGAAAGAATTATTTAGCTCTTTTCGGATAAAGTCTTGAATGTCAGTTTGCATGCGCATCAGCTCTTTTTCCTGTAGCTGATTGGTAGCCTTTATCTCGAAATGATTTTCGGAAAGCAATAGAGGGGTGGTTGTATTGAAAAAATTCACCATCCAGACCTCGTCCGATATCGTTTCACTGAACTTCAACCAAGCCCGGCTAAGTTCTTCCGCTGTAAACGGAGTGTTTTGACTGGACTTGGGAGTTTGACTTCCCGTGGCTTTTGTAGTATCGGAGGGCGCGGATTGATCCGCATTGATCGATATCCGTCCCGGACTTCGCAGGCTGGTGGGATGAGGCGAAGTCTCTTTCGGCTTCACTGCTGTAAAAAGCTGTTCAGCTCCTTGAGAAACGCTTCGGGTTTGTTGTGTCTCTGTGATGCCGCCAGCCGGCGTGGGAGGGGAGACCTTCGGCCCAGCCGGAATGTTTTCCGTTTTCTGAATCGGAGCTTTGACCTCATTGAGATTCAAGTCGTTTTTTTTTTCACCGCAGAGCTGGCAAAGACGAATCAAGGTCAACTCTACTAACAGGCGTTTGTTTTTGCTTTGCCTGTAATTGAGGTCGCAATCGTTACTTATCTTTAAAGCCTGAAACAAAAACTCGGCGGAACATTTTTGGGCTTGCGCTTTATAGCGTTTTGCAATGTCCGAGCCAACATCCAACAACACGATCGTTTGTTCATCCTTGCTGACCAATAAATCCCGAAAATGCGAGCTTAGTCCGCTTATAAACTGATGTCCATCGAAACCCTTGTTGAGTATTTCGTTGAAAATAAGCAAAGATTCACTAACGCCTCCTTGTAGAAAAGCCTCTGTAAGCCTGAAGTGATAGTCGTAGTCCAGAACATTTAAGTTGTCGATTACATCTTGGTAGGAGACAGTCTTTCCACAAAAACTTACAATCTGATCGAATACGGAGAGAGCGTCACGCATACCGCCATCGCTCTTTTGTGCGATGATACTAAGGGCATTGGAGTCAATCTCTACCGATTCGTTTCGAGCTACATACTGTAAGTACTCGATCGTGTCCTGAATGCTGATTCGGTTAAAATCGTATATTTGACACCGCGAGAGAATGGTCGGAATAATTTTATGCTTTTCGGTGGTTGCCAAAATGAAGACAGCATGTGCCGGAGGTTCTTCGAGAGTTTTGAGGAAAGCATTAAAGGCTCCGGTAGAAAGCATATGCACCTCGTCGATGATATACACGCTGTATTTCCCTATCTGAGGCGGGATGCGAACTTGTTCGATGAGGCTTCGGATATCGTCTACTCCATTGTTCGAGGCAGCATCCAGCTCGTGAATGTTGTAAGAGCGCTGCTGATTGAACGACACGCAGGATTCGCAACAATCGCAGGCTTCAAAATCGGGAGTTAAGTTTTCACAGTTTATCGCTTTGGCAAAAATACGGGCGCAAGTGGTTTTACCCACTCCGCGAGGGCCGCAAAAGAGGTAGGCGTGTGCCAGATGCTTGCTTTTGATGGCGTTTTTTAGGGTGGTCGTCAAGGCCGATTGGCCCACGACAGAATTGAAGGTAGCTGGGCGATACTTACGCGCCGAAACTACAAAATTATCCATGTGCTTTATTCCTAAAAGGTTTCTTGTGCTGAGGAGGAGGTTTTACAAAGCGATTCTCCAATTGCAAATATACAGAGAAAATTTCCCCCGACAAAAAGAAATTTAGTTCGGGATCCAATATTGTCCTAAATAAATTATGAGCGAGGGATAGCCCGTTGAGGTATAAAGCCCAACGAAAAAATAAGAGTTTTGATCCCCCCTTATTCCTAAATATTATCATCCGGAGGCGGTGTGAAGGGTTCGTTAAGCCACTTTTCAAGATCCATTTTGGTAAAAGTGTTCAGCCTTAACGACACGACAAGGTTTGCCAGTCCCCACTTGTAACGGGCAGTATGCTTTAGCCAACAGAGTAGCAACATCGTTGTTAAAGCGGTCCATATCTGCGTCTCCACAGCATTGCGAGAGGTCCCGATAAAGCTCTTTATACGTAGCAATTGTTTGAGATTACGGAAGAAAATTTCGATTTGCCACCTCTCCTTGTAGAGCTCTGCTATGGTTGATGCCGCTAATTGCATATTGTTGGTGAGCAATTGAAGCGTAAACTCGTGTTCCTCATTCCATAT
>BDEJ01000094.1 GCA_001653155.1 Porphyromonadaceae bacterium H1
CATACTTTTGCTGATGCATCATCGCAACGGAAGTCTATATATACTTAGTTAGCAACTCCAAATAAAAAAGTAATTGTGAATTAAATACACGGAGAACCAATGGATATAGAAAAAAAGATTGAAGAAATCGGCGGAATTGAAATTACCGATAATTTTATTGCAAATAAAGATAGTACTTTCGATGTTCATAATTATTTAACTGTAAATAATTTACAGTTACCGGAGGAATATATCGAGTTTTCTTTAAAATATGGATTCGGTCAATTCGACAAGGAAGTGGTGTTCAAAAGTATTGCCGATATTCCCATTGCTTATGATGACGGAACAGTTCCTGTTACATTCATCTATGGTTGGGGGCGGGGAAGCGAATCTTTGCAAGATACAAGAGAAGCGTTGTTAGACCAATTAGACTCTGACTGTTTTGTATTTGCCGAAGGCTCGCCCGGAGACTATTTGTTGATTAATATGTCCGATAACAGGATATACTATTATACTCATGATAATTCAATGGCGAATGCTCTGTTTTTGGCGGCAAATAGTTTTTCTGAATTTATCGGCAGTTTGAAAGTCAAAGACTGTTCGGATTCGGTAAACGATGATATAGAAGAAGAGTGGTTTTCCGATGATTTTTAGAAAAACAGCCGGCTGTTTCTTACGAACCAAGGCAGCTGAAATATTAAAAAGTAATTATGAATATAGAAGAAATAAAAAATAGATATTAGCATTATATCCATCGGATGATGGAGTTGATATGCAGAATATGATAGAATTGGAGCAATCACTTAATATGAAATTTCCAAAAGATTTCTTTGAAATTTCACAGTTCTACAGTGGTGGGCAACTTGGAGATGTTAGCTTATATTCTTTCAATATAAATGAGGTTGATAATATATTGGAAAAAACATTTTTGTTGAGGAAAACAAATAAGTTACCTAATAAATTTATAGTACTAGCCGAACCAGATGAAAGTTTAATAGTTATGGACATGGAAAATAAGCCTAGAATATTATGGATAAATTCTACTGATATAGATAATCTTTCTAAAAATAGGTTTGAAATGAAACCTGATATATGGCAAACATTTTCTGATTTTTTTATACAGTTATTGAAACAAGAGGAAGAAGATAATTTAAGGTGAGTTCGACCTAAGCGGGCATTAATCTTGAGGTATCCATAAGTTCTTGATAGAGGTTTATGGATGGTTTCTTCTCAAAAAAATATTTAAGCCATTGGGTATTGAATGCCGTCAAGTGCTTGCTTATCGCAATCAAAAACCTTTAAAAACTGTTGTTCAATTAGTATCGCAAGGTATTGCCGAATCAAAATTGATTTTGGAAGAGAGCTGCATAACGGAAAAACATTTTATAAATGAATGGAACATGACAAAGTATATGTTGAATGGAGAATCTTTTGCTCCGGCATTTGAAACATCTCCCGGTAATTTTGATTTCTTTGTATCTCAAGAATATTTCGGTTCCGGCGGAGTAAATGAAAATGAAGTATTCATTTCTCAAAGATTATATCAAGTGTTGAAAGAAAATAGGGTCAAAGGTTTAAGCTATTGTCCTTGTCCGGCTGTTTCTTACGAACCAAGGCAGTAGAAAATAGCTAATGCTCCGAATTGCAAGTCTTGAAGCAAAAGCATAAAGGCAGGGATATATTCCTTGCCTTTTGCTGTTTTTGGAACTAAAAACAACTTTTTTAGAGAAAAAATTGTAATTTCGCAATACGCGTTTTTTGAGGTAATTGTCCTTTTCACTATCAAGGGCAGTATGAGGACGAGGAGACAGGATTGTATTATAACCGTTTCCGTTATTACTCGCCTGCTAGCGGTACATACATCAGCCAAGACCAGATAGGATTAGATGGAGGAGGGCGATTGTATGGCTACGTTCATGACCCGAATACGTGGATAGATCCTTTAGGACTTGCTGGAGAGTTTGATATTGGAACCTATGGAGGATTAAAAGGAGGTACTAATGTTGGAGATAATCTATCTGCACACGAACTGCTTCAAAATGCATGGCTTCAACATAATGATAATGTTAAGCGTGGTGTTGGCTCTAAATCATTAGACAATCCTGCAATTGCTTTAGGCGAAAATCCAATACATAAAAGGATTGGAGACCTTCAAAGGAAACATAATTTGTATGATAAAAACACCTTATTGAAACAAATTGCATTAGAAAATATTAATAAAAATGCTGCATTGACAAGGCGAGGTATTTATGAAGGCTTATTAAATAGAGGATGGGAGCCAGCTAATGCTAAACGTTATGCAACAGAATTAACAATGAAACTTCGAGAAGATGCTATTGATTTTGCTAAAAAACAAGGTTATATATGTAATGGTTAAAATAAAATGAAAGAAGTATTTGCAAAATGTATCCCTTTCAATAATAATAAGAAAGGTAGAATTGGAGGTAATCCCCCTATCCTTATTCAGAATCAGGTTCCAAATGAATACAAATTCTATGCAACATTAGTTCATCCTGAAAAAACAAACAAAATGTTGTCCATTCTGATTCATCAAAATTTTGAAACACTTATAACCAATAATATTTACCCAAATATTGCCGTAAAAGTGTTTGAACATGATTTTTCAGCGGAAAGTAATTTTAATGAAAAGAGTATTAAAGACATATCAACAGCTTCTATTAGTGACTATAAAAATCAATTGAATAACGATGATTTTCCTTTAATTAGAGTTGGAGGAGAGCCTGTTTTTATACAACATAAAGATTATTATAAGCAATTAGTTAATGATAATTATTCTTTTTTACTACAAATCGACGAAGAAGGATATAGTGATGACTTACTCACAGGAGACTATCCTTTTTCATATGGTTCATTATTTTTATATAAGCAGAATGCTACAGGAGAAGTTATAGCAGGTTTTTGGCAATACTCTTAATAATATTCAACAGCTACCTTTCGTGAATGGAAATGTTCCGTCTTTCACTTGAAATGACCAAAGTTATGGGAAGTTAAAAAACGGCTTCCCTTAACTTTTTAATTTTCATTTCCCCACCATTTCAATCACCAATTTTTGCTTTTCCACCTTTACCGAAATTTGGTCAGACGGAAAAAATCCGGCATCTTTCAACCATTTTTTGTAAATCTTTGGATAGAAAATCAACCTTTCAAAAAAAGTTATCAACACCCTATTTCCCATCTATTCCCCCTCTCATTTTTATCTTGTTTGGGACACTTTTAATGGGGTGGGCTTATTGTATTTTCGGGATGGGTTTTAGCGGAGTTTTTTTCTATTGTTTTTTTCTTTCGGCTCTGCCATGCAGAGCAATCGGGGGGCTTTCCTTTCTTCCGCCTTTGGCGGAACATTGGCGGAGTGGTTTTTGTGGCTTTGCCACTAAAAAATGACTTTTTCGGTAAAAAGTTTCTCTTTTTGGGGGCTTCCAGCTACTTTTCGGGTGTCTCCCGCCACCTTTCGGCACATCCCCGTCGTCTTTCGGATGCATCCCGCCACCTTTCGGGGGCTTTCCTACACCTTTCGGGGAGTTTCCTACACTTTGCGTATACCTCCCGACATCTTTAGGGCGTTTACCGCTACCTTTCGGGCGTCTCCCGCCACCTTTCGGGTGTTTACCGATAATTATCGGGGGCGAATACAGGATTCGCCCCTACAACCCAACACCCAACACCCAATACCTAATACCCAATACCTAAAAAAACATCATCTCTCCAATTGAAATGTTTTTGTAACTTTGGATTTTCGTTAAAGTTTGATTTATCAAAACACAATGGCAACAGATGATATAAAGTTATTTGAGGGCAATAAAATACGCTCTGTTTGGGATAATGAAAAAGAGGAGTGGTATTTTAGTGTAGTAGATGTTGTGGCAGCCTTAACCGAAAGTCCTAATCCGAGAGACTATTGGTACCGTGTCAAAAAACGCATGTCGGAAGTATTGCAGGACTTGCCCGAAAAGAGATAGAAAAAGAAACCGGAAAACCTGTAATCAGTCCTAAAAACGCAATCGATTTTTCACGTCTCATAGACGGTGTAATAAAAGAACTACCTGATAAAGATAAGAACAATTAAATTGAGTAAAAATTAGGAATGTTTAATGAGGAATTATGAATTAAATAAAAGGAAAAACACAAATGAGTAAAACGGATTTGAAGTGGTTTGAAAAAGGACTGCAAGACAAAACAGAACAACTGAAAACTGTTTATCAAGATTGGAATTATGCCTATTATAAACTCCAATCGGAAGAAGATACACATTGGTTATACGCAAATGAATATAAAAAGCGAATCTCCAAACGTATACCCAAAGAGATGCAGGACTATACATTGGAGCAATGGGCACGTTTTGCCTATAACCAAAATCTGAAAATGGTAAAAATGACTTGGGAAAGCGGTATCGACCCCGACAAGTACAACGCTATACTGGGTAAAACAGCTTTTCCGTTTATGGTAACCGCACTGTTGGAGTGTAATGAGCAGCCGTATGCCTATATTGTTTTTCTGGGTTCCGGATTCGTGGTATCGTTTATTGACGAATATAATAGAACTTATATGAGTTATAATTTTGAAGCCTTTCGGGATGAAGATAACACACACAAAGGTTGCGTATTTTTAGATGGGCTTTCCATACGTTACTATCACGATGAAAAAGATGAAGACGGCAGTTGGGACTATGATTATACCGACTACGAATTTAGCCCCGACGGTAAAATCCGCAAAGTTGAGGAGATAAACGGAATAGAATCGGTTTACGAGTCCGACCGTCGTGTCAATGTAGAATCCAACTGGCAGAAATATCCGGAGTTCGGCGACTGGCTTCCGCTCTTCAATATGAAACGCTGGAAAGAAGGCGAATTGACAGACTTATTATCCGCAAAATATGCAATAATTGAATAAAGATAATCTATAAATTAAATACACGGAGAAACACAAATGAGGAAAACGGATAAACATATCCCTCCACCAGAACTAATGGAAAAATATTTTTTGGAATACTTGAAACTCTCGGAAGAGCTTCGCAGCGGCTACATAAACAGCTTATTGCCGGTAAACCCAAACTGGAGGCATATTCTCGAACCGGTAATGCACGGCAATATCCCGGACTTGTTTCGTATCATATACACCCATACGGGCGGGACAAGATACGAAACAGCGGAACAGAAATATATGGACTTTACTCCCGGCTTTTTATTGATTCATATTGACGAATGGGTTGAGGCATACCATACACTTGCCGGGATGAGAGGCGGACAATACTATCCTGTGCTGCGCAATTACTCTTCGGACTTTATAGCAATGAATAAAACCACCGGCGAAATATGCGAAATTTTTCATGACGATGAAGATATCGATGTCCTTTACAAAGATGCCTGTAAGTTTTTGCAAACATTGACTTACAACTACAAAGATGCTGTATATTTCACCGACGAAGACGGCTTTCTCGACTACGATGCCGATAAGGAATTCGAAACCGCCTTGCGTCTCAACCCCGATGTCGAATATTGGCAAGATGATTTTTGATGAGGAATAAAATAAAAGGATAAAAAATGTATACAATAAAATTTGCTGATTATAATTCGGTAATGGGGAATATCATAATGGATGAGCAAACTACCTTAGAACTTCTTTTAGAAGATGAGTTCGGGGAAAAAATACCGAAAAAGTTTGAGAATATTACCCCGGATGAGTGGGCAAAATATTCTTTTGAGAAGAACTTGCCTTATGTTGTTACCTATTATAAAAACGACAAGCCCTTCGCAACAGTTAGTAATCACAGAATTTCAGTGGGATTAAGCTATTATGAAGAAAAAGAAAACGGATTAAACATTTATATGAGTATAAACTTTATGAAAGGCTATATCGATAACACCTCAAAAAATAATGGACTTGTCCCTTATGATAAAAAAGTATTCTTGAGTGAAATTTCAATATGTGGAGAGTTGGGAAAGACATTGCTCTTTTATTCGCAAAAGAAAAAAAACAATGTCCTTTTGCAGGAATTCAGGGAAGAGAACGGCAAAGTAGAGTATATTGAGCAATGGGGTACGGCAGATTTAAGCAAACACCGGTTTGATGCCCCTAAACATTGTTTAGATTTTGAGAGATTTTTGGATTATCAAAAATTATTCGAAGAATTACCTCATTTTAATAAAAGTGTAATTACAAATTAAACAGAAATGTATTTTTACGGAAGAGTCAAAATAATTATTAATTATCAATTTAATAAGAAGGAGAGAATAAATGAACATCAATAAAGAGAATGTCTTTTTGTTTATTCAACGGAAACAAAACAGTGAGGTTAAAAAGTTTTTGCAGGAAACAGGGATAAACAGCAAAGACCCGGAACAAAGAACTGCCCTGCATCATGCTGCTTTTTATAATAATATGGAGCTATTGAAATGGCTGATTGAAAATAATGCAGAAGTTAATGCACAGGATAATACCGGCTATACTCCGATACACTTTGCCTGTCAGGAAGGAAATATCGAATGTGTGCAATTTTTATTGGAAAACAATGCTGATGTAAATGCGGTGGATATTCATGGTAATACACCTGCTTGGGTTACTGTTATGCATTGGAAAGGCGGTAAAAATTTTCCCGTATTAAAGCATTTGTACTGTTCTAATGCCGATTTATCGATACAAAACAAAGCCGGAAATTCTGCAAATAACATTATTCCTATGGAAATATATAAACAGTTAAATAAAAAAAGAGATGAATAAGATAACAAGTTTAAACAAAGTAACCGTAAGGTCGAACAGAAATAAAATAAAGAAGTTCGAAACCGAAAATGGGATTGTTGTTCATCACGATTTAAGGAATGTGTTGTTGAATTACAATATGGCTAAGCCCCAACTGACCTATTACTGTAAAAATGGTATCAGCTTTAATATCGATTACTTTTTCGGTTTTTCATCAACAGAATATACGGATTTTCTCTGTAACTGCAAAAATTATCAGACGCGTATTCCCGCCGAAATGCTGCCGTTAGCCTGTGTAAATGGCAGTGACCTTTTATGTATCGATAATAAAAGCGGTTGCATTTATTACTGGTTTCACGAAACAGATGATTGGGGACTTGAAGGAAACCGGAAAATGCCGGTAAAGGTAAGTGAAAACATAGCTTCGCTTCTCGCGCTGCTTTCGGTGCCCAAACAACCCACAAAAGAGGAAATGGAGCAGGCGAAAAAACGGTGTAAGGCTGTATATATGTCTCCAAAAGGGTTAGAACTTCTTAATGAAGATAGAAAAAAAAATGGACTGCCTGTTCTCGAACTTGCAGAATTAAATATGGATAGAATAAAAAAAGGTTTGCCTCCAATAACAATGAATATAAGTGAAACTTTATAAATAAACATCTATGCTTTATGCCTGAAAATATTTATAAATCAGCAATGTGGGGCAATATAGTGCAATTGCAAAAAGAGTTGCAACAAAGTACTGTTGAAGAAATTAATAAAAAGGAGAAAGGTATGAAGCTTTCTCCTTTGGCCTTGGCTGTTCAAATGGTTCAAGTTGAATCTGTAAAGTTGTTATTGGCGTATGGAGCTGATCCAAATACAGAGAATGTATATGGACAGACACCTCTGTTTTATGTAGGAGAAAAACAACCTGTAGATCATGATACTCCCGAACAGCGACTTAAAATAGCCCAAATGCTTTTAGATGCCGGAGCGGATATTAATCATTGCGATCATTCGAATAATCAACCATTATGGATTGCTGTTTTTTATTTAAAAGGAGAAATGGATTTGCCCTTAGTAAAACTTTTTTTAGAAAGAGGCGCTAATATTTATAATAAGAATAAGGCAAACAGGTCTCCATTAGATTTTGCCAAACAGGTAGGATATTCCCCTGTGATTAATCTATTGGAAAAATACAGATAAAACCATGAATAAGAAAGTATGTAATATCGTCGAATTGATGAAAAGAAATAAGATATAATTACAAACTAAAAAGGAGATAAATATGGAAAAATACAAACCGACCGAACAGGTTAAGAATGAACAGACAGCGGATAACAATATCATTGCAAAAGATAAAAAACTTTTCTTTTTGTACGATATTATTTCCCGACTCGGAGGCAACTCGTACAATGGAGGCTTATTAAAGATACATACGTTTGAAAGCCTGCATAAATGGACGGAAAAACTGAAGACTTATTTTAAAGAAGAAATAGCTGATTTCGACTTATATTGTTTTGCTTCCAACTGGCAAGGTAACATGTATTGTATTAATTATGCAAACACAAAGATAGTTTACTTCGACCCTGCTACAGTAGAATTTTTTGAAGCCGATTTTTCGATACAGGAATTTTTCGACGAAGTTTTGCCCGGCGATGAGTACGACATTTTATTTGAAGATTATTTTGAAGAAGCAAAAAAATATTTAAAAATAAAATCCGTTCCGTTTGCCAAGAGTATAGGACATAAGGTGTTTTTACATCTGGGCGGAGAAGACGATGTTCGGAACTTAGAGATAATCGATACCGAAGTGTTATGGGAACTTCAAATTCAAACTTCAAACAGGATAAACGGAGTGTAATAGCTTTCTCATTTTATGAATTAGACCAATATTCCTCA
This sequence comes from Porphyromonadaceae bacterium H1, assembly GCA_001653155.1. Lineage (GTDB taxonomy): Bacteria > Bacteroidota > Bacteroidia > Bacteroidales > Paludibacteraceae > H1. Next base: position 8,575 of record BDEJ01000094.1, read on the forward strand.
TTATGAATTATAAATTAAATTACTAAGGAGAAAAACACAATGGCAACAGACGGAGTAAAAATTATTGACGGCGATATCGCTTTTGACACGTATAACGGAATAATGGATTTGTACGACAGCGGCGGAACAGCAGAAAGTATAAGAGAGCAAGTGCCTTTCCCGCCGGAAGGGTATGCGGACGACTTCGATTATGAAGTTATGGTAACCGCATACGCACAGGCATTTTGGGAAATAGGCTTTATAAACGATGACATCATTGCAGAGGTAAAACGCGTAATAGAAGCGGGAACTTGCGTAAAATCGTGGACGGAAGAAGGCGGAGCAAAAGCAGGCAAGGCTCGGCAAAAAGAGCTTGACAAGCTGTGGGGTAAAATCAATTCGCCCAATCCTAAAATACGCAAACGCAAGAAATATAAAAAGGTAACCGAATTCTTATTTGAAGTTAATGATGTGCTTACATTTTGCTCTTCGGAAGGAAACCATTTTGCACTAATACTTTTAGACATATATCGCAACCGTAATATGTGCGACTACCGATTTGCAATTACCGATTACAGGGACAACCAGCCTCCTGCTATCGAGCAGATACGCAAATGTAAAATATTAGGGCATAAGTTTATGTCGGAAGATTTTATCACCGACGCAATGATTGGTATGTTTAATGAAACGGCTTTGAATAATTTGAACGACTTTGCCGATATGATGAAAGATATGGAAAAGACACTGCAAGATAAAACCGGCAAAGAGAGCGATTGTCAGATAGGATTGAACCTTATAGAGATTTCGCACAAGGATTTAAAAACATTTTACGACAAATTCGGAACAATCGGAAAACTCGGCATTGATGAATCTAAAAAGCATTTTGGCGGCTCTAAATATATATCCGATTTTGAAACGCTTTTAAATCACTTTGATAACTTGGAACATCTCATCGAAGAATCCAATAACAGACAGCTTCCTGCTGATCTTAAAGTAACGGAAGAATGGTTCGACTTAGAAGGGTTGATGGGAAGTTAAAGGCACATAAATAATTAGGAATGCTTAATTAGGAATTATAAATTAAAATTACTAAGGAGATAAAATATGAAACCGATTATCAACAAACTACTCGAAATAACAGTGGGAAAAATTTCTAAGGTGTTAAGGTTGTTAAATAATCCGACAGAAGAAAATTCCCGTAAAGTTCTCAAAGGCTGGGAACTTCTGTGCTTCGACTACGATATGGATGATGAAACTATTATAAACGACATTGCCGCAAATATTTTGGAGACAAAAATTTTGCAAGCTGCCTATGACGAAAACAAAAATCTTTGTATCCGATACAAAGGGAAAAATATAAAAATAGATTATCCCGACAATATTAGAAACAAAGATGTTACGATAAAAACCGTGAACAAAATCATTTCGCAAGAGTATGAAATAAGATTGTTTCGTGACTCTATCGGAACAGGGCGGTTGCAGTTTTATGTTTCATCGCACGAAGACTGGGCTAATTGGGAATATGACTATATGGAAACCGTTCCGCTGCTATTTTCCAAGATTGACGAAGACACAAAAATGTTCAGCCTCACCGACAACGAGATTCAACAGATAGTAAAAGAGAATAAAGACAAATACGAACGAAAAAAAATAAGACGCGAAAGATTGCTGATAATAAAAAGCGGACTCGTCAAAGCTCGCGAACAGGCGGAGGCAACGCTTACCGGGCAAGCCTTGACAGACGCTCTTCGGCAATATGCCGATACCGAAAAATGGGTCTGCGAACGACTGAAACTCTTTGAAGGATACGAAGACGAGGGAGGAAGATTTTTGCAGCCTGTATCGGATAACGAGCGGACAAGCAAAAAAGGATATAAGCTTAAAAATATGAGCACAAGAAAACAGTTAAAGACAATCAGAAACTTTATAGGCAGCGAGAATAAAAGCAAAAGCCTTTCCGTTGAAGAGCTCTACCTTATAGCCGAAACGGTCGGGGATTTGGCAACTTGCGAGAGCATCGTTATCAACTCTTCCGATCATTACTGGAAAAAATTTCACATCTTGCTTTCGGGTATTCTCAGTGTCGTTAATGGAGAGACTATGGAAGAACTCTCTTCTATCCCTGATGGACAATACTATGAAAATTTGGACGAAGAATACCGCGCCTATATTGATGAGGGACGAGAGATAAAAAGAAAATCTTTTAAAGAAGACTGGGAGGTGCATGACGGCTCTTCCGCCATTTACACTATTCATTGGTTGTTGCGCTACGGACATGCTCGCAGGTATGATGAGTATGCAGCCTGTTCCACTTTCGAAGAGGCTATGGAAGTAGACAGAAAAACGAGTATCTTTTGGCTGAGAGAAAAACAGCGTTCGGACGATAATCCTATTCCCGACGATGCAACTCTTGATGAAGCCATCGCACTCGAAGTTGCATACTATATGCGGGAACATTACGGCGAAATTCAAAAGGACAACCGTAGATTTCTTGACAAAAAAAAGCCGGATTGGATAAGCTTTGACGAGGCAATAATTTGGAAAGAAAGAGAAAGGTATCTTATCGAAGTCTTTAAACAAAATCATATAGAATATGTGAAAGACACTATGAATTTCGTCCGTCTTTTGGGAGCGGAAAGAGCCGTTTGTCTGGACGCATGGGATATAGGACGCTGTGCAAATGTTGTAAGATGGAGCTATTCGTTAGGCTATATAAGCGAACAAACGGCATGGGATTTTTTGGATAAAAATTCCCGCCGTGCAATAAAACAATACCGGTCTTTCGGCAACTTTGCCCATGATTATATGCTCGGCCGTTTTTTTTGGCAGGGCGGGACTTCGGGCTATGTAGATATCGACAGCACATACATGATGCTCGATGCAATTAAATATCTGTTCGATGAAAAAAAAGGAATGTGGACACAAAACCCGTGGATAAGCGAAGTCATAGTATAATTATCGGTCAGACATATGAAGAAATTGATTATGCACAAAAACCATGTATTGGTAATACTGATTATGGCATTATCATTTTAAAATGATTTGGTATGACGGACGATTATTTTCAACTATGAATTAAATATAAGGAGATATTTTATATATATGGAAGATGTTGATTTGATACTCAAAAAAATTGCGAAGATTTCACATGACAATTTACCGGTTAAAAAAGGCTGGGAAAGATACGAAATAGATGTTTGCACCTTGTCGAAATACACGGAGCTTGAAGCCTCGTATTATTTAAAAGACGGAAAGGCAATTTCGTTTAATCCCGAATATGAAAATTCCGTCGGTATTGAAGATGACTTAACCTTTGTTTTTTTGAAATTGAGGGAGCAGATGTATAAACTTTCTCCTGACAAGGGGGCTTGGTTTTCGTGTAAGTTTATATTCTTTTCTTCCGGAGATTTTAAGACTGTATTTAATTACGATGATGAACCGGATTTTGAGTATAAGCCAAGTAAAGATCAATATATTGATGAGCTGAAAAAATACCCCAGAGATACTATACCTAATTGGTTAAATAAAATCATAAATTAAAAATAAACACATTCTACGGCAGAGCCAAAATAATTATTAATTATAAATCGAATAAAAAGGAGAAAACAAATGACACATGCAGAAACATTTATCGAAAATAATTGTGCTTTTATTGACTGGAAAGAAGAGATAGATGAAGCAGTTTATCAATTAACTATGCATTTTCCTGATTACAAAAGCATTTTTGAAAATCAAGACTTTGTTAAACTGATAGAAAACTATTCTGTAGAAGAGCCTGAAGAGTTTCTTCCGGCTATAGGGCAGGAATTAAGTCGTTACGATTTAGTTTTATATGAAATATATGAGGACAGCGACCGCATTTGTCTTTATATTTGCCACAAGGACAATAGTGCAATATTTGAAAAAGATGCGAAAGCCAAAAGAATAAAATTTACTCAATTTAAGCAATCGCGGAAGAAATGGGGTGAGCCTGCACGGCTCCTAAAATTGGCAAATCGTTTGCCGTATGAACTCTATCGCACCGAGAAAGTAAAAACTTTCGCCTATCCTTTTTCCGTAGCCGAAGGCAAATGGATAAAAGACGGCATGGATAATAGAGGGAACGCTATCTATATCGGCGGCAATTATGTTTTTTTAGACTTGCAGACATTTCCGCCAAGGGAGAAAAGTCTTGAACTGAAATACCGTCCGGGAGGAATATATTATTACGATTATTCGTACGAACACAAACTCTATTGTGCTCTATTTAAAAATATCAGCGTAGATGAAAACAAAAACAGAAAACATTGGGCATCGATTAAAATAACAGCTGCACCTTTCGATATGGACAGTTGGGAAGATGTTAAATGCGAGGATTATTTAGATGAGCTTTCTGTTCCTTTTTGGATAGGCGATGATGTAGTTATTCTTTATGAGAATAAGGCGTGGATAATTCAGGATGCTGCTCACGGTGGAAGAGAATGCCGCAAGCTTTGGGAAACACCAAAGAAGGAACAGCCTGCACGCGATGAGTTCTACCCGGAGTTAATTGACATGTCCGACGGGAAACGCTATATATTTGCAAACGGATATTTTCTGTCCCTTGAATACAAAGAGAAAAAGACCGGCGGTTTGTTTTCAAAAAAGACGGAGCAAATCCCTGAGCTTAAACCTCTATTCGAGCTGAACGAACCTATAAACTGCGGAACAGCCTCTTTTGAAAAAGACAGGTTCGTCTATATTCATAGAGGGTTTATTAAGGAAATTGATATCACGACAGGCAAGCTGGTGCGTACTTTTGAGTTGGAAAAAATGAATCCCAAAGTATATAACCGCATTCAAAAGCTGAATGATGAATGGCTTGCCATAATCGGATACGCCGACAAAAACTATGACCTTGCTCAGTTTTGGAATTTCAAAACCGGCGAACGCCTAAAGATGAAGTTCGGCAATCTCGGTAAATTCGCAGTGAGAGATATTATCGAACATCCAGATGGTTATACTTTGATTAGTGTAGATAGCGGAATAATGAAAATAGATAATCTGCCGGACTTGCTTCGTAAATAAATAGGCAGCTGAAAAATCATCAAACCCTTGCCTGCAAATTTTAACCGGAGAAACTAAACCGAAAACAAAAAATAAAACAATTAAACACAAGGAGAACCTTATGAACACAAAAGAAAATAAATACCGAATAAAGACACTGAAAGCAATTCTGAATAAATTAAACTTGGATAAATATTTTCAAAAACTTGTTTTGCAGAAAATCGAAATCCCTGTTTTGGATACATACAATCCTGTTTGGGAGTATTGGTATCCGCATCCGCCTTGCCTGATACCCTTATTTCTTGGATATGGAGCGGAATACAGCGGACTGGTCTGTCATTTCTTTTCGCAGCGGAAACCCCCTGTTCGTCGAATATATACTTGAGCAAGGTCATTTTAGAGAAACAGCAAGTAATGAAAAACAGTTCATTACGCTTATGCTATTGGAAATGCTGGAGACGGAAGAAGAACCGACAAAGGAAATCCGCCGGTTTTGCCGTACCGTCAATTACGGCAGCGAAGACTTGCAAAAAGTTTTTACTTACTGGGACGAGTATTCTTACGGCAAAGAGCATACAAGCCCGCTTGTATATTTTTCGGACAAGGAAACAGTATCGCCTTACGGAAATATTGAGAGAAGCGAATATGACGGCGATTTTCCAGCCTCTATGCCGCGTATTAAAGCAGAGGACTGTAACAACGCTTGCAGTTTCGAAATCGGCGAAATAGATTGTATCGAAAATCCGCAGAACCTGCCCGTTTGGTTTAAAGAGAACATAAATCTCAAGGAATTATTCTATCAATATCTGTCTCAAAACAAACCGAAAGAAGCATGGCTTACTCTGAACAGTAAAGGATGGTTGTTGAAAGATGTTGCGGAAGCTTTAACCTTGCTGAAAGATAAAACCGACAGTGAACTGTTTCATTTAATAGCGGATAACTGGATTTACGGCTGGGAACATTCGGGTTGCGATGAAGAAGAAAAATATTAATTTTGGTGAAAATAACGGCTTGGGACATCCTTTTGAAACGGCATAAAATATAAGGAGATTGGTATGAACATACAAACAGTTGAAAAAGACTTTATGAAAACTCCGTACAAAAATACGAAGGAACTATTATGTGCCTTTAAGGAATCTTACAACAATACAAAAATTGAGAGGCAAAAACTTTCCGATAGTTCGTATGATAATTTTAAAAAAGCTATTACACTGCAAGACCTGTTTTTACTTAACTTGCCTGTGGGAATATTAAGTTCGATACTCGATATTGCCGTCTATAAGGCAATTAAAGATGAAGATTTTGAAACCTCTCTAAACGGATTTGCATTATATGTGAGATTGGATTTTTACAACCGTATTCCGTATCAAATAAGGGATTGGGTTGCTTTAAATTCTTTTATCTCTTCCGATACTCAGCTTTTAGAAAAGGTTTATTGCAATATATCTTACGACGAAACCGAAATAGACGAAGCGTTTTATCTGTTCAAAAATTTGCTTCGTGCAATTATAGCTCACAACGATGAATGGAAAAACAAAGCACTTGATTATTACCATAAAAACATTTCTCTTGTCCGCTCCAAATCCGACACGGCTTTGATAAGCTGTTTGAAATCCATTGCGGAAAAAGACGATAACGGTTTTTGTAAAAACTTCACCGAAGCAATGAAATTGAGTTCTAAAAATCAGTGGCTAAAAACGGTTTATAATCGTCCCGCACTTTTTAAATATTGTAATCCTTTTGTTTTAGGAATGGCTAACTTAGCTCTGGCTGAAAATATAAACTGTCCTTTGCCGGAGGAGGATTTAATTTTTAAACTGACAAGAGCAAAGAAAGAATATAACCCCCAACCTTTTATGCTTTTTGATAATGAACTTATCTTTTTAAATGAGATTTTATATGCCGATTTTGTTTCTTCAAGCAAAATAATATCGGAAAAGATATTTGAATTAAAAAAAATGTGGTATAATAGAGTATAATGGCGGATAATATGAATGATATTGAAAACGATATAGTTATAAACCTCAGTAAACAACTGTCCGAATTTTTATCTCAATATTCTTTCTCGTTAAATGAGCAGGAAATTACGCAGTATGCTTTTAAGTATGTGTATAGAAATAATGATTTGTATATTTTATTAAAGGGCAGTTTTCATCCTTATGATTATCCAGCATATATTAATATAATTGCGGGTAAAGGAAAATATATTTCTGTCGAACAAGACAAAAATAGTGCTCCATTGTGGATGATTATAAGATATATAACCCAATCTCATAATACCGAAGAATATGATTTCAATTCAATTTATAAAAATGATTTTTTTGAAATAATAAAATCGGATATGACAAACTATTTACATGCTTTTTTAAAAGGGAATTTTACAATAATAGAAAAGGCAAAGGAATGGTATATGAATGAAGTGAATTTAAAACAACAACACGTTATGAATTACAGAATCAGAAAGATTAAAGAAAACGAACAGTCCTTGCTGGAGGACTTCCTTTATGAAGCGATTTTCATCCCCGAAGGAGTAACGCCGCCCGACAGGTCGATTATCGAGCATCCCGACCTGCAAATCTATGTTCGCAACTTCGGTGCGTACGACCACGACCACGCACTGCTTGCCGAAGTGAACGGAACGGTTGTAGGCGCCGTATGGGTGCGTATCATGAACGATTACGGCCACGTCGACGACCAGACTCCCTCCCTCTCCATATCGCTTTATACGGAATACCGAAACCAAGGAATAGGGACGGCGATGATGCAGGAAATGCTTCGCTACCTCAAAGAAAAAGGCTACACGCACACCTCTCTTTCTGTGCAGAAAACTAATTATGCGGCAAGGTGGTACCAACAATTGGGCTTCACTGTCGTAAAAGAAAACAGCGAAGATTACGTCATGATAAAGCAATTGTAAATACAATAATATTGAAATAAAATAACAATCTAACAATTTAAACACAGACAATATGAACAGAAATTACACTTATATCGCAGCAACTTTGGCATTTGTGATGACGATAGCTTGGGGATGTCGGAGCAACAAACAAAAAAATAATGCTTTGGAAGCCACGCAAGACACCCCAACCGTTACTTATTCGAACCTGCTGGACAAGCAGACGCAGGAGGAAGTAAGTAAAGCCATGACCCATGCCGGCATAGCGTCCGAAAACGTCGCATCGTTTCTGCAAAATGTGAAGCAGTTCAACAACGCTATCGAAGGGCATGGACTTGTGTCAAGCGGTTTTGTGAAGTTAGACAGCATACTGCCTCAATACGACGAAGTAGCCATACAGACAAACTGGGACGAGAAACATCCGGAGTTTGCGGGTTACAATTGCCGAATCACTTCCTACGATCTGCTGAAAGACTTCATCGCGGTCGATCTGCCTGCCGACGAACATCCCACAACACTGATGTTCGATGAAGAGACGCTCGACAACTGCGGTCGCACCCTCTTCTCTTCCGTCGAGAGGCAAGCTTTCCGAAACCTTTTCGCCCCTGTGCCCACGCCTAACGAAAAAGAGATCGACAAGCATCTGAAAAACATACAAGATTATTGGCAGCGCAAAGGCATTCGCTTTATTCATAAAAACGACCGGGCTAAGGCATCGCTGATATCCGTAGTGATGCATTCGGCTATTACGCCGGAGGAGAGCTTCCTCTTTGTGGGACACGCCGGTGTACTGCTTCCTGTCGGCAATCAACTGCTTTTTGTCGAAAAATTGACATTTCAAGCTCCCTACCAGGTCATCCGCTTCAACAACCGCAGCGAGCTGAACGATTATTTGATGAAGATGTATGACGTCGAATGGGGACAACCCACCGCATCGCCCTTCCTAATGGAAAACGACAGTCTGCTGGAAGGCTATCGCCCGAATCCCGATAAGGGAAAGAATTAACTTAACCTTGTTTCGGAGGAATAGCTGTCGCGCTTGCAGGGAGACAATAAGTTAAGCCTCTGTGATTAAGAATTTTCTCAACCAACAGAGGCTATATTTCGTAGGGTAGGAAATTAAAGGAGGTAAAACGCTTTGAGGTTCGTTCTGTTCTCTCCTGCTTGAGTTCAACTTCCTTGCTGTTATTTTGTCTCAAGGAGTATGTCGATACGTCCGATATAAAATCCGCTTTTGGCCATTTGTGCAATGGTAATGGAACGCCCTTCGGCATTAGGATGGCTGTGGTTTTCAAGTAGGGTGTGAGAATGTCCTCCGATGATTACATCCACATAGCGCGTAGCGCCGGCCACATCATAGTCGTTCACTTGATGCGGTATGACACCGAGGTGAGATAGGCAGATGATGAGGTCACAGTGTTTGTCGTTTTTGAGTTCCTCAGATATTTCTACGGCTGTTTGTACGGGGTCTTTGTAGCGGACACCACGGTAGTTCGAGGACATTACCAATCCTTTCGGATCGACACCCAAGCCGAAGATACCGATTTTCAGGCCCGAACGCCGGAGGATGAGATAGGGTTTTAGGATATTTTCCAGCGGCGTACCGGAGCAATCGTAGTTGGCACAGAGGATGGGGAATTGTGCTTGACGCAGGATGCTGGCGAGCGTATCGACTCCGTTGTCGAATTCGTGATTGCCGAGCGTGGCAGCATCGTAGCGCATGCGGTTCATGGCATCTATCTCGATACGTCCATTGAAAAAGTTGAAATAGGGAGTCCCTTGCCAATAATCGCCGGCATCAAGCAGCAGTAGGTTTTTTTCTTCCTTGCGTATTTGCTCGATGAGCCCCATGCGTCGTGCATAACCGCCCATATTCGGTTGTCGGGCATTGGCAGCGCTGGCTTCTACCTGACTGTGGGTGTCGTTTGTGTGGAGGATGACGATTTTGCTGCGTTTGGCTGCCGGAGCACTTGCGCTGCAAAGCAACAGGGCAGCAAGCAAGATGCTGTAAGTGAGGTTTGATTTATTTTTCCACATAATATATTCTTCTGTCGAGTTGGGCATCTATGTTTTTTCCTTCTTTTGTCTGTTTGCGGATAAAATTTGCGTAGACATCGCGTATCTTAAGTCCCGTATCCCAGCGCTTTTCGTGTTTTGTGAGGGGAGCGAGTTTATCGTTGCCTCCAGCTAAAAAATCGTTTGTGGCAACACTGTACAAGGCTTCGGGGCGAATGGCCTTTCCGTTAATTTCTACTTTCACGGCTTTTCCTTCGTCTATACCCATACGTGCTCCACTCAGCCCCTCGCCTCCAAGCCGGGCTATGATGTCGAAGATTTTCATGAGAATATCACCCCGTATCCAGAGCACTACTAATTCGTTTTCGAAGGGCATCAGCTCGAAGATGTTCTTTAGCGTGACAGGTCCCTGAGGGATTGTGCTGCGCAGTCCGCCGATGTTTACGATGGCGATATCGACAACTGAATCGAAGTTGTTTCGGAGGCTTTCGCGCATTATGTCGGCGCTAAAGTTAGAGAGAAGGCTCTCGGGGCGTGCGGCGCTCATGGTCACGGCCGAATGGCCGATAACCGTATTGAGCTTGTCGTCTATGGCCTGTTTGTAGGGTAGGAGGTAGGCCTCGTAATCCCGGTCGGCTAAGCTGTCGCAGGAGCTGTCGACAGCTATCTTCGAGGCGGTTGTTTGTACAATCTGCCAACGGGAAGAGCAGGAAGCGCTTAGCAGGACTATGAGCAAGGCTGCAAGCAGGTTTTTATACGATGAAATCATGATTTTTTATTTACAGTTTCCGCGTTTAAAAATTGTCTTACGTGTTTCTCTATTTCTTTTTGTGCTGTTGTTAAATTGTCGTTTACTATTACAGCGTCGAAACGAGGGGCAAAGCTCATTTCGTAGTTGGCTTTGGCGAGGCGTTCTTTGATTTTTTCGGGAGTATCGGTAGCCCTCCCCACAAGCCGGCGTTCTAGTTCATCCATATCCGGTGGCGCTATGAAAAGAGCCAAGGCTCTGTCTTTGTAGTGCGATTTGATGTTGATACCACCTGCCACATCGACATCGAAAATAACGTTTTTCTCTTCCGAAAGGATCTGCTCCACTTCGGACTTGAGGCTGCCGTAGTAGCAGTCACGATAGACCTCTTCGTATTCCAAAAACTCTCCGGAGGCTATTTTCCGGCGGAAGTCTTCGGCCGAGAGAAAGTAGTAATCTTTTCCGTCTTTCTCTTGTCCGCGAGGCGGGCGACTGGTGGCTGAAACCGAAAAAGAGAGTTTGAATCCGCATTGGAGGAGGTGCTTTATCAGTGTGCTTTTGCCTGCCCCGGAGGGTGCCGAAACGATGATTATTTTTCCTGTCTGCATGTCTTCTCGCATCAAAACTCGGAGGTAAAATGAAAGCGGATGTTTTCAAAATCGTTTTGTGCCATTTGCAATACATAGCCCGAATCAGCAAGGAATACGTCGCGCCCTTCTTTGTCTTTCGCCATGTATTGAGCTTTTCGTTTTTTGAAGTTTTCCAATTCGGCTGGGCTGTCGCTTTCTATCCAGCAGGCTTTGTAGAGCGAAATGGGCTCCCAGCGGCATTGGGCGCCGTATTCGTGTAGCAAGCGGTATTGGATTACTTCGAATTGCAATTGCCCTACAGTACCTATTATTTTACGGTTGTTGTATTGATTGACAAAAATCTGGGCTACTCCCTCGTCCATCAATTGGGCGATCCCTTTTTCCATTTGTTTCGATTTCATGGGGTCGGCGTTTTCGATGTATTTGAACATTTCGGGCGAGAAGCTGGGCAATCCTTTGAAGTGTAATTCTTCACCTGCAGTTAGTGTGTCGCCTATTTTGAAGTTCCCCGTGTCGGGCAATCCTACGATGTCGCCGGCAAAAGCCTCGTCGAGAGTTTCCTTTTTTTGAGCCATGAAAGCCGTGGGACTCGAAAAACGCATGAGCTTACCGTGACGGATGTGTTTGTAATTGACGTTACGCTCGAAATGTCCCGAACAAACCTTGACAAAGGCTATACAACTGCGGTGGTTGGGGTCCATGTTGGCATGTATTTTGAAAACGAAGCCGGTGAAAGCCTCTTCGTAAGGATCGACCTTGCGCTCTTGCGCCTGTACCGGACGGGGCGAAGGGGCTATTTGTACGAAGCAGTTGAGCAACTCTTTGACTCCGAAGTTGTTTAGCGCACTTCCGAAAAAGACGGGCGCCAGCTCGCCGGCGAGATAAGTTTCGCGCTCGAAAGAAGGGTAAACGCCTTCGACCAGTTCCATGTCTTCGCGCAGCTTCCGGGTGTTCTTTTCTCCCACCAGAGCATCCAACTCCGCACTCCGGATGTCATGTATGGCTACCGATTCGCTGATGGACTGCTTGTTGGGGGTGAAAAGCTCGAGTTGTCGGTCGTAGAGGTTGTAAACCCCCTTGAAGCTTGCTCCCATGCCAATGGGCCAAGTGAGCGGGCATAGCTTGATACCGAGTTCGGCTTCTACTTCGTCCATCAGGTCGAAGGCATCGCGGCCCTCGCGATCCATCTTGTTGACGAAGAGCATTACGGGGGTCTTGCGCATGCGGCATACGTTCATCAGTTTTCGGGTTTGCGTTTCGACTCCCTTGGCGGCATCTACTACGATGATAACACTGTCCACAGCCGTGAGTGTGCGGTAGGTGTCCTCGGCAAAATCCTGGTGTCCCGGGGTGTCGAGGATGTTGATTTTGTAGCCGGCGTATTCGAATCCCATGACCGAAGTAGCTACCGAAATACCCCGTTGCTTTTCGATTTCCATCCAATCCGAGGCTGCCGTCTTCTTTATCTTGTTCGATTTTACGGCGCCTGCTACGTGTATAGCCCCTCCAAAGAGGAGTAGCTTTTCGGTAAGCGTCGTTTTCCCGGCGTCGGGGTGACTGATAATGGCGAAAGTGCGTCGCCGTTCTATTTCGTTTCGTATACTCATCTATTTCTTCCTTTCGGAGCACAAAGGTATTGCTTTTCGCCGAGAGAGCCAAAGCTCCAACTTCGGAAAAGCGTGAACGTAGTTTCAACCAGAGAATGCAACTTTTTGTTTCAAATTTAAGAAAAAGATTTCTTTT
>BDEJ01000095.1 GCA_001653155.1 Porphyromonadaceae bacterium H1
AGCCGCTGCAGCGCCTCGGGTGCGCTGATCAGCAGGCTGCCTCCCCGGCGCTGCATCCGGGGCCGGAAGTCTTCGCGCAGCGGAGAACTGTCACCCGTGTCTTCAAAATCACCCGTATAGGGGCTTCGGTATAAATTGTTTTTCGTTAAAGCATAACCAAAATTCCCGGTCGGGAAACTCAAATTACGGCTTAAAGATTCATGCGGGAAAGGATTATCTTCACCTTTATCTTTTTTCCATGAATTCCCGGCATCTTCCGTTTTATGAATAAAGGCAGGCCATGCTCCGTACAAACGGGAATGAAAAGATAGGATGTAAGCATTTTCCGGATCCCGGAAGAATACATCTGTGATATGCCTCATATCTATTCCTGTCCGATCGAGGGAGCTTATCGTCCTTGTCCAGCGGGGATGTGTTTCACATTGAAAAATCAGTAGTTCTTTTTCGCTTTTTTTAGTACAAAACAAGTAGAGCCTGTCCTGTGTAACTTGGAATTTCATAAAAGGATAGCCGCTGTATCCGGGAATTTCGTCTGTTATGTTCTGCCAGCTGCTACCGCCGTCCTCCGAAACCCAAACATTATCCCATGAAGTGCTGTAGCAGCGCTTCCGGTAGTAACAGAAGGCATTGGATATGTTTTCTTCGGGTAATGTTTTGGGAATCCAGTTGTTTCCTTTATCCGGCGAGTAGAGCAGGAGATTATTAGAGCCACAGATCCAGAGCTGTTGTTCTCCGTCGCTCCAGATATTATAGAGGTAATCAGATATTTCCGAGTTTAATACCTGCCAGCTGTCTCCTCCGTTTTCGGTTTTCAAAATCAAACTTTTACCATTTATATGATTTTTATCTCCTATGATAAATCCGGTCTTGGAATCCAGAAAAAGGATATCTTCCAGTCTTCTTTTTTCTTTATCCGGGACTTGCTTTTCCCAGCTTATGCCGGCGTTCGTGGAGCGGTTTATAACCCCATCGTCGCCTATTACAAATACGCTGTCTTTTCCGAAAGCATATACTTTGTTGTAGGAAGGAGAGGTATGCCCCAGACTTGCTACGCGTTCCCAGTTTTTTGTTGTTTTTTGTGCTTGTACGCCGAGGGCTACTAAGCACAGGCTCAGAATACATATTTTAGTTTTCATGATAGCGGTGTTTTAAAGTTGTTCTTACCAAATCCATTTGCAGTTGTAGCGGGCTCCCGA
>BDEJ01000096.1 GCA_001653155.1 Porphyromonadaceae bacterium H1
TCTTCCAGTTCCAATCATGATCCATCACTTTCCAGTTTTTGAGATAGGCTATCGGGGTAAGGCAGCCGTCAACTCCGGGATTGTGATGGGCATCCTTACTTCTTTTAATATAAACTGTTCCTTTATTGCCTTCATCGCGCTTGGGTAACGAGCGGAAGAGCTCGTTCAAAGCACAAGCGCTAAGTATATTGCCGAAGCAATTCAATTCCAACAGATTCGTATTGTTGCTTACATCAAGGGAAGTAAGATTATTGTTGTAGCACTCCAAATATTCCAAAGCCGTGCTCTTGCTTACATCAAGGGAAGTAAGATTATTGTTGTGGCAATCCAAAAACTCCAAAGCCGTGTTCTTGCTTACATTAAGGAATTTAAGATTATTGCTGTAGCAATACAACTCTCTCAACTCCGTGTTATTACTTACATCAAGGGAAGTAAGATTATTGCCGTAGCAAAGCAATCTCAACAGATTCGTATTGTTGCTTACATCAAGGGAAGTAAGATTATTCTTGTGGCAACTCAACTCTGTCAGAGCGGTGTTTTGGCTTATATCAAGGGCGGTAAGATTTTCATTGTTATTACCGCAATTCAATTCGGCAACATCTCCATATATAATTATGGTAGAGCCCTTGGTAACAGTATATTTATAGGATTTCCACTGGGTACCGACTAATATATTTGTATAAATTCCGGTGAAGATCTTTAACTTAGTATTTTCCTTCATAGCCCTTAATTGTATCTCTATCCGCTTCCCTTTCTTGACATTAAGGGTGATATAGCGGTTCATGTTTACTTCCTGTGCCTGCACGCTGGCAACAGCCGTCATCATCGTCACTATCAGGACGAGGGTTGTTAGGGTTGTTTTTTTCATGTTCGTAAAAAATTATTTGATTAATTTATCATTGTTTTGTAGTTAATTCAGGTGTTGGACATTGAGCTATTGCAAAAATCATGCGCAATATAGAACTTTTTTTAAGAATCTACAAGAAAAACAAGGCTTTGTTGGGAAATCCTTATTCCGTTTCCCTCTACGCAAGTTGCGGGAAGCTTCCTACTACAGACAGAAGCGCTACGCAAGTTGCGGGAAGCTTCCTACTACAATCAGAAGCGCTACGCAAGTTGCGGGAGACTTCCTACTACAATCAGAAGCGCTACGCAAGTTGCGGGAAGCTTCCTACTACAATCAGAAGCGCTACGCAAGTTGCGGGAAGCTTCCTACTACAATCAGAGGCTTTACACAAGTTGCGGGAACGAAGTGTTGCATCTCTGTTTTTACTTATCTTTGCAGCGCAGATTTTTTTTCGAACTAAATATAAAAATGGATATTCTACTTATTATTTTAGCGGGACTCTTCGTTTTGACAGGCTTCCTGGGTTGCGTCTTACCCCTTCTTCCGGGCACTCCTCTCTCCTACGTCGGTATCTTATTGCTTCATTTCAGTTCTCAGGCCGACTTTTCGACAGGTTTTCTGCTGTTTTGGGCTGCGATGGTAGTATTGGTGCAAGTGCTGGACTACTTCATCCCCTTGTGGGGAGCCCGTCGCTTCGGCGGAAGCAAAGCCGGCGTTTGGGGCAGCGCCGTGGGAATGGTCGTGGGTTTATTCCTCGGGCCTTGGGGCATCATTTTGGGTCCTTTCGTGGGCGCAGTGGCCGGCGAGCTCTTGAGCGGCAGGCAAACGGGGCAGGCCCTGCGGGCGGGATTCGGCTCCTTCATCGGCTTTCTGCTGGGCAGTAGCGCCAAGCTGGTGGTAGCCGGATTTCTGATTTTTTACTACGTCGAGGCGCTGCTTTGCAGCTGAAGATACCAATTAAAGACGAGGCGCGATGCTCCATCGGGAGCATCGCGCCTCGTTTCCGTACATGGCATGCAGCCGGATCAATCGCGGCGTCCCATGAAAATGAGTATGTAATAAATGAGGGTTGCCAGCGAGCCCAAGGCAGCCACTACATAGGTGTAAGCTGCGGACTTAAGGGCATCCTTAGCACCGTCGTGAGTCTCACGGGAAGTGATGCCGGCCTCGTCGAGCCATACCAAGGCCCTGCGGCTGGCATCGATTTCGACCGGTAGGGTAATAAAACTGAAAAGCGTAGTAAGAGCGAAGAGTACGATACCGGCCAGCATCAGCTGGGGAAACACATTGAGCAGCAACATACCTCCGAGCAGTATCCAAGTTACCCAGCGGGATGAGAAACTGACAATGGGTACCAGCATCGAACGCATTTGCAGGGGCGCGTAGGCCCGAGCATGCTGTACGGCATGCCCGCATTCGTGGGCGGCCACCGCAGCAGCAGCCACACTCCGGGAGTTATACACCGATTCGCTCAAGTTTACGGTTTTGTCCGTGGGGTTGTAATGGTCGGTCAGGTGTCCGGCCGTAGAGATTACTTTTACATCGTAGATGCCGCTATCTCTCAGCATTTTTTCGGCCACCTCGCGCCCCGTAAGCCCGGAAGGCAACAGTACCTGTGCATACTTTTTGAATTTCGATTGAAGGGGGGCTTGTACCAGCCAGCTAACTAAGGCTATACCAATGAAAATAATCCAATAGCCATAGCGATAAAAAAACATTCCTAATGAAGATGCTTCCATAAATTTCTTATTTTATATTTTTCTGAATTAAACGTTTTTCCCCGAGCAAAGTTCTTGCCGGGAGGAAAGAAGTGAAGAAGTTTTTTATTTTTTTACAGGAAATTCTCTTCTTTCATCCCCGTTTCCGTTCGATGGTTTGCTCCCTGTCCGGTCCTACGGACACGATTTTGATGGCAACCCCGAGCCGTTCTTCCAAGAAAGCGAGGTAGTTTTTAAAGGCCTCGGGGAATTCCGCTTCATTCGTCATTTTTGTCATGTCCGTCTTCCATCCCGGCAGTTCGGCATAAACCGGCTCGACGTTATCGCCCAACTCAAAGGGAAAATCCGAGGTTTCTTCTCCGTCTATGCGATAGGCCACACAGACTTTAATACGCTCCATCGAGTCCAGCACATCGCTTTTCATCATGATGAGGCGGGTAACTCCGTTTATCATTACGGCGTATTTCAGAGCAACAAGGTCGATCCAGCCACAACGGCGCGGGCGCCCCGTAACGGAACCGAACTCGTGCCCACGCTCGCGCATCTCGTCGCCGGCCTTATCGAAAAGCTCGGTAGGGAAAGGGCCGCTGCCAACCCGGGTACAGTAAGCCTTGAAAATACCGTACACATCGCCGATACGGGCAGGAGCAACTCCCAGACCGATGCAGGCACCCGCCGCAACGGTATTGGAAGAAGTTACAAAAGGATAGGAACCGAAGTCGATATCCAGCATCGTCCCCTGAGCTCCTTCGGCCAGAACTCGCTTGCCCTCCTGCAAAGCCCTGTTAATATAAGGCTCACTGTCGATCAGCTCAAAGCGTTTGATAAATTCAATGCCCTCAAACCATTCTTTTTCGAGGCTCGTCCAGTCATCGGCAAAACCATATTGCTTGAGCAGGTTTTTATGACGCTCGACGGCGCGCTTGTATTTCCGGTCGAAATTCTGAAGCATATCACCTACACGCAAGCCGCTCCGGCTCACCTTATCGGTATAAGTCGGGCCGATACCCTTTCCGGTAGTACCAATCTTTGCTTCGCCTTTAGCCGCTTCGTAGGCCGCATCGAGGAGGCGGTGGGTGGGTAAAATCAAATGAGCCTTCCGGGATATCTTCAGACGCTCGGTCAGTTTGTGTCCGGCTTTTTCGAGGGCCTCAACTTCGGCTTTAAAAAGGGCCGGATCGAGCACCACTCCATTCCCGATAACATTAACCTTACCTCCTTGAAATATTCCGGATGGAACGGAACGGAGAACGAACTTCTTGCCTTCAAACTCCAAAGTATGCCCGGCATTGGGGCCACCCTGAAAACGCGCAACCACATCGTAAGCGGGAGTAAGCACGTCCACAACCTTTCCCTTGCCTTCGTCACCCCATTGGAGGCCTAATAATACATCTACCTTCATTTTTTGTTGATTCAAAAGTTTTATATCATGTGTTTATTTCTTACATCGTCCGCAAACGCCGTAGAGATAGAGCGAATAATGAGATATTTGAAAGTGCTTCCTGCGTTTCGACAGCACCGTATCTTTGATCAGCTTATCCGAAAATTCTTTTACGTTTCCACACTTGGAACAAACAAAAAAGTGATGGTTCGCTTTACCCGAATTACGCCGGTACAGGGTTTGTTGGTTTCCTATCTGGTGCTTCACAATCAGGCGGGCATTCAGCAACAACTCCAGCGTGTTGTAAATGGTAGGCAGGCTCACCGGATACAACTTATGGCTTTGCATAGCGTTAAAGAGCAGTTCTGCGGAGAAAAGACTCGGTTGCGCATAGACACACTCAAGAATAGCGTAACGCTCGGGAGTCTTCCGATAATTACGTTTCGCCAGATATTGCGTAAATGCTTCGCAAAAATTGTCGTAGGAGCTGTCTTCCTTCACAAAATATCTATTAACAACAAGTAGCCTGCTACTATAGTGAAAAAATTACGCAGCAAGAGGAGGCAACAAAGGTACATTTTTTATCCGAGCTGCATTATGTTTTCCGACGAAAAATCCGCTTTTATTTGAAAAGAACGAGCCTAAATGCTTTCACATTAGGGAGCCATGAGAAGTCTTAACAGCAAGAAAGCGCATCAATAGCGCCCCTTCCACAGCCTCCTTAAAAACTCTCTCAGTTTACTCTCGGTCGGATTTGCTTGGGGCTTCCAAATACCTTTCCGGCTGATTGTATCGGGTAGATACTGCTGGGAGGTAAAATTCTCCGGGAAATCGTGAGGATACTTATAGTCCTTTCCGTAATCCAAATCCCGCATCAGTTTAGTGGGGGCATTACGCAGATGAAGCGGTACCGCCAAGTCACCGGTTTGCTCCACAAGGGCCAACGCCGAATCGATAGCTCGATAAGCAGAATTGCTTTTAGGTGAAGCTGCAAGATAGATAGTTGTTTCAGCCAGAATGATACGTCCCTCGGGCCAACCGATTTTCTGAATAGCGTCGAAGCAGGCATTGGCCAACAACAAGGCATTCGGATTCGCCAGCCCGATATCTTCAGCTGCCGCAATAAGCAATCTCCGGGCGATAAACTTAGGTTCTTCCCCGCCCGCAATCATCCGGGCCAACCAATACAAGGCTGCATCAGGGTCGCTTCCTCGAATGGATTTAATGAAAGCCGAAATAATATCGTAATGCAGTTCTCCGTCCTTATCGTAAGCCATCGGATTTTGCTGCAAGCTATCGGTAACAAGCTCATTGGTAATAACGACGGGAGCATCCTGACTATCCGAAGAAGAAGCAAGCAAATCAATAATGTTTAAAAGTTTACGAGCATCTCCGCCGGAGAAACGAAAGAGCGCTTCCGTTTCTTGCAACTCAATACGACGTTTCTGCAGCTCCGTATCCGTCCTGATGGCCCTTTCTGCCAGCTCGCGGAGGTCTTCTTCTTCGAGGGCTTTAAGCACATACACCTGACAACGCGACAATAGGGGAGTAATCACTTCGAAAGAAGGGTTTTCCGTCGTGGCGCCAATCAGAGTAATCGTTCCGTCTTCTACAGCTCCCAGCAGAGAGTCCTGCTGCGATTTGCTGAAACGGTGAATTTCATCAATAAACAAAATCGGATTTCCTCCCGAGAAGATCGTTTTCGATTTGGCCTTTTCGATCACATCACGCACTTCCTTCACCCCCGAAGAAACCGCGCTGAGGGTGTAAAAAGGGCGATTGAGCTTATGGGCAATGATGCCGGCCAGTGTTGTTTTACCCACTCCCGGAGGCCCCCACAAAATAAAAGAAGCAATACGCCCAGACTCGATCATCTGGCGTAAAACAGCTTTTTCTCCCACCAGATGCTTCTGCCCGATGTATTCGTCGAGCGAGCGGGGACGAAGGCGTTCGGCTAAAGGTTGCATCTATTGACGTTTTCTAAAAGAGTTAACACAACTATCTCGGAGAGTAAAAACGTTTACTCCCGCTCTCTTGTAGAGGCTGCGGCAAGGGGGCGCCACAAACTCTCGATTACTTTGGGAAAATGTTCGTGCTCCAAACGCTGCACTTTCGTGGCGACATCTTCCGGAGTATCCTTTTCGGCAAGGGAACAGGATGCCTGAAAAATAATATTTCCCTCGTCGTAATTTTCGTTTACGTAATGAATGCTAATCCCCGACTCCGTCTCGCCGGCCTCAACTACAGCCCGATGTACCCGGTCGCCGTACATGCCCCTCCCTCCAAATTTAGGCAACAAAGCGGGATGAATGTTGATAATCCGACCGGGGAAAGCCTTAATGAGCAAAGGCGGAATTTTCAGTAAGAATCCGGCCAATACAACAGCATCTATTTCATAGGAGCGCAAAAGCTCCAAAACGGGCTCCCCCGAGAGGAAGTCTTCTCGAGAAAAACTAAAGGAAAGCACATGCAAGCTTTTGGCTCGTTGATGCACATACGCATCGACCTTGTTAGACACAACAAGCGGAAAAACAAAAAAGTCGTCGTTTTCAAAATATCGGAGGATATTTTCTACATTCGATCCGGATCCGGAGGCAAAAAGCGCTATTCTCATACGAATTTTCGGGTATTTTCTACACACAAAAGCAGCATCTGTGCAAAAATTCAGCTTTTTTTTGTCAAAAAGTGCTACTATGTCAATAAAATTTCATTTCTTTGCAGCGCAAAATTAAACAAACAATTTTTATTTCAAACTTTAAAAACTAAAATTATGTCAGAAGTAGCAGACAAAGTAAAAGCGATCATCGTTGACAAATTAGGTGTAGAAGAAGCTGATGTAACAGCAACAGCGAGCTTTACAAACGACCTCGGTGCAGACTCGTTGGATACCGTAGAACTGATTATGGAGTTCGAAAAAGAGTTTGGCATTTCTATTCCGGACGAAGAAGCTGAAAAAATCTCTACCGTAGGCGATGCCATTGCTCACATCGAAGCAATGCAAAAATAAGCATTCTTTGTACAAACGCTTAAAGCTATAAAGGAGCATCAGCACAACGGTTTCCATCCTCGAAAACCGTTGTCTGTTGCTGTTTTAGCATACTCATAACCCTTCAGACAAATTTTCATGGAATTAAAAAGAGTTGTCGTAACCGGACTGGGAGCCATAAGCCCGATTGGCAATTCGGCTTCCGAATTATGGAAAAACGCCATAGCCGGAGTCAGCGGAGCTGCGCCAATCACACACTTCGATGCATCGCAGTTTAAAACACGCTTTGCCTGCGAAGTAAAAAACTTCGACCCCACGCTTTACTTCGACAGGAAAGAAGTCCGCAAATTGGACCTCTATGCGCAATATGCCATTGCTGCTGCTAAAGAGGCCATCGAGAACAGCGGTGTAAACCTCGAAACCCTCGACAAAGATAACGTCGGTGTCATCTTTGCCGCCGGAATCGGAGGAATACGAACTTTCGAAGAAGAAATCGGTTACTATTATTCAAACAAAGATAACGGGCCTAAATTCAATCCCTTCTTCATCCCGAAAATGATTTCGGACATCGCAGCGGGACAGATATCCATAACCTACGGATTCAGAGGGCCGAATTACTCTACCGCTTCGGCTTGTGCTTCGTCCACCAACGCGCTTATCGATGCCTTTAATTACATCCGCCTGGGACAGGCCAACATGATTCTCGCCGGTGGTGCAGAAGCTGCTATTACGCCCGGTGGTGTGGGAGGCTTCAACGCCCTTACTGCACTCTCCACTCGAAACGACGATCCGCAGCATGCCTCACGCCCATTCAGCAAGAGTCGCGACGGCTTTGTGATTGGCGAAGGAGCCGGCTGTATCATTCTGGAGGAAATGGAGCACGCCATCGCACGCGACGCCAACATCCTTTGCGAGATTGTAGGTGGCGGACTATCTGCCGATGCTTACCACCTCACGGCAACCCATCCCGACGGTCTGGGAGCTAAACTCGTCATGGAACGGGCCTTAAAAGATGCAGGTATGAAACCGGAGGAAATCGATTACATCAACGTACACGGAACCTCAACCCCCGTAGGCGATCCCTCCGAAGCCAAGGCAATAAAAGAAGTGTTTGGCGAACATGCTTACAAACTAAATATCAGCTCGACCAAATCAATGACCGGACACTTGTTGGGCGCGGCAGGAGCAGTCGAAGGCATTCTAACCGTTTTAGCCGTGATGAATGACATCGTTCCTCCCACAATTAACTTTACGGAAGGAGATGAAGATCCCGAAATCGACTACCGTTTGAATTTCACGTTTAACAAAGCTCAAGAGCGGAAAGTCAATGCCGCCTTGTCAAACACTTTCGGATTCGGAGGGCACAATGCCAGCATTATCGTAAAGAAATTCAAACATTAGAATGTTCTCCGTAGTAAAAACGGTAGTAATACAGCTAAAAATAAGGCTCTTGTCGAAAGCTCGGCAAGAGCCTTATTGGGATTTTTATAAGATGCTGGGATTTCTCCCTTTCAACATCGCTTACTACCAACAAGCCCTACGCCACCGCTCCGTATCGCAATGCGGACGACAGTATCCGAGCAAAAACAACGAACGTCTCGAATTTTTGGGAGACACAGCACTCAATACCATCGTAAGCGACGTCTTATACAGGCGTTATCCACAGGCAGACGAAGGTTTCCTGACCAATACCCGATCGAAAATAGTGAACAGGAACTCGTTAAACCAATTGGCTGTGGATATCGGCCTGCATAAGCACGTCTTACTCAGCCAGCCAATAAATGGCGACACAAACATATACGGAAATGCCATAGAAGCCTTGATAGGGGCCATATACCTGGATCGAGGCTACAAGACCTGCATGCGTTTCGTCACAGAGAAACTAATCGGAGGCTTCATCGATTTGGATAAGATTACCGAAGACGACCTGAACTTCAAGTCGCGCATGATTGAATGGAGCCAAAAGAATCACCTTTCCCTCCGTTTTGTATTGCTGGAAGACAGCATATTCAAAAACAACACACGAAAATTTGTAACACAGTTGGAGCTGGAAGGCAAAGCCATCTGTCAGGGGATCGGGAAAAACAAAAAACAATCCGAGCAAGAAGCCTCCCAGCTTGCCCTGCAATTAGTGGAAACGGGTAAGCTCGAAGCCGCAAAGTTCAAGCAATACAGCGAGGAAAGCGCAACGGCATCGCAAACGAACTGAAAAATAAAATCTCTGAAATAGCGGAAGAGCAGGGATACACGCAAGTGAATTAACCCCAAGGATAAAGCCGTCATAGCCTGCGCAAATCAGACAAAATCACAGTCAAGATATTTTCGCTAACGAATAAAAATAAGTACCTTTGCAGTCGGATTATCAAACTATTAATTTCATTCAAACATTATGGTAAACTATAAAGAATTAGGTCTTGTAAACACACGCGATATGTTTGCAAAAGCAGTTAAAGGAGGATATGCAATCCCTGCATTCAACTTCAACAATATGGAGCAACTACAAGCCATCATTCAAGCCGCATCGGAAACCAAATCTCCGGTCATCCTGCAAGTATCCAAGGGAGCCCGCGAATACGCCAATCCGATTTTGCTGCGCTACATGGCACAAGGCGCTGTGGAATACGCTAAGAGCCTGGGATGGGAAAAGCCTCAGATTGTTCTTCACTTGGACCACGGCGACTCCTTCGAAACCTGTAAATCTTGTGTTGACGCAGGTTTTTCATCGGTAATGATTGACGGTTCGCACCTTCCTTACGAAGAAAATATAGCCCTTGCAAAAAAAGTAGTGGACTACGCTCACCAATTTGACGTAACGGTAGAAGCCGAACTCGGAGTTTTGGCCGGCGTTGAAGACGAGGTAAGTTCGGAGCACCACACCTACACCCGTCCCGAAGAAGTAGTTGACTTTGCAACAAGAACCGGTTGCGATTCGCTGGCCATCTCCATTGGTACTTCGCACGGAGCCAACAAGTTCACCCCCGAACAATGTACACGCGACGCCAACGGTATCCTGATTCCGCCTCCCTTGCGTTTCGACATTCTGGAAGAAATCGAAAAAGAACTTCCCGGATTCCCCATTGTGTTGCACGGAGCCTCTTCCGTTCCTCAGGAAGAAGTGGCCACCATCAACAAATACGGAGGAGCCTTGAAAGATGCGATCGGTATCCCCGAAGAGCAACTACGCAGAGCTGCCGCATCGGCCGTATGTAAAATAAACATCGACTCCGACAGCCGCCTGGCCATGACAGCCGCTATCCGTGAAGTATTTGCCACCAAGCCCGCAGAGTTCGACCCACGCAAATACCTCGGACCTGCCCGCGAAAATGCCAAGAGGCTGTACAAACATAAAATAGAAGCTGTACTCGGAAGCGCAGGAAGAGCCTAATCGAAACACAGCCTTCGAAACAGAAAAGACTAAGAGCCTGAGCATTCTCAGGCTCTTCTTTTGTGGCATACAGAAAGGCCGGAAGTAGAAATTACAAAGAATATCACAAAAAAGGAGATTCATTATTTTGTATAAAACAAAAATGTTGTATCTTTGCGACGCTTTTCCGGAAAGAAACGGCATAAGGGGCGTTTAGCTCAGCTGGTTCAGAGCATCTGCCTTACAAGCAGAGGGTCGGCGGTTCGAATCCGTCAACGCCCACAGCACAGAAGATCCAAAGCCAATGCTTTTACGAAAAGTACCGGGTGTTTAGCTCAGCTGGTTCAGAGCATCTGCCTTACAAGCAGAGGGTCGGCGGTTCGAATCCGTCAACACCCACAAAAAAGGCTTATTGAGAGCATTCTCAATAAGCCTTTTTTTATACGCTCCGAATAAAATCTGTAACATTCCTTCCTTATGCAGCCCCTCCTTAATATAACAGCGGGACAACTATTCTTTTAACCCATTCCACAATCTATTCTGCCCCTCCGAACACAGGCATGCCGCAAACGACTTATGCTGTTGTGATTAAATTCTATCGCAGTCCGATTAAAAGCTGTTTAACGAAGAGGGCAACCTGCGTTCTTTCCAATTTCAATGCTACAATAGTGCGATTAAAAGAATAAAATCTATTCCGAAGAAGAAAGAACAAGTTTAATTTCAATGCTACAATAGTGCGATTAAAAGCCGTATTAAAACCTAATACAGACACCTGAAAAACAAGAGAAGAAAGAAGAATGCATTTTGCTTTTAAAACAAGCGTCGCTCGTTACATAGTCGTCCCTTAAAAAACCACATATTGTTTGATATTCAGTAAATTAATCTGCAAAAC
>BDEJ01000097.1 GCA_001653155.1 Porphyromonadaceae bacterium H1
AAAGAAATCTTTTTCTTAAATTTGAAACAAAAAGTTGCATTCTCTGGTTGAAACTACGGATAGCTGTTTTTGCTACTTTTGTTACGAACTATCCGTTACTGTTTTCATCGTGATATTTTTTTGAGATGTGTACCAGTTGATGAGTGAGGCAAAGGACAGGGAATTTATCTCTACCTTTACGCCCTAAGTTAGAATTTGAATACTGTTTATCAATCTATCATTGGGATAACTCCCGATTTGGAGCATTACCTAAAAAAATAAAAGTATTTTCATTACAAACAGGTCTTGATTTAATTGTTTCATCTTTCAAAAATGCTAAATCCATTTTTTTATTCTTGCAACATAATAACACAAGTTTGTTTCCTTGTGATGGTGCATCTATAAGGTTCAAAACATAATCGTAATTGTTTTTAAGTAAGAAAGTTGAGATGATAAAATCATCTTTTTTTCCTACATAATACTTTTTTTTATATCTTCCTTTTCCTAAAAATACTCGATTGACAACAAAAACACTTTTCAATTCATTATCATATACAAATGTCTCATAATGAATAATTTTTGATCTTTCTAAATAATTACTTATCTTATTATTTGTCTCAAAAGTTGGAGATACTGCATATGTTTGAGTGCTGTCCATGACTTCAAAAAGAACTGTAGCAAAAAGTTGTTTCTCCTTTGGAATATCAAATAATTTCCGCATTTTACTAATTGCCTGTTTTTCTAACTGCTTTATTTCAATTTCGGGAATTACTTTTTGAGGTATAACATTTATAATTGATGTCAACAGCATAATTAATATTATTATTTTTTTTTTCATATTGCGATTTTTAGGGAAGTATTCTCCAAATAAAGTCCATTGAACGTGCACCAATATTTCTGAAAACTCCAGAAGCTGGATCCATAACTTGATACACAACTTTTTGGAAGGTGACACCAGATATTTTTTGTATAGTAAGTACCGAAATTTTGTTTAATGCAGTAGCATGATTTATTGCAGTCCCCGTTCCCGAGGATAACATAAACCGATTTCCACCATTTAACAAACCAGATAATTGTTTAGCACCCAGTACGTCAGAAGGCAACTCAGTCTCAAAAGGTATAACAGACCGTCCAGTTAAATCTGTAATCGCTTTATTCATATCTGACGGTTTAACAGGGTCATTTATTCCATAATTATATTTTTTTACTAAATGATCTCTATACACATCTTGTGAGACCCCTGTATTAGCTTGAGATGTAGCCGGACCACAATTCATGTCATTATTTTGTGTTATACTAGGAAGATTAGCGTTACCAAGAACTTCAGTATTAGTTACTCTTGAGCCATCCCAGAAATTTCTACCATCAATACTTGCGGAAATTCCACTAGCTAATCCACCCACTACTCCACCGATTCCCATTCCTATAAGACCGTCTCTCGCACCACTCAAAAGTGCCTGTCCAAATGTTTGATTTTGCATCAGTCCATTTCCAAAACCAGAAACAAATCCACTGCTTAGTCCTGCACCTCCTCCAATCAAAGCCCCAGATACAAAGCTTGTGGTGGCAGTTGTTGCCGCACTAGTCCCAAAAAATCCCGCGGCAAAACCGCCCGACACTTGACCTGCAATAGGCAAAACAGAGCTTATTCCTGCACCAACACCTGCTCCTAATGCACCTGCTAGGGCGCCTACACCAAAATAACCTAATCCTTGCCAAAAGTTTTTGACATTGCCTAAATTTGCTAAAAGATTAATTGTTCCTCCAATTACAGCTCCTATAACTAAATGTACCCACTCCCCATTCTCATC
>BDEJ01000098.1 GCA_001653155.1 Porphyromonadaceae bacterium H1
TTAGAAATTACGGATTTTTATGAGGCAAAACACTTTGTGTTGTTTTGTGAAGCAATCCCAACGACAAATATAATAATCTATTTTGGAATCCGGCTAAAAAATCTTGCGTTTCGGGGCCCGAAATGTTAAAAAAAGGACTTGCGCACGTGCGCAGGCAAAAAGGTTTTTTGTTTTTTTAGCATTTGAGGCTTATGAAAAGAGGCGGTTTCCGGGGTGTTTTTTCCGTCCGGGAGGGGAAAAATGACGGATTTCGACCCCGTTTTTTTGTTTTTTGGGGGGAAGTTCGGATGCTGTTCTTAGTTTTCTCTTCCCCCCCGAATGTCCCCTTGAACACAAGGGGATGGGCGTAAGCCCGGAGGGCTTAGACTGTAATTCGTGCTTTTTTCCAAACCCCTTCCCGCTGCGTACTCCCGGTTGGCTCAAGGGGAGATTTGTAGAGCGCAAGCCCGGAGTCGGACTTGGGGCTTACAGGACAAAGCGTAGCCCGGCAGAGAGGTCGAAGCGGGTGAGTGTTTCGTAATTACCTTTTTCAAGTTTTATTCTTTTGGTATTTCCTCCGGAGCTGTGTTCGATTTCGGAAAGACTCCCTCCGATCATGGATAATTGAAATCCGATGGCGAGATTTTTCGTCAGTCCGATGTCGTAGCCGAGCTCCATCGCTGATCCGAAGCAAGCTCCACGGAAGTGTTGTTTTTCCTCAAAGAGTAAGCCCTCGTTTCCATAGCCCATGTAGCCAAAACCCCAATTTAGGATCAGGGCGTTTCGCCTGTTCGCGCTGAGAAGACGCATGGCGAAGACAGGGCCCGCGAAATCGATGGCAATTTGGTCGCTTATACTTCCGTAGAAGGTTATATTGTCGGGTGTGGTAGCGTAAATGTTGTCAAGTCGATTGCTCGCGTTGTAGCGGGTGTATTTGAATCCGGCACCGAATTGCTCTATGAAATAATAATTGAAATCGATTCCGTAGTGGTAGCCGGATTTGAGTTGCTGCATATACTCTTTGAGCGGGGAGGAGATGTTGTCGGGTATCTTGCCCAACCGGTAGCTCCATCCTCCGTTGAGGGCCATCCGCAAGTAGGGATAGTCTTTCTTTACCGACAAGTAGTTTGCCTGCTCAGCCGGTACTTCTGCGTAAGGATAGTAAGCGTATTGATAACTCCGGACTTGCTTGAGAGGCAACAGAGTGCTGCGTATTTCGCCCTTGTGTTTGAACAGGAAGCGAAGCAAGCCCGATGAGTCTATTTGCGTGATTCGGCAGTTGAGGGAGTCGCCCTCTTGAGTAACAATTAAATCCTGTGCCTGCATCGAGAAGACAGATGCTGCTATGACGAGGATTGTCAGAATTTGTTTGAGTTTGTTGTTTGTCATGATGTTATTTGTGATATTAGTCTTTTATTTTTCCTTACGTATGCTTTGTACTTGCGACTTGGGTATGTGGCTTTCTATTTCGCGATTTCTGTGCATGATTTTCAGATAGATGTTTTCGTCGTCTTCACCGGTTATCTCGCAGACGATCTCCCGGCTGTCGTTCAGAACGATGACATCACTCTTTTTTGCTTTCTTCTTGTCCTTTTTAGCCAAGGCATCGTATTCCAGTTTTCCGGAGTAGCTGTCGGCTATTTCCAAAGAAGGTCTTCCTGTCAAAAGGCCGGGAGCTATTCCACAGCGGATGTAGTATTCCTGTCCCAATTTGATGTTGATGGGAAGTTCGACTTTTGCTTCGGTCTTTGCCCAAAGAGTGTTCAGACCGTCTTTCTTGGTTCGGATTGTTGTTCTGCTCCGGTTGCTTACACGACAGATTATACTGTCGCCGAGGTATAAGTTGTAGCTTATCAAGGACCCGTAATGAGATGCATTCCGGTAGATGTGCAGCAAGGCGTAGTCGGCGTTCAGTAATGTGGAGTCGACGGGAGCCTGAGCGGCTGTTGCTGTTTGGTCGAAATTTTCGATTCGGAGTATTGCAGCTTGTATCCGGTGGCAGGAAGAACCATCCATGCCCGGCAGTTTGTGCTCAATAATTTTGATGGCGTTTCCTCCAACCTTCCGAGCCTCCAGCTTGGCTTTGTCCACTACCGAAGCGAACTGACAGTCGGTGGTGAATCCCGAGTCTCCGATCTTCACTACTCCGATTTTTTCGACCGATGCCGGCAAGGGGTCGTTAAGTCCGAAGAATCTTACCTCCTCGCGGTAGTCGAGTACGGGATAGCTTTTGCTGATTGAGGTAAGAATTTTAGGCCCGCAAGCTTGTAACACGACGATGCAGGCAATAAAAGGTATCCATTTCTTTTTCATTCGTATTTTTTGGTTAAACGTTAAGACTTCACTCTGCGCGGAGTGCACGCGGATAAAAAAACGGCGCAAGGTAGCAAAAAAAATCTGAATGAAGCGCTTTCCCGAGTAAAAAGCATTCCGTCGTAGTTTCAACCAGAGAATGCAACTTTTTGTTTCAAATTTAAGAAAAAGATTTCTTTT
>BDEJ01000099.1 GCA_001653155.1 Porphyromonadaceae bacterium H1
GCGAAGCCGAAGTCAATGAAAAAGCAAGCGCTTCATCTATATCTTGAAGGATTAGGGTTTCGATCGATCGGTCGTATTTTAGGTGTCAGCAATGTTTCCGTCCTTAATTGGATACGGGATTTTGGTCACAAAGTTCAAGAACTTAGCTCGCAGAATCAAGATATAGAGATGGTTGAATTGGATGAAATGCATTCTTATATTGGATCAAAAAAAACTTCTGCTGGATATGGATTGCTGTTGATCGATATGGGAAAAGATTCATCAACTTCTTTATTGGTGACAGAAGCAACGAAACAGCAAAAGAATTTTGGGAAACGATAAAACACCATCAGATGGATAGTATAGCAAGTGATTACTGGAAGCCATATGAAAGTATTATTCCGAAAGAAAAGCATATTCAGTCAAAAGCCGAAACATTTACAGTTGAAGGGTATAACAGTTTATTTCGACATTTCCTGGCAAGAATGAGAAGGAAAACAAAGTGCTATTCAAAAAAGATGGAGATGCTAAA
>BDEJ01000100.1 GCA_001653155.1 Porphyromonadaceae bacterium H1
CCATCCCGGGCCCGCCTGACCGCGCCCCCGGGAGCAATCGGCGCAAGCGCAGCGGCGCCCGCCGGCAAACAAAAAAATACAATAAAATGGAAAAGAAGAAACTACGCTACTGGCTTCGGATAAACGGATTTAAACCTAACTTTTTCGGAACCGGGGAAAGATACAACCCGGTAAACCTCCGGAGGCCGCAATTTTTAAAACGAATTTAAAAAGCAATAAAATGGAATTAAAACAACTTTGCGAAGCAATGCAGATATCCGAAGAACTTCTGCTAACGCACAGGGACAAGCGCCCCGAAACGGTCGTTTTCCGCCAAGCCGCGGCCTATTTCTTCCGGTCTTGCGGTTATACATACACACGAATCGGTAAGCTTCTTAATCGCGACCACGTCTCGATACTGCACTCCGTGCGCGTTTTCGCGGGCTACCTGGAAACAGAAGACAAAATCGCGCTCCAGGTGTGGGGGCGTGTAAAACCCCTGCTGCCATGAGCGGATCCTGGACGAAAGAAGAACTTGCGCTGCTTGCGGCACATTACCCTACCAGCTCCCCGGAGGAGCTCTGCGCCCTGTTGCCGGGAAAGACACGCAAGGCTATAAAAAGCAGGGTCTACGTACTTGGACTAAAAAAAGAAAAGCAGCGCAACAGAATAACCCCGGAGCGCTTGGCTTATCTGCAGGAGCATTACCGAAACACCTCGACCGAGGAGCTTGCCGAAAGGCTGCGTTGTAGCCCGTTTACGATCTACAACTGGGCGCAAAAATACGGGTTAAAGAAAGACCGCGCTTTTGTTTCCGAAACGTCCCGGAAAAACATACTGAATCCAGAGCACCCGGCCCGCAAATACTGGATTAAAAAAGGGAATGTGCCGGCAAACAAGGGCAAGAAACAAACAGAGTACATGTCTGCCGAGGCCATCGAGCGTACGAAAAGAACGCGCTTTAGCAAGGGCCGGCGCCCGACGGGCTATAAACCGCTTGGTTACGAGCGCATAAATGCGGACGGCTATATCGAGATAAAGACTGCCGAGCCACGCAAATTCGAGCTAAAGCACCGGGTTGTCTGGCGGCAACACAGGGGCGAAATCCCGGCGGGACACAATGTACAGTTCCGGGACGGAAACAGGCGGAACTGCGCAATAGAAAACCTCTACATTATAAGCAGAAGCGAGCAGCTTCGCAACGAAAACAGCATCCACACCCGCTATCCGGAGGATTTAAAGTCTGCGGTTTTCGCGCTCGGGGCGCTAAAGCGAAAGATAAACGAGTTAAACACTAAATAAAAAAACGAAAATGAACAAAAAAGCAAACAGCGGCATAACGCTAAACGACGTGCGCGACGAAGCTTTCGAGGCTATACAGCGCCTGAAACGAGGAGAAATGGATGTAAAAACCGCGGCCGAAATCCGCAACCTCTGCGGGGTTGTAATCGACACGGCAAAGACGCAGGTAGAGTTTTTAAAAGCAATCCCCAACAGCGTTAAAGAGCAGCTAAACGCCTCGGAGGTAAAAGCTATTGCCGGTACGCTTCGCGATCGCGATGCGGAGTACGACGAGGTAATGCACGAAGTCGAAGAATCGCAAAGCAGAGGCTATTCCGGGGAGCCCCTCCCGCGCATGATCCCTTAAACGCTACGAATATGGACAGACAAGAACAAGAACGCATTTACCGCAACCGGCGCTCCTCGAAAGAGGAGCTTCGCGGGGCCTTAGGGGCTGCTCTGGGGCTTCCGGCGCTGCCGGGTAGGGACAAGGGGCAACCGGGCATTTTTAACGCCTGTAAAGCAGCTTTTTTCGCGGAATACGAGAAAGAAACGGGCGTCTCTTATGCCTTTTCTGCAAAGGACGGAGTGGCGCTCTCGAAGATAATCGCGAAGCTCGAGGCGATGGGCGAGCAGGATGTTACTGCAGCTTTTTCCGTCCTGGTGCAGAAGCTGCCGGATTGGTACAAAAAAAATGCTTTCGCGCTCCCGGTTATCGACAAGAAATTTAACGAAATTATCGCAAGCATAAAGCGAAATGGAGGACAAATTAGTAGCAGTTACAGGCAAAAACTTCTTAACGATCTACGATCCTGAGCGGGTAAATCGCGAGTTGGTGGATGTGCGTAGCGCGGAGGATGCGCTGTCGCTTTCCACCAGCGCGGGGCTACCCAGCCTGGCGAGGTTGCGCAGGGATTTCGGCGCGCAAAAAGTAGAGACGATAATAAAGCTCTATTTAGTAGAACTTTCCGAGCTGGTAAACCTTACCCGCCCGCTACGCGAAAAACAAATAGAGGCGATTGCCGCCGAGGTAGTATCTACCTATTACGCGCTAACGATAGCGGATATACATGTAATTTTCCGCCGCGCCCGCAACGGCGAATTCGGCGAACTGTACGAATCGCTCGACATGCCGAAGGTTATGCGCTGGTTTTCGGATTACTTTGCCGAGCGCTGCGAGGCCGCAGCAAATAACAGCATACGCGAGGCCGAGCGGAATTACGATAAAGGAGGCAATATTACTGCAGAGCGCATGCAAAAGCATTTTAATAAATTAGAGGATAAAATAAACAAAAAGTTATGATTATAGCAATCGACTTTGACGGCACAATCGTAGAAGATGCTTTCCCCGGCATCGGGAGGATAAAACCCGGTGCGGTAGAGGCTATTAAGCAATTTAAGCGGGACGGGCATTTCCTTATACTTTGGACGTGCCGGCGCGGCAAGCGCCTCGCCGAGGCGGCGCAGTTCCTCGGCGAGAACGGGCTGCACTTCGACGCATACAACGAGAGCTGCCCCTCGAATGTGGATAAATATTCGGGCGAGGATACGCGCAAGGTGTTTGCGGATATGTATATCGACGACCGCGGCTTCGGAGAGCTGCCCGCGTGGGAGGAAATAGCGCGCCGGGTGCGCGAGATTTGGCCCTGTTATGTAGACAAAATACTGCGGGAAGGATACTTGTAAAGAGAAGGTAATGCACAACAGTACACGTAAAAAAGCGAAGATGGTGCAGCAGCTTGTCGAGGCGCACTACGAGGAGGGGCGGCAGGATCGCTGCAAGCGCTGGATTTATCGTAACTATGTGCAAAAACTTATGCCCATGTCGGAGCGCACGTTTTGGCGCTACATGGGCATGCAGGTAGAGGAGAATCGGAAAGAGACGGACGAGAGACAGCTGCGACTGTGGTAGCAAAATACAATCGACCTGGAAAATTATATACAAAATCTCCGGGAAATTATATAAAGCGGATTGTTTAGTCCGCTTTTTTTAGCTCTACCGGCTTCCCGCAGTGCGGGCAAATAGTCGTATTATCGACCTTGTCGAACAGATCCGAGATGTCGCAGCCGATCGCTGCGGCTATACGGGTAAGCACCTCCACACTCGGATTCCCGTTAATGTGCTGGCTAAGTCCCACGGCGCTGATCCCCATGCGCTCGGCAACTTCTTTGCTCGTAAGTTGCTTATCTGCAATTGCTTTTCTTATGTTTAATCCCATTTTTTGTTTATTAACTTGATGCAAAAGTAGCATATTAAAGCGATAGCCTAAAA
>BDEJ01000101.1 GCA_001653155.1 Porphyromonadaceae bacterium H1
AGGAAACTTGCAGATTTTATGATTAAAAAGCCCCATAATAGCCCTTCATTATTCAGCAGTCTATCAGAGATGCTGAATTCATCGCACCCACTCTACCAATTGGCCGACAAAATAGATTGGGAGAAATTCGATACGGCTTTCGAGCCTTTGTATTCTCAGAACAATGGTCGCCCCGGCAAGCCGATTCGTCTGATGTGTGGCTTATTGATTCTCAAGCATCTTCGTAATCTTTCAGATGAATCCGTTGTGGAACAATGGAGCGAGAATGCTTATTATCAGTACTTTTGTGGCATGCAAGAGTTTACACCCG
>BDEJ01000102.1 GCA_001653155.1 Porphyromonadaceae bacterium H1
GGTGTGGTTGTAAGAACATGGGATGTCTCCGGTTCGGGAGATGGGGGGCTTAGCGTAGACAATGCCACCTTGGAGACTTTCAGTTGGGGAAGCATTGAAGGTATTGCCTCCCTGACCCTTAAGGGCTGCCGTATTACTAAGCCCGCCGGCGCCCGCTTCGACAAAGGGAAAAAAGCCATCGTCGATGCCAAGGGCAATGTGGCAACAGGTGTCAAGATAGAGCCGCGTACGAATGCCTTGCCGGCTACCCTGGCCGATGCGGGCATAAGCCTGCGAGGTGAGCGGGGCGTATTGTATGTCGAGAAATCGCCCGAAGCCACCGCAACAGAGGTATCCGTGTACAACATATCGGGCATGTCCTTAGGCAACTACCCGCTCAATGCCCAGACTACCGCCATACATCTCTCTGCGGGCTTCTATACGGTAGTAGCCGGGAATGCCGTAAACAAGGTGATCGTGCGGTAGGCTTTGCCGGGTGTTAGGTGCGAACCCTTGTACTCGCCCCTAGATAAATACCCGCCCGAAGAATAAACAAACAAGCAAACAATTAACTATAAAATTTTCGTCAAAAAATGCAACATTCAACACAAAAAACACTGACAACCCTCGCCCTGATAGTGGCGATGATGACCGCAGCTGCCGCCGACGTGCAGGCACAGGAAGCACACTCTATAACGTTTTATATGCCATTAGGCTCTACAGTAAAAGTAAAAATAAAGGCTCATGCCGAAAATACAACGGTAAATATAGCGGACGGAGTGATTAATCATGATGTTACTGTTGGAACAGACTGGAAGGAATTAGAGCTAAGTTCGAATGAGAAAGTTCTAACACTGACGGGTAATATCATTGCTTTGGATTGCTCTAATAACAGGGGAAAATTCGACTCAATTAATGTTAGCAAAAACATAGCTCTGGTCGAGTTGAATTGTGGCAGCAATAAATTAAGCACCTTAGACGTTAGTAAAAACATAGCTCTGACAACATTGAATTGCGGCAGCAATCAACTAAGCACCTTGGACGTAAGCAAAAATATAGCTCTGGTCGAATTGAATTGTGGTAGCAATAAATTAAGCACATTGGATGTTAGCAAAAATATAGCTCTAACCACATTGAATTGCAGCAACAATCAATTAAGCACATTGGACATTAGCAAAAACATAGCTCTGACAACATTGTCTTGCGGCAGCAATCAACTAAGCACATTGGATGTAAGCAAAAACATAGCTTTGACCACATTGTCTTGCAGCAGCAATCAATTAAGCACATTGGACATTAGCAAAAATATAGCTCTGACCGCACTGTATTGCGGCGAAAATCAACTAACTTCGTTGGACGTAAACAAAAACATAGCTCTCTCCATATTGGATTGTAGCTACAATAATAATAATTTAAGCTCGTTGGATGTAAGCAAAAACATAGCTCTGACCACATTGAATTGCAGCAGCAATCAATTAACTTCCTTAGATGTTAGCAACAACATAGCTCTGACCATGTTGATTTGCAGCAACAATCAATTAAGCTCGTTGTTGGACGTTAGCAAAAATATAGCTCTGACCACGTTGGATTGCAGCAGCAATCAATTAAGCTCGTTGGATGTAAGCAAAAGCATAGCTCTGACCAGGTTGAATTGCTTCAACAATCAATTAACTTCTTTGGATGTTAGCAAAAACCAAAATCTGACACTATTATGGTGCAATGCCAACAACTTTACGACACAGACATTCAACGACCTGATGTGTTCGCTGCCGGCACGAGAGGAAAGCGACAAAGCGGAGTTTAGACCCTTGTGGGATGCTTCAGACTCCAAAGCCACCAACTTCAAAGCCACCAACTCACGTATTGCCAAAGACAAAAACTGGAAGGTGATGTATCTCTCAAATAATATAGACATCCCCGCCACTACGGGTAGCTATGTCTGCCCTTCTACTTCGCTTGTAGAGGCTTACGCCGAAGCCCTCTCCCTCTACCCCAATCCGGTGGAGAATGTACTGTACATCAACACAGAAGGTAAAATACGCAGCATACATATATATAACATATATTGCACCGAAGTAGCCACTGCCACTGCCACGAAGCAAATCGACCTGTCGAGCCTCCCTGCCGGCGTATATGCCGTACAGGTAAACACCGACAAGGGCATCGCCACACAGAGCGTGATGAAAAAATAGGTATTGGGTACGTAGGGGCAATCCCTTGCGGTCGCCCCCCGAAACGCCCCAACAAATAAAGTAAACATCAATTAAAAATTTTACGAACATGAAAAATGTATTACAAAAAACAATGACGACCCTCGCCCTGATAGTGACGATGATGACCGCAGGCGCCGCCGGAGTGCAGGCACAGAACATGAACAGCTATATTATTATGACCGTCAAGAGCGGAGAGGAGATAACTTTCCGATTAAGAAATGATAAAGATACTCCCATAAAGATCTTCACCGGATCTTATACAAATTATACAAACGCCGACAGAGAGTGGAAATCCTATAAATATACCGTTACCGTTGGCTCTACCATAACCATATATGGAGATGTTGCCGAATTGAATTGCCGTAATAACAAAGAAAATCTTACTTCCCTTGATGTAAGTAATAACACGAAGTTGAAATACTTGAATTGCAGCTTCAATAAACTTAGTTCCCTTGATGTAAGGAATAACAAAGCTTTGAAAGAATTGTATTGCGAGTACAATAATCTTACTTCCCTTGATGTAAGCAACAATACGAATCTGTTGGAATTGCTTTGCTCCGGCAATAATCTTACTTACCTTGATGTAAGGAATAACACGGAGTTGAGAGAGTTGTATTGCGCCTACAATAATAAACTTAGCTCACTTGATGTAAGCAATAACAAAGCGTTGACTAAATTGCTTTGCCCCGGCAATAATCTTAAATTCCTTAATGTAAGCAAGAACACGGCTTTGGAATATTTGGATTGCAACTTCAATAAACTTAGCTCACTTGATGTAAGCAAGAACACGGCTTTGGAATATTTGGATTGCTCCGACAATAATCTTACTTCCCTTGATGTAAGCAAGAACACGGCTTTGGAATATTTGAAGTGCTACAACAATAATCTTACTTACCTTGATGTAAGCAAGAATACGACTTTGAAAGACTTGTCTTGTTACGGCAATAAACTTAGCGCCTGTGCTTTGGACGACCTCTTCCGCTCGTTACCCAAGCGCGATGGAAGCAATAAAGGAACAGTTTATATTAAAAGAAGTAAGAATATCCGTCACAATCCCGGAGTTGACGGCTGCCGTACCCCGATAGCCTATCTCAAAAACTGGAAAGTGATGGATCATGATTGGAACTGGAAGA
>BDEJ01000103.1 GCA_001653155.1 Porphyromonadaceae bacterium H1
AGCCGCTGCAGCGCCTCGGGTGCGCTGATCAGCAGGCTGCCTCCCCGGCGCTGCATCCGAGGCCGGAAGCTTGGCTCCCGAAGTCCGGAATCATCATTTCCTAAATTTTCGAACTTTCCCGTATAGGGACTGCGATACAGATTGGTACGGCTCAAGGCATAACCCAAGCCTTCGACCGGGAAGCTCAAGTTGGCGCTTCCCTCACCCATCCTTGTATTCTGATTGTCCTCTCTCCAGGTTCTTCCGGCATCTTCTGTTTTGTGTATGCGGGTAGGAGCTCCTCCTCCGCACAAGGTAATCACATGGGAGATTATGTAGGCGTTTCCAGGCATCCGAAACAATACATCCGAAAGACCTGTCATATCTATTCCTATTCGATCGAGAGAACTTGTCGCTTTCGTCCAGTGAGGATGTGTTTCACACTGGAAGATATGGAGTTCGTTCCCTTTAATGCAAAGGAAGTAGAGTCTGTCTCGGGCGACTTGAAATTTCATGAAGCCGTAGTCGCCACCGTGGCCAGGTAGCTTGGCTGTTATGTCTTGCCAGTTATTGCCGCTGTCCTCCGAAACCCAAACCTGATTCGAAGAAGCGCTGTAGCAGCGCTTCCCGTAGTAACAGAAGATTCTTCCCGGGAATGTTTTGGAAATCCAGTTGTTTCCTTTATCCGGCGAGTAGAGCAGGAGCTTGTCGGGGCCACAGATCCAGAGCTGTTGCTTTCCGTCGCTTTGGATGGTTTTAAAGTCGACGGATACTCCCGGGTTTAATAGCTGCCAGCTGTCTCCTCCGTTTTCGGTTCTCAGAATCATACCTTCTCTTCCTATTGCAAAACCGGTTTTCGAATTGATAAAGAGTATGTCCCTCAGTTCTTTGTCACAAGGGTGTTGTCGTTTCCAGCTTATAGCTCCGTCTGTGGAGCGGGCTACCAGCCCCATGTTACCTATTATAAATACGCTGTCTTTTCCGAAAGCATATACTTTGTTGTAGAAATGTTGAGTATTCCCCAAACTTCCTATGCGTTCCCAGTTTTTTGTCGTTTTTTGTGCATGTGAGCCGAAGGCTACTAATAAGCACAAGCTCAGAATATATATTTTAGTTTTCATAATAGCGGTGTTTTAAAGTTTTTCTTACCAAATCCATTTGCAGTTGTAGCGGGCTCCCGATCGGGTTTCGAGGGAGAGTA
>BDEJ01000104.1 GCA_001653155.1 Porphyromonadaceae bacterium H1
GAGGACAACGACGACCTCAACGAGGACAACGGCGACTTCAACGAGGACAACGACGACCTCAATGAGGACAACGGCGACTTCAACGAGGACAACGACGGCCTCAACGAGGACAACGACGACCTCAACGAGGACAACGGCGACCTCAACGAGGACAACGACGACCTCAACGAGGACAACGACGACCTCCGCGAGGACAAGGAAATATGAATCTTAACGGGTTGCGGGATATGGGAAAGCACCCAAGACCCAAAACCTAAAAAAACAATTATTTATTCACTTTTAAAAAATGCAATTATGAAACGAAAAAGTTTGAAAACGATGGCGATGTGTATCATCGCAGCGGCGGGCCTCTTTGCCTGCAAGCCCACCCCGCCCGAAGCGCCTAAGGAGATAGATATCTATGTGGCAGGCTATGACGATACCGGGGCAAAGAGCGTAGCCAAAGTATGGAAAAACGGCAAGGAGCTTTACGCCCTTACCACCGGTGATAATAGTGCCAGAGCCTACTCCCTGTTTGTGGTGGGCAGCGATGTATATAGCTCCGGCTATGAGAGCAACGGCACAAACAATGTAGCCAAGGTGTGGAAAAACGACAAGGAGCTCTATGCCCTTACCACCGGTGATAATAATTCCCGAGCCCACTCCGTATTCGTATCGGATGGTAAAGTATATACCGCAGGGAGGGACGGCAAAGTGGCCAAACTTTGGAAAAACAAAAGCGCCACCAACCTTACCACAGGTACTAATCAAGCCTATGCCACCTCCGTATTTGTAGCAGGTAGCAAGGTATATACCGCCGGCTATGAGAGCAACGGTACAAAGGGTATTGCCAAGGTGTGGAAAAAAGGCAGCGAACTCTATGCCCTTACCAACGGTGATAATAATGCCGAAGCTCACTCCGTATTTGTGGCGGGCGAAGATGTATATACCGCCGGCCTTGAGGACAACGGCACAAAATGGGTAGCCAAGGTGTGGAAAAACAAAAAGGTGGTATTCAAGACCGACGGCTCTAAAGATGCAATTGCCTACTCCGTATTTGTAGCAGGGGAAGATATATATGTGGCAGGCAGCGAAGGAGATGTAGCCAAAGTATGGAAAAACAGCGAGGAGCTCTACGAGCTTGCCGATAAGGGCGAAGCCCTTTCCATAGTGCTATACAACGGCGATGTATACGTGGCAGGATGCGAAACGGAGGGCTCTGACGTTGTAGCCAAAGTATGGAAAAACGGCAAAGAGCTCTACACGCTTGCCGACAAAGGCAAAGCCTACTCCATATTCATTGCCGAAAGACCGTAGGGGCGAAGCCTTGTGGGTGCTTACCCAAATACAATGACCGCTGTAGAGACGCAATTAGTTGCGTCTCTACGTGTTTTTGCGGGGAG
>BDEJ01000105.1 GCA_001653155.1 Porphyromonadaceae bacterium H1
ATTTTGGACAGCAGGGCTTGTGGCAACGTCGCAAATTCCGTTTCAAGGCTCCCATAAAACTGCTTGATTCCTCCATGGTGAGCTTGACGCTGTCCCTTTACGATTGGGCACACTACACCACAACAAAGGGTGCCATTAAGATGCACACATTGCTCGATTATGACAGTCTCCTTCCTGAATTCGTAACCATTAGCACAGGAAAGTGTACGGACGACAAAGCCTCTTTTGACCTCCCGATAGCCCCTCACTCAGTAGTGGTGGCGGATAGGGGCTACTGTAATTTCGAACTATTGAATGATTGGGACAGCAAGCATGTACTTTTCGTAGTTCGCCATCGGGACAACCTCCTTTACGAAGCTATCCAAGAACTCGACTTACCCCAACACGCAGCTCAAAATGTACTAATAGATGAAATTATTGAACTCAAGGGTGCCAAGACGAGTTTGAAATACCCGAAAAGACTTCGACGCATTGCAATATGGAATGAGGAACACGAGTTTACGCTTCAATTGCTCACTAACAATATGCAATTAGCTGCATCAACCATCGCAGAGCTCTACAAGTCGCGGTGGCAAATCGAAATTTTCTTCCGTAATCTCAAACAATTGCTACGTATAAAGAGCTTTATCGGGACCTCTCGCAATGCTGTGGAAACGCAGATATGGACTGCCCTAACAACAATGTTGCTACTCTGTTGGTTAAAGCATACTG
>BDEJ01000106.1 GCA_001653155.1 Porphyromonadaceae bacterium H1
TCGAAGATTAATTTGCTGAATATCAAACAATATGTGGTTTTTTAAGGGACGACTAATTAACAGCGTTTTTATCCGCTTGTCTATATATCTCAAGAAATATCTCATTTCCGCCATATTCCAAAAGCGTAAGCCGTCCATTGACTGTATCAGTTTGCTGCTTATGCCTTGTTTTCGCAAAAGAGCCACCAGGATAACAGCCTCTTCGTTTGTTTGAGTGAGCACACACGAAGTGCCTTTGTCTTTGTGTCGAAGTAAATTTTCGACAAGCGGCTGATACATATACTTCGACTGATGGCGTGTCACTTCCACCCAGCCTTTCTCTTTTCTCATAGAGACGATTGGCGTACTTTTTATCCTTTTATCAATGCGTTTCAAAAACCCGTTGGCAAAATCCACGGGATGGATTGCACTGCGGTAATTCTCGGTCATTTCAACAAATGTGCTTCCATTTTCTTGTGCAAGCCTGTACATATAACTTGAATCGGAACCACGGAATTCGTATATGTTCTGATCATCGTCTCCCACTGCTATCACACGCATTTCCTCGTTGCTGTCCATCAAAGCCTTTACAAGTGCATGTTCTTCAGTTCCCATGTCTTGCGCTTCGTCTATGACCAGCACCGTCTTGCCGATTTTGTTTCGCTCTACTTCTCCTTGGCATATCATCTCGGCTGCCTTTGCAACAACATTTTTTAAATCTTCAAGATTTCCTATCCGTCCCAGGAGATCAAAGCAATAGGAGTGGAATGTTTTTATTTCGACAAAATGGGCCGCGTTGCCGATCAATTCCATGAGTCTTTGTTTGAATTCCGTTGCGGCTGCCCTTGAAAACGTCAGCATCAGAAGTTGTTCATGTTTCACGTCTTCAAGTAGCAGCAGTGAGGCCAGCTTGTGAACCAATACGCGTGTTTTCCCACTACCCGGACCAGCTGCCACCACAATGCAACGCGAATCCTTATCGGAAATAATTTCCATCTGCCGTTTGGATAATTGTCCAAACAATTGTTTGTATTTCTGTGGCGTCAAGTTACGTTGTATCTCGCTTATTCTGTCTCCTTTAAAATACTTTGCAACAAACTTCCTGTAGTCCATTTGGAAGTAGTCTTGAACATACTGTAAGGCTGTATGGTAATCCCTCACCATCAGATTGGCATATTCGCCCACAATATGTACTTGTTGGATTTTCTGTTTATAAAATTCGTTGAGTATCCGGTAGTCCTCCTGCTTGTATCTCGATTTGTTGTCCTTTATTCTTTGGATATTCATTGCATTATAAAGCACAAGGAAGCCGCCTTCAAGTTTTAGCGCACCGATTTTCGACAAGTACAGAAGTGCTTCCTCTACATCTTCCAACTGAATCTTATCAAGTCCGCTAAAAAGGGATTGGGTGCTTGATTTTATTCGGTTCAGAAGTTCTATTACGGAGAACTGTATGGCCTTGTCGGGGGCATTCTTTTTTTCTGTATCTGAAGCTAAGCCATATAGCCATTTCACGGTAAAACGACTTATTTCCAATCGTTTCTCAAAACGCCTTATGGTTGATTCCAAGTCCGTTTGACGACTTATTTCCATATTACGGACCGCATCTTCTTTCTTACGGGTATAACCTTTGATGGTGAGAAAATAGAGTAGAGTTCGGATGTCTTTTTCTTTGGATGTATTGATCCCGTCATTCACGGCATTTTCATTCAATTGCCTGCATGATATTCGTAAAGACTCTTCGGGAATATGGTTGAGGATGTATTGTTCAAGTTTTGCAAAACGTTCGAGAAGCATTTGTGACTTTCCTTCCGAATCGCCGGTCTCCAGTAAATAGGCTGATATATCTTTGCTGTCTGCCAATATGCCTTCCTGCCGCATACGTTCCACTACGGATATAACTTCTCTTTTACTTAGTCCTAAGATATCTGCCAGATAATCGATCCGTGATTCCGCTTCCGAATCCTGTGCTTTGGCGATGTGTTTTTGGGATATCAATGACTTGATGATACGGACTGCCTTTTCTATTTCGTCGTTGTCAAAGAGTAGTGACGCTGATATGCGTTTTTTTGCTTCCTCCATGTTTTTCACGGTGATTCCCGTGGCATATACATGAGGCACATTGTTTCCTCTTATCAAGTATCCGCTTTGTTCCAAAGCCCCTAATGCCGTTCGTACACGGGTTTCAATATCAAATACCGAATCATCCCATCCTGCTTGCCGGGCAATTTCCAAGGCAGAACAATTGACTTTCATGCGCTGTCTGGTAAGGTCTTTGATGGCTTTCCATACCTGTTGTATTTCACTGATGCTCAGTTTTGTTTGGTTTAGCAATATAAAATGCTTATCCAAGTCATTGTCACTATAAAGCACATAACAACGTGCGCTGAGATCCGGGTCACGACCTGCCCTGCCTGCTTCTTGAACGTAATTCTCCAGTGAATCGGAAATGTCATAATGTACTACAAGACCTACATCTTTTTTATCAACCCCCATACCAAATGCGGATGTAGCCACAATGATGCGTACTTGATCGTTCATGAAAGCGTCCTGATTGGCTATTTTTTCATCAGCTTCCATTTTACCATTGAAAGGGAGTGCTTCATAACCGTCGCGGGTTAATTTGGCAGCCAGTTCCTTTGTTCGTTGGGTACGTGACACATAAACAATTGTCGGGCAATTGGATTGCACTACAAGTTCTCTTAATTTATTATATTTGTCATTGTCGCTCTCTACATGTATGACGGAATAGTGCAAATTTGTTCTGGAGGCCCTTGATGCGAATAACTCCAAGTCCAAATTCAAGGTTTGCTTGAAATAGTCGCAGATATCTTGTATCACTTTCTGTTTTGCCGTAGCCGTAAAACAGGATACAGGTATCGGATTGTTGCATTTTTTCTTTTGTTGGTATTTCCTGATAAATTTACCAATGTAGAGATAATCAACTCTGAAATCTTGACCCCACGAAGAAAAGCAATGCGCTTCGTCTATCACAAACCTTACAACGTGTCGGGCTGTCAATATTCTCTCGATCGTTTTTGAGCGAAGCATTTCGGGAGATATATACAACAGTGAAGCTTCTCCGTCTTGTACTCTTTGTATGGACAGTGCTCTTGTAATGGGGTCTAACATTCCATTTATAGTTATGGCATCCGTGATACCTCTGTCAGCGAGGTTGTCCACTTGGTCTTTCATCAGGGACTGTAAGGGGGAGATGACAACCGTAAGCCCGTGTACGGAACGTCCTGCCATGAGTGCCGGCAATTGAAAGGTAAGTGATTTGCCGCCACCGGTAGGAAATATCGCCAGCAAGGATTCGCCGTCCACTGCAGCTTGGGCTGCTCGTTCTTGCAGAGCTTCGCCTTCATATGTTCGGAAGTGTTCATATCCGAAAAATGCCTTTAAATTATGAAGCACATCCAATTGCGTATGGC
Organism: Porphyromonadaceae bacterium H1; assembly: GCA_001653155.1. Classification (GTDB taxonomy): domain Bacteria; phylum Bacteroidota; class Bacteroidia; order Bacteroidales; family Paludibacteraceae; genus H1. The sequence goes on from BDEJ01000106.1 coordinate 3,414, forward strand.
AGTAGCCGCAACCTTCCCGGCAATTAGTGTGGCGCAGGAGTTTTACAATAAATTCTACTTCCGGATAATTATAAAGGATCCATCCGGGAGTGATGGAGCGATAATCGGTGGTATCAATCAGGGCCAATGCGTATGCCAATCCGCATGGATATTGTTTGATGAACACATCAAGATCAGCATGTTGGCAAATCTTTCCGGCATAAAGAGTTTTGATAAGTTCAGGTACTCCTTCATGGATATACTCCGCATTTACCATGCTGAGAAATCCCTCAAATTCCTTCTTCCCCTTCAGCAACGATGCGAATACTATACGTTTCTCCTTCGGTAGTGAATACCAGCGTGCTATTTCGTCCAGTAATAAGTCTTTTGCTTTCTTACAATCGTTCACCGGATTGTTCATCTGCTCGCTAATCAGCTTGTCATCTTTCACAAGCCTATGGTAAGGGTGCTCCGGGAACAATAGAGGCGAAACATAAAGTGTATCAACTAAAGTCCACCGACAGATTTTGTCTGTGAACAGGTATTTGGCATCGTGGTGAATGATATTGTGGCCACAGATGTAATCTATGTCGTTTAAAAAAACAAATAGTTCTTCCTTCGAAGTTTTATGGAATATCGTGTCATCGTGTTTGAGTGCTCCTATATCATGAATTTTATGACCTTTCAAGTCGACTTCAACATCTATTATGGCATAAGCCTCGAAACTATTTGATAAAGAAGTAGTCTCCTCATCAATAATATTGCTCCTATCCTCAACGTTCTTAACTCCTATGAGCTTGCTCCATATTGACATATATTCAATATAATTAAAAGTTCTATAGCTTGAATTTGTTACGTATCCGTGTCGTTTTCTTATTGTTCTTCGGGAATAATACCCCATATCACTTGCAAAGGTAAGGATAAAACTGAAAAATCTGTTAAAACCTCCATCTCCTTTTGATTTTTATGTATTTACATCCAATGTTGTCCTAAATATTTTGATGTTTATCAAAATATTTAGGACAACATTGCCTCCGGATGGCAACAACTAGGAGCCAAGGGGGGGATCAAAACTCTTATTTTTTCGTTGGGCTTTATACCTCAACGGGCTATCCCTCGCTCATAATTTATTTAGGACAATATTGGATTGTACATAAAAAAGATGAAGTCTAAATGCTAAAAAGGAATACTTTTTGTTACGGAAATCAAATTAATCGGTGCAGTTTGCTCTAAATCTGAGTAAGTCATAAACAAATACCAATAAGCCTAAGCAGCCTCATGCTGCTCTGTAAGTCAAGTTTAACCATCTATTCAAGCTAAAAAATGAAAAAGACGACACTAAACCCATCTTATTTTCGTGTTATAAACACACCTAAGTTCGTGAGCATAAACATCATCATGTTGCTGGCAATACTTTTCAGCGCTTGCGCTAACGAAGACATAGAAACAGCTAATCTACAGCAAGTTAAAACCAAATCTAAAAATGACAAACACATAGTCATTCCCCATACTCCCGAAGAAGAGGAGGACAACATCGCTTTAAGCCAAGACAGTCTGGGAAAAGTTATTCCTGATTCCGAAATAATTCTCGTAGAAGGAGGGAGTTTTCTTATGGGAAGTCCTCAAGGCATTGGAAAAAGCAATGAACATCCTCAGCATAAAGTAACTTTGAGCTGCTTTAAAATAACAAAATACGAAATAACAAACCAGCAATTCGCTCAATTTTTGACCGATCAGGGCAATCAAGCAGATAAATACGGAAAGTGGTTCCAGGGTAAGGATATTGAGCAGAACGGGAAAAAGTTTACACCCCGCAAAGGTTTGGAGAAAAGACCCGTTGTACGTGTTACGTGGAGCGGAGCAAAAGCCTTTGCAATGTGGGTCGGCGGTCGACTGCCCACCGAAGCAGAATGGGAGTATGCCGCTAAAGGCGGGGTAAAAAGTAGTGGATATAAATTTTCAGGGAGTAACGACTTGGGAGAAGTCGGATGGTACATAGACAATTCAGGTGGAAGAATGCACGATGTCGGAGAGAAAAGGCCCAATGAATTGGGAATTTATGACATGAGCGGCAACGTCTGGGAATACACCGGAGACTACTATTATAGAAAGTATACAAATGAAGCACAAAAAGACCCGCAACAAAGCAGCGGAGTACAATACCTGCGCCGCGGAGCAAGTGCTTACTGCCCTGCATCGGCTTGCCGTTCTGTCAACCGTAGCACCAACATAGAAAACACCCGACACAATATGGGCTTTCGGGTAGCCTTTCCCGTAAAGGTTAAAACCTGTATTAGATGCTAATAAAAGTTTGGATGCCGAATTCCATCAGGTGCTATATTGACTGAAAGACAGACATTTCTGCACAAAAGAAAATCCCTGAAATGCTTACATTTCAGGGATTTTACAATTTTGAAGCTTTCTAAAAAAGTGGTGCCACCAGGAATCGAACCGGGGACACAAGGATTTTCAGTCCTTTGCTCTACCAACTGAGCTATGGCACCAAGGCTTTCGTTTTGCGACTGCAAAGATAAATTATTTTTTTCTTTTACCAAACATATCGGAGAAAAAACATTCAATACATTTTGTTCCGTGCATCTTCAGGCAAAGGATAAGATGTTTTTTAATTGAGATAAGAGGCTGTGCTGTCTTGTCAGGGCTGACGCATTAAAACGACTTTCTATATATTTTTGTAGTCGTTAAATAAATA
>BDEJ01000107.1 GCA_001653155.1 Porphyromonadaceae bacterium H1
GGCTCTATACCTCAACGGGGTAACCCTCGCTCATAATTTATTTAGGACAATATTGGATTTATCCGTAATATTCTTTGATGCTTTCACTGGAAAAATATTATTTTAGGAATCTGTTTTAATGTGCAAAAGTCTCTTGTAGTCGTATATTTCAGCTATGTTCTTTTTAGGAAGATTTTTAATTTTCTCTGCTTGTTAAAATTGACAAATGAATTATAATGAATCTTTCTTGTTGCCCTTGCTTGTTTTGATGCTACCTCGTAAAGAAAAGTCTGCACAAATAATTTCTAAATGTGCAGACTTTCAGTTGATATTAATCCAATTTAAGCACGGCTAAAAATGCCTTTTGAGGTACCTCTACCGATCCGATTTGCTTCATCCGTTTCTTTCCTTTTTTCTGTTTTTCGAGAAGTTTTCGCTTTCGGCTGATGTCTCCTCCGTAACATTTAGCTGTTACATCTTTTCGAACAGCTTTTATGGTTTCCCGGGCAATAATTTTAGCTCCGATAGCTGCTTGTACGGCTATGTCAAACTGTTGGCGTGGGATTAATTCCTTTAATTTTTCACACATCCTGCGTCCGAGTGAAACGGCGTTATCGAAGTGGATTAGCGACGAGAGGGCGTCTACGGACTCGCCGTTCAACAGAATGTCGAGTTTGATTAGTTTAGATGTCCGGTAGTCGTTCATGTGGTAGTCGAAAGAGGCATAGCCCTTCGAGATACTTTTAAGTTTGTCGTAAAAGTCGAAGACAATTTCTCCGAGAGGGAGATCGAAAATTAACTCCATTCTGTTGCCGGATATGTAGTCTTGTTTTATCAGCTCACCGCGTTTACCTAAGCAGAGGGTCATAATCTGGCCCATATATTCTGTTCGGGTGATGATGGATGCGCGGATGTAGGGCTCTTCTATTCGATCGATGGCCAATACATCCGGAAGTCCGGAAGGATTATGTACCTCTATTTGTTCGCCTTTTTTTGTAAATACCCGGTAGGATACGTTCGGAACTGTTGTTATTACGTTCATATCGAACTCCCGATCGAGGCGTTCTTGTACGATTTCCATGTGCAGCATCCCTAAGAATCCGCATCGGAAGCCAAAACCCAAAGCTACGGATGACTCGGGTTCGAAAGTCAATGAGGCATCATTGAGTTGGAGTTTCTCGATGGCGCTTCGCAAATCTTCAAAATCTTCGGTATCGACTGGATAAACTCCTGCAAAAACCATTGGTTTAACTTCTTCAAAGCCCTCTATAGCTTTGTCGCAGGGTCTTTTTACATGGGTAATCGTATCTCCTACTTTCACCTCTTTGGAAGTTTTGATTCCGGAAATGATATAGCCAACGTTTCCTGCACTTAGCTCGTTGCAAGCTTGCATGTTTAGCTTCAAGATACCGACTTCGTCGGCGTCGTATTCTTTCCCGGTGGCTACAAATTTCACCAAGTCGCCTTTTCGAATTGTTCCGTTTACGACCTTGAAGTAAGCAATGATACCCCGGAAGGAGTTGAATACCGAGTCGAAGATGAGGCATTGCAATGGGGCTTGAGGGTCACCTTCGGGGGGAGGAATGCGTTCTACGATAGCTTGTAGGATTTCTTCTATCCCCATGCCGGTTTTTCCGCTTGCACGAATGATTTCCTCTCGCTTGCATCCGAGTAAATCTACGATTTGGTCTTCGACCTCTTCCGGCATGGCGTTATCCATATCCATTTTGTTCATTATCGGAATAATTTCCAGATCGTGCTCAATAGCCATGTATAGGTTTGAAATGGTTTGAGCCTGAATGCCTTGGGTTGCATCAATGATCAAGAGGGCCCCTTCGCAAGCAGCGATAGAGCGAGATACCTCGTATGAGAAATCGACGTGTCCCGGAGTGTCGATGAGATTAAGCGTATAGTTCTTATTATCCAGCTGGTAGTTCATCTGGATGGCTTTGCTCTTTATAGTAATACCTCGCTCTCGTTCCAAGTCCATGCTGTCAAGCACTTGTGCTTGAATGTCTTTTTTATCGATTGTCTGGGTGTATTCCAGCAAACGGTCGGCCAAAGTACTCTTGCCGTGGTCAATATGGGCAATGATGCAAAAATTGCGGATATTGTTCATATAAGTAATTTATGTCTTGAATTTCTGTTTCTTTCGAGCTGCAAAAGTACACAAAAACGCGCAGAGGAAAAATAGCAGACTCTTATGGCAGGGGTAGGCAATAGTCTTTGTCTCGTAATCTATGCTATTTCTTATGATTTCTTTTTCTTCTTGTGCTGTTTTCAAGTTGTTGCTAATGTTCTGTTTATCTCTTCTTCGTTGCATTTTCCATATGATTTTGTTTATTCAATGACACTTGACGCTTTGAATAACGCTGAAATTATATTATCTTTGCAGGCCGAAAAAAGGTTCGTTGGCCGAGGGGTTAGGCACCGGTCTGCAAAACCGTTTACGGCGGTTCGAATCCGCCACGAACCTCTGTTTACAAAATTTAAACAAAATGCGCTCATAGTCTTATAACTATGGGCGCATTGTTTTTTGTTGTAAATTAGTTAATTAAATCTTTTTGCAAGAAAATCACTAAGCTGCAATCCTGCTAAAACCTGTAGACCGAACTGTAAATAGTTGTCCCTTAAAAAACCACATATTGTTTGATATTCAGTAAATTAATCTGCAAAACCCTTTG
>BDEJ01000108.1 GCA_001653155.1 Porphyromonadaceae bacterium H1
TTTTTTTTTTTCAAGCAGAAGACGGCATACGAGATCAGCCTCGGTCTCGTGGGCTCGGAGATGTGTATAAGAGACAGGGGGGGGAACATGGGGTTGCAAACGCAGTAGCCATAGTCGATCAGCTCATGCAAGTACTTCTCTTCTGTGTCCGAGACTTCGAGTGCACGTTTAGTTACCATCCTGAGCCGGGTATCGACCCGATTTCCTCGTTTTCGCAATTCGTAATGTAGTCTGTATCTCGTCTTTGCTTTCATGATTATAAAGAGTTGAAGAACTGTATGTTTTGGTAGGCTATTGCCGCATGTGTCTGCATGTTTTCGTATTCCTCGAAGGAGAGTTCGCGCTCCCGCACGCACACTTGCCCCTTGCGGAGCATGTGCGTGCGGCCACTGCGGAAGTCGGTTACGAGCTGTACGCTGTCGTCTCCGAAGTGCTGTATCATTGTTTTGTTGTTGTCGCGGAACTCGGTAACAATGCGGTCGAGAATAGGGGGGATCTTGTTCATAGCGATTCTGTTTTGATGGGTTTGCCGTATATGTTTTCGGCTGTTTTTTTTATCTTTTCGTACATTTCGCCCTTGCCGGCTCTTACATTGTGTGACACCGTGTTGCGGTGTACGTTCAATCTCCGTGCTACTTCCGACTTCCAATTTCCGGGAAGCTGGAAAGGATCAAGCACATAGGTAACTTTCTTGGTGCTCATACTGTTAATCAATTATTTGTGAAACATAAAAATCGATGATGCCCGCCAAGCGCTTACGAACGCGTGTACTTTCGACGTTCATCAGCTCGCGGTATGCGATGTTTTGAAAGGTGCGGCCCAGTTCCGCGTTACTCTCCGGTGTGTAGCGCACCTGAGGTTGATAACGTCCCGTGCGGCGGATAGCAGGGAGAACTTCAGAGGTTACCCACTTGCGGAAAACGCGGGCTTCGGACTTGTTGCTGCGGAAAATTAGATTATAAAGTCCTGATTCGTTGATTATGGCCATTTCTTGTATTCCACCGGGGGTGTGTATTTTTCGCACACCCTTTTCGTCTTCATCCAATTTCCTTGTTTGTGTTCTATCGATCCCCAGTACTTCTGTTACATCCTGAGCCACGAACCAAGGCTCTCCGTTAACCATTGCCACTCGTACAGGACGCTGATCAGGACTGAAGTTGAACACCTGCATGTTTTGTGTTGTCATAATGTTATAAATTAAATTAGTAATTTTGTGGCGTTGTTAATTAGAACAACGCTGCAAAGTAAAGTATAAAATTTCATACACGCAATATGTTTATGGAGAAAATTTCACCCATAAAACAGAGAATTTTACAATTTATTGATTACAAGGGAATTACAAAGTTGCTTTTTTGTGAAAAAGTCGGTATTTCCTATTCTAATCTGAAAGGAAAGTCTCTTTCGAGCGAACTTGGAGGTGATGCTTTGTGCGAAATATTATCTATTTATAGCGAAATTTCGCCTGACTGGTTGATTACCGGAAAGGGAGAAATGTTGCGCAGCGGTGCGCTTCAGAGGATAGAGTTTTCTCCTGATATGGAGTTAGTTGTAGGGAAGATGCTTAAGAGGATAGAAGAGCTTTCTAACGAAAACGGACAGTTGAAAGCCAGATTACAGGCCTTAGAAGAGGACTGTGCAAAAAAAAGAAGTGCTTCTGGGTTTTCTTATAGCCAGGTGGCTGAACCTCCAGTAGAGTATAGAAAAAAATAAAAAACGTTATCAAAAGTGCGTATATTGAATCAACAAATGATAACGAAAAGTGCATGTATTGAATCCGCAAATGATAACGCGCACCAAAATCAAAAGTGCGTATATTGAATTGCCGATTAAT
>BDEJ01000109.1 GCA_001653155.1 Porphyromonadaceae bacterium H1
ATGTCAAAAGAGGCTTTGTCGTCCGTACATTTTCCTGTGCTAATGGTCACGAATTCAGGAAGGAGACTGTCATAATCAAGCAAGGTGTGCATCTTAATGGCGCCCTTTGTTGTGGTGTAGTGTGCCCAATCATAAAGGGACAGCGTCAAGCTCACCATTGAGGAGTCAAGCAATTTTATGGGAGCCTTGAAACGGAATTTGCGACGTTGCCACAAGCCCTGCTGTCCAAAATGTTGAAAAATGGCATAGTAGATATCTCTGAATACCTTACTGTTTCTGTGGGCGTTCTGATAAGCGATG
>BDEJ01000110.1 GCA_001653155.1 Porphyromonadaceae bacterium H1
AGCCCTTAAGGGTCAGGGAGGCAATACCTTCAATGCTTCCCCAACTGAAAGTCTCCAAGGTGGCATTGTCTACGCTAAGCCCCCCATCTCCCGAACCGGAGACATCCCATGTTCTTACAACCACACCTCCACGTACGGTAAGGGTAGCTCCGGAGCGAATGTATATTGCCGATCCTCCTCCGGAGTAGCAATACAGAGTATCATAACCTGTGCCTCTGCCGTCAATAGTGGTATGGCTCTGGATATACATTCCGGCTGCATAATCGGTTCCCTGCTCTACTCCAATATCACAGGTATATCCTACGTCGATAGTCATACCGTCATTATCAAAATTTTGAAAAGCATCTACCTGATCTTCGGTAGACAATATCTTGCCGCCATACAACTCAAGGGTGTTGGTGTTGGGGTAGTAGTTAACGCCACCGGAGGGAGTTACTCCGTCCATGTGGTCTATATATCCGTAGTTTTCGGAGTTGATGGCTGTTCCTAAAATCCTGAAGCCGTAGTCGGTACAGGTAAAGGATGTGTTGTGAATCTCGATGGAATTATCCTCCCACTCACCATTCTTCCAGTTCCAATCATGATCCATCACTTTCCAGTTTTTGAGATAGGCTATCGGGGTA
>BDEJ01000111.1 GCA_001653155.1 Porphyromonadaceae bacterium H1
CGGACTACGAAAAGTACATGCTTGCTGTCCCAATCATTCAACAGTTCGAAATTACAGTAGCCCCTATCCGCCACCACTACTGAATGAGGGGCTATTGGAAGGTCAAAAGAGGCTTTGTCGTCCGTACATTTTCCTGTGCTAATGCTTACGAATTCAGGAAGGAGACTGTCATAATCGAGCAAGGTGTGCATCTTAATGGCGCCCTTTGTTGTGGTGTAGTGTGCCCAATCGTAAAGGGACAGCGTCAGGGTCACCATGGAGGAATCAAGCAGTTTTATGGGAGCCTTGAAACGGAATTTGC
>BDEJ01000112.1 GCA_001653155.1 Porphyromonadaceae bacterium H1
CATACTTTTGCTGATGCATCATCGCAACGGAAGTCTATATATACTTAGTTAGCAACTCCCGTCATTGTAGCTATTGCTGTATTTTTCACACTGACAATAGCGCCCACAATAGCATCTCCACGCTCATCCAATACCCTCCCCGATACATTCCGAAGTTTATCGGTACTTTCCGAATCGGATGTTTTAGACTTGATTATAATTGTATTGCCTCGATACTCGGCTTGCAAACCTTTGTCCGACAAGACATTTTTTAATATATCATGCAGTTCTTTATTGTTTGCATTAATCGAAACATTGTTTTTATTATCTATCAAAATATCACGATAGACAAAAGCAAATGAGGTTTTCGATTCGATCTCCTTGAAAAACTCTTTTAATGTTACTTTATCAAGGCGCAAGGAAAGGGTCTGCTTCAGGTTCTGAGCACTAACCCATCCAGAAAATAGGAGCATAAAAACTGCTACACCAATCTTTAAACCGCTTGCAGTTGTTTTCTTCTTCATGGTAAATTATGGTATTCGATGTTTATTTATAAATTATAATAGTATTTCTTTTTCTAATATATTGTATATCATATTGTATTCTAAGGACTTCTAAGGTTGTTTCCAGATTTTCTTCTTTAAAACTCCCACTTATCAAGTCATTTTCTATTTCAGGACACTTGCAGACGATGTCTACTCCATACCAATCTCCAATCATATTGAGCACATCAAGAAAGCGTTCCGAACTAAACTTTAATTCATTATTTTTCCATGCCGTTTCGAGCTCGTGATCGGTATTTACAATCCGAATACTCTTGGACGACCGTTGGTAGATTGCTTTTTCATCAGGCTTTAAGCGATAGCTACGGGCTAAATCGGAGCTGTTTAATTTAACACTTCCTTCAAGCAACGAGACTTCGATTATATCGGCTTGGTCACGGGCTTTTGCATTGAAAGAAGTACCCAACACTTCTACTTCAAGATCATTTAGGGTTAATCGAAAAGGGCGCTTCTCATCTTTAGCTACTTTAAAGAAAGCCTCCCCGCGTAATTCTACATTTCTATCGCTTCGACTACGATTGTCGTATTGGAGTTCCGAGTTCGAATTCAGCCACACTTTCGACTGATCAGGCAAAGAGACCACAGCTTTGTCTCCTCGTTCAACACGTACGATAAAGATTCCTGTTTCTTTCTTCAGCATTCCGAGTGTCAGAAGGAAGATACTTCCAGCAATAAGAGGGACGAGTACCGCAATGCTTCTCAAGAAGAATCTCCTTCTCTTGCAGCGTTGTTCATTCTCTATATAAAAGTTAATCTTTTCACGAATCTTACCCTTGGATTCTTCATCCATCGTTTCAGTGCAGAAGGCATTAATCCATTCTTGCTCCATTAAAACAGAAAACTCTCGATCATCGGTTTTGTTTAGCAGATATCTCATTTCTTTAAATTCATCCAATGAGATGGAATCGTAGAGATATTTTCGATATAGATTGAGAATAAAATTTTTCATTACTGTATAGGTTTAAAAAAGAAGAAGTAGCGACTGCATATTTTTCCTGATTTGCATCCGTATTTTCTTTAATGAAGAGGTCAATTGATTTTTCACTGTTTGTTGCGAAGTTTGGAACGTATCGGCAATTTCATCGATACTTCTCCCCTGCTCACGACTCATCTCGAAAACCTGCAACTCTCTGTCGGATAAGAGATGCTTGCATTGCTTGAGTGCAAACTGTAATTCGTCGTAAGAAATTTTTCCTTCGCCATCGTTGCTTTCCCATTGCTTTTCCTCTTTAAATCTAAGATAAGACTCAAATTCAGCTTTATTTATCTGCGAACGAAAAGCGTCTATTATTTTATTCTTTGAAATGGTGAACAACAAGGATTCGAAAGACCCTTCTGTAGTTAGGAATTTATGATTAATCCAAAGTTTCAAAAAAACATCCTGGACAATATCTTTTGAGAGTTGCTGTGATTTGGTATGCGCATAAACAAAGGCGTAAAGCCTATCCGCATACATATCGTAAATGGCATTAAATGCTTTATGCGAGCCTTTTTGCAGCTCATTAAGGTATGATTTAATTAAATCGATTTTCATCGTTCTTTACATCTAAGGTTGATGCTTTAAACTGTGTTTCTCTCTAATATTACACGAATAACTGGATATGAAGTACTATGGTTAATCGAAAAAAAACTTGTACAAGAAATAGTACAAGTTTTTTCGATTCCTAAAAATCGCAGCACTGCTCTTTGCCGGCATTCATAAAAGAGAAGGCCGAGTACTTCGTTTTTATGGGGTATTTTTAGAGGACTCTCTAAAGAAAATCTTCTTGGGGAAAGCTATTTATCGAGTGCATAGCCATAGCTTTTTAACCAAAACTTGAGGACTTCGGGCCAGTTGTCCACCGGTAGATTTCGCTTTCGCAGTCCAAATCCGTGTCCCCCTTTTTCGTAAATTTTAAGGAAAACCGCTACATCATTTTGTTTCATAGCCTGAGCAAAGGCGATACTGTTTGCAACGGGAACTACGCTATCGTCTCGTGTGGCAACAATAAATGCAGGAGGCGTTTGTTTGTTTACCTGCTTCTCATTCGAGAATTTTTCGATCAACTCATCCGTAACATTGCCTCCTAATAAGCTCTGACGAGACCCTACGTGAGTTGTTGCTGCTTTCATCGTGATAACCGGATAGATCAATATCATAAAGTCGGGACGATTGCTTTCTTCCGATGTAAAATGTGTTCCTGCGGTGGAAGCAAGATGCCCCCCTGCTGAAAATCCGGCAATACCGACTTGAGCTCTATCAATATTCCACAATTCAGCATTCCTGCGGATTATCTCCAAGGCAGTTTGGGCGTCTTTTTGAGGAATTTGATAATGTCCGTTAGGCATGCGGTAGTAAAGTACAAATGCAGAAATACCTAATTTATTGAACCATTCGGCAAATTCCTTTCCTTCCTTAACAGCCGATATCCCAACATATCCTCCCCCGGGACAAATCAGCACTGCTGCTCCCGTAGCTTTATCGGAGGGAGCTGGATAGCGATACATCCGTGCTTCGTTTACATCGACGAGGAAATCACTGTCGCGCCATTTTTCAGCGACAATCCCATTACTTTCGGTCGCTCCGTTGGGATAAAGCTTTATTTCCTCTTGGGCTCTCGCTGCCAGCGAAAACAAAGCGATTGATGCCAAAATAATAATCTTGTTTTTCATATCTGGTTGTTTTTTAAGTGAACGGTAGATTTAGTTTTTGTATGTTTACAATGTAATTGTAGTTCCTGTCTCTTGCTTGCCAAGCTCGTCGGCACGCGTTATGACGACTCGCCTTACACCTGCTTTAAGAGCTTCAAAGGCATTTTCCAGTTTAGGTATCATACCTCCGGATATCTTTCCTTCTATAACATATTGCTCAAACAGTTTTGGGGTCAATTGAGGGATAACACTATCTTCATCGTACTCATCCAGCAAAACCCCTTTCTTTTCAAAACAAAAAATCAGAGTTACATCAAATAAGGAAGCCAAAGCTTTTGCAGCTTCTCCGGCTATGGTATCGGCATTCGTATTGAGCAGTTTTGCTTTTTTATCGTGCGTAATCGGTGCAAGAACCGGAACAATTCCGGTTTTAATCAGTTGCGCGAGCATGTCTGCATTTACCTCTTTCACATCGCCTACAAAGCCGTAATCAATTTCTTTAACCGGGCGTATTTCCGAGCGCATGCAGTTCATATCGGCTCCCGTGAGCCCCAGTGCATTTACAGCAAGAGCCTGCAAACCGGCAACAATCTGCTTGTTTACCAAGCCGGCATAAACCATGGTCACAATCTTTAACATTTCGGCATCGGTAATACGCCGGCCGTTATGCATCCGGCTTTTAACGCCTAATTTCTCTGCGAGAATTGTTGCCGAACGACCTCCTCCGTGAACAAGGGCTCTATATCCTGATATACGTGAAAAGTCGCCGAGGAACTCTGACAAGCTTTTTTCTTCCTCTACAACTTTCCCTCCAACCTTAATCAGAGTAAGCTTTTCCATAAGTTGCTGCCTTGCCTATCGAGACATTAACTCAAACGAACGAGAGTACGCCCCTTCATCTTGCCTTGCAATATCATTGAAATGCATTCGGGCAATTCTTCCAAAGTAATCTCGGTATATAAATCCATCAAGCAATCGGGCTTCCAAGCTCCCGACAATTTGCTCCACAAAATCTCACGCATGGTCATCGGATAATTCTGAGCCGATATTCCAATAAGAGAAATACCTCTGAGGATAAAAGGGAAAACAGACATATTCAAGGTCACACCCGACACGCTGCCACACGTTGTAACAGCTCCCAAAGGCATCAGAGTCTTGATAATGTTTTCCAGAATCACTCCTCCTACCGTATCAATACCTCCGGCATATTGAGCCGACAGAATAGGCTTTTTGTCTAAAGCTAAAAATTCATCTCGCGGAATAATTTCGCTTGCTCCAATGCTTCGCAGAAAATCAAATTCGTGTTCTTTTCCTGAAATAGCCAAAGTCCGGTAGCCCAATTTTGAAAGAATAGCCAAAGCTACGGAGGCAACGCCTCCGGTGGCTCCGGAAACAATAACCTCTCCATCCGAAGGCTTAATCAGCTCGCTTAGACGAGCAATGGAAGCTCCGGCTGTAAAACCGGCTGTACCAATAATCATAGCTTCCTTTAAATCAAGGCTCTCCGGCAAACGGACAATCCAATCAGCGGGAACTCTGATGTATTGACCAAATCCCCCGTCGGTATTCATACCCAGATCGTATCCGGTAACCAACACTTTATCTCCCGGAGCAAAACGTAAATCGCTCGATTCTTCAATGATTCCAGCAGCATCAATCCCCGGAGTGTGGGGATAGCGCTTCGTTACTCCTTTGTTTCCAGTTGCCGAAAGCGCATCCTTATAATTCAAAGAAGAATAGTGAACCCGTATGAGCACGGCTCCCGATGGTAAATCCTCAGTTGAAAGGGTCTCGATACGCTGCTTGAACTCTCCATCAATCTCATTTACTCTGAGAGCTTTATATAGACAGGGCATAAATCTACATGATTGCATCATCTTTACTCTCGGACGGGTAAAGATGCATTTTAACAAAATGAACTAATGATTATTTTCGTGATACTCCATCACTTTAGGACTCATCGAGCAGGTACCGTTAAATACGGCTCCCGGCTGTATGACGAGTGTTTTGGTTTTGATGTCTCCTTCTATCAGCGCAGTGGCCTGCAACGACAAAGTTTCAGATATAACTAAAGTTCCATTTACAGATCCGCTTATTTCGGCATTTGCACAGGTTATAGTCCCTTTCAGCAGAGCATGTTGTCCTACTAATACTTTACCGTTGCAAATAATCTCGCCGTCAATCTCACCATCAATGCGAAAATCTCCTTCAGCCTCGATTTTTCCTGTAATTTTTGTTCCGTGCGTAAGTGCATTGTAGAATACACCTGCATTTGAGTTATTCTGTTCTTTTGCCATGGTTATAAAATATTATTTCTGTTACTGATATGTATATCCTTACCTACTTGAAGACAGGAAAGTATAAAACCCGCTTCCTTACAACTTCCAAAAATACATCTTTCGTTTTGAATAAAAAAATTAATTTTCAGATTAACAGCTCCCGTAGTTTCAACCAGAGAATGCAACTTTTTGTTTCAAATTTAAGAAAAAGATTTCTTT
>BDEJ01000113.1 GCA_001653155.1 Porphyromonadaceae bacterium H1
GCTGCTTATAACTTCAAAAGAGCCATGAGAACTCTTTGGCTGCTTATCAAAATAATAAGCAAGAGCCCATTTGAAAATCGAATCTCACTTAAAGAGAGTTTTTAAGGGATGACTAAATATTCAATCAAAAATTTGTAATTCTGTAATCAATATAAGAAAAATAGGCTAACAAACTGAAAATGATTTAGTTGTTGAAATTACACATTTCGTTACACATAATTACACTTCTGTTTTTTATTTGTAATTTTTCTGCATATATATATATATATTGTGCAGAAATTACACGCACTGAGATTTTTTTTTATTTGTAACTGCCTTTTTGCATTTGTGTAATACTTAATTTTTATTGATTATCTGACTGTTACGATAAAGTTATTACAGAATTACACAATTACAAAAATTTGATTGCAAAATCTTCTTTGAGCTTTGGAAGTCTTTTTAGAGACTTGATGCTTCTTGTTCTTTTCGAACTTCGTATTTTTGTCCAGCATCGAATGTTTTCTACTTTTTTTATAAGTCTGTAATAATATTTCTCTGTCCTTACATTACCCCGGATATTACCGCTATAAATACGCTATAATATCTGGGTATTTTACACGTAAACAAAAAATGCAGTTTTTATCTGTAAAGTGTTGCATGTTATGTATATATGTAGTATATTTGCATATAGATCTTAAATACTTGGAACATGTACGAAAACGATAATTCCGCAATAAATTGCAAAAAGCAAATTTGTACCATAAAATCCGTTCAGGCGCTTTTTTCTCCTGCCCCATCAGCATCTTGGGCTTCAAAGCATATACAAATACTACGCGATGTCTTGAACAAACCGCGCCCTCAGATAATTACGATAGAGGAGTTTTGTCGCTATTTCGGGTTATAAAAAACTTTCTGTATCTTTGCTGTATAATAAAAAGATTCTGCTATGAGTACTATAGTAACCGCCCGCATTGATGTATCTACCCCGTCGGGGCGTCGTGTCGTTCGTGAATTGGAAAACAAAAAATCCGTAAAATTAGAATACCCATTTCCTGAAGGCATATCGGGAGAAAGCTGTATTTCCGAAAACGATTTTTGGCAGGGAGTTGAAAACAGGTTTAATGAACGATACGGGACAAACTATAAATTGAAATGAATAAGTATCGGCTTGTTTTCTCTCCGGAATCGGAAAAAGACATGTTGGAGCTGGAAGATGTAATTTACTTTGATTACAAAGCTCCCTTAACCGCTTTCCGTTATATACAGGGATTGAAAGATATGATAAGTATCTTAAAACGTTCTCCGGAAAGCTATTCGATACAGACCCGAAAATCATTATTGCAATACGGGAGCAATGTCCGCCGCATTAACTATAAGAAAATGGCTATTATTTATACGGTGCATGGGGATGTCGTATATATACACCGTATTGTGCCGTCAGCTATGGTAACAGGACTTTAACACCACAAACGCCCACTTCTCCGGGCGTTTTTATTACACAAATTACGCATTTTACGCAAACTCCACCTTTTCCCCTCTCTTTTTTTTCTCTAACATACTTTTGCTGCACGTAACAATGTAGCAAAATGAATCCTTACGTTTTATTCTTGTCCGCTGCGGCGTTGTGGTACTTGCCTACTGCAATAGCCCTTTTGCGTATGGACTTCTCGTTCGAAGCGTTCGAAGTGCAAAGCATACAGGCGGATTACATAGACGTTTCCTTGCGGCTCCGGCTTAAGAATAATACTTTTTACAGTGTAAGCGTGTCTTCGATTGCTGCTACTGTTTTCTTTAACGAACGCGAAATTTCCAAGCTACAACTCAATACGCCGTTAACGGTTCCCGGAAACGGAAGCGCTACGGCTGTGGCCGCTCTGCGCATACATAGTCATCCCTTAAAAACTCTCTTTAAGTGAGATTCGATTTTCAAATGGGCTCT
>BDEJ01000114.1 GCA_001653155.1 Porphyromonadaceae bacterium H1
CTCTACGAATCTCCCCTTTAGTCAAAGGGGAGTACCCGCAGGGGGAGGGGTTTGGGGAAATCATGAATTTGAGTCTAACCCCTCCGGGCTACGCCCATCCCCTTGAACACAAGGGGACATTATTTGAAAGAGAAAAAAGAAGAACAGCATCCGAACTTTTCCTCCAAAAAACAAAAAAATCAAGATGAAAATCCGGTATTTTTCCCCTGCCGGACGGAAAAAATCCCCCGAAAACCGCCTCTTTTCACAAGCCTCAAATGCTAAAAAAACAAAAAACTTTTTTGCCTGCGCACGTGCGCAAGTC
>BDEJ01000115.1 GCA_001653155.1 Porphyromonadaceae bacterium H1
TTGCAGATTAATTTACTGAATATCAAACAATATGTGGTTTTTTAAGGGACGACTAAATACCGAAACAAAAACTGTCAAATGGAGTTTTTCATTAAAAGACGAAGGTGATTATGTTACTTCCAGACCCATTCTACAAAAAGACAAATATTTATTTACAACAAATAACTATATTATCGCTCTTAATAGAAAGGATGGAAGTGTTTTATGGCAGATAAAACACAAGTTGTGGGCAACCAATATAAGTGTGATGGACAATTTGATTTATTTGTCCAATGACAACGAATTAATAGTATTGAACAGTGAAAATGGTAAAACAATAAAATCAAAAAAATACAGAGTTGAATGGTTAGACAGCGAAGCTATAAAGCATAATAACAGACTTTTCATATCTACTTCAAATTCAAAAATTATTGAAATAAACTTTGACTCGCTTAAAATAGAAAATGAATTCAAATATCCCGGTGGTTGGGCAATTGGCTGTACGCCCTGTTTTATAAATAATTTAATTGTCAATTACAAGTATTTTGGGCAAAATTAATAAAAAATATTATAATGTTTATCGAATTTATAAGATACTTACTATATCGTGAACAAAGATAGAATAAAAAATGGATTTTACCACGTTTGAGTAAGGAAAAAAGGTTTTGATACATAGTGAGATTGCTAAATAAAAAATAAAATTGTTATAATAAGCAGATATTTATATTCGGATAGTCTATGAAAAATTACCGATCTCAATTTTTTTATTATCTTTGTCCCGAGTATAAATGTGAAAATTAATTAATATAATATGTATTGTTTAACTCAAAAATTTTATAATAATATGAAAAAGAATTTAAGAAAAGCGATTGTTGCCATTTGTGGCGCAGTAATGGTGTGCGGATTCGCAAACGCACAAGGAGATGTAACTATTATTCTTGAAGCCCATGATGTATGGAAAGATGGTTCGGGGTATCAAATGCTACTCGACAAAAACCACAATACATTTGGGACTACTATTCCGGAACAAGGTCCTTTGACCAATGACTGTAATGTCCCGAGTGATCTGTTCAAAGAGTTCGAATATAAGATTCCTGCCGATGCAGACCCGTCTTGTACTCCTACGCATATGGTTGTAGATGGAGAGGTTTCTATCAAGATACCTGCCGGTACCTACGACTATGTAATAGCAGCACCGGAGAAAGGTAAAAAAATATGGATAGTTAACGATAAAGGAACAGGTAAGAGTCGTGCAGACGATTTCGTATTCGAAGCAGGGAAAACTTACAGATTTTTAGTTAAATTTTTTCATGGTAATGATGGTGTTGAACTTACTGTAACCGGTAGCACAGGTATAGCGGAAGTAAAAAGTACTCCGGTTGCTCTGTCTGTATACCCCAATCCTGTCAGTGATATACTGTATCTAATGTCGGATAAGCCGGCAAACAGTATAAGAATATATAACATACACGGTCAGGAAGTAATTCACGTTACTGATGCAAACAGCATAAATGTAGCCGGTCTGCCCGTAGGTGTATATATTGTAAATGCCGATGGAAAGATGGCAAGAGTAGTTAAGGAATAAAGATGATCTATTTCAGCGTTTAATTGTTGAAATATTTTAACTGAATTGTAACCAACAAAAAGCTATGCGGAAACCATTTCCCAAGCACAAGTAATGGCAACAGGACTTAACAATCAGTCCGCAGAGGTTGCCAAAAGAGGAATTGATGCCGATTTTATCAAAAAATTGGAGAAAACACGCACCGATGCCATCACTCTAAACGATGAACAAGAACGCCTCAAAGCCGAGCTAAAATCCAAGACCGAAACTCTTGACACCAAAATGGGTATTGCTAATTAAATATATATTTGTATCTTTGTGCAAAAAAATATGAATTGCCCCAA
>BDEJ01000116.1 GCA_001653155.1 Porphyromonadaceae bacterium H1
TTCCAGCTTTCCTGCGGGAAGTCGAGTTTGATACGTTTTTTAGCTTCAGCATAGGCTTTGGCCACTTCCCGCATCAGCGCGTCGAGCCGGGCGGTTTCGGTTTTCAGGTCGGCTTTGAGGCGTTCCTGCACGGTGTTTGTCTCGATGGCCTCTTGCAGCGTGTCGTTCATTTTTTCGATAAAATCGCCCGTGAGCTTCGAGGGCAGGCTCGATGCGTTGTTTTTCATCGCCTCCACCAATAACTTCGATTGGGAGATTTGTTCAGCATACGATTTTTTTGTCATAATTTTTTGCTTTTAAGGTTAGTAAATCAGTTTGATTATGGAGTGCTTTCGCAGCATGGATACCGTACAAAGCATTTTTCATCTTGGGGAAGGAATTTCCCACGTAGGGGGAACAATTTCCTACGTAGGGGAAAGAATGTCCTACATAGGGGAAGGAATTTCCCACGTGGGGGAAGGAATGTCCTACGTAGGGGGAGGAATGTCCCACGTGGGGGAAGGAATGTCCTACGTAGGGGGAGCAATTTCCCACGTGGGGGAAAGGCTGTCCCACGCAGGACGGGCTAAGCCCCGGCAGGATATGTTTATAAATGTTAGTGGGTGGGGGGAAACGAGCCTTCCCGGCAGCTTGCGGGAGGAGGACGAGGAGCGTCTGGCTTTTTTTACCGGTGGCAACATGGTAGTGACGAATTACGAATTAGAAATTACGGATTTTTATGAGGCAAAACACTTTGTGTTGTTTTGTGAAGCAATCCC
>BDEJ01000117.1 GCA_001653155.1 Porphyromonadaceae bacterium H1
CAACCATATTTCTGACTTATTATCTATAAAATATTGAGTAATAATCGGTTGTAAATACTAAATCTGGACTCAGATAACTCTTGGAGAAGTTGGGGAGATACGTATGTGTAAAAGAATATTTGCAAATCAAACTAATTCAGAGAGAGGAGTACCTTTTTACAAGATAGGGACAATTGGGAAGACGGCAGATTGTTATATTTCTTTTTCCTTATTTGAGGACTATGCAAAGAGGTATCATTACCCAACGGAAGGACAAATCTTGATAACGTGTGCTGGGACTATTGGCAGATGTTTGATCTTTGATGGAGCACCTTCATATTTTCAAGATTCAAACATTGTCTGGATAGACAACAATGAATCCGTCATTATTAATCTATTTCTATTCCATATTCTAAATAATACAGACTGGTCAAAACTCAATACTAGTACAATAACTAGACTCTATAATGATGATCTGAGGAGCGTATCTTTAGCTTTTCCATTACTATCAGAGCAAAAGAAGATAGCGGATTTCCTGAGCCTTATTGACGAGCGGATTCAGTGCCTTAGCGAAACAATTAAGGAAAGAAAAGAGAAAAGGCAGCCCTACTGAATCAACTATTCAGCCAAAAGCTCCGCTTCCCCCAATTCTCCGATGAATGGATACAGACAACTCTCGGAGAAATAGCTGAGATGAATAGTGGGGGTACTCCTTCCACCACTAATCCCAATTATTATGGAGGACCTATTCCATTTCTATCTATTTCAGACATTAGCAAGTGTGGTAAACACATTTATCAAACAGAAAACTATATAGTCGCCTCTTAAAAAACCACATATTGTTTGATATTCAGTAAATTAATCTTCGAAACCCTTTGGTAAATCTGCAAGTTTTCTTACCTTTGTAATAGTAAACTTGCAGATTTTATGATTAAAAAGCCCCATAATAGCCCTTCATTATTCAGCAGTCT